>DATLUA010000038.1:0-66950 GCA_035533295.1 Elusimicrobiota bacterium | reverse complement strand
CGATGCGCGGCTATGACGAGAATTTATTTCGATTGGGCATTACTTACCTCCGCCACGGCATATGGGGCGGCGTGAATAATTTCACGATCCTAAGCAATTGGGGCGTGTCGCTGCACCAATTCCTGGGCGCCTTGGCCGGAGGCATGTGGGATATCCTGCCGACCTATTCCTTGGTTAATGACGGGTTCGTCTCCTTCATGATGATATACTGCGGCTTTCTGCTCGCGTTAAGCGCCGCGATCCTTCTATTCTGGAAAGTAACGCGCGGCGCGCGGCGGCGCAAGGCGCTGTTCTTTGCCATGCTGCTCACGGGCATGCTTCTGCCGTCATGTCTGACTATATCCAACTTCAGGCAGGATCATCTCTATTTTATTTTTCCATTGCCGCAGATAATCATGGGCGCCGCCGCCGCCGCTTTGTTCGATCACGCTTGGGCCGCGCGGCCATGCCCGAAAGCGCTTTGCCTGGCCCTTTTATTGTTCATCGCGGCTCCCGTTCTTTACCTTCGGGAGTACTCAAGAGTGGAAAACTTCCTGCGCCTGACCGGGGGAACGGGAGACGTCTCCGATTCCATTATTACCATCACCAATTGGCTGGGGAAACACGGTTATTTCGCCCCCGTTGCCTGCGATTGGGGCTTCGAACGTCCGATCCAATTGCTTTCAGACGGTAAAATTAGCCCGTTGCCGCGCGGGTTTAATTATAATGCCGACCATAGATTCTTCCTCCGTGATATGTGTGCAGGCAACATCTACCTATTCTATACGGCGCATGGCAACTTAAAATTCGCGTCCGCGGCGCTGGCCCGGCAGGGCCTGGCCTGCGACGTTCTAAAAACCTTCTACACCAAAAACGGCGAACCCAACGCCATCGCCTGCGCCGTTGTCAAGCGCGGGCGCGCAGATTAGCCGTAAAACTGCCGAGTTGGGTGTGGCCGCGTAATTCATGGATATCGATGAGTAGCGGTCTCGGCCTGAATGAAGAGGTTTTTCAAGAAGTCTAAAACCGAAATCCAGCTCTAAATCTCGACGATAGCGCTTCTTCGGAAAAGTAGTAGAATCCCTGCGATGCGCCCGTAGCTCAGTTGGTTAGAGCACCCCGCTCATAACGGGAGGGTCGCAGGTTCAAGTCCTGCCGGGCGCAGATGATTTGGTAGGCGTTCACTTGACGGCGATGGCGCCAGTTATGATTCGGCCCAGGTCGAACGCGCTGATGTAGCCCGCGGCGCCCGTGGGATTATTGGAATCGAAGGTCTCGAAGATTATTTTCCCATCCCCGGCGCGGAACGGCTTTCCCACCAGCATGGCGTGCCCGCCGTCCTCGCTTGAGCGCACGGTGACCAAAACGGGTTCCCCCGTTTCCTTCATGAAGGAAACCATGTTTTCAGGTTCGATCTCCTCGGCCGTCTTCCCGACTTTTTGAGCCAAGCTGCTGGCGACGGAATAGATTTGCTCCTTGCTTAGTCCGCCCGTCTTTCGGAACTCCGGTTTAGTCTCGAGAATTTTGCTCTCTATGTCCGCGACCTTGTCGATTTCGCCGTTTTGAACGTGAGAATCGAAGAGGTTGCACAGGGCATGCTCGGCGCAAAAGGGGCCGGTTTGCTTGGCCGTCGCCTGACTTCCTTTGGTGGCGATGTAGTCTGCGCCCTCGTCGCCTTCCCGCGCTACTTGAGAATGCAGGGAATTGCCCAAGCTTTCCAATGAATTGTATTTGCTGCTGCGATAAATATCCGCACCGATCTGCGGAGCGGCGCCAGGCCGGGCCTGCGTCAGGCGACCCTCCATCATTTGGGCTTCCGCCTGCTGCGGCAAATGAGCCGTCCCTTCGGCAGAAGCGGCCGGAACCTCGCGCATCAGGCGGTCGGTCTGGCGGCCGACCAATTCATCGGCGCCCTCGTACGTCGGGGTAATCTTGGTTTCGATCAGTCGGCGGACCAGGGTCTGCTTTTGCTCCATGGATATGGGCAACTCTTTGATGCGGTCGAGCATTTTTTGAACGTCCGGGCTTCGCTCGACGACGCCCGCGAAATTCTCGTGGTCGGCGGCGGAAACGTCGCCGTAGAGCAGATCCATCGCCTCGGGGGAGGCTTCCGCGACTCTGGCGAGTTGAGGGATTTTGGAGAGCAGCTTTCCACCCGCTTTGAAAGCCGGTCCGAGGACGCCGTCGGCGCCGCCCAGGCTCACGAAGGTGAGGGCCGCATGCCCCGCCGCCGCCGCCGCCGCCTTCGCCTTCGTTCCCGCGCTGGCGTCCGTGGCGGAGAGATAGCCGTACTGGGCGACTGATTTTTCAAAAGAGGCCAGCCCGGAAAGGGATAAAAGCCCGGCCATGACTTTGGCGGAGGTGATGCGCGCGGTATATCCTAGAGCCGATTCGCCGGATCGGATGTCCGGGTTTTCACGCGCGCGCCAGTAAGCCAGGCTGTTGGAGACCGCCCCGCCGTTTTCTCGGTAGGCTTCAGCCGCCGCTTGGACGGCCCGGGCGTCCTTTATTTGGCGCGCCTGCGAGGGCGAAGGGACCGGGGGTATGGACAAAGTTTGCGGGCCGGCCTCGGGGAGGATGGTCCCGGCGGTCCTGCCGCGGCGGGAGAAAGCCGTCGCCGCCGTCGTGCCAGCCGGGGCCCTGGGAATATTTTGCGCTTCGGGCGACTGCCAGCCGGCGATTTGCCCTTGGACCGACGCCATGGCTGCCGCGCCGGTTTTCTGCAGTCCCGCGCGTTGCTCGGCCGCGGCTTGCGCCTGGGCCGCGGAAACCGCGGCGGACGCAGTTTGGCCCGAGCTGTTGCCGGATTTTCCGGAGGCGTCGCCCAAGTAGAGTTCGCGGCAGCGCTCGGCTTCGGACGGAGTCAGCCGCCACTGGACGGCCGCGGCCGAGATAAGAGCCTGGATTTTTTGCGGGTTGCGTCCGTCGCCCGCGGCCATGGTTTGGATTGTGTTCACGTTTTGAAGCGTGGCGGAAAACGCGGCCAACTCTAGGCGGCGCGGCGCCGCGTTCGAATCCTGATCGCGGGGGGCGTTCAACGCCTGCACGAGCGCGGCCGTGGGGTTCGCGCCCAAGGCGCCGTAAATAGGCTGTCCGGAAATAAAGGCGTTTTTGGCTTTTAGAGAAGCGCTTTGCAGAGCCGCTTGGAAAGGATCCGCGGACGCGAAAGCCGCTCCGGCCGCCAGAAGGCAGGCGCCGAGAATAAGGCCGGTTTTTTTAGCGAAAGTTTTGGGCATGGCGTCGTGCCCATAGTATTGTGCGGGTCCCGGCGGTTGTCAAGACGGGGGGCGAGAGCTCCGCCGCAGCGGCTATATTAAGGAAGGCTAGCCCTCGGCATAGAGGGCTTCGTAGCGCTTGGCGACCTCGGCCAGGGAGTATTTTTCCATGGCGATGTCGCGGCTTTCCCGGCCCAGGCGCGCGGCCAGTTCGGGGTGGTCCAGGAATTTTTTGACCTGCGCCCGGATTTCCTCGGCATTTTCCGGGGCGAACAAGAGGCCGTTGCGCCCCTCAGCCACGGCTTCGGGCGTGCCGCCCACGCGGCTGGCCAGAATCGCCAGTCCGCTGGACATGGCTTCTAAAAGCGCGTTGGAGAGCCCCTCTGAAATGGAGGGAAGAACGAAGACGTCCGCGGCGCCGTAAAAGGGCGCTACGTCGTCCGTCGGCGGCGCGAAAAAGACCCGGTCTTGAATCCGCTCGTAGGCCGCGATGTCCTTCAAGCGCGCCGCTTCGATGCCGTCTCCCACAAAGGCGATGAAGGCGCGGGAGCCGGGAGATTTCTTCACGGCGTCGGTCCAAGCCTCCAGGAAATGCGGCAGGCGCTTTTCCGGCGCGATCCTTCCCGTGTAGACAAATCCCAGAGCGTCCGCGGGCCAACCCAGGCTTCGGCGGAACTCGGCCTTGCGCGCGGCGGGAACGGGCCGGTAGCGCGCGGTGTCCACGCCGTTGGGCACGACCTGCACGCCGACGCGCCGTCCCAGGTAGGCGGCGGCTTCCTCCACCAAATCGGGGCTCACCGCGATGAAGCGCGGCTTCAAGCAGGCCAGAAGCCGGAGTTTGAGGCGGCCGGGAATGGTTTTTGCCGAACCGGAGAGCTCGCCCACGCCGCGCCCGCCGCCCAGCTTTACCCAAACCGGCTTATTAAGGAAGCGCCCGGCCAAAACCGCGGCCAGGGCCGGCGAGCCGGCCAAGTGCGCGTGGAAGGCGTCGTAGAACGTCGAGTGGTTGAGAAGATGGAGAAAAAGCGAAAGGCCGAAGCTCGCCGCGTTGAGAAAGCCTTTCTGGCCCAGGCACCATAGCCGAATCACGCGCACGCCGCGCACGGTTTCCTCGGCGGGCAATCCGCGCAGGCGCCGGGTCAAGACGGTGATGCGCGCGCCGCCCGATTCAAGCGCCGCGGCCAGCTCCAGCGCCTGCTTTTCCGCGCCGCCGATGTAGGGATGAAAGCTCGCGCTCACCATCGCGACGCTCAAGCGCCGGTTTCTAGGAATCTCGGCCATGGCGCAGGGCGCCCTTGAGCTCCGCCAGCGAGAGCCCTTCCTGATAAAGGAAAGCCAAGCCCAGAAGGGTGATGAAGATATAGCCGACCATATGGTTGAAAAAAGCGAAGGCGAAAGCTTTCTGGGCTGAAACATGGAAATCCATCAGTAGGGACTTGACGAAATCCTCGAACGTACCAAAGGCGCCGGGGGCGGCCGGAAGCGCGGTGCCCGCGCCGGACCAAGTCAGCACCAGCACCGAGCGCTTGAATCCCAGCACCGAGCCCAGCCCCAGCGCCCTCGCTCCCGACCAGTAGAAAAGACTGTCGATGATCCAAAGACCCAGGCTGCCTCCGGTGGCGGCGGCGGCGGCGGCCGGGCGGCGCAGGACCGAGGCGCCCAGCGCCATCTGCGAGGCCAAGTCCTGGATTTTGGGCCAGCGCGAGAGCTTCCGGTGCCAGGAGCCGCCGGGCTTCAAGGGCTTTCCCGCGGCGGCGAGAAAAACGAGCCCGCCGAGGGTCAAGACAAGAAGGACGGCTCCCGCGCGCAAAAATCCCGGGTAGGAAAAATCGGGCGAGGTCGAACCCACCCAGCAAAACAGGGACAAGAGCGCCGCCAAATCCAAGGCGCGCTCGACGCCGACGCTGGAAAGCGCGGCAAGCACGGGGATGTCCAACTCTCGGCCGGCCATGCAGGCCCGCGCGAATTCTCCCAGGCGGAGAAAAAGGATGTTGTTGAGCGCGATGCCCACGGCCTCCAAGCGGAAGAGTAGTTTGGCGGGCGCCGCCGGCGCCGCGTCGCTTAAGAGAAGCCGCCAGCGCCAGGCGCGCACGGCCAAATCGGCAAGGGAAAAAACGCACATGGCCGCGACCCACCGCCAGCGGGCTTGGCTGAAGATGTCCCAGAGCTTATCCACGCGGACATGACGGAGCGCCAAAGCCAGGAAGGCCAGGGTGACTGCCAAGGCGGCCGCCGCGGAAAGGTGCCTGCGCGTGAAGCTCAGCATGAATGAAGGTCTGAAAATCCCGGCGGCGCGGCGCCGCGCGCGACGGCTCGGGCGGCGACGGCCAGCCACAGGGACCAAGATACGATACAAACCCATAGCCATAAAATCCAGAGGGTCGGCGTGAAGCGCAAAAGAACGCGCAGCGTCTTCGCCGCCGCCCGCTTGGGAGCAAGGGCGATGTCCTGCAAAAAGCCGTCCCAGCGCGCTAGCGGGACGCGGCGGCCGTCGAGATAGGCGCGCCACCCCGGATAAAAAGGAATGGAAACGGCCAAAGCCGTGGCGCGCGGCGATGGTGTTCCCGTGACGCGCCAAGTCTCGGAATTTTGCATGAAGACCCCGGCTTTTCCCAGCGCCGATCCCGCGGATTTCGCGCTGTCGGTGAAAAAAACCAGCGGCCGGAGAGGTCCTTTCGCCGGCCGCAGCGTCCCATTCCGCGCGATGAAATCGTCCACGCCCAGGCGGCGCATCTCCGGGGTGTTTGCGTTCGTCAAATAGGATCGGCTCGCGTCCGCCGCCGGGCGGCCTTCGCTTCTGGCCGCGTAGAAGGCGAAATTTTCCAGGTAGAACGCGTCGTAGCCGTTGACGTTCATCGCGCGGTAGAGCATGGTCTTGTCCGGGTTGGCCAAGCCCGGATCCGTCATCACGCGCAGGGGCCTGTTCCCGGCCGTTTCCGCGATGATGGGATTAAATCCCAGGAAAGGCCCGGTAGCTTGGGGCTTCAAGAAGCGCCGGCCCCAACCGGAGAGTTCGGCGCACAGCGCCAAAGCCGCCAGGGCGTAAAACGCGCGTCGGCCGGGCCAGCGCTTGATTCGCGCCAATCCTCCGCCGGCCAGAAGCAGAAGGCCCCAAAAAGTCAGAAGAAGGAAACGCGAAGGCGTGCGCAGAAAATCAAGGGCGGTCGTTTCCACGGCGGCGCGGTAGAGCGGGTTGTGCCGGCCCAAGGCGACGAAGAGTCCCGCCGCGACGAGGACAAGCGCTCCGGCCGCGGCGCGCCGGCGCCGCAGCCCCAGAAGGATGAGGGCCAGGCCGGAAAATCCGATGAACAGGCACGAGCGCTCGAAAAACAGCGAGGGAAACCCGGAGAACCCGGGGGCCATGGGGCTTCCGAAAGCGCCGGGCCAAATCCAGGTCAATAAAAGCTTGGGCGACCAGGAATATCCCAGGCTGAAGGCGGGCGCCCAGATGCGCCGCACCGAGAGAGATAGAAACTGCCAGGTCAGCGGCCAGACCGCGGCGCAAAGCCCCAAGGCGGCGGAGCCCGCCGCGGTTAAGCGCAGGATGGACTTGCTCCCGGACCGGCCCCGGCTTGCGGCGAGGAGCAGCATTCCTAGGGCGCTGATGATCAAAAACTGCGGATGCCCGGATAAAAACTGCAGGGCGAAGACGCCGCTCAAAAGCCAGAAGTCCGCGCTCAGCCAGGCCAAGTAGCACCAAGGGACCCACGATAAGGATGCCAGCAGCGTGGGGATTCCCTCGGTCACGCGGTAGATGAGAAACGGGGATAGCGCGTAGAAGACGCAAAGCGCCAAGGCCGCCGGGCGCGGCAGCCGGCAGGCGCGGGCCAGCAGCCAGACGCCCAAGGCCGCCCAGAGAAGGTGAAAAGCGTAGTCCCACGAAAAGGCCAGGACCAGCGGAAAGAAAAATCCCAGGAGCGAGACGGGATAGAAGACCGCGCTCTGCGGGTTGGCCAAAAGCGGCGTTCCTCCGAAGATATAGGGATTCCAAAAAGGCAGGCGGCCCTGCTCGAGAGAACTTGCCACCAAATGCCGCAGCGGGTAGTGGTAGGCGTAAAGATCTCCGAAATTAAACAGGGCCGCGCGGGCGTCGAACCAGCAGGGAGCCAGCAGGAAAAGAATCAGGGCCGCGAAAAATCCGAAAAGCGCGAAGTCTCTAGTCCGCACGAAAAGCCTCGCTGAGCCGGAGCGCGGCCGCCAGCGCCAGAAGGATGACGGAGGCCAAGCTCAGCCAAAGGCCCCGCCGGAAACTCGCGGGGTCGTAGCGAAGCCGCAGAGTCCATGCTCCCGCCGGCACGCGCGTTTTTTGGAACAACTCCAGCGCCGGAACCATCGCCGCCGCCGCCGCGCCTGCGGGTGTGACGAGCCGCGCGCGCCACCCCGGGTAGCGCGGCCAGGACACGAAGAGCCATCCCGGCGCGGAGCTTTTTCCCGCGGCCTCGAAATCCTCTCCGTTGGGGTTCCGCCATGCGACCGGCTTGGCCGTCCGCGGCATGGCAGGCGCCGCCAAGTTCTTTGGGATATTCGCGCCGTCTTTTTCGTCGAAGAAATAGGCAAGAGAAATTTTCCGCCGCGCCGCGTACACGCGCCAGAGCGTGCGCCCTTGCGGCAAGAGCAGGTCGGTCGGCGGCAGTTTTTTCCCCGTCACTAGATCGGCGATTCCGGCCCAGGGGAAAAGCGAGGCTGCCGCGCCGGCGGAGGCGCGGGTGTAGAGAAGGTTCATGAAGGCGAAGTTCTCGCGAGGGGACAAAGGGTCTCCGAAATTTCCCGCGGCGGCCAGATGGTAGGGGGCGTTGGTGAGCCCGTAGAGGCGGTGCTTCCAATCGGAGTAGGAAAGTCCGCGGTTCAATTCCAGGGTTTTAGGCGAGAGCAGGTATCGATCCCCGTGAAGTTCGCTCTGCAGGCGGCGGACCAGCGGTCCCGCCGAGGTGAACAAGCCGCGCGGCGCCAGGGGAAAGGCGTGAAGGCCGCAGAGCGAGAGTTCCAGCCACAGAGCCGCCGTCGCGAGGCCGCGTCGGGGGCAGCGCTGCGCGCCCAAGGCGATTAAGGGGCAGAGCGCGAAGGCGGCCAGATAATCCAGGTTTCCCGGATAGCGGATGAAGCGCAGAAGGCCGCCATGCCGCCACAAGAACGTCGAGACGGGGTTGGAGTTGCCCAGGATGAGAAGCCCAATCGCGAACAGAACGGCCGCGAGTCCGGCGGCTTTGCGGCGCGGCAGGGCCCAAAGCCCCCAGAGTGCCGCGGCCCAACCTAGGAACCCGACGTAGCAGCACTTCCACCACTCCACGGCCGGGTTGAAGGCCGACCAGGGCACGAGCCAGGGGCTCACCCATTGGCGCAGATCGGCCGGAGAAAATTGAAACCGGAAAATGTCGGCGTACTTAAGCCCGTGCGCGCGCGGCGAAAGGGACAGCAGCTGCCACGCGGGCAGAAGAAGGCATCCCGAAAGTGCCATGGCGCCCGCCGCGGCGCAGCTCCAGCTCCACGCGTCCTTCAGAAGATTGAGGCGCTGAGCGCGCCGGATAAAAATGACGGTCAAGATCCAGGCGAGCAGGGCCGCGCCGATGAGAAAGGCCGGGTAGCCCGCCAGGAAAGCCAGCGCCAAGGCGAGGCTTAAAAGCAGCGGGCGGCGAAAAAAAAGAAAAAAAGCCGGAGCCAAGGCCAGTACCGCCAAGTGATTTAAAAATGGCATGCGGCTCAGCATCACGCCGCCCCAGGAAAGACTCACGCACCCCGCCATGGCCGCTCCGCGCGAGAGCCGCCAGGAGCGCAGCCAAAGATAGCCGAGCGCCGCGCAGAGCCAATATTCCAGGAAGTGGTAAACCGAGAGCGCCGCGGCGAACCCGTAGAAGAAAAATGGCAGCGTGCCGGGATAAAACAGAGAATCCTGCATGGTCGCGGCCCCGGGCATGCCGAAGTAGAGATAAGGATTCCAAAGCGGCAGCCGGCCCGACTGCAGGGTCTCGGCGTCGAACGCGCGCCAGGGGTGGTGCAGGTAGGTCAAATCGCCCCAAAAGGGAGTCAGCCCCCGGGCCCACGTCGGCGCGAAGCGCAGGAAAACGGCCAGCGCGAGCAGCGCCAGCAAGAGGAGATCCTTGTCCCGGGGAGCCGGGATTCCCAGGCGCTTCACGGTCGGCCGCTCCGATTCTCCCTTAAGCGAGGGCAGTAGGCCAGGGCCCGGCGGAAATTGGCCGCCGCCGCGCCGGCCGCGCCGCGCGTTTCCTCCAGCCGGATCATCAGGTTCCACGTTTCGCAGCGGTAGGGGTTTAAGGCCGCCGCTTTCTTGAGCGCGTCGAGCGCCGCCGCCGAATCGGCCGGAGAAAGGCGCGGTCCCGGCGCGGACGCGAGCGTCAACTCGGCCAATAGTTCCTCCGTCTCCGGATCCGGCGCGGAATGCTCGGAGCGCCGCAGCAAATCGCGCACCGCGTCCGGGCGCGCGCCGCTTTTGGCCGCGGCTATCGCGCGCGCCTGCCACTGATCGGCGCGGAAAAGGGCCCAGGCTCCGGACGCCAGGCTCCAGGCAAGAACGAGAACGGCCGCGAAGGCAGGAATTTTCCACCGGCCCGGGATGTTCGCCCCGCGCGCGGGTTCAGGCACGCCGTCCGCGGCGAAAAGGCAGAAGAGCCAGAAAAGCGCGGGGATGGAGAGCGGGTAATCCCAGAGGGACTGTATGAGAAGCGCCGAAACGGCGAAGCGCTTGGGCGCCGAGGCGCGCGGCAAAAAAGACAGAATCCCCGCGAGCCAAAGCAGGGCGTAAAGCAAGCCGCAGCCAGCGGCGATTTCCAAGAAATAGTTATGGGCGTAGAGCGAGCCCAAGGGATCACCCGGCTTCCGATAGGCCGGGAACACGTAGGCGAATGAGCCTGGCCCATAGCCCAAGAGGGGCTTGTCGCGGAGCATATGGGCTGCGGCCGACCACCACTGCCAGCGATGAACGGCATCCGGCGATTGGAGCTTCAAGGCCAGGGCTCCCAGCGCGAACACGGCGACGACGGCGCCCGCGATCTGGGCTGCCTTGGGGATATTTTTCCGGCACAGCGCCAGCGCCGCCGCCAGGGACAGCCACGCGCCCACGCTGCGATCCAAAAACAGGACAAGAAGGAGCGCTGCGGCCAGGAGCCAGTCCGAGGTTTCCCAGGCAGCGCCCAGCCAGAGCAGGACCGCCGCCGCCATCAAGTTTTTGTTGGGGAATGGCCCGGTCGGGCTCGCCGCGCCCTGCTTGAAATGCTGGTAGAAGGCCAAGGCCGCCGCCAGCCATGCGGCGGCGCGCACGGCTTGATCCAGCCGCTCGCGGCCGCGGCGCGGAACCAGGCTTAAGCACGGGAATACGGCCAAACCCAGGGTCAAATCCCGCCAGGCGGGAAGGCTGTAGAAGCGGACCGGGCTTAGGAACGCGGCAAGCCCGGCGACGGCGATGAGCGCCGCGGACCAAAGCAGAATTTTCTTGGGAGGCAGGGGAAGATAACCGTCGGCGACGCGGGCGCCAAGCCATAAGGCGGCCAGAAAAATGCAGAGGCAGAAAACAAAAGTCTGCGCCCAGAGATCCCATGCGCCCCGGAGCAGGGGCCCGAGCGCCGCGAGAAGCCCGATTCCAATGGCCGGCACCCGGCTCTCTAGTCCGTCATGATCGTCGGCGTCACGAAGATGAGTAGCTCGTTGCGACTGTGGACCTGGTGCGTGCTCTTAAAAAGCCAGCCGAGAATCGGGATGTCGCCCAAGAGAGGAATCTTGGAAATGTCGTTGGTCACCGAGTCCTGGATGAGCCCGCCGATGACGATGGTGTCGCCATTTTTGACCATGACGGTGGTCTGCGCGCTGCGGGTGTCCAGGGCGGGGGCTCCCGTTGAGGCGTTTGCGCTGGCCGTGGCGGAGGGCTGGCTGACATTGGGATTGATGGTCAGCGTGATGCGCCCGTCCGCGTTGATGAGGGGGGTCACGGTCAGTTGGATGCCTTCGGTGGCGTAGCTGACCGTTTGGGGCACGTTGGTGCCGGTGTTGCCCGCCACTATCGTGGTTGTGACGTAAGGCACGCTGGTGACCACGTTTATATTGGCGGGCTGGTTGTTGAGCGTGGCGATCTTGGGATCGGAGAGAATTTTGACCTTGTTCGCGGCCGCGGCGGCGCTCAAGGTGGCGTTGAGGATGTAATGGCTGGTGATGCGGCCTAGGGTCAGCGCTCCAAAGGCCGAGTTGGGCGCGAGGCTGACTCCGCTGCCTGTGATGGCGCTGGCCAGATTGGGGATCGCCTTGCCTGGCTGATTGGCGAGGAAGTTGCTGTAACTGAGTTGGCTGTTGGCGCCGCTGGTGCCGCCGGTGCCGACGATAGGCGCCGTTTCAGTGAACGGAAGCCCGGTATAGTCTGTTCCGCCGCCGTTGGCTCCCTGCGACACCTCGTTCCATTGGATGCCGTAGTCCAAGCTGTTGTCCAAGGATACCTCCACCATCTTGGCCTCGATGAGCACTTCCTTGGGCCTGACGTCGAGCTGCTCGACCATCTGCGCGATTTGGGTCAGGCTGCTGGGCGACGCGGTGACGATGACGGAGTTGGTCTTGCTGTCCGAGATGGCTTCGCCGGGAATTTTTTCCGCCGCGATGACTTGCTGGATGGTCGCGGCCAAGTCGCTGGCCTTGGCGTAGTTGAGCGGAATGATTTGGGTCGTCGTGGCCGCCTCGGTCTGGACAGTGGCCAGCGCCTTCGGGGTCAGGACGCGCAGGACGTTGTCGCCGACTTGGATGGTGGTGAGGTTGAGCATGTCCAGGACCGTGCGGAAAGCCTCGTTGAAGGGGACCTTGTTCAAGTGCAAGGTGAGCTGGCCCTGAATGTCGGGGCCGTAGATGATGTTGATGCCGGCCTTGGCGGCGAAAAGCTGGAAGACGTCGCCGACGTCGGTCTGGTCGAAGTCCAGCGTGACCTTGCCGGTGGGAAGGTGGCTCATGATGTCGACGGGCGCCCGTTGATCCGGGGCCGCCTCCGCCGGGACGGTGGGAACGGCCGCGGGGGAAGCCTCCGCGGCGGGAACGGCCGCTGGAACCGGCGCCGCGACCGCGGTTTTGACCGCGCCGGCCGCCTTGGCGGCGAGGCTCACCAGGAGATCGTCGCCGTCCGTGGCCACGTGGTAGGCGATGGCCTTGGTCAAGTCGAGGACCACCCGCGCCACGGGAACGGGCGCGGTCGAGAATTGCCCCGCCCGAACGCCCTTAAGCGTGCCGCCTTGTCCCGGAAAGTCTTTTTGCGCCAGATGGTAGTCGGCGTTGGAAATCTGCAGCACGATGCGGGGCGGCTGGGATAGAATGAAGTCCTCGTAGGACGCGCGTCCACTGAGGCCGATGAGGACCGCGCCGTCCTTGATTGAGATGGAGCGGACGGTAATAGGAGGCCGGACCGAAGCCGAGGTCTTGGCCGCGGCTGAAGCGCCGGCCATGGCCGGCGACGCCGCCAAGAGCAGGGACAGGAGTCCGGCCGTTGATTTTTCGAGAGTGCGCGCGAGTCCGTGTGCCGTCGTCATGAATCAAGCCTCCGGTCGCCTCAGCCTTTGTATTGGTAGGCGATTAGGGTAAAATGCGCCGGAATTTGCCCGGCGGTGTTGGGACTGCCGTAGACCGCGTCGGCCGCGTTGAAAATGCGCTCTTGGAGCGAGAGGGCGGCGAGGAACCGGCCGATGTCGTTGTAGGTCCCTAGGATGGAGACGGAAAAATCAAGCTCGTTGAAAAACCCTTTGCTGATTTCTTTTTTGGAGACGAAGCTCTGGAGCTGAACGTTGTGCTGGGCGGCCAAGTCGCTCACCGCGACGAGAACGGCGGGAATGTCCTTGCTCTGGGGCAGCCGCTGGCTGGCCTCGGCGGCGGTTTGGTTCAACTGTGCGAGATCGAGATCAAGGCGGTGTTTTTTTTGAGCTTCTTGAGTCGCCCGGGCGATTTTCGCCTTCACGTCCGAGAGATTCTTGCGCTGGGCCTCGATTTGGCCGGACAAGGGCAGCCAGAGAAGCCAGATGTAGAGGGAGAGGATCGCGAAGGCGCCGCCGCCTGCTGCGGCCAACTCCTGCTGGGCTTTCTTGTCGAGAGAAAGCTGCTTGAGTTTTAGTTTTAGGTCCATGGTTTCGCGCTAGAGGCTCGGGGTGTAGGTTGCGTCCAAGGTGAACGAGAAGGCCTGCTGCGGCGCCGTGCCTTGGGCGGAAACGGCTCCCAGGACGACCGAGGCGAAGCGGCCGGAGTTCTGCATGGCGCTGATCCAGCCGGCGATGTCGTCGTTGCTCAGCGCCCGCGCGCTGACCGAAATCTTGAGGGTCGCTCCGGCGCTTCCGCCGCCCGCGGTGGTCAGGTCTTGGATCTGGATTCCCCCGGGCACGTCGCGCGCGAAGTCGGACATGAAGTCGGGGTAGAGCGGCCGGTTCTTGAGCAGGCCGTTGATGATGTTGAGGCGGTCCCGGATGCCGCTTTCCGTCTTCTGAAGATCCTGGACTTCCGTCACCAGAACCTGCAGCTTCTGGAGCTTCCCGGCGGCCTCGGCGGATTGGGCCCGGAGATCCCGCAGGCGCAGGTATTGGCCGAAGGAAATCAGGCTCAGCACGAGGACAAGCGCGACGCCTGCGGCCGCGCCCTTGATGATGAACTGCTTCCGGCGCGCCTTGTCCAGGATCTCCTGCGGGACGAGATTGACGCGGATCACGGCGCGCCTCCCGCGCAGCGCAGGGCCAAACCGACGGCGACGGCGAAGGAAGGAGAGAGATCCGCGGGAAAGTCGTCGGAGATTTTTTTGAGCGCGGCCATGGGGTTTAGGAGGCTCACGGGGACCTTGAGATCCCCGGATAGAAAATGGGTCAGGTTCTTGAGCCGGGCGCTGCCGCCGGAGAGGACGACGCCGGTGATGGCGTGGTCCGGCCCTTGGGAAAGATAAAAATCGACGGAGCGGTGCACCTCGGTGACCAGATCTTTGACGACCTGCGCCGCGGCCGCGGCCGCGGCCAACTCGTCGTTTTTTTGCTCCTGGAGCGCCCGCGATTTTTCCTCGTCCAAGAAGAGCCCGCACGATTTCTTAAGTTCCTCGGCCCGGGCGTAGTCGCAGGAAAGCTCCTTCATCACCGCCTTGGTGACGGCGTGCCCGCCGATGAAAATGTCTCGGACCACGCGCGTGGCGCCGTCCGCGATGAGGGAAAGATTCGTGGCGGAATGCCCGATGTTGAGGCACAGAGTTGTTCCGGCCTGGCCGTCCGGAAGGCGCGCGCAGACGTTTTCCAGCGCGAAGGAGTCCACGTCGATGAGGGCGGGGGAAAGCCCGGCGCCTTCCAGGACCTCCACGCGGGAGGAGACCAAGTCCCTCTTGGCCGCGACCAGCACGGTGTCCATTTTTTTCTGGCCGTCCTCCTCCGCCTCGCCCAGAATGTGGAAGCCCAGCTGGACCTCGTTGATGTCGAAGGGGATGAAGGGCTCGGCCTCGACCGGCAGGACCGCGGCGAGCTCGGCGGGGCTTAAGGAAGGGAACCGCACGTAGCGCACCAGCACGGAGTTTCCGGAAAGAGAGGTTGCCGCGCGCTTGAGCTTGAGTCCCTTGATGGAGAGGAGTTGACGCAGAGTGTCGAGAGCCTTCGCCTTGCGTTCGTCCGCCGGGGCTTCGCCAGCGACGTCCAGGGGCGCGTGCCCCCAGGCTTTTAGCTCCAAGCCCCCGGCTTCCTCGGCGATAAGCGCGATTTTGATCGCCGCGCCGCCCAAATCAACCGATAAGACGGGCCCCCCGGCCAGCAGGGACTTTACCCGGCTCCGGGCGGTGCTCGCGATTGCGATTGCCTGCGCTTTCAGTTTGGACCAATCAGCCATTCAAATAGTCTGGTTGCCGGCGAATAAAAAACGCCGAAACACCTCCATCTTGGGAGGCCGTTCTCGGCGCGTTTTTTAAGAAAAGACAACGGCGCATCCGAATTCTCGGTGGCCTGCTACATTAATATCAGGTCCGGTCCCGTTTGTCAAGGCTTTTGAGATGGCTGGGGTCTCGCGAAAACCCGCTGGAGCCGCGCCTGAGATTTGATACGATACGGCCAAGTTATGGCCCCGTTTTCCGGCAGGAGCGCTTTTTCGACCAAGCGCCGCGTTCTCATCGTCAAGATCGGAGCCCTGGGAGACGTCGTTCGGACCACGCCGCTTCTGCGCGCGCTCAAAGCCGAGGCCTACTGGATCACGAGCCGCGAGGCGCTGGGCATCCTGCCGCGCCGGGTCCTGGCCGGAGCCTGCGAGCTGGGCTCCTGGCGGCAATTCCTCGGCCTTTCTTTCGACGCCGTATTTTCCCTCGAGGAAGACGCCCGCGCCGCGGCCGTGGCCGCCGGGTTTCCGGCCCGGAGCTTTATCGGCGTCAAGCCGGCCGGCGGCGGGAGGCTTGTTTACACGAAATCCTCGGCGCCCTGGTTCGATATGGGGCTCATTTCACGGCTGGGCCGCCGGCGGGCGGACGCGCTCAAGAAAAAAAACCGGAAAAGTTATCAAGAAATTTTATTCGCCATGGCGGGACTGCCTTTTCGCGGCGAGGAATATTGGATTGAGCGCGGGAATCTCCTGCCCGCGTCGGATGTTAAGCGCCGCGACGGCGCGCGCGTGGGCCTTGAGCCGCGCGTGGGCGGCCGCTGGCCCGGCAAAGCCTGGCGGGGATATTCCGAATTGGCTCGGCGCCTGCGGCGCGCTGGCGCCGCGGTCAAGATTCTCCGCCAGAGGCGCTCGCTCGCGGACTACGTTTCGGATATCGCCGGCTGCGACGCGGTCGTCTCCGGGGATACGCTGGCCATGCACCTGGCCCTGGCCCTGGGCAAGCCCGCGGCCGCGATTTTTCTCTGCACGAGTCCCTGGGAAATCCACGGCTACGGCCGGCTTGAAAAAATTATCGGCCCGCGGCTTTTACGCGATTTCTATAGGCGCGATTTGAGGCCCGGAGCCGCGACCGCGGCTGCTGCCGATGTATGGGCGGCGCTGGAGCGTCTCATCGGCTCGAGACTTAAGACGCCGACGAGGCATGCCGCGCGCGCCCGGGGCAGGACCCCGTAGGCGAAAAGGCGGCGTGTTTTCGGCGCCAGCCGGGCATAGCCGCCCCACGCGCCGCGCAGCGGATCGGGAGAGGGGAATAAACGCTTCACAGGCCGAAAGGCGTAGGCAAGCCCCACCACCGTGCCGCGCCCATCGGTGATGAAGACGGTCTGCAAAGGCCGCATCCGCGCCGCGCTCGCCCAGGCTTGCCCGAACACGCGTCCGACCCGGAGTCCGGGCGCGTCGGCGGCAACGGGGATTAATCCGGAAAACGAGCCGGCGCACTGCCCGGGAGCAGTTTCGGTCAGAAAGGAGAAAAGCGGCCGCCCGATTTTCCCCACGTCCGGATCGCTGAACAGGGAAAGCCGCCGCGATTTGAGATAGGGCAGAAGCGACAAAATCGTTGCAGGCCCCGGATAGAGGCGGGCCCACGCCGCCGCATCGAAGGCGCCGACGGCGAGGGAAAGTCCGGAAATGTTCACTTGCCGCGTCCAGTCGGCGCCCGCCGAGACGCGGGAAGCCTGCTTGGGAAGAATCATTCCGGAGAACATGGCGGCGGCAATGAGCGGGACCCCTAGAATTTTCCACGCCGCGCTCTCGCGGCGGCTCGCGAACAAGCAGGCCGCCGAAGCCAAGGAAATCCAGAATATCAGGGCGGGAGTGGCGTAGCGGGAGCTTTGGGCCTGCGCCCAGCCGTAATTGATGCGGCCCAACGCCGTCAAGGCCGCGGTGCCGAAGAGAAACAGGGACGAGTAGGCGTAGAAGGAGTAATCCAGAGCTTGGCCGCGGATCCTCCGCCGGAGATAAGCGCCGAAGAATGCCGTGAAAAGCGCTTCCGCGAAGAGTCCGGCGCGCACGGGCGTGACGAACGCCGGAACACGAGCCCAAACGTTCAAGAAATAGGCTCCCAGATAGCCCGTCAAAAGCTCCGGGTGAAGGAGGGAAAAAACCGGATTGGCCTGCTGCTCGGGGGTCGCGTAGCCGTGCAAGTAGGCCGCCAAGATCGCGGCGCCCGAGGCCAAGACGGCGACGCCGGTTCTCGGCGGAGCGCTTTCCGCTGCGGCCATGAGCAGGAAAATCGGCCAGAGCAGGACGCCGTTGGCCATGCAGAACGTCGTTCCCGCCGCGAGCGCCAGCGCCGAAACGAGGAACACGGGGCGCCGTGTCCGGCAGTGGCGAAGAAAGCACAGAACGGCGGCGGAGGCCAGCAGGAAAACGGCGATGAAGTTGGCCTGAAAGGGCCAAATAAAGTTCTCGAATTGGGCGGCGGAAAAAAAGGCGCCTAGAACGAGCGCCGCGTAGGCCATCCGCGGCGCGGCGGATTTTTCCATTTTCCAGTAAAGCGCGCACCACAACAAAGCGTGCAGCCCCTGGAAGGCCCACGAACAGGCCGCGGCGAAAGTTCCGCGGGCCGCGACCAGCGCCTGATCCAAGACCAGGATCAGGAGCCCCAAAATCATCCGGTGCTCGTTGTGCTGCCGCCAGAGAAGCGCCCAAAAACTCTGCTGTCCGGTCTGCCACAGCCGCATGCGGTTGAGGAAGCTCCATTGATCCATGACGGGCGCGCGGAAAACGCCCGCCGCGCCCATGTCCAGGGTGCCGCGCAAGACGAAGAGAGCCGAGAGAAGGCAGGCTGCGGTCAGCGCCCAGGCGGCAACCCGCGGCCAGGCTTCCGCGCCCACGGCCGTCCGCTCTAGCGGCGCGAATCGTTTCGAGGGCATAAGGTGGGGACATTATAGCCAAAGGGCCGAGAGGATCCGCCCGGTTTGATCCGCCTTCGGCTCATCTGTTATCATCCGGGCATGACGAAAATTGCCGAGCTTCAAGTCGGGGATAAAGCCCCGGATTTTTCAGCCGTGGACGAGACGGGGGCGCGCCGCGCGCTCGCGGACTATAAGGGGAAGACCCTCGTGCTTTACTTCTATCCCAAGGACAACACCTCGGGCTGCACGGCGGAGGCCTGCGATTTCCGCGACCAGCACGCCGCCCTCAAGAAAAAAGGCGCGGCGGTCTTGGGGGTCAGCCCGGACTCGGCCAAGAGCCATGCGTCATTCAAGGAAAAACAGTCGCTGCCCTTTCCGCTCTTGGTTGACGAGGATAAGGCCTTGTGCTCCGCCTACGGCGTGTGGAAGGAAAAGTCCATGTACGGCCGCAAGTATATGGGCGTCGAGCGCTCCACCTTCGTCATCGGCCTCGACGGCCGGATTAAGAACATCTGGCGCAAGGTGAGCGTTCCCGGGCACGTCGAGAGCGTGCGGCAAGCCCTCTAGCTAGCTGGTTTTTGTTTTAGACGAGACCAGCGTCGTCCCCGGATGGGAGATGACGTGGGGCATGAAGCCCACCGCGCTCAAAAACACCACCGCCATCGCCGCCGCGGCGTGTCCGGAAATAAGCAGCGCCGCCGCCGCGGCTAAAGAGGCGATGGCGACGATTTTGGCGGTTTTTTCCGCGGCGCGCGCGGCCCGGTAGTCGTCCCGCATTATCGCAGAGAGGACGGCCCTCAGCATGAGCCCGCCGTCCATGGGAAGCACGGGCAGGATGTTGAACCCCGCCAGGAGCAAATTGGTCAGGACGAAGGGGACCAGCGCTTGCGCGAGAAGATGGGGGACGCCGATGTGGAAAAAGGCCGGCGCGAAGCACGCCGCGGCCAGCAGCACGTTGACGGCCGGCCCGGCGGCGGCGACGAGGAAATCGGTCAGCGGCTTGCGGGCTTCGTGGTCGATGAAGGCCGCGCCGCCCATGATGTTCAAGGTGATTTTGTGCGTTCCGATGCCCCGCGCCCGCGCCATGAGGGCGTGGCCGAACTCGTGGGCCAGAACCGAGCCGTAGATGAGGACGGCGGAGATTCCGGCGAGGAAGGCCAGCGACGATTTGGCGGCGCCCGGCATCACCATGGACGTTTCCTGGAACATCTGCACACCGATGAGGGCCAAGGCCAAGGCGGTTCCCGATCGTATTACGACGGGAATGCCGAAGGGCCGTCCCAAGCGCAGGCCGGGCCCCAGGGGTTCTTCCTCGGGCGGGCCGTAGAAGGAGGACAAGGCGTCCGCGACGCTCTCAAATTGTCCGGCCAGCGGGTGCCATGACGGGATGGGCAGACGCAAATCATAATCGGCTCCGGCCTTGCGCAGGACCGCCGCCGCTTCGGCGTCGTCCTCGCGCGCGAGTTCTCCGGCCGCGGCCAGCGACAGGGCCGAAACCAACTCCGTCCATCGGCCGTTGTTTTTTAGAGCTTTGACCATCCGCTCCTCGGCCATTGCGCCGAAAATTTGGCGATGGTTTTTAAGGACCGCGGTCCAAAGCGCGCCGCGCGGATGCCCGCGCTCCGCCAGGCTGCGGGAGGCTTGCGCCAGCGCCTGCGCGGCCTGCGGCGCCAAAATGTCTTTCACGGCCGTCTCGCACGGGCCGGACGCGGCTTGGGCAAGGGCGGGGCGCAGCCGGGCAAACATCATCCGCGCGCCCGCCGCGACTTCCGGATCGAGAACGGGAACGGGGTAAATCTTGCCCGCCAGCGAGCGCGCCAGGTTCTTGGCCTTTTGAACGGCGCTGCGCTCGGTTTCCCGGCGCGCGAGGTCCCGCACGGCCGCGGCCTGGGCCGGAGGAAGATAAAACCACGCGGAAGCCAGATGGCTAAGGACCCGGCGTTGGGCGGCGGAGGGCTTGAACCCGGGACGGGAAAGATCGGCGACGAGCGGCGCGGCCTGGGCGGAAAGCTTCCGGCCGGCGGCGGCGACCGCTTGGGAGAGGACTTGGAGGCGCTCTTCCCGAGGAAGAGCCGAAATTTTTTCCGGCGTGTCCGCGGCGGCCGGCAGCTTGCCGATGAAGGCCAGGGCGTCCGCGGAGCCGGGATGAAGGACGGCCTCCAGTTGGATCTGATCCAGGATGCCCGAAACGTTTTGCGCCGCGGGGTCTTGCAGGGCGTCCATTTCGGTGGACGCCGCGCCTAAAACGGGAATCCAGGCCGGAGGCGCGACCTGGGCCGGCGCGGCGTCGAAAACCTCCGCGGCCGCGGCATAGGCGGGCAAGCCCGGGGCGGAGGCAAAAACAAAAAGCGAGAGCGCGAAGGCGAGACCGCGTTTGGTGGAGGTCATGACGCTATTATGGCAGGGCCATCGGGCGGCGCCCTGAGCCCAAGGACCTTCGCGGCGGCGTTAAATGGCCCAGACCGTTTTAGGCCCTTGGACCCGGCTCGGGCCGAATGTTTCTAGACAAATCCCCGGGCTGAATGCTAAAGTGGCAAAGTATAAATTCGGTCCGCTATTATTTGAGGAGGAACGATGCGCTTGAATAAAATTTTGACCGCCGCTTGCGCCATTTTCATGGCCGCGCCGCTTTGGGCGCAAGGAAAAAAAGACGTCGTCTTGAGCGTGGATGGAACGCCGGTGACGCAGGCCCAAATATCGGCCTTCGCCGTCCAGAATTATGGGAACGCCGCGCTCGGCGACCTGGTCAATAATATCCTGATTGAGAAGGCGATGAAGGACTACCATATCAGCCCGGACAAGAAAGAGGTCGACGCGCGGATCAAGGACATCCAGAAGCAGTTCAAGGATCAAAAAACCTTCGAGGCGCGCTTGGTCGCGACCGGGTCGAGCTTGGCCGCGCTGCGCCGCCAGATAGAGGATCAGGTCATGCGCGAGGACTTGGTCAAGAAGGCCGACAAGATTTCCGTTTCGGATGAGGAGGTTCGCAAGTATTTCGACGCGAACAAGGACACCCTGGGCGTGCCCGGGGCCGCGCGCGTGAGCGACATCATGGTGGCCAGCGAGAACTCGGCCAACGATTTGCTCGTGGCGCTCAAGTCGGGAGCCGATTTCTCCAAGGTGGCCGCCGAGGTGTCCCTGGACAACGCCACCAAAAATCAGGGCGGCGACATGGGTTTTATCCCGCGCGGGATGCTCCAGCCGCAGATCGGAAAGGCGGTGTTCGCGGCCAAGCCTGGGGACGTGGTCGGACCCCTGCGCCTTTCCAACGGGTATTTTATCCTCAAAGTCGTGAGCTTCCGGCAGTCAAAACCGGCGACTTATAAGGAAATTTCCTCTCGCCTTAAGACCGCGCTGCTGGCCGACAAGATCACCAAGGCGTGGCCGAAGCTCCTGCAGGAATTGCGCCAAAAAGCCAAAATTGTTCCTAATAAAGCGCTAATTAAGACGCCCTAGGGGGCTTTTTGGCGCCGCTTCACCTGGGATTTCTAGACGGCGCGATTCTCGTCTCCTATCTTGCCATCCTGGGCTGGATCGGCTGGTGGGCCGCCCGCCGCACCGCCAAGACCACCGAGGATTATTTTCTCGCCAGCCGTTCCATCCCCTGGCTGGTGGCCACGGCCAGCTTCTTCGCCGCCTGCATCAGCGCGCTGACCTTCGTGGGCGTTCCGGCCGAGGGCTACGCCTCGGACTACCGCTATCTTTTGAGCAACGCCGGCGACATCATGGCCACTGTCTTCATCGCCTTCGTGTTCATCCCCTGCTTCCAGAAGTTCAAGGTCACCTCCATCTACGAGATCATCGCCCAGCGCTTCGGCTCGGGCGCGCGTGTGACCGCCTCGGCCTATTTTCTCATCACCCGCACGATGGCCTCGACCGTGCGCGTGGTCGTCATCGCCAAAGTCCTGCAGGTCGTGGCCGGCGGCGGCGTTTCTTACGCGCACTGCGTCGTTTTCGTGGTGCTGGCCATCCTGGCCTACACGACCATGGGCGGCGGCCGGGCCGTGGCGTGGACAGACACCCTGCAGTTCGTGCTGCTCATTTCCGGCGCCGTTATTTCCGCCGTCTACATCGTCCTGCACGTTCCAGGAGGAATTCCCGGCATCATCGCGGCCGGAAGGCACGCTATTCGCCCGGACGGGACGCTCTACGACAAGTTTAATTTCCTGGAGCTCTACAAGCGCAAGAATCTCGCTCTCCTGGCGCTGATGGTGATTTGGGGGTTCTTCAACTCCTCGGCCGCTTACGGCGTCGACCAGGACATGGTGCAGAGGCTTCTGGCCTGCCGTGACGAGAAAAAAGCGCGTTGGTCCCTCATCGTTTGGGGATTGGCGGGCATCCCCATCACGTTTATTTTCCTGAGCATCGGCGTCGGCCTCTACGCCTATGCGCAGGCGCATCCGGCGTTCGTCGCCGGCATGCGCGATCCGGATCACGTCTTTCCCCGCTTTATTCTGGCCGTGATGCCCCCGGGACTGCGCGGGCTTTTGCTTGCCGCCTTGGCCTCGGCGGCGATGGGCAGCGCGGACTCGGCCCTGGCGTCCTTGTCCACGGCCTTCGTCATGGATTTTTATAAGCCTTTCTGGGGCAAGGATGCCGGGCAAAAAGAACTCGTGCGCGTCTCGCGCATCTCTTTCGTGGCCTTCGGCCTGATATTTTTGGTCCTGGCCCTCGTCCTTAGCGGACTTGACCGCGTCTTGTGGCTGGCCTTCCGGGTTACCTCCTATACCTACGGTCCGCTCCTGGGGCTCTTCGCCGCGGCCATCATGACCGATTGGAAGCTTTCCTCGCGGCGTGCCACGTGGCTTATGGTGCTTCCCACCGCCGCGCTCTTTGCCGTGGAAATGATCTCGTGGCATTACGCCGCCCAAGGCGGGATTTGGGGGCAGATTCACTCCCTGTACTGGCAGCTCTACGTCGTGTTCGGCGCGCTTTTCGTTTTCTTCGGGGCGCGGCTGCTCAGGCAGGAACCTTAGCCGGGAGGCCGGAAAGCACCCGCACGGGCAGAACCATGGTGTTGATGCCGGAGAACTGCAGACGCCGCTGCAGCTGATAGCCGGTCTCGTTGTGCAGGACCCGTTGGAACCAGCGCTCCTGCTCGAAGACCAGCTTCCCGGCGAAGACCACCGAGCGGGAGTATTCCCGGCTGATTTCCAGCGAAAGCCGCTCCGCCTCCTCGACGACTTCCGTGCTCACGCCCAGCCGGTAGTCCGCGGCCAAGCCCAAATTGCGGGCCAGCCCCACGTAGCGCTTGAGCTCGTCCTCCGTTCTTTGGCGCAAATCGTCCACCGCGCCTACGCCGTGGAACGAGGCCGAGTCGATGACGCCCACCGAAATAAAGACGAAGTTCTTGAAATAGTTCGGGAAGAGCCGCTGGATGGCCAAGAGCGAGTGGATGCCGAGCCCCCCGTAGCCTCCGACCAGGACCACGGCGGTGGGCGCCTTGGGGTCGAGCGTGGGCGCCGCCGTCGGCCGGGAATTCTCGGGCAGGGCGGTGAGGATATCGTCCAAGCGCGAGAGTTTGCGCTTGACCGCCAGGTAATGGGCGCGGATGAGCAGGCACAGGGAAATGATGCCGGAAGTGATGAGCATGGTCTCCCAGCCGCCCTCGGCGAATTTGATGACCATGTTGAGCACGAGCATGCCGGCGCAGAGCACGAAGCCCACGACGTGGATGGAAATCTGGTTTTTCCAATCGGGCTTGGTCTTGCGGCCGCGCAGCCAGAAGCGGATCATGGCCGCCTGCGTTAGGCTGAAGGTGACGAACACGTTGATGGAGTACATGACCACGAGCGTCGTGATGTCCCCGTGCGTGTCCCAAAGAAGAAACAACGAGGCCAGGGACATGACCAGCACGCCGTCCTGCACGGTCAGGCGGTCGGAAAGCGTGCCGAAGCGGTGCGGCATCCAGGAGTCGTGCGCCATGTTGGCCATGATGCGGGGGCCGTCCACGAAGCCGGCCTGCGCCGCGATGACCAAAAGCGCCGCCTCCGCGACCAAGGTCATTACCAGAAACCCGTGGCCGGAAACAGTGCCGCTTAAGCCCGTGCGCGCGATGAAGCGGCTGATGAGCGCGGCGTTCATGGTCTGCCCCGGCACCGCGTGGACATCGACCAAGAGATAGCACAAGATGATGCCGCCCGCGGTCACGGCCAGGGAAACGGCCATGTAGAGCATGGTCCGCTTGCCGGTCTCGACCTTGGGCTCGCGCATGATCTGCAGGCCGTTGGAAACGGCTTCGATTCCGGTGTAAGTGCCGGCGCCCATGGCGTAGGCGCGCAGGAACAAGGCGGTCATGCCGGCCAAGCCCAAAGTCGTGAGGCTTGAGCCCAGGTTCGAGCCGACTTGGCTGGTGATTTGCGGGAGGGCCCGCGCGTGAAGAAAAAACGTCCCGAAGATCAGCGTGGCGTGCGTGACCAGGAAGAGAATGAAGATGGGCGCCAGGATTTTAATGGATTCCTTGACGCCGCGCAGGTTCATGAGCGTCATGAAGATGATGAGCGCGGTCTCCACGGCGAGCTTCCAATGGGACAGGCCGGGCGATAGAAAGCTGAAAAAAGCGTCGGTCCCGGAGACGATGGAGACGGTGATGGTCAAAAAATAGTCGGCCAGCAGCGCGCAGCCGGAAACCAGTCCGAAGGAGGGGCCCAGGAGCTTGGTCGCCACGGTGTAGCCGCCGCCGCCGAAAGGGAAGTGCTCGATGACGCGGGAATAAGCGTAAGCGATGATGAAGACCGTCAGCGCCGTTGCGATGGCCACGAAAACGGCCAGGCTCGTGTGGGCGCCCAGGACTCGGAAGGATTCCTCGGGGCCGTAGCAGGAGGAGGATAAGCCGTCCGCCCCCAGGCCCACCCAAGCCAGGAAGGCGATGAGGGAAATCCGGTCGAAAATCTCCGGATCCTTGATGTCGCGGGGAGATCCCAGTATCAGACGCTTGAGGCGCTCGAGCATGGATGGGCGCATTATATCATGATCCCGCGGACGGGCGCGCTGAAACCCGCGCCGCAGCGGGCCGTGGGTCCTAAGGGCCATTCCGGGAAGACAAAAGACTCGCGCCCGCAGGGACTAAAGTCTCAGGCGCTCCCGAGTGGAGCGCGCTACCATTGGAACATGCCGTCAAATAGGCCGAATGCCGCCCGGCGCCTGAAGCTGGGGCTTCTCATTGCCGCGGTTCTTGCGTCGGCGGGGTTTCGGGGCGCGCGGGCGGCTTTTAGAGCCGAGGTTGAGCCGGTTGCTCTTGCTCTCAACACGGCGAGCTTGGCGCCCGATTTTCAAACCGCGCTCCTCGCCAACTTGGCGGGCCTCAGCGTCGCGGGCCCGCAGAGCTTGCGGACATCTGGTTTTGCGGTGTTGCCCGCCGGCCGGTTCATGGGCAAACCGATGGAAGATGCTTTCAACCGCCGGTGGCGCCGGCGGCTGGCCGTAAAAAACAGAAAAGACGAGGCCCTATGGCTGCATTCTTACGATCGTGAAAGTGGAGGCACGCGATGGGAAACCAGGTCCAGGAAGATTCAGCGGTTTATCGCAAGACTGACCGCCCGTCTGCATAAGGCCCTGCCCGGAGAGGATTTTTACTTGGGAAACGTCATGATTCAAGTCAGCGCGAACAAGGTTCCCAGGGCCGCCGATCCGCATATCGACAGGAACCTGCCCTACCACCTCGTCGTGTCCTATCCGCTTCATCGGCGCGCCCGTGGGACGGTGATTTATAAAACAGATGGGGGCGTCGGAAAAGCGGTTGAAATTCCGGCCGGCCCGCGCCAGGCTGCGGTATTCAGCGGCATCGGGCGGGAGATCGCGACAGGAAACCCGGCGACCCTGCATGCCGCGCCCAAGGACGCGGTGCGGCGTCGCGCCGTGCTGCTGGTCACGTACCTGACCCCCGCTGTCGGGAAATATGACGCCGGATTGGTCCGGGAGATAAGACGCCGCGAGCGGAAGCTTGATCGCCTTTTGCGGCCGCGAAATCGACGGACGGCGTCCGAAAAACGTCCGTAAATTTTGTATACTTTACGAGCCGTTCCAATTTAATTCGAGGATAAAATCCATGAAAGCGGGAATCCATCCGGTTTACACCGTCGCCAAGGTCGTCTGCGCCTGCGGCAACACGTTCGAGACGCGTTCGACCAAGGATCTCATCAAGCTGGAAATCTGCTCGAAGTGCCATCCCTTCTTCACGGGCACGCAGCGGCTCGTCGACACCGCCGGGCGCGTGGAGCGCTTCCAGAAGCGCTTTCAGGCGACCGAGGGCAGGACCGTGGTCAAGAAGCCATCCAAGACGACGGCCCGCAAGGTGGGGCCGGTGGGCGTCTCGCGCAAGAAGGTGTTGAGCACCGCGCCTACGAAGGAGTCTTCGGCCAAGGCCAAGGGCGCCAAGAAGGAGAAGCCGGCTCCCGCCAAGAAAGCGGCCTAGCGGCCCCTCCCGAGAAAAAGCTCCGGCCCTAAGGCCGGGGCTTTTTCATTTTCATGGACGACAAGCTCAAGAAACTGCTCGAGGAGTTCCGAGGCGTCGAGGAACGGCTGGGCCAAAGCGGCCTTTCCGCCGTGGAGATAAAGGATTTGGCCCGACGCCGCGCGGAGCTGGCTCCGACGGCGCGGCTTATTGGGGAGCAGGAGAGCCTGGAATCCGACATCGCCGGGCTCGCGCCGCTCTTGGAGTCCTCCGAGCCCGAGATGAGATCCATGGCCGAGCAGGAGAAAATTCAGCTCGGCGCCCGCCTCGCGCACGTGCGCCGCGAGCTCGACGACGCCCTCTTGCCCAAGGATCCCAACGACGAGAAAAACGTGTTCTTGGAAATCCGTTCCGGCGCGGGCGGCGACGAGGCCGCGCTCTTCGCTGCGGAGCTGCTGCGGCTCTACACGCGCTTCGCCGAAGCCAAGGGCTGGAAAGCCGAACTGGCCGATTTAAGCGCCACGGGCTTAAAGGGCGTCAAGCAGGCGACGCTTTATCTTCAGGGCCGCGGCGTCTATTCCTGGCTGCGCCACGAAGGCGGCGTCCACCGGGTGCAAAGAGTCCCGCAGACGGAGGCGTCCGGCCGCATCCATACTTCGACCGTGACCGTGGCGGTCATGCCCGAGGCCGAGGAGGTCGACGTGGAGATTCGGCCCGAGGACTTGAAGCTCGACACCTACCGCGCCGGCGGCGCCGGCGGGCAAAACGTCAACAAGGTCGAGACCGCGGTGCGCATCACCCATGTTCCCACCGGCATCATCGTGCAATGCCAGGAGGAGCGCTCGCAGCTCAAGAACCGCGAGAAGGCCATGAAGATGCTGCGCTCCAAAATCGCGGACATCGAACGCGAGCGCGCCCAGGCCAAGAGCGCGGACGCGCGGCGCAGCCAGGTCGGCACCGGCGACCGCTCGGAGAAAATCCGCACCTATAATTTTCCGCAAAACCGGGTGACCGACCACCGCCTGGAGCGCTCTTGGCACAGCCTGCCTCAAATCATGGAAGGCGACGTGGGGCCGGTCCTGGAAGCTCTGCGCGAGGAAGCGCGAAAAAAGGCGCTCGAATCCTCCGCGCCGTGACCGTCGGGGAGCGGCTGTCAAAAGCTGCCGCCGGCTTCAAGCGCCTCGGCGTGCCGGAAGCTTCGGCCAACGCGGAAATCCTGATGGCCCGCGTTCTGGGCGCCGGCCGCAACGAGATGTTCTTGGCGCGCGGCCGGCTCTTAAGCCCCCGCGAGAACGCCGCTTTCGCGCGGTTGGTCCGGAAGCGCCTGGCCCGCGTTCCCCTCGCCCATGTGCTGGGCGTTCAGGCCTTTCTTGATTTCGAGGTCGCGGCCGGGCCGCAGGCCCTTGTTCCTCGGCCCGAGACCGAGGAGCTGGCCGTGGCCGCGATGGAATCGCTCAAGGTTCGGCGGCTGGAACCGCTGCGGATTTGGGATTTGGGCACGGGCACGGGCTGCCTGGCGATCGCCGTGGCCATATTTTTTCCCAAGGCGCGCGTGCTGGCGACGGACATAAGCGCGGCGGCCTTGAATTTGGCGCGCCGCAACGTCCGGACAAACGGTGTTGCCCGCCGCGTCCAACTGCGCCGCGACGATTTTTTAAAAATCCGCCCCGCAGGCCGCGCGCGGCCGCGCGCTTGGGCCGATTTGATCGTGTCGAACCCGCCCTATATCCCAACTCGCCGAGTCTTGAAGCTGATGCCGGAGGTTCGGCGCGAGCCCGGAATCGCCCTGGATGGGGGAAAAGACGGCTTAGCCGCGCTTTCAGCCGTCATCGACAGAGCGGGAGAAGCCTTGAAGCCCGGCGGCGTCGTGGCGCTCGAGTTCGGGGCGGGCCAGGGCCGTCGCGTGGCCGCGATGTTGGCCCAGCGCGGCTTTGCGCGCGCGCAAATTTTAAACGACGCGCAAGGCCTTGCGCGAATCGCGCTGGCGAGAGCAACGGCCGGCGGCTAAGGCTCGATGGCCGCGGTCTTGACGTAGTCCAAGTTCGGGAAATTGGACCGCAGGTAGGGGTTGCCCTCGCTTTGCAACCGGCCCTGGTCAGGGCCGTTGCCGCTGGGCGGACCGTCGCCGTAGCCGGCGTAGAGGCTCTCCACGACGTTCATTCCCTCGACGATTTGTCCGAAAGGCGTGAAGCCCTGCGAATCCAGAAAGGAATTGTTCCCGTAATTGATGAAGACCTGGGTCGTGCGGGTGTTGGGACCCGCGGTGGCGAAGGTGATCATGCCCGCGCTGTTGGAATGTCCCACGGCCGGGTCGTCCGGAATGACGGCCTCGTGCCACGCCGCGTTGACCGCGGGGGTCCCGCTGATGCCGAACTGGACCATGAAGCCTTCAACCACGCGGAAAAACGCGGCGCCGTTGAAATAACCGATTTTGACCAAGTTGTAGAAGCGGTCGGCCCCCTGCGGCGCCCAATCGCGGTGGACTTCGACGACGAAGTCTCCCTTTGTGGTGCTAAAGCGCGCGCGGAAGGTTTGCGGCGCCTGGGCGTCGGCCAAGCTGGGGGTGGTCAGCGCTGGGTTTTGCGCGGAAGAGGCCGGCGCGGCGGCTTGGGCTTGCGGCGCGGGCGTGGAAGCCTGGGTCGGCTGGACCGGGGCGCTCGGGCTCTGGCAGGCGCAGAGCGCGACCGACGCGGCGGCGAAAAAAGAGAAAACGGCGGCAATCTTTTTGGGTTCAATCATGGGGAAAGTTTATTCGGTTTGTCCGCGCGAAGTCAAGGCTGGGCGGCGAGTAGTATAATTCCGCTGTGGATAAGCCGAGGGAGCGGGCGCTTTTTGCGGGCGTTTTTTTAGCCTCCTGGGGCATCTTTATGGCCTTGGGCGCGGGCTTCATCCGCTCGGCCGCGCCGACCTACGATGAGCCGGTGCACTTGGCCTCGGGCTACAGCGTTTGGGCCGGGGCGGTCAAGTCCCTGAATTACAAGAATCACCCGCCGTTCGGCGAGGCCTGGGACGCGCTTCCCCTGGTTTTTCTCAAGCCCGCGGCGTTTTTTTCGAGCGCCCAATGGATGGGCCGTCTTCTCTACCATTACGCCGACCTCTTCCTTTATAGGAACATCGTCCCGGCGGACAGGATGATGAACGACGCGCGGTTTTGGTCCCTGGCGAGTTGGGGCGCGCTTTTGAGCTTCGCGATTTTGGAGTGGTCCCTGCGCCTGGGCGGGCCCGAGGCGATGGTTTTTTCGGGCATTTTATTCGCCTTGTGTCCGCCTCTTGTCTCCAACGCGGCCTTGGTGACGACGGACGCTCCCGCGACCGCGTTTTATTTCTTGACTTTTTGGGCGCTGTCTTTTTCGCCGCGCCGTTTTTGGCATTGGATTCTGGCCGGCGTTTTCGCCGGCTTTGGCCTGGCCTCCAAGTTCAGCCTCATCGCCGTTCCTCCCCTGGTCTTGATCGGCGTTCTGACTCAGATGCGCCTGCAAAAAAATAAGGAAGGCTTTCCTTTTTTAGGATTGGCCGCCATGGCCGGCGCGGCGCTGTTTTGCCTCTGGGCGGCGTATCGTTTCGCGATCCTTGGCCAATACTGGACCGGGCTTTCCGACACGCTTTTTCGCTTGGGCCATGGCCGCCCTACTTTTCTTCTCGGGCATTATTCCACGACCGGCTGGTGGCTTTATTTCCCGGCGGCTCTCCTGGTCAAAACACCGCTTCCAGAATTAGTTTTAGGCGCATTCGGCGCGGTCATTTGGATCCGGCGGCCGTCTTTGCAGCGCTTCTGGGTCCTGATGCCGGCCGCGGCTTATTTTTGCGCCGCGGCATTCTCCAAAACGCAAATCGGCTGCCGCTACATCCTGCCGGTTTATCCTTTCCTGATCGTCGCGGCAGCCTGGGCCGCGGCGTGGCTCTGGCGGCGCGCGCCGGCCGCCCGCTTTCTTGCGACGGGTCTTTGCCTGTGGCTTTGCCTCGGCGTGGCGCGGGCCTATCCTTGCTACCTATCCTATTTCAACGTGATTGCCGGCGGCCCGGCCGGCGGGTATCGGTGGCTGGCCGATTCCAGCGTGGACTGGGGCCAAGCCTTGCCGGCGTTGGCAGATTACTTGCGCGCCCGTGGCGACCCGCCCATTCTGCTTTCCTATTTCGGCTCGGCCGATCCCGCCTATTACGGCATCCGCTATATTCCCCTGGGATTCATCACCAACGTGGAACGCGAAGGCGACGGCGTACGTCCCGATCAAATGAAGGAGATTCTCTTCGCCATTTCGGCGACCAATCTTGATGGCGTTTACTATCAGGATCACGCGGTTTTCTCGTGGCTGCGGAAGAAAAAACCCGTGTTCGTCGCGGGGCACTCCATTTTCCTCTACGACTTGACCTCGGACGCGTCGGGGCGCGCCCAATTGAACCGCGTTTTAGCCGGAGTCAACGGCGGGCGCTTGGGCAAGGCTTTAGGCTTGGAACATGGCTGAGCGGCTTTCGCGCGAAGATCCGCTTCTGGTTTGGCCGCGCCGATGGCGGCGGCAAAAGCTTCGCGGCGCCCTGGCCGAAGCGGCGCTGCGGCTTTTGGGCTGGTCTTTGGCGGCGGCGGCCCTGTCGGCCGGAGTCGATCGTCTGTGGCCGCTCGGCCACGCCGTCCGTTGGGGAATATGGTGGGGGGCGCTTGCCGTCCTGGCCGCAGCTTTGCGGGCGCTGCTCATCCGGCCTTGGGGCGCGTGCGGCTGGAGGAACGTTCTTTCGGCGGCGGAAAATAAATTTCCGGAACTGCGCGGGCGCCTGATTTCGGCCTGGGAACTGGCGCGGCATAGGGCGGATCCGGCGACGTCTCGCGCGCTGCGCGAGGAGCACGTGGACCGCGCGCGCAATCTTCTGCGCGGGCTTCCTTCCGTGCCGCTGTTCCGGTGGAAGCCCTCGCGGGCCGCCAGGCAAGCGGCGGCCGCGGGAATTTTGGGCGCGGCTTTCCTGCTTTGGGTTCGGCCCGCGGCGTCGCTCCGGCGCGTCTTCGCGCCGTGGACGGACAGGCCGCTGGAGGCATTTTTGAAGGTGTCTCCGGGCAGCGCGCGGATCCCTTGGGGCCAAAGCGCCGCCGTTTCGGCGTCGTGGGCGCCTGATTCCCTGGTCGCCCGCGCGCCCCAGGACATTGAGCTCTGGATCGAGGATGACGGCGGGTGGCGCGAGGCCCCGTGGGATCAACGGGGCGCCGGCTCTGCGGAATTTACGGCGGAAAATCTGACCGCGGTCTTTAAATACAAGCTGTCCTGGCACGGCCTCTTTACCGGCGGCTACGCGCTCACGCCCGTGCCCAGCCCCGGGTGGAGGCGCTTAAGCGCCGCGGTCGAGGGTTTGAACCAGGACGAGACCGTGGCCTTGGACGGCGCCGGCGCCCTGCGGTTTCTGGCCGGCAGCCGCATTATTTTGGAGGGAACTCCCAGCGAGACGCTCGCGCGGGCGGCGGTTATCTTCTCGGATCCGCCCGCGGTTTTGCCCATGCGCCGCGAGCCGGATGGCCGCTACGCGGCCGCGTTCGATTTGACGCGCAGCGTCAGCTTTCATTTCGAATTGACCGCCCGAGACGGCCGCCGAAACTCGTCCGCTCCCGATTACGCGATTGCGGCGTTGACGGACCAGCCGCCGGCCATCCAGATGCTCTCGCCCGATGCGCCTGTTTCAGCCGATGTCGACGGCGAGATTCCGATTTCCTACGCGGTCCAAGACGACGGCGGCGTCTCGAGGGTCTCATTAATCATCCGCGGCAAGGACGGCAAGACGGTGGAAAAAGACATCAGAGACTTCAATCCGCCGCCCAAGGACGACATCGGGGATTACTCATGGAGCCTCGCGGGACTTCCTCCGGGGCGCGCCTGGTTCCGGCTCAAGGCCTACGACAACGCGGCGCCGCCTCATTGGGCGGTTTCCCGCTGGCAAACCGCGAACGTCGCGGACTGGGAAAAAATCCGCCGTGAAGAGCGGGCCTTATGGGGCAAGTCCCAGGCGCGGCTGGACGCCCTCGCTCCGGAGGAAAGCCGGTATCTGGATTTTTTGCGCAAAAACAAAAACGGGCCGCCGAGCCGGGACGCGCTGTCCCAAAATGCCGAAGCTTTGGCGCGGAACTGGCGCGCCACGGCCGAGGATTCGACGAGACTTTCGGACGCGTTGTCGCGGGATCCGGCCGCCAATCTCGGTTTCGCGCAAAGCTTGGCGGATTTTGCGCGGGCCATGCGGCGAGCCGCCGCGCGGGACATCCCGGAGGCCGAGCGCGCCAGGCGGGCGGGGAATTTCGCCAAGGCGCAAGGCATCCACCAGGGCTTGGCCAACTTGGCCGCACGGGGTAAAAATCTTTTAGCCGCCGGGCTCCAGGCCCGCGATTGGCAGGACGCCGCGGCCAAGTCGCAGGAGTTGAGTCTCTCCGCGGCGTCTTTCCTGGGCGACCTGGCCCGCCGCGGATCGAGCGCCGGCCTGAACGGCTCGGCCGTGCGGGCGCTTGAGCAGAAGCTTTCCCGCATCAAGAGCCAATTGGACGCCTTAGCTCGGCAAATTCAAAGCCTGGCGTCGTCCGCTCCGGCGCCGGCCGGTTCTTCGGCGCGGAGCCTGCCCTTTCAATCGGCGATGGACGCGGCCCGCTCGCTTGAAAGCGCCCTGGCTTCGGGCGACGCGCGCGCGGCGCAGCGCCTGGCGGACGAGCTTTCGCGGGATTTGTCCCAAATTTCGCGGGCCCTGCAGGGGGCTTCGTCCGGCGCCATGTCCCAGGCCGAAGCGGCGGCGACGCGGCAAGTCCAAGACGCGGCGGCTTTGTGGTCGCGGGTCGCCGCGGAAGAGCAAGGCGCGCGCGCCGCCGCGCAGGAGTTGGACTCTCAAGAGACGGCTCGGCGCATCCGGCGGCAGAAGGACATCCTGGCGGAACTGGAAAAGGAGCAGGCGGCCCTGGTCTCCGCCGCGTCGGCCGCGGCGGTTTTCCCGGCCGGCGCCCTTGAGCAGATGAAAAATGTGGAAAGCCAGTTCGCCGCGCGCCAAGTCAGCGACGCCGGCGGGCGCCTGCAAGACGTCATCGGCGCCTTGCGCGGCGACGCCAAGGGCCCGGATAAGGAGAAAAACCTGGACAACGCCGTCGCCCGGGGCGAGGAGGACGTCTTGAAGCGCCTGCGCCAAGCCCAGCAACAAGCCGAGGCGCGGCCCGACGCGGAGTCCGCGGCCCAGGCCGCGCGCCAGGGCCGCATTCTCGCGGAGACTAAAAACCTGGAGGAGGGCCTGCGGGGCCTCCGCCAAGAGGGTTTCGAGCTGCCTTCTGCGGCGTTGGGCGATGTTTCCCAAGCCGCCGGTGAGGAAGGAGCGGCGCAGGAAGCCTTGTCCAGGGGGGACGCGCGCCGGGCGCTCTTTCACCAAGACAAGGCGCTGGGCCTCTTGAATTCGGGACAATCATCCCTTTCCCGCGCGCTCGGCGGCCGGCGGCGGGCTTTTTCCCTGGAGCTCTCGCCCTCCGGCTCCGGCGGCATGACGCCGGGAGGGGCTTCGGGCGCAAATACCGGCATGGTGCCCCTGCCTTCGGCGCGCGAGTACTTGCCGCCCGGCGTCCTGCGCGGCGAATTGGAGGAGTCTCTGGGCGAGAAAAAACCGGCGGCTTACGCGCCCGTCATCCGGGAATACTTTCGCCGCATCGCGCAATAGTCTATAATGCCCGGGCGAAAACATGGCGTTTAAAGGCCTTATCGAAGCCGTCTGCCCGCAGGGATGCGAGTCGTTCGAGACCGAGGTATGGAGCTTCGTTCGCGGCGACAAGGACGCGGAGCTGCGCGAAACCCTGATCGCGCAGGAGTTGAACCTTCTGCTCTGCCCCCAATGCGGCGCGGCGTTTTTTCCCGAGGCGCCCGTGGTCTACCTGGACTCCGCCGCGGAGCTTTTGGCCTTCGTCTTTCCGCCCTCCTATCGAGAGCGCGAAAGCTATTGGCGCGAGAAGATGGCATCGGATTTCGCGGCTATGCGCAAGGCGTTAGGGGAGGGGGCGTTGGCGGACATGGAGCCGCGGATTTTTTTCAGCTTCGAGGATCTCTCGCTGCTTTTGGAGCAGGATGATTATTTGGACGAGGAACGCGAGGTGATGGAGTTCTTCGCGCGGGACTTGGGCCTCTCGCTTTATCGCGTCAGCCCCGCCTGCGCGCGGGAGCGCCGAGTGCCGCGGTCGCTTCCCTATGTTCCAGGCCCGGCGGGCGCGACTTTGGAAAGCGTCTCGGCCGGGCTGGAAAAGCTCCTGCGCGCCAACGCGAGCCTGGAGTCCTACCGGGCCTATTCCGAGATGATCGGGAAGGGGCTTGAGAAAAAACTTCCGCCGGCCGCCGCCCGTGGGCGGTAAGCCGGAGCCGTTGAAGATTCCAGCCCGGGCTCGGGCTATCCTGGATCCGCTTTCGCGCCAAGCGCATGCCGCCGGGCTTCCCTTATTTTTGGTGGGAGGCTGCGTGCGCGATTGGCTGCTGGGCCGCGCCGCGGTCTCGGATTTGGATTTGTGCGTCGTGGGCGATCCTTCTCCGCTGGCGAAATCCTGCGCCCGCCGGCTGGGAGGCAGGGCCGAGGCGTTCGGCCGCTTCGGAACCCTGCGCGTTATTGCTCCGTCCGGCGTGCGCGTCGATTTCGCCCAAGCCCGACGGGAAACCTATCCGTCCCCGGCCTGCCTGCCCGAGGTTTCTCCCGCCGGCGGCATCGAAGAGGACTTGATTCGCCGCGATTTTACCGCCAATGCCCTGGCCCTGAGGCTTTCACCCGGGCCGCGTGAGCTCATCGACCCGATGGGCGGCTTGGCGGATATCAAGCGCGGCATCCTGCGTTTTCTGCATCCGGAAAGCTTCCGGGACGATCCCACGCGGGTTTTCCGCGCCGCGCGCTATTTGGCGCGCTTCGGCTTCGCTCCGGCGCGCGAGATGGCCCCCGCCGCGCGTCGGGCCCTTGAGGCGGGATACGCCGCCCGGCTTTCTCCGCACCGCGTGCTCCAGGAGCTTTTGCGCATTTTGGAGGAAAAAGAGCCCGCGCCTGCGCTGAGAATTCTGCGGCGCTGGGGCTATCTTGAACTTCTTCACCCGCGCCTGGCCGCGCCGCGCGATTTTGCCCTGGACGGCGCGGCGGAGCGCCTGGCCTTGCTGGCTTTGCGCTTGGGACCGGAGGAAGCCCTGGCCTGGATCGATTCCTTGCCCATCGAGCGCGCCGCCGCGGCCTTGATCCGCGAGGCCTTGGTTCGCGCGCGCGAAAAGGCCGCGTCCCGCGCGCCGCTCTCCGATTTTTCCCGCCGCGTGCTCAAGGCCGCTTATCCGGGGCTCGCGTCCGCCGCGCTCAAGCCGCTTTTTCTCTCCGGAGGAGATTTGTCCGCGCGCGGCGTCGCGCCGGGGAGGCTCATGGGAGAAGTTTTAAACCGCGCGTCTCGGCTTCAGTGGCGCGGCTCTCTTTCCTCGCGCCACGACGCCTTGGCCTGGCTCGACGGGCCGGGCTTGTATGCTAAAATTTCCCGCTCGTCATGACCTTCATCGCCGACTTGCGCATCCACTCGCGTTTTTCCCGGGCTTGCGGCCGCGGCCTTGATCCGGAGACGCCCCGCCGGCGGGCGCGGGAAAAAGGAGCCGCCGCCTAAGGCTCGTTATGGATCGCTTCGTCGTTGAGGGCGGCCGCCGCTTGAAGGGCCGGATAAAGGTGAGCGGCTCCAAGAACGCGGCGCTGCCCATCTTGATCGCCACGCTTCTGACCGATGAGCCCTGCGTCGTGGGCAACGTCCCCGTGCGCCTGCGCGACATCAAGACCACCATCAAGCTTTTGGAAAGCCTGGGCAAGAAAGTGGAGGTCCGGGGAAATTCGGCGCGCGTCTTGGCCGGCGGATCGCTCAAGACCCAGGCGCCCTACGATTTGGTCAAGCAAATGCGCGCCTCGGTCCTGGCCGCGGGCCCGCTCTTGGCCCGTTTTGGCCTGGTGCGCGTTCCCATCCCCGGCGGCTGCGCCATCGGCCTGCGCCCCATCGACATCCACTTGAAGGCCTTCTCGGCCTTGGGCGCGCGCCAAGTGGCCGACGGCGGCGACATCATCCTGAGCGCGCCGTCTTTGCTCAAGGCCGGGCGCGTGCGCCTGGAATTTCCCAGCGTGGGCGCCACGGAGAACGCCATGATGGCCGCGGCGGGGACTCGGGGAATGACCGTCATCGAGAACGCGGCGCGCGAGCCGGAGATCGCGGACTTGGGGCGATTCCTGGAGCGCCTGGGCGCCAAGGTCTCGGGCCTGGGCTCGTCCCGCGTGAGAGTGCTCGGCGCTTCCGCCTTGAAAGGCTGCCGCCACGCGGTCATTCCCGATCGCGTCGAGGCGGGCACGTTTTTGCTGGCCTGCGCGGCGGCGGGCGGCGACATCGACTTGAAGGGCGCGCGAGCCGAGGACTTGTCCGCGGTCATCGCGAAGCTCCGCGCCGCCGGCGCCGAGGTCAAGCCCTATCCCGGGGGCATGCGCTTGGCCATGCGCCGCCGGCCCAAGGCCGTCTCCATCGAGACCAAGCCCCACCCGGGTTTCCCCACCGATTTGCAGGCGCCGTGGATGAGCTTGATGTGCCTGGCGCGCGGGGAAAGCCGCGTCCGGGAGACGGTCTTCGAGAACCGTTTTCTCCACGCGGCCGAACTCTCGCGCATGGGCGCGCGCATTCGGGCGCGGGGCAGCGAGGCCCGCGTTTTAGGCGTCGAGCGCTTGAGCGGCGCTTGGGTCATGGCTTCCGACATCCGCGCGGGCGCGGCGCTGGTCGTGGCCGCCTTGGCGGCGCGCGGGCGCACCGTCGTCCAGCGGGTCTACCACATCGACCGGGGCTACGAGCGCCTGGAGGCCAAGCTGCGGCGGCTTGGCGCGCGCATTCGTCGGATAAACCCCTAAAAGGTAGAATTTGTCCCGGAATGCCTGCGGAAGCGGAAAACGTTTTTAGAAACGGCGCCTTGCCGCTGGCACCGGGCGCATTATAATGCGCCCGGTGCATTATTCCGAGGCCCTGAAAGTATTGGAGGCCCGGCGGGAAACTCGCATTGCCTTGGGTCTGTCGCGCGTGCGGCGGGTTCTTGCCGTGCTGGGCAATCCCCAGGAGGCGTTTTTATCCATCCACGTGGCCGGGACCAACGGCAAGGGTTCGGTCTGCGCTATTTTGGACAGCGTCCTGCGCCAAGCCGGACATAAGACCGGCTTTTATTTTTCGCCGCACTTGTGGAGCGTGCGCGAGCGCATCCAGGTCGACGGCCGAATGATCGCGTCGGCGGCGTTCGACCGCGCCGTGGGCGAAGTCTCGGTCGCGGAGAAAAAAACACGGGCGCGGCTGACCTATTTCGAACTCGTCACCTGCGCGGCGTTTCTTTATTTCCGCCAAAAAGGCGTGCGCGTCGCGGTGCTGGAGACGGGTCTGGGCGGGCGCCTGGACGCCACCAACGTGGTGCGGCGGCCGTTAGTCTGCGTCATCTCATCGGTCGATTTCGATCACATGGATTTTTTGGGCCCGACGCTCAGGCACATCGCGCGGGAAAAATCCGGCATCATCAAGCGCGGGCGGCCGGTCGTTTGCCCGAGGCTTGCGCCCGCGGCGCTCTCGGTGGTGCGCCGCCGCGCCAAAGCCCTGCGCGCCCCGTTGCTGGTCGTGGCCAAGCCCTGGCGCGCCGCGCGCGTGCTTTGGCGCGGCAACCGGCAGGAGTTGATCGACGCCGCTGGTCGTCGGATTACCTTGGGAATTTTAGGCGCCAGGCAGGGGATAAACGCGGCTTTGGCCCGAGCGGCGCTGGACGCCGCCAAGATCGAACTGCCCGTGCCGGAAGCCGCGTGGCGCCAAGGGATGCGCTGGGCGCGCTGGCCGCTGCGCTTCGAGGTCCGCAAGGCGGGGCGTAAGACGATCATTTTAGATGGTGCGCACAACCCCGAGGCGGCGCGATGCCTGGTGGACACCTGGAGGGCGTCGCCTTGGAGCCGCGGGCGCGCCCGGTGGATCGTGGGCATGATGCGCGACAAGGACGCGCGCGGCGTGGTCAAAGTTCTGGCGCCGGCGCTTCAAGACGTCGTGGTTTGTCCGCCGCCCAGCCCGCGCGCCCTGGCGCCCGCGGAATTGGCTGCGGTCATTCGGAAGGCCGCGCCCAAGGCGCGCCTTGGCCAAGCGCCCGACGCGGCATCGGCCTTGCGCGCCTGGCGGCGCGAGACTGGGGCGCCCAAAACCGTTGTCGTCTGCGGATCGTTTTATCTGGCCGCGCAGGCCGCGCGGTTTTTGGGCGGCGGTTTTAGGGGAGCCGCGCGATGATTTTTACGCTGGCGCTGATGCTTTTGGCCGGGCCCGCGCGCGCGGCCGGGGCCGCCGCCGATTATCCCCTGCCGCCGCCGCCCGCGGTTTCAAGCGCCGCCGTCGCGCTGGCGTTTTCCGCCGATCACCTGGATTACTCCAGCGCCACCGCGCTCATCCATCTCCAAGGCCGCGCGGTCGTGCGCGAATCGAGCTGGACCTTGAAAGCCGACGACTTGTGGATCAACCCCGAGACCCGAAGCGGCACGGCCCAGGGGTTCTTCATCGTCTCCGACACCTGGAGCGCGGTCTCGGGAAGCGGCGGCTCGTTTGATTTCGCGACCCGGCGGGCCGTGATGAGCCAAGCCTCCGCCGGGCACGGGAATTGGCGCGTCCACGCGCGGGAGGGCATAATCCACGCCGATCGCTCAATTGATTATTACCACGCCGATTTGACCAGCTGCGACATCTACCCGAACCCGCATTACTATTTTTATTCCACTCATCTGACCGTGGCGCCCGATCATTATCTGCTTGCCCGCAACGCGGTGTTTTATTTAGGGCGCCACCATCCCGTTCCATTGTTCTACACGCCCTTTTTCTACAAATCCCTGAAGCCCGGGACGGACCTGTCGCTGTTCGAGTGGAAAGTCCAGCCCGGCTACGACAAGCGCAACGGCTACTTCCTCGACAACACCGTCACCAGCCACTGGAGCCGCTCGTTCTACACCAAGGCCGATGTCGATTATTACAGCCAGGAAGGCGTGGGAACGGGCGGCGAGCTGGACGACCACGAGAGCCAAAATTCCCGCGGCACGATTTACGGCTATGAGATCAACGAGCGGACCAGCCCCGATCTCGAGCCCTCGGGCGGACGCGAGCGCTGGGAATTTCTGGGCGAGCGCTACCAGTCGTTATGGGACGGCGTCAGCTTCCACGGCCGTCTCCAGGCGATGTCCGACCCGCTCTTCAATAACGATTACGCCCGCGCGAGCCTCTACCCGTTCACCAGCGAGCTCAACAACAGCGCCGCTCTCTCTTATGCGGGCAGCTCGTTTACGGCTCACCTGAGCTACTCGCGCGTGGACTTGGCCGGCGCGTCGGGCGCCGGGTTTCAAAAAGTTTCCGAGAGCGCGCCGCGCCTGGACATCCAGAGCAAGTCCTTCACGCTGTGGAAGCTGCCTTGGCTCAACACGCTTTCGGGTTTCCAGGACAATACTTACGCTCAGGGCCAAGGCTTCATCCAGCGCTCGGGCGGCGCGGGCTGGCAGGGCACGCAGTCCATCCGTTTGGCGCAAGGGCTGACGTTGCGGCCCGCCGTGTCCTACAACGCGGCCTACTACAATAAATATTTCATTCCCTTCAACAACTCGCTCTACAATTTCACCTCGCCCGCGACCCAGGTTTACGTCAGCAGCCCGCTGGCCGACAGCCCGCTCTACTCGGACGCGCTCATCAACCGCTACTCGGTGTCGAACGACCTGCACTGGGAATCCCGTCTGGGCTATTGGGACGCGGTGCATGCGATGACGTTCCGCTCGCGGCCCGGCTCCTTCGACATCGACTCTTCCGCGCCGGACTACGGCTTGGAGGAAAACCTGGTCACCTTGCAAGACGCCTTTAGGCCCGCGCCCAAGTTTTGGGCGAGCCTGGGCTCCGGTTACAACCTCCAGCAGTTAAGCGGCTATGACTTGGTCTTTCATCAAAGGCTTCTGCCCATCACGGGCGACGTGTCCTACTCGCCGGGGCTCTTCGAGAGCGTGGACCTGCGCGATCAATACGTCGCGGGCGTGGGCAACCAGTCCTTGGTGGCCGACGCGCAGTGGGGCGATCCCAAAGGGGTTTTCCTGGGCGGCGGCGCGGGCTACAACCTTCTGGAAGCCGCTCAGTACTACACGGACGCGCGCTTCGGCTGGGTCTCGCCCGGAGGCGACTGGCACTTCGTGGGCGCGCTCTACGCCGGAGTGCGCAGCCCGGGAGGCTTTTCCCGCGCGGGCCAAGTCGCCCTTTTCGACAAGGAACTCCAGGTCGTCAAGCTCTGGCACGACTTCATCACCCGGGTGGGCTTCATGTGGCGGCCGGGCGGGGCCAAGGTCGCGCGCGTGAGCGTGTCCTTGCGCCTGGGGCACTCGCCCGCGGCCGTGGCCCAGGCCTTGCGCGAGAACTACTGGGAGTCCGAGTGGTATCCGCAGCGCGCCGCGGACATCGCGGGCGGGCGATGAGGCTTGAGAGCATTGACAGCTTTTAAAATCAAGGCTAAACTTCATCCACGGCCTTATTCAAGGAGAGCAAATAGCGAACTGACTGAATTTTAATTTAGGCTTCACCCGGGACCGCGCGTAGGAGCGCGGTGAGCTCACTCGGAATTCCCGAGGGGCATATGCACAACCGAGGCATGAAGCCGCTGATGTACCCGTGTTCACGCACGGGGAAAGGCGGCAATCATTTCCTGGTTATGTGCATAGCTGGGGCTGGTTGCCGCTGATGCTTTATACGACCAACCGCCCCAAAAAGTTCCCGCCTGAAGGCCTCCGAAGGATTTTAAAAATCGTCGTTTAAGGGAGACTTATGAAAATAGGAAAAATATCAGCGCTGGCGGCGGCGGGGCTTTTATACCTGGGAATATTCAACGCGGCCATGGCCGCGTTCGCCTCGGCCATCAATTTCCAGGGACGGCTGACAGACGCATCAAGAAACCCTATCACCGCGACCGAGTCCATTCAATTTAGCATCTGGAACGCGGCGACCAGCGGAAGCGAGCTTTGGAATGAAACCCAATCGGTCACGGTGTCTTCCGGCATCTACAACGTGGCCCTAGGGAGCGTGGTCGCGCTGTCAAGCTCGGTTTTTGCAGGCGGGCAGACCTGGCTGCAAATCCAGGTCGGCTCCGACGCCGCCATGACCCCGCGCCTGCAATTCCAAGCGGCCCCTTACGCATTAACCTCCGCTTATGCCCCCGCGTCTTTTGACCCCGATTATCCGGATGGGACCTCCAATTGGACATTCGTTTCTCCTCAAATTTCTCTGACTAACACATACACTGTTCCAGCGGGTGATGATTTTTATTTTTATGTATCCAGTTCTCCGAGCGGGGCTGATTCCGGTTACGATTACGCCCAAATTCCCGTCAGCGGCGCGGCTAGTGCTACTAATATCGAGAACCAGCAGGACGGCTATTCTGTGGCCGGAGCTGGGATGGTGTTGGCAAGCACATCTTCCGCCGTGGCGTATCAACTTATTGGATATCTTGTTCCCGCGTCAGTTACGATTATTGCGCAAGATTTAAGTCCTGGTGGCACATACACGGTTCCGATCGGCAAAAATTTATATCACACGGTCATGGACGGTTCAGGCGGTTCTTTCTATAGTCCGGCGGCTATTAACGGCGCTTTTACAGAAGGTTATACAATACGTTTTATTAGTTCGGGCTCAATTATAAAAAATATCGGGAGCCAGACTTTTACATTGGTTGGGGTTTTACATTAGGCGGCGATCTTGCCGTGGTCCGGATGGCGATTTTGGACGGGTATTTGAAATAAAAGGAGGAATGTCTATGCCATACTGCCCGGCTTGCAAGAGGAGTATTGCTTTGGGCGGCGCGTTGAGGTGGTTTCGCAATCTGATGCCTCGGCAAAGAAGCGCTCATCTCGCCGCAGAGGTGCGTTGGTATCGGCGCTTTCGAGACGAGCATCGGCGGCTGATGCAGAAGGGCTGATGCGGCGTGGCACGGCAGCTTTAGCCGGGGTTTGGTTGGCACTCGTTACCGCTCCGGCCTCCGCCGCCGTTTTGCAAAGCGCGAACTTCATCAGCCCGCTGGAGAACTATAATTCCGCGGGCTCGACCGCGGCCGCCTCGGCTAATTTCCAGACTTTCGCGGACGGCGTGGACGTCATCGGGCTTGCGGCCTCCAGCGATTTTTCCGACTGCTCGGGGTTTGCCTGCGCGCTCTACGGCGGTCCGCTCGTGGCCGCCTCCTCTGGAACGGCGACTATCGGCTCCTCGGGCGGGACCATCGCCTACAATCCGGCTCCAGGGCCCGTGACCATCACCATTCCCGCTGGAGCCTATGTTTCGACCATCACCGTCGCCATCACCACGCCGGCGTCTTTCTCCTGCAATGCCGGGCCGGTGGAAAATCTCGTTCCCATCGTTCAAACCGGGGGCGTCGGCATCGACGTGGAGGTCTCCCAGGAGCCGCAAAAATCGGTGGTTGTCGCCATCTCCTATGAGAACTCGACCTTGCAGTCCGGCTTGGACCCGGGACAGTTCGTCATCGCCCGCTGCGACACAAGCCGGGATGTTTGGGTGCCCCTGCCGTCGGACGTGGATGAGTTGGGGCGGCAGGTCACGGCGGAAAGCGATCATCTTTCCCTCTTCCAGGTCATGGCCGGCGCGGCTCCCGCCAGCCTCTCCCAGTTCAAGGCTTGGCCGGACCCGCTGCGGCCATCCGTGGGCGAAACCCAGATGAATTTCTTGGCTCCGGCCAACTCCCGCATCCGCATTTACACGCTTTCCGGCCTTCTGGTCAAGGACCTGTCCGCCGCGTCCGACGGCACGGCGGTTTGGGACGGGACCAACCAATCCGGGCGCCCCGTCGCCAGCGGGGTTTATTTCGTGTTCGCGCAAGGCGCGGGGCAGGAAAAAACCTTGAAGGTGGCGGTTCAGAGATAAAACGGAAGGCAAAAGAGGCAACGAATGCAGCAGATGAGTTTGCCGCTCAAAGGGCGGCCAACGCTTTCCCGAATTCTTCGGGCTGCACTTGGATTTCGCGCAGAATTTCCCGAATCAGCGGGCGGGACAAGTCTCAGCCCGGATGATGCGGGAGAGTGGTGGTTCGGCCGTCCGGATGGCGGTAGAAGGCGTGGCTTCCCTTTTGGCGCGTCTTTGCGAATCCAAAGGCAAACAGGATTCTTTCCATCGCCTTGGCATCGACGATGGGAAGACGGCTCATCAAGCCTGGACTTCGATGGTCTGCGTGCCCACGAAGTCAGGGACATCGAGGGCCTCCGCGGACGATGCTTCCTCCAGGCAAAGCGCGATAACTTCTTGCATGTTTTTCTGGAGTTCGTCCAAAGACGCCGCCTGCTGCTGCCGCCGGCGGCGGTTCTTTTGCTTCCAGCGCTTCTTCTGTTTTGCGTTTTTTCCTCTGCTTCCTTCGCTTCGGATTTTTCTTCCTCCGCGAACGGCACGACGGCGGCGGATTTCTTGAATTTGGGGGTGGGGGCCAGGGCCGCGGGCATGGGCCAAGCCTATAACGCCGTGGCCGACGACGCGACCGCGCTTTACTGGAACCCGGCGGCCCTGACCAATATCCCGGGCGGCTCGATCTCATTGATGCACGCCCCGTATATCGCCTCAAGCTACTTCGACTACGCGGCCTACGGCCAAAATCTCGGGTCCTACGGCGCGCTCGGGCTGGGGCTGCAATATTTTTCGGCCGGCTCCATCGCCGAGACCGATGGGACGGGCGCGGACATCGGCAGCCTCAGCCCTTATGATCTGGCCTTCAGCCTTGGCTACGCCTATCGGCTGGGCGGCGCGGGATTCCTGGACGGCTATTCCCTGGGACTCGCGGGCAAGTTCATCGAATCGAGCATTGTCACGACCGCTCAAACGGAAGCCGTTGATTTCGGCCTTTTATCCCCGGACTGCCTCGGACGCCGTTTGCGGTGGGCTTTTACCCTGCAAAATCTCGGCCCTTCCCTCAAGTTCGACCAAGCCGCGGAAAATTTGCCCTTGGCGTTCAATCTGGGCGCGGCCTATAAGATTGAGGACGCCTGGCTTGTCTCGGCCAACGCCGCCGCGCCTCGGGGCGGCAATCCCTATTTCGAAGCGGGAACGGAGTATAGGCTCTATCAAGACCGGACGTGGAGTTTTTTGGGCCGGGCCGGGTATGATTCGGAAACCCTGCAAAGCATCACGGGGTTTAGCGGAGCGTCGTTTGGATTCGGCGTGGGCTACGGCGGGCTCTCGGTGGATTACGCCTTCGTGCCGATGGGCGGCGTGGGGCAGGCGCACCGCATCTCGCTGAGTTTTGCCTTCGGCTCCAGGCCCGGCCGGAAGTTTTTGCCCGCGAAAATGCAAGGAAAGCCGGGGCCAGATTGGCAATCGCCGCAAGATATGCAAGGCGGGCTCTTGATCGGCCAGTAGACGCCGCGCGCCGCTCGGCGTTCGGGAAACCCTCAGGACTTTCGCGGCTCGTTGAGGACTTGCCGCAGGTAGTTCCCGTAGTCGCTCTTGCCGTAGCCCTCCGCCAGGCGCGTGAGCCGCGCGGCGTCGATGAAGCCCTTGCGGAAGGCGATTTCCTCGATGCAGGCCACTTGCAGGCCCTGGCGCTTTTCCAGCGTCTGGACGAATTGCGCCGAGGCCAGAAGCGAGTCGTAGGTGCCGGTGTCGAGCCAGGCGACCCCGCGGCCCAGGAGGTGCACGTCCAAGCCGCCGCGGCGCAGATAGGCCAGGTTCACGTCCGTAATCTCCAGCTCGCCGCGGGCCGAGGGCTTCAAGCCCCGCGCGACGCCGATCACGTCGGCGTCGTAAAAATAAAGGCCGGTGACGGCCCAATTCGACTTCGGGCGGCGGGGTTTTTCTTCAAGGCTTACGGCGCGCCCGTCCGGCCCGAATTCCACCACGCCGTAGCGCTCCGGGTCGTTCACGCGGTACGCGAAAAGCTTGGCGCCTTTCGTGAGCGCGCCGGCTTTTTCCAGGGCCGGGGCCAGGTCGTGCCCGTAGAAAATATTGTCCCCCAGGACGAGGCAGACGGGGCTTCGGCCGATGAAGTCCGCGCCGATGACGAAGGCCTGCGCGATGCCTCCCGGGCTGGGTTGTTCCCGGTAAGACAGCGAGATGCCGAGCCGGGAGCCGTCGCCCAAGAGCTTTTGGATGAGCGGCAAATCCTGGGGCGTGCTGATGATGAGGATGTCGCGCAGGCCCGCCATGAGCAGAATCGAAAGGGGGTAGTAGATGGTGGGCTTGTTGTAGACCGGCAGAAGCTGCTTTGAAACGGCGCTGGTCAACGGGTAGAGCCGCGTGCCGCTGCCGCCGGCGAGGAGAATTCCTTTCATGGCGCCGAGGCTATGATATCATTTTGATAGAATTCCAGACATCGCAAGGCCGTAAAACGATGTCCGGGGAGGAATTCATGGCGCAGGAAGCGAAGCTTTGGCTGGTGACGGGCGGAGCGGGTTTCATCGGTTCTCACATCGCGGAGGAGCTGGTGCGGCGCGGGGAAAGCGTCCGCGTGCTCGACAACATGTCCACGGGCAAGGAAGAGCACATGGCGTCCTTCCGCGGCAAAATCGAGTTCGTGCCGGGCGATTTGCGCTCGGCCGAGGACTGCCGCCGCGCGGTCGCGGGCGCCGAGGTCGTCATCCACCAGGCCGCCATCCGTTCGGTGCCCAAGTCCGTGGACCGGCCCACGGAATCTCACGACAGCAACAGCACGGGCACGCTCAATCTGCTCCTGGCCGCCAAGAACGCCAAGGTCCGGCGCGTGGTCTACGCCTCGTCGAGCTCGGTCTACGGCGACGCCAAGCGCTTCCCGCAAAAAGAAGAATACCGGCCCATGCCGGTCTCGCCCTACGCCTGCTCCAAGCTGGCCGGCGAGCAGTACTGCATCATGTTCACCAAGCTCTACGGCCTTGAGACCGTGAGCCTGCGCTATTTCAACGTTTTCGGTCCGCGCCAGGATCCCGAGTCGCAGTACTCCGCGGTCATTCCTAAGTTCATGGAGCAGGCCTATCTGGGCCTGCCCCTCGAAGTGCATTGGGACGGCAAGCAGCGGCGCGACTTCACCCACATCAAAAACGTAGTCTCGGCGAATCTCTTGGCGGCCAAGACCAAAAAGGGCGTGGGCGAGACTTACAACATCGCCAACGGCAAGACCTATTCCCTGCTGGATTTAATCCGCGTCATCGAGAAGCTCTGCGGCAAAAAGCTCGAGCGCCGGCACCACCCCATGCGCGCGGGCGACGTCCGCAAGACCTTCGCCGACATCTCCCGGGCCAAAAAACTTCTGGCCTACAAGCCGCTGATGGGTTTTGAGGACGGCTTGGCGGAGACCTGGGAATACTTCACGGGCGCCTATTTCAAGCGCCGCCCCGAGGCCGAAAAAGCCGCGGCATGACCAAAGGAAATGGTTTGCGTCCTAAGGATATTGGAGGCAAACCGTGAGGCTTCTGGTCACCGGCGGCCTGGGGTTCATCGGCTCCAATTTCGTCCGACACATCTTGGCCGAGCATCCCGAAGCCCGCGTCGTCAACCTGGACCTGCGCACCTACGCGGGCAATCCCGCCAACTTGGCCGACGTGCGCGACAACCCCCGCTACCGCTGGGTCAAGGGCGACATCGCGGACGCGTCCGCGGTCGCGCGCTGCATGGCGGGCGCCCAAGCGGTGGTCCATTTCGCGGCGGAAACCCACGTGGACCGATCCATCCAAGACGCCGGGGCCTTTTTACGCACCAACGTGCTCGGCACGGATGTCCTGCTGCGCGCCGCGCTCAAGAATAAGGTCGAGCGCTTCGTGCACGTGGGCACCGACGAAGTCTACGGCAGCGTGCCCAAGGGCCTCTCCAGGGAAACTGACCGCCTTTGGCCCAACAGCCCCTACGCGGCTTCCAAGGCCGCCGCTGATTTGCTGGCCCGGTCCTATCACGTCACGCACGGCCTGCCCGTCATCGTGACGCGCTCCTCCAATAATTTCGGGCCCTGCCAGTTTCCGGAAAAAGCCCTGCCGCTGCTCATCACCAACTGGCTGGATGATCAGCCCTTCCCCTTATACGGCGACGGCCGGCAGGTTAGGGATTGGCTCTACGTCCTGGATCACGCGCGGGCGCTGGATCTGATTTTGCGCCGCGGCAAGCCCGGCGAGATTTACAACGTGGCCGGCGGGCGCTCCTGCGCGAACAAGGAGCTCATCGAACGCGTGCGCCGCCTGATGGGCAAGCCCAAGACGCTGATCAAACCCGTAGCGGACCGCCCCGGGCATGACCGCCGTTACGCGCTGGATTTCTCCAAATTAAAGAAGCTCGGCTACCGTCCGGCCCACGGCTTCGAGGAAGCGCTTTCGCGCACCGTGGACTGGTATCGGGACAACGAAGCGTGGTGGCGGCCCTTGAAAAAAGGCGGCGGCTACCGCGCCTACTACCGCCGGCAGTACTCCGCGCGCCTGGGGGCCGCGTCATGAGCCCGGGGAAAAAGCAGCAACGCCGCGCGCTGGAGGCGCCCTTGCACTGGGGCCCGCGCGGCGGCTGGATCGAGGCCGTGGTGGGCAGCATGTTCTCGGGCAAGACCCAGGAACTTATCCGCCGCCTGCGCCTGGCCACCATCGCGCGCCAGAAAGTCCAGGTGTTCAACTCGTCCTTGGACGCGCGCTACTCCAAGGATCACATCGTGTCCCACGATTTGGCCAAAATTCCCTCGCAAAACGCGTCCAAGTCCAAGGACGTGTTGCGTCTGGTCAAGTCCGACACGCAGGTGGTCGGCATCGACGAGGTGCAGTTCTTCGATGAGGGCATCGTGGCGGCCTGCGAGCGCCTGGCCGACGAAGGCCGGCGCGTCATCGTGGCGGGCCTGGATCAGGATTATCGCGGCGTGCCCTTTCTCATCACCGCCAAGATGATGGGCGTGGCGGAGCTGGTGACCAAGAACATGGCCATCTGCGCCGTCTGCGGCGACCCGGCCAACCGCTCCCAGCGGCTCTCGGTCTCCAAGAAAATCATCGAGGTGGGCGCGGCGGATAAATACGAGGCCCGCTGCCGGCGCTGCTTTACCCGGGATTCCGGGGCTTAGAGCCGGGCTTCGGCGAGCAGGACGGCGTTGGCCAGCAGGCAGGCGGTGGTGACCGGGCCCACGCCGCCCGGAACCGGCGTTATGAAGGAAGCGCTTCGGGCCGCCGCTTCGAACTCCACGTCCCCGCGCAGAGACGGTCCGTCCTGATTGACACCGGCGTCGATGACCGCGGCGCCTTTCTTAACCCATTTGCCGCGCACCAAACGCGCCTTTCCCGCGGCCGCGACCACGGCGTCAGCGCGGCCGACCTCGCCCTCCAGGTCCAGCGTCCGGGAGTGGGCGAGGGTCACGGTCATTCCCAGGAGGCTCAAGAGGTGCGCGGCCGGGCGCCCCACCACGGGCGAGCGGCCCACGACCAGCGCGCGGCGCCCCTCCAAGGGAATTTTCGCGCGGCGCAAAAGCTCGGCGCAGGCCTTGGCCGTGGGCGGAACAATCAGGGCGGACGCCTCGGCATAGGTTTTGGCCAGGAAGAGGCGGCCAAAGCGTTCGGGAGAAAGCCCTTCGGCGTCCTTGGACGCTGGAATGGCCTCGCGGATTTCCCGCGCGTCGATTCCAGCGGGCAGGGGAAAATCCACGATGAGCGCGTCGATGGCGTCGTTCTTGGCGATGCCCTCAAGCAGCGCGCGCAGCCGCGCCGCATTCCAATCCGGCCCTACGGGAAGCGCCTGGGTCTCGAGGCCGGCGCCGCGGCAGGCGCTGACGCGGGCTTTCAGGTAGCTTTGCGCGGCGGCGTCGGCCTGCGCGGAGACAATCGCCAGGCAGGCCGGGCGCCCGAGACGATTTTTTAGGGCTTCTGCTCGGCGCGCGGCGTCCGCCTTGATGTCCTCGGCCAGGGCCGCGCCGGCGAGAATTTCCGCGCTCACAACCCCGCCTCCAGGCGGCGCGAGAGGCGCAGGAGCCGGCTTAAAATGGGGACGGGCGTGCCGTTTTTTTTGGCTGCCGCCAGAAGCGGAGCAAGGGTTTTTTCCACCTGGGAAAGATATTCCGCCCGGCGTCGCGCGCCGGGCCGGCGGCAGGCCGCGAGCATCTCGCGCGACATCCGGCGGCGGCCCAGGCGCTCTCCGCATTTATTCGCCACGGCGACGGCTTCTTGCAGCGCGCGCAGGGCCACCGCTCGCAGCGCCTCGTCTTGAAGCACGTCGCCGCGGGAGGCGCGGCATAAAGCCGCGGCCGGGCCCAGCGCCGCCTCCAGGCAGAGCTTGGCCCAGCGGCCGCGGCCTTTGACCGGAGAAAGAAATCCCCCTCCACGAAACGTCCGGGAGGGGGATGTTTTTGCTTTCGTCTGATTCAGGGCTTAGGCGTTGACCATCTTGGCGCGGGACACATCGCCTTTCTTATCGAGGTAGTAGAGGTAGCCGGTCTGCTTCTTGACGCCGACCTTGTGCACCTTCTCCGGCTTGCCGCCCTTCTTGCCGCCGCGGGCCATCTTGGCGCGGGAGACGTCGCCCTGCTTGTCGATGTAGTAAAGATAGCCGCTCGCGCGGGTGATGCCGACCTTCGTCACTTTCTCAGCCATGTTGGTGTTAACCTCCATCAAATTCCAAGAGACCCTCGGGCATCCCCTGGGCCGCCCTAGAGCGGCGAATTTAGTCCCACTATATCAATATTCCCCGACGGAACGCAAGAGATTCTCCGACGAGAAAAAACGGCCGGCGCGCAGGCCTTCCGTCCTAGCGCCTGGGCTTGTCGAAGAGGGGCAAGTCGGTGTCGGCCGGACGCATGATGAGGCGCTCGCGCAGCCAGGCGTCGACAATGGGCTTGGAGAAGCGGTACTGCCGGCCGATGCGCGAAGCCGGGATTTTTCTCTGGCGGATGAGGCCGTAGATTTTGGAGCGGCCCATGCCGAGATAGCGGGCCAGGGTCTTGATGTCCATGATTTCCGGCGCCTGGGCGAGATTCTGCGCCCGGGAGGCCTTGCGTTTCTTTCTCATGGCGTGTTTAGGAGCGTCCTTTGCTCACCCGTTATCTCTAGTATGTCTTAGTGTATGGCATTTGTCATCTTTTGTCAAATATTGGCCGTCCGGAGGCGCCCGGCGCTCCGCGCTGCGTGTTGTATAATAGGTCGCCCGGACTTGGGCGGAAAAAACATGGCGCCGACCGCTCCTATTAAGGAAGAGACCGCTTCGCCCCGCCGCGGCGCCGCGCCCAAACGTTCCGGCGAGGGCGAGGAGCTTCTGGCGTTGGCGGACTTGAAGGCCGAGGACGTTTTCCGGAAGCTGGAAAGCGCGGCGGAGGGTTTGGAGCCCGCCCAGGCCGCGCGGCGCCTGGAGGAGTTCGGCCCCAATGAGGCCGGCGGCGCGCCGCGGGAGGGCCTCTTCTTGGGCTTGGCGCGCCGCGCGAAGAACCCCCTGGTCGTCCAACTGCTCGTCATCGCGGGAATCTCCTTGGCCATGGGCGACCGGCCCTCGGCGCTTATCGTCGGCGCGATGGTCATTTTGAGCGTGGCGCTGGCCTACATCCAGGAGAGCCGCTCCGGCCGCGCCGTGGAAAAGCTTCTAGCCTTGGTCAAAACCACCTGCACCATCCTGCGCGCGGGCCGGGAGGAAGAAGTGGCCTTGGCGGACTTGGTTCCCGGCGACGTCGTGATTTTGGCGGCCGGCTCCATCATTCCCGCCGACTTGCGCCTGGTCGCGGCCAAGGATTTTTTCGTGAGCCAGTCGGCCCTGACCGGCGAGTCCATGCCGGTGGAGAAGACCGCCGCGCCCTGCGACGCGGCGGGCAAGACCGCCCTGGAGCTTCCCAACAGCTGTTTTCAAGGCTGCAACGTTCTTTCGGGCACGGCCCGGGGCGTGGTGGCCGCGACCGGCGCGCGCACCTATTTCGGCTCCATTTCCAGGAAGATTTTCGGCGCGCGATCGCTGACCAGCTTCGAGCAGGGCATAAAAAGCTTCACGTGGCTCATGATTCGCTTCATGATCGTGATGGTCGCGGTGGTCTTCCTTATCGTGGGAATTACCAAGGGGAATTGGATCGAGGCCCTCTTGTTCGCCTTGGCCGTCGCGGTGGGCCTGACGCCCGAGATGCTGCCCATGATCGTGACCGTCAATTTGTCCAAGGGCGCCATTGTCATGTCGCGGCAGAAGGTCATCGTCAAGCGCCTCAACTCCATCCAAAATTTCGGCGCGATGAACATCCTGTGCACCGACAAGACCGGGACCCTGACCCAGGATCGGGTGGTGCTGGAAAGGCACGTGGACGTGGCCAACCGCGAGTCGGACGACGTGCTGCGCTACGCCTACATGAACAGCTACTACCAGACCGGCCTGCGCAACCTCCTGGACCGCGCGATTTTGGCCCACTCGGATCTAGACGTCGAACGCACCTGCCGCAAGGTCGATGAGATTCCCTTCGACTTCTCGCGCCGCCGCATGTCCGTGGTCATCGACTACGAGGGCGACCATGTGCTCGTCTGCAAGGGCGCGGTCGAGGAGGTCTTCTCGGCCTGCTCCCGCTACCAGATCGACGACGAGGTCTATCCGCTCATCGACATGATCAAGCTCGACCTGCTCGAGGAGTACGAGGCCTTGAGCGCCCAAGGCTACCGCGTTTTGGCCGTGGCTTATAGGGAATTCGAGCGGAGCAAGGAGGTCTTCGCGTCTTGCGACGAACGGGACATGACGCTCTTGGGCTACGTCGCGTTCTTCGATCCGCCCAAGGACTCGGCGACCGAGGCCCTGCGCGCGCTCAAGAAGGCCGGCGTGGACGTGAAGATTCTGACCGGCGACAGCGCCCTGGTGACGCGAAAAATTTGCCGCGACGTGGGCCTGGAGGCCGCGGAAATAGTCACCGGCGACAAGCTGCGCGGCCTGTCCGACGAGGAGTTGGCCCGGACGGCCGAGCGGGCCATGGTCTTCGCCAAGCTCTCGCCCGCTCAAAAAGACGGCATCATCCGCGCCCTGCGCGGCCGCGGCCACGTGGTGGGATTTTTGGGCGACGGCATCAACGACGCGCCGGCCATGAAGACCGCGGACGTGGGCATCTCGGTCGACACCGCGGTGGACGTGGCCAAGGAATCGGCGGACATCATTTTGCTGGAGAAAAGCCTTTTGGTCCTGGAGGACGGCATCATCGAGGGTCGCAGGGTCTTCGGCAACATCGTCAAGTACATCAAGATGGGCGCCAGCTCCAACTTCGGCAACATGTTCAGCATGACGGGCAGCGCGCTGCTGTTCCCGTTCCTGCCCATGATGCCGATCCAGATTTTGGTCAATAACCTGCTCTACGATTTTTCCCAGCTCGGCATCCCTCTTGATCGCGTGGATGACGAGTATCTCGTGCGCCCGCGCAAATGGAACATCGACAACATCAAGAAATTCATGGTGTGGATAGGCCCCATGAGCTCGATTTTCGATTACACCACCTTCGCTCTCCTATGGTTTTTCTACCACTGCTCGGCCTACTCCGCGCCCGGCGCCCTGCCCGCGGTCAAGGAACACGCCCGGAAGCTCTTCCAGACCGGCTGGTTCGTGGAATCCATCCTGACCCAGACGCTCATCGTGCATATCATCCGCACGCGGCGCATTCCCTTCGTGCAGAGCGTCGCCAGCCCCGGACTCATCGCGACGACGCTTCTGGTCATGGCCGCCGGCGCCTTTTTGCCATTTTCTCCGGCCGCGAAGTACTTGGGGATGACGCCGCTGCCGGGCTCCTTCTGGCCGTGGATCATCGCCACGCTTTTGTGCTACGCCGTTTTGACTCACGGCATGAAGACTTACTTTATTAGGAAGTACGGAACGGACTGACCATGAGAAGCTTGCTTAACGCGCTGCAGGAAGGACGGCTCATCGAGCTGCCCGAGGCGGACAAGGACAAGGCGCTGGAGTACCTGGCGCACCTTATCGAGGCGGTTCCGGATTTGGGCGGCGACCCGCAGCTGGTGGAAGCCGTGCTGGCCCGGGAGAAATCGCAAAACACCGCCATCGGCTTGGGCGTCGCCTGCCCGCACGTGCGCGTGGACATCACGGGAGAGCTTTTGTGCGCGGTGGGCTGGACTCCGGAGGGCATCGACTACGGCGCCGCGGACGGGCAGAAAGTCCACCTGGTGGTCATGTACTACATTCCCGACGCCCAGAAAAACGCCTACTTCAAGGAAATCTCGGCCTTGGCGGCCGCCGTGCAAAAAGCGCGCGGCATCGGCGCCATCGCGGGCGCGGGGGAGCTCTCCGCCGTGCGCGAGAAGCTCCTGGACTGGGTGTCCACCTCCATCGAGGCCGCGCTGCCCGAGTCCAAGGCCAGAATGATTCGCCTGGAGGCGCGTCAAGCGCAGCTGGCGGCCGCCGGAGAGGCTCCGGCCGCGGAGGCCTTCTCCGTTTTCATCCTGTCCGCCCCGCCGGCCAAGCCCATGGTCCTGTGCCCCAGCGCCGAGTTCGCGGCGGTTCTTGAGAAGGACGAGCGCTTGGGCGACTGGGTCTCGCGCCGCGCGGCGTTTTCCTGCGCGAGCTTCCGGCTGATTTTCCGCAGCGCCGCCGCCTACGGCCTGGGCCGCACCCTCCTCGAATACTGGGCCGTCAAATAAATTCCGCGTGGGTCTTGCGCGATTCGAGTTTGAGGTGTATATTTTTGCTTGTGAAGGCGAAAACCGGAAAAAGAAAAAGCGAAGGCCGCAAGGCCGCGCCCGCGCTCGCCCGGCAGTCGTCGCCCGAGGCGGACGGCAAGCTCGAGTCCGTCCTCAAGGAAATCACTTCGGACGGGGGGCGCGAGCGGGTCGAGGACTGGGTCAGCTTGGAATGTCCCTACTGCGGGGAGAGCTTCGAGGTGCACGTCACCTCGGAGCAGGACGGGCAGAGCCTGGTCGAGGACTGCGCCGTCTGCTGCCGCCCCGTGCAGCTCCTGGTGGAAATCCAGGAGGGGGAGATCCAGGTCGACGCGCAGCGCAGCTAAGCCGGCGCGGGGCTCTTACCGGCCCTTGACGGCCAAGAGCTGCACGTCGAAGATCAGCGTCGCCTTGGGCGGAATGACCGGCGGCATGCCCCGGTCGCCGTAGGCGATATCGGAGGGGCAGACCAGCTTCGCTTTCCCGCCCGCCTTCATCTTTTGCAGCCCCTCGGTCCAGCATGGAATGACGCCGTTCACGCGGAAGGTCGCGGGCCCGCCGTGTTGAGATGAACTGTCGAATATCTTGCCGTCGGTGAGGCGGCCCGTATAATTGACCGTCACCGTATCCGTGGCCTTGGGCCGCGCCCCGGCTCCTTCCTTAATAGCGGTGTAAATGAGCCCGGAGGGAGATATCTGCGCGCCCTTTTCTTTGCGCGCCTTGGCGAGATAGGCCGCGCCCGAGGCCTGCTCGGCGGCTATTTGCGCTTTCTGGCGCGCCCGGGCGAAATTATTGAGCTTCTGGATATAGGCGTTGGGGTTGACTTTGAGTTTGCGCCCCTCGGCCGCGTCGCCAAAGCCTTCCACCACAAGCCTGACTTCGCCGCGGGTCAGGGAAAACCGCCCCAGGTCGGCGTTGCGGCCCAGGACCACGCCCAAGGTGTAGAACATTTTTTGGGATTCGGTTTTGAGCGGGCTTCCGGCCGCCGCGAACGAGGCGGCGGGCAGGACCGCCAGGCAAATCGAGGTAAGGGATAGTTTTTTGATGTTCATGACGCTGTCTCCTGGGCCAATCGGCCTCGGCCATGATAGCAGATTTGGCCGCGGCCGGGCGTGGCGCTATTTTTCCAAATCCGCGGTCTCGGCGCCGCGCGCGGGCTTGCCCGAGGCCAGCCAGTCGAGATAGGACTCGATGAAGGGATCGAGGTCGCCGTCCATGACCGCCTGGATTTGCGAGGTGGAACAGCCGGTGCGCAGGTCCTTGACCATCTGGTAGGGCATGAAGACGTAGGAGCGGATCTGGTGCCCCCAGGCGATGTCGCCCATGGCGTCGTAGTGCTTCTCCGCGGCCTGGCGCTTCTTGTCCATCTCGATTTCGTAGAGCTTGGCCTTGAGCATCTTGAGCGCGGTGACGCGGTTTTGCATCTGGCTGCGCTCGATTTGGCAGGACACCACGATGCCGGAGGGGATGTGCTTCAAGCGCACCGCGGTCTCGACCTTGTTGACGTTTTGTCCCCCGGCGCCGCCGGAGCGAAAGGTGTCCAGCTCGATGTCCGAGTCCGCGATTTGGATGTCGATGGCGTCCTCGATGTCGGCCAGCACGTCCAAGGAGGCGAAGGACGTGTGCCGGCGCTTATTGGAGTCGAAGGGGGAGATGCGCACCAGGCGGTGCACGCCGCGCTCGCCCTTCAAGCACCCGTAGGCGTTCTCGCCGCGCACGAAGACCGTGGCGCTCTTGATGCCGGCCTCCTCGCCCTTCAAGAGATCGGTGACGGTGAACTCGAAGCCCCGCTGCTGTGCCCAGCGCGAGTACATGCGCAGGAGCATCTCGTTCCAGTCGCAGGCCTCGGTGCCGCCCGCGCCCGCGTGGAAGCCCACGATGGCGTCGCAGCGGTCGAACTCCTCGGAGAGCTTCAACTCCGCGTCCAAAAGCCGCAGCGCCTTTCGCGCCTGGGGCAGGGCGGCTAAGATGTCCTTGAGCTCTCCGGCGTCCTGGGCCTCGTCGGCCAGCTGCCAGTGGGTTTCCAGGTCCTCGACGGCCCGGCCGGCCTTGTCCCAGCGGGAAAGCGTCTTCTTTAAGGAATCGAGTTCCTTGGATTTTTTCTTGGCCGCGGCGGAATCGGCCCAGAATTCGGGCTTGGCCGCCTCGGCCTCCCGCGCCGCGATGTCGGCGCGCCGCTTGGGGACGTCCAGGATTTTTCCGAGGCGCGCGTGCAGGTCCCTGAGCTCCTGAATCTGGCCGGCTGTCTCTCGAAACGACGGCTCCGCGGGCATATCTTAGGCCATTCTACGAAATTGAGGGGCCTGTTCCGGAAAAGATAAGCAAAGTTCGCGCGTGCCGGCGCGCGGTTTCGCGGACGTCCGCCGCGTAGCCGCCGCCCAAGGTCACGACGGCCGGGACGTTGACGCTCCGGCAGGCGTCCTGCACCGCGCGGTCGCGGCGCTCCAAGCCCGCGGGGGTGAGCTTGAGGCCTCCCAGCAGATCATCTTCGGCCGAGTCCACGCCGGCTTGGTAGACCACGAGTTCCGGTTTGGCGGCGAAGACGCGCGGCAGATGCTCCTCAAGGCGTTTTAAGTATTCGCGGTCGCGGTAGCCGGCCGGCAGCGTCACGTCCAAGGATCCGGGCGCGGGGATTTCCGGGTAAATGCCCTCTTGGTGCATGGAAAAAGTGAAGACCTCGGAGCGGCCGCGGAAAATAGCGGCCGTGCCGTTGCCCTGGTGGACGTCCAAGTCGACGACCGCGGCGCGGCGCAGGCGCTTCTCCGCGATCATCTTCAAGATGCCGCCGGCGATGTCGTTCAAGAGGCAGAACCCCTCGCCGTGGCCGGAAAAGGCGTGGTGCGAGCCGCCGCCCACGTGGAGACCGGCGCCGTCCTCGAGCGCGCGGCGGCAGGCCAGGATGGTGCCCGCGTAGGCCAAGCGGTGCGCCGCGGAAACCTCCGCCGAAAAGGGCAGCTCCGCGCGCGTTTGATCCGCCGGAGTCATGGGAATGGCCCCCGAAACCTTGTCCGCCCACTCCGGCTCGTGGGCGAGGAGCAGATCGTCCCGCGAGGGAAGCTCCGGCTCGATGAACGTCCCGCGGCCCTTTAGGAATTCCGCGGCCAGGGCGAACTTGCGCGTGGGGAACACGTGATCGCCGATGGAAACGGCGTAGCGCGGCGAATGGATGAAGACCGGCCTCATTCCGTTTCTTTCCGTGGGCCGATAGTCCACGCGGCCCAGCCCAGGATTAAGAGGAGGCAGAGCGCGCCGAACCAGTCGCCGTGCCGCGCGTAGAAAGAACGCTCCGGGAACGGATCGGTTTTTGGGATTTGGGCGTCCAGCCGGCCGTTCTGCCCGAGCGGCAGCTCGGCCAGGACGCGGCCCCACGGGTCGACCTCTCCTGAGATGCCGGTGTTGGCCGCGCGCAGAACGTAGACGCGGTTCTCCACGGCGCGAAAACGCGAGGCCATGAAGTGCTGGTAGGGCCCCCAGGTGTCCTTGTACCACCCGTCGTTGGTGATATTGACGATGACGCGGGCGCCGCGCGCCGCGTCTTGCCGGATGAGCCGGGGGAAGATCATTTCGTAGCAGACCGCGACGCCGACCGCGCCCAGGGGCGTCTTAAAGAGCGGCTGGCGCGGCCCGCCCGGCGTCATGTTCCCCAACTCGTCCAAGATGCCGATCCAGCGGCGCAGAAAAGGCAGCGGCACGTATTCCCCGAAGGGCACCAGCACGCGCTTGTGGTAGACGCCGCCGAAGGTTCCGCCGGGCTTCAACAAGACGGCCGCGTTGTAGGTTCCGGCCGGGCCGACCGTGACCGCGCCGACGATTTGAAAGGCGCCCAAGCGCCGGCTCCAGGCCGCGGCTTCCGGAATGCTCTGTCCGTCTAGAATGAGGCGCGGCACGGACGACTCGGGCCAGACGATAAGGGCGGGCTTTTGCCGCCGCGGCCGGGCCAAGAGTCCTTCCAAGTCGCTCCATATGCCGCGCACGAAAGCGGGGCTCCATTTTTGGTACTGGTCGACGTCGGGCTGGAGCAGCTCCACGGCCAGCGCCGGCTTCGGCGTCGTTGTCGGGGCTTTGTCCAGCTGCGCCTTGCCCCAGGCCCAGCCGCCGGCGGCGAGCAGGGCCGCGGCGGTAAAATTAGCGATTCGCCAAAAACGCCCTCTCCCGTTGGGCGAGGATGGGCGCGAAGGGCAAAGAGCCAAGCCCAGGGCGGCGTTGAAGGCCGCGACGATAAAACCAAGGCCCTCGGGACCCAGGACCGAGTTTATTTGGATGAGCGAGAGATTCCGGTACTGCGTATAGGCCAGAAGGTCCGCGCTGGGCCGCGATGTCCAGCGCCCGATGGCGAAAGCCGCCGCGCTCCAGAGCGCGGCCCAAAGCCAGGGCTTGGCCGCTTCGCTTGCGCGGCGCGTGAGCCAGGCGCCCGCGGCGGCCGCCAAGGCCCAATCGACGGCTAAGATGAGAGCCAGCGCCGCCCAGGCGGCGGCGGCCAACGTCCGGGGAAGTCCGGCGAAGCGGCAGGTGCTGTAGATCCAGTAAAAAGTCAAGCCGTGGAAGCCGAAGCCCGCGGCCAGCCCGCCGATGGAGGCCCGGGCCGGACTTCGCCGCGACCACAGGGCGAAGAGCGGCGCCAGGGCCAGCCAGCCCAGTGGCCAGAACCCGGCCCGGGGCAGGCACAGCGCCAGGAGCGCGCCGCAGGCCAGGCCGAGCGCGATGTCCAAAATGGCGATGCCGGGGTTCGTGATTTTTTCCATGATAATTATTAATCATATGAGATTAATTCTGTAAAGTCCCTTGCGCCGAGGGGCCGCGAAGGGCTAAACTATGGAGGCAGCGGCGAGGATTTGTCCGAATTGCCCCGGCCTACTGGGAGCTAAAGAGGAGCCGAAGCCGCGCCGCGAGCGCGGCTTTTTTTATAGGAGACCATGCGAGACAGGACGCCAGACGGCCTACCGGAGCTTCTTGAGCGCCGCGTCCTCATCCTGGACGGGGCCATGGGCACGGCGCTCCAGGGCATGCCTTTGACGGCCGCGGATTTCGGCGGCCACGAGCTGGAGGGCTGCAACGAGCACCTGGTCCTCTCCAAACCCGAGGCCATCGCGCGCGTGCACGAGAGCTACCTGGAAGCCGGCGCGGACATCGTGTCGTCCAACAGCTTCGGGGCCGTGCGCCACGTTCTGGCCGAGTACGGGCTCTCGGAAAAGACCGCGGACATCGCGCGCGCGGCCGGGCGCCTGGCCAAGGCGGCGGCGCAAAAGTGGTCGTCGCCGGACAAGCCGCGCTTCGCCGCCGGCGCCTTGGGGCCCGGCACCAAGGCCATCTCCGTCACGGGGGGCATTTCCTTCGATCAAGTGGCGGCCGCCTACGCCGAGGCGGCGCGGGGCCTCCTGGAAGGAGGCGTCGATCTCCTGCTTTTGGAGACTCAGCAGGACACCCTCAACGTCAAGGCGTCCTTGCTGGGCTTCGAGGAGTGCTTCAAGCGCCTGGGCCGCCGCGTCCCGGTGATTTTGTCCGTGTCCATCGAGCCCATGGGGGCCATGCTGGCCGGGCAGAACGCCGAGGCCTTGTGCGACGCGGTCTCCCATTTCGATCTGCTGGCCGCGGGCCTTAACTGCGCGACCGGCCCTGAGTTCATGACCGATCACCTGCGCACGGTTTCGGAGGTCTCGCCGTTCTTCACGATTTGCTACCCCAACGCCGGCCTGCCGGACGAGCACGGCCATTACCACGAGGATCCCAAGACCTTCGCGGAGCGGCTCTCGCGCTTCGCGGCGGAGGGCTGGCTCAACATCGCGGGCGGCTGCTGCGGCACCACGGCCGAGCATATCCGCCTGCTCTCCCAAGCGCTCGCGGGAAAAAATGCGCGCCGGCCCTCCCGCGCCCCGCGTTCGGCGCTCTCGGGCTTGGAGTCCCTGGTCTTGGACGACGAAACCCAGAAGCCCTTCGTGGTGGGCGAGCGCACCAACGTCATCGGCTCGCGCCTGTTCCGCTCCATGATCGCCGAGGGCCGCTTCGACGAGGCCGCCGAGGTGGGCCGCCGGCAGGTGCGCGGCGGCGCGCACTTAATCGACGTCTGCCTCGCGGATCCCGACCGAGACGAGAAAACGGATATCATCCGCGTGCTGGAGATTCTTTCCCGCAAGGTCAAGGCGCCGATCATGATCGACTCCACCGACGCCTCCGTTATCGAGGAGTCCTTGAAGCGCTGCCCGGGGCGCTCCGTCGTCAACTCCATCAACCTGGAGGACGGCGAAGAGCGCTTCGCCAAGGTGGTGCCGCTTTTGCGCCGTTACGGCGCCGCGGTCGTGGTGGGCGCCATCGACGAGGACAAGACGCAGGGCATGGCCATGACCCGCGCGCGCAAGCTCGCCATCGCGAAAAGGAGCCTTGAGCTTTTAACCGGGAAGTACGGCCTCAAGCCCGAGGACCTCATTTTCGATCCGCTGGTCTTTCCCGCCGCCACGGGCGACAAGAACTACTGGGGCTCGGCCCTGGAGACCATCGAGGGCGTGCGGCTCATCAAGAAGGAACTGCCCCGCTGCCGCACGATTCTGGGAATTTCCAACGTGTCGTTCGGCCTGCCGCCCGCGGGCCGCGAGGTTTTAAACGCCGTCTTTCTGCACGAATGCGTCAAGGCGGGCCTGGATTTCGCCATCGTCAATTCGGAGAAGCTGGCCCGCCTCAACATGATCCCGGAGGACGAGAAAAAGCTCAGCCTGGATCTTTTGAGCTGGCGCGGCCCGGGAGACCCGACCCACCCGCAAGGCTTTGACGCCGTGGCGGCGTTTGCGGAGCGCTACCGCGAGGCCCGGGTCGTCAAAAGCGTTTCCGAGCGGGCCAAGCTGCTCATCGACGAGCGCTTGAAGCGCAACGTGGTGGAGGGCTCGCGCGAAGGGCTTTTGGACGATTTGGCCGTCCTTATAAAGGAGAGGGCCGCGCTTGCCGTCATCAACGGCCCCTTGATGGCGGGCATGGACGAGGTGGGACGGCTCTTCGCGGCCAATGAGATGATCGTGGCCGAGGTGCTGCAGTCCGCCGAGGTGATGAAGGCCGCCGTGGCTTTTTTGGAGCCGCACATGGACGCGACCAAGTCCACCTCGCGCGGCAAGATCGTCCTGGCCACGGTCAAGGGCGACGTGCACGACATCGGCAAGAACCTGGTCCACATCATCTTGAAGAACAACGGCTACGCGGTGACGGACTTGGGCATCAAGGTGCCGCCCGAAGCCATCATCGCGGCGGCCAAGACGGTCTCGCCGGACTTGATCGGGCTCTCGGGGCTTCTGGTCAAATCCGCCCAGCAGATGGCGGCGACGGCCGCGGACTTGGCCGCCGCGGGCGTGCGCGCGCCCATTCTGGTGGGCGGCGCGGCCCTTTCGCCGCGTTTCACCGCGTCCAAAATCGCGCCGGCCTATTCGGAGCCGGTGGTCTACGCCAAGGACGCGATGTCGGGCTTGGACATCGCCAATTCCCTCTTGGACCCCGCGCGCCGGCAAAATTTTCTCCAAAAAAACGGCGAAATCCAGGAGCATTTGCGCCAGGCCGTGGCCGCGAGCGCGCCCAAGCTCGAGGCGGACGGGGCCAATTCCAATGGCGCCCCGCCACGGCCGTTCTTGAACCGGGACTACGCCGCTCCCGCGCCGCCGGATTTAAAGCCGCATGTCCTGGCCGATATCGACCCCGAGGAGATTTTTCGCTACATCAACCCGGTCATGCTCTACGGCAAGCATCTGGGCCTGAGGGGAAATCCGGAGCGGCTGCTGCGCGAGAAAAATCCCAAGGCGCTCGAGCTATTCGCGCGCGTGCGCGAACTCCAAGACGAGATTTTGGCCCGCGGGCTCTTGAAGCCCAAGGCGGTCTACCGGTTTTTCGCCGCGCGCTCGGACGGCGAGAAGGTCATGCTCTACGAGTCTCCGGCGGCGGCGACGGCGCTGGAGACCTTCTTGTTTCCGCGCCAAGCCTCGGGCGAGAGGCTTTGCCTCGCCGATTTTATCCTGCCCGCGTCCTCGGGCAAGACGGATTTCACGGCCATGTTCGCTCTGACCTGCGGCGCCGGAATCCGGGAGCTCTCGACCGATTTGCGCGAGAAGGGCGAGTACCTGAAATCCCACGCGCTTCAGGCCGTGGCCATCGAGGCGGCGGAGGGCTTCGCCGAGCTCCTGCACGAGCGCCTGCGCGCGATGTGGGGCATCCCCGACGCGCCGACTTTGAGCATCAAGGAAAAATTCCAGGCCAGGTACCGCGGCCTGCGCGTGTCCTTCGGCTACCCGGCCTGCCCGGATTTGGCCGACCAAGCCAAGCTTTTCAAGCTCTTGAAGCCCGAGCGCATCGGGATGCAGTTGACCGAGGGCTACATGATGGATCCGGAGGCGAGCGTCTCGGCCCTGGTCTTCCACCATCCCGAGGCGCGCTACTTCTCCGCGGGGCCGGGCGCCGCCGTGCCGGAAAGCCTTTAGTCCTTGAGTTGGAAAATCATCCGCTGCCGGATGACCACGGCCACCGGGCCGTCTTTGGACAGGGCCGGCGAAAACTTCATGATGGCCGCGACTTTCCTGGCGGCCTCGTCGAAGGCCGGGCCCGCGCTCTGCACCACGTCGACTTTCCAGACGGCGCCGTCAACGCCGATGTGGATGTTGACCAGCACCGTTCCTTCATGTCCGGCGATCCGTTCGCTCTCCGGATAAAAGCGCCGCAGGTTGGCCATGACCTCGTCGCGGTTAAGCAGGCGCGGCAGGCGGATTAAATCCGCGCCGCCGTTGCCGCCGCCTTGGGGCGTGCCGTAGTTGGCGCCCTTGCCGGCGCCTCCCGTCATGGGAGAAGCTCCGCTTCCGCCCTTGACGCCGCCGGGGCTGGCCGCGGCCGGCGGCGGTGGCGGCGGAGGAACGGGCTTCGGCTTCGGTTCGGTTTTCGCGCTGGAGCTGGGAACGGGCGCGGGCTTGACGGGAGCTGCGGGAAGCGCGGGGCTCTTCTCGGGGCGCGCGGCCGCGGCCTTGGGCGCGCCCAGCTTGGCCGGTCCCGTTCCCAGGAATAAAAAATGAGTCAGGTCGATTTCGACCGGCGGGGCGGGAAGGCGCCGGTAGAGAAAAACCAGCAGGCCGGCCAGAGCCGCGTGGATGGCGACCGAGACAACTGCGCAGTTCCGGAGAAGCCCGCGGTCAAGCCCGGAGGGCGAGCAGTCCCGGGCGCCATACCGGAAAATGCGTCGGCGTCCGGGGCCGCGGTCTTCATTCACCTTCCGGCGACCTCAAGGCCGATGCGGCGCGCGCCCGCGCCGCGGATGGCGTCCAAGACCGCCATCACGTCTCCGTAGCCGATGCCGCGGTCGGCGGCCAAGGTGATGCGCAAATCGGGATCGCCGCGCAGGGCCGCGCCCAGGGCGGCCTTAAGCGCCGCCACGTCGGTCGGCTGCCCGGAAATGGACAGGCGCTTGTGGGCGTCGTAGACGATGGTCAAGGACTGCGCGGTCTCGGGCCGGGAGTGGACGACCTTGGGCACGTCCACTTTGACCAGGCGGTTGTGGATGAGCGGGGCCGTGGTCATGAAGATGATGAGCAGCACCAGCAGGATGTCGACCAAGGGCGTGACGTTGATGCCGGTGATGGGCCCGTCTTGAGCGCCCGCGCGCATGTCGCCCTTTTAAGCCGCGCGCCGGATGCGGGCCAGGAGAAGCCGCCCCAGGGATTCCGTTCCCGAAAGCAGATCGCCGACCTTTTTTTGGAAGTAATTGTAGGCTACCACGGAGGGAATAGCCACGAAAAGCCCGACCGCCGTGGCCACCAGGGCCGTGGACAATCCCGCCATGACCGCGTCCGGGCCCGCGGCGTTGGCCGCTAAGTCATGGAACGCTTTGATGACGCCCAGCACCGTGCCGAAGAGCCCGACGAAAGGCGCGTTGTTCCCCAGCGTGCCCAGCACGAGCAAGTGCTTTTCCAAACGGTTTTTTTCCTTCAGGCTCGCGGAGACCATGATGTCCTCGAAGACCGTCGGGTCCCCGCCGGAGCCGTCCAGGGAAGTCTTTAAAATATGCCCCGCGGCTCCGCCGCCGGAGTCAAGGCTCGCTCGAATCGCGTCCCAATCGGTCTGCCGGGACAATATTTCGCCTTGCAGCGCGGCAAAAAACTTCTCCTCGCGCGAGATGATCTTCCAGCGCTCCAAAACGACGGTCAGCGCCAGCACGGAGCAGAGAATGAGGCCGTAGATGACCCAGTTGCCGCCGGCCACGGCCAAGGCGCTTATTAAGGATGGATTCATGGCGGCTCCTTAGTTGTTGCGGTATTTGCCCAGGCGCAGCAGCGCGGCGCAGAGCTCGGCCTGGGCGATGGGATTGGTTTCGGCCGGCAACTGCGTCAAGAGCATGGTGTACTCGTAGCTGCCGCCCAACCGGCCCATGTAGTGGTAGGCGATGGCGCGGATGAGCCAGTCCGGGTTTTGATAGAGATTGAGCACGATGTTTCTGCCCGTTATGTCCCCCATGCCCCAAGTCTTGGCCGCGGCGTAAACCTGGGCGACGAGCGAGGAATCGGTCTGGGCGTCGTTGCTCAGCGCCGCCTCGGCTTGGTCCCCGCCGACGATGAGCAGGGACTCGATGCCGGCAAAGCGAATGGTGATGTTGGAGTTCTGCAGCGCGCTCATGAAAAGCCCGATGAACTGCGGGTCCTTGGTGTAGGCCAAGGCGATCATGGCCGCGGCCTGAATCTGATCGTTGATGCCCTTTTGCGCGGCTTGGACCAGCGCCTGCTGGACCTGCAGATCCTTGGCGCCGGCCAAGCCCTGGGTAAGCAAGAATCCCAGCTGGCTATAACGCGTCTGCAGGTTGTAGCCGTCCAACGTGGTGAGCTGGGTCAGGATGGCGAGGTTTGGATCAAGCTGCGCGGTGGCGTTGGGACGCTCGTTTTCGTGCTCGGACAAGAGGCGCAGCAGGTTCATATCGATGAGGGGGTTGATCATGACGTTCGAGGGGTACTTGAGCCTGGGCGCGGTGATGACCAGGGGCTGGAGCTCCAGAATGGGCGCTCGGGTCCCCGAAGAAGCGCCGGCCGCGGCGCCCTGGCCCCAGGCCGCGGGGGAGGCCAGCGCTAAAACGAGGAGGGGCGCCAGGATTCTTTTCATGGATTTTTCTTGGGGAAGAGCTTGAGCGCCGCCACGCAGTCCTCGGCCACGAGAAAATCGTTGCCCTGATCCTGGCTGATGCGGTTGACCAGGAGATCGTAGTCATCGGCCGCGCCGTAATCGCCCAGGAAGCGCGTGGCCATGGCGCGGACCACCCAGGAGCCGTCGCTCAAGAAATCGCGCAGGCGGGGCAGGCCCGAGGCGTCGCCCAGGCGCGCCAGCATGCCCGCGGCCGTCACGCGCAGGACCGCTTGCGAATCGCTGGTCGCCTCCTGAGTCAGGAGCGGCACGGCTTGATCGGGGTTCTGCCACAGGGCCAGGGCCTCGATGGCGGCGAAGCGCACCCCCGGATCGATGAAGTTGAGCGCTTCCTGGAAGATGGGCAGATCGGCGGGGTCGTGGCGCTGGGCCACGATCATGAGCGCGTCCGCGCGGGTCTCCGTGTTGCTAGACCAGCGCGCCAGCGTGACGAGTTGCTTGGCAAAATCGGGATCGGTGTTGGCGGCGAAGGCCTCGGCCAGGGGCACGCCGATGTTCAGGTAGTGGTTGCGGAGGGAGTAACCCGCCGGCGAACCCAGGTTGAGGAGATCCCCTTCGGGCGTGCCGGGCACGCTGTTTTGCGGCGTGATGGTGGGCGTGTAATTGCCGTCGTTATCGATGAGGTTCTGCATCGCGGTGAGAATCTGCGGATCGATTCGGCTGGAGGCGGCGGAAGCGGCTGCCGCGTCCGCCGCGGCGCCGGGCGTCGGGACGACGGGCGCGTTGACGCAGGCCGCGGCCAAGAGCGCGGCGGCGGACGCGGCCATCGCAGCCCGGATTTTGCCCATCGACATGGGTCAAATACTACAAAAAATGGCCGGGGATGTCGCTGAGGGGTTGGAGCGCGTCAGGCCGAGGGATAGTCCGACCGCGAGCTCGGGGAGTAGCCCAGGTCCAGCACCAGCCGGCGCACGCGCGCGGCGCTGCCGCCGGTGCCGAAGAGCGCGTCCATGGTGGCCACGAAACCGAGCGCCGCGGCCACCGACGGGGAGGGGTGGGCCTTCATCATCGCGGCCAGCTGCATGCGCCGGGTGGCGATTTCCTCGCCGGTGGGATAGACCGATTTCAAATAGTCGTACTGGGCCGTGAAGGCGCCCACCTCGGCGAGGATGCTCTCGCCGTGGAGCTCGCCTTGGGCCCGCTCGAAGCGGTGGTAGGCCTCGTGCACCAGCGTCGAGGCGGCCAGGGCCAAGCCCGCCAGCGCGGCGACGGCGGGCGTCATTTTGTTGAGGAAAATATGCCCCAGCCCCTCGCCCTTGGTCTTGAATTCGTAGACGCCCATCTCGTTGCGGCTCATCGCGCCGCCGTCGTCCATGGCGATGCGTCCGGCCGCGTTCATCGCGTCCAAGGCGCCCAGGGCGTTTTGCAGCTTGGGCGGCGGGACTTGGTCCGCGCGAGCCGCGAAGCGCCGCGCCCCGGAGACCAAGTCGCCGACCGTAGCCGGCTTTTGCAGGAAATCGTTCTTGCCCATGGTCCGCCAGTGGCTGGCCTTGAAGCGGAACGCGATGCGCGCCGAGGGCGCGCCGACGTTAAAAAGCGCGTAGGACTGGGCGTTGATGTCCTCGGGCGAGAGGGCGTTTCCGGAGAGGTTTTGCGAAAACGCGTCGACCGCGCTGCGCAGGTTCTCGATGCGCGAGGCGTCGGCCTGGGCGGCCGCGGGCAACACCGGCAGGAGCGAGACAAGCGCGGCCAGGAGGGCGGCCGGGGCTTGCCGCGCGGCGATTCTCTCCATGAGGAATATTATTATAGGAAAGAACGGCCCCGAACCTGAAGCCAAGGGCCTATTCTGAAATAGGCCTAAAGGCCCAGACGCGGCGGCGCGCTTCAGGAAAATCGAAAGTAGATTCTAACCGTCGTTAAAATGCGGGAATCCGTGTTTGCTTTACCGGATTCCCCATTTTCTGCTTGAAATATAACACTATATATTATTATATGGTGTCATATGACGAATTTGCAGCTTGCCAA
>DATLUA010000037.1:0-13419 GCA_035533295.1 Elusimicrobiota bacterium | reverse complement strand
GCTACACCTTCTTCCCGTTCGCTCAAGCGGGACCGTAGCCGCGCGAAGACCGCGGTCGCGGCCACGGCGCAGACTCCCAACTTGAGGACGGCCCAGGCTGGGTGAGCGCGCGGCGACTGAAGCCTTGGTCAGGCGGGGATTCTGGTGACGCGCTGGACGAGCTTGTCGTGCTGGCGGCGGATCTCCTCCGGCAGCTTGGAGCCGAAGGTATCCAGGAAGCCGGATTGCTCATCCGCTTCCTGCGCCCAGGCCTCGCGGTCCACGGCCAACAGCTGCTCCAGCGCCGCTGGAGTGGCACCGCCTATGGCGCTGGGCTCGGGCACCAGGCCGGCCGGCGTTTCGCGTGCTGGACCGCGGCCCAATACGCGGTCGCGCACCCAGCGCAGCACGCGCATATTCTCACCGAAGCCGGGCCAAATAAACTCGCCCTCGCTGTCGCGCCGGAACCAGTTCACCTGGAAGATGGCTGGTGGCTGGCTGAGCCGGCGGCCCATGTCCAGCCAGTGGCCCCAGTAGTCCGCCATGTTGTAGCCGCAAAAGGGCAGCATGGCCATGGGGTCGCGGCGCACCTCGCCCAGCTTGCCGACTTGGGCGGCGGTCCGCTCGGAGGCCATGCTGGCTCCCACGAATACGCCGTGGGCCCAGTCGAAGGATTGGTAGACCAGCGGCGCCAGGTGCTGGCGGCGTCCGCCGAAAATCATGGCGGAAATCGGCACGCCTTGAGGGTCCTGCCAATGCTTTGAGATGGACGGGCATTGGCCCGCGGGCGCGGTGAAGCGGCTGTTGGGGTGCGCGCCCACGATGGGCTTGCCCTCGGCGTCCTTTAATCCCGGCGTCCAGGGCCGGCCCATCCAGTCCCAGCCCTCGGCCGGCGGCTCGCCGTCGCCGCCTTCCCACCAGACCGAGCCGTCCTTGCCCAGGAGGGTGTTGGTGAAGATGGTGTTTTTCCGCACCGTGTCCATGGCGTGAGGGTTGGTCCGGGAGTTGGTGCCCGGCGCCACGCCGAAAAACCCGAATTCGGGGTTCATGGCCCAAAGCCGCCCGTCCGGCCCGGGCTTGAGCCAGGCGATGTCGTCGCCGACGGTCCAAACCTTATAGCCCTTGGCCTTCAATGCCTCGGGAGCGACCAGCATGGCGAGGTTGGTCTTGCCGCAGGCGCTGGGGAATGCCGCCGTGACGTACTTGGTATGCCCGGTTTTGTCCTCGATGCCCAAAATCAGCATATGCTCGGCCAGCCAGCCTTCGTGCCGGGCCAAATTGGACGCGATGCGCAGGGCCAGGCACTTCTTGCCCAGGAGCGCGTTGCCGCCGTAGCCCGAGCCCACGCTCCAAATCGCGTTGTCGTCCGGGAAATGCAGGATGAGGCGCTTGGAGATGTCCATGTCCGCCGTGCCATGCAGGCATTTGGTGAAGCTTCCATCCTTGCCCAGGGCGTCCAGGACCTCCTTGCCCACGCGGGTCATGATGCGCATGTTCAAGACCACGTAGATGCTGTCGGTCAACTGCACGCCTATTTTGGAAAACGGGGATCCGACCACGCCCATGGAAAAGGGGATGATGTACATGGTGCGGCCCTTCATGGAGCCCTCGAAGACCGCGCCGGCGCGGCGGTAGCCCTCCTCGGGCGGCATCCAGTTGTTGGTCGGGCCCGCGTCTTCCTTGCGGCGGCTGCAGATGAAGGTCAGGTGCTCTGTGCGGGCGACGTCGTTGGAGGCGCTGCGGTGGTAGAAACAGCCGGGAAATTTCTTTTCGTCGAGCTTGACCAGTTCGCCGGTCTTTAGGGCCTCGGTTTCGAGGCGCTTTTTCTCCTCTTCGGAGCCGTCAATCCAGACGACGCGCTCGGGCTTGCAGAGCTTGGCGCAGTCGTCTATCCAGGATTTTAGTTTTGGGTGGCCGCTAAGGGCATGATTATCATAATCCATGACCTCATTATATCAGAATCAGCCAATGGAGGGCAAAATAGGTCCCGGCGGCGACTATGGCGGCGCAGGGAATGGTCAATATCCAGGCCCAGACGATGCGTCCGGCCACGCCCCAGCGCACGGCCGAAAGCCGCTGGGTGGAGCCCACGCCCAAGAGCGAGCCGCTCACCACGTGAGTGGTGGAGACCGGGATGCCCACCAGGGAGCACAGGAAGATGCAAGCGCCGGAGCCGAATTCCACACAGAAGCCGCTCACGGGCTTGAGCTTGGTGATTTTCTGTCCCACGGTGTGCACGACCCGCCAGCCGCCGGCCAGGGTGCCCAACGAAATGACCGCGTAGCAGCTCAGGATGACCCAGTAAGGGATATAAAACTTGGGCCCGATGAGGTGGTTGGTGAATAAAAGCACGGCGATGAGCCCCATGGTTTTTTGGGCGTCGTTGAGGCCGTGGGCCAAGCTCAGGAACCCCGAAGACAGCAGCTGCCCCGTTCTAAAGAGAGTGTCAACCTGCCGTCCGGTGTATTTGCGGAAGCCCCAATACACCGCGATCATGAGCCCGAACCCGAGGAAGAGCCCCACGATGGGGGAGATAATCATGAAAGCGACCGTGATGGAGAGCCCGTGGAAAAGCAGGCAGCCGAACCCCGCCTTGGCCACCGCCGCGCCCACCAAGCCTCCGATGAGGGAGTGCGTGGAGCTGACCGGGATGCCCATCCGGATGGTGAGCCAGTTCCAGAACGCGCCGCCGACCAGAGCGCCCAGGATGACCGTGTTGTCAAGAATGGACGGGTCGACCAAACCCTTGCCGATGGTGTTGGCCACGTGCACGCCGAAGCCCACGGCCGCGGCCATGTGGAAGCACGCCGCCCATAGGACGGCCTGCTTGGGGGAGAGCACGCGGGTGGACACCACCGTCGCGATCTCGTTGGCGGCGTCGTGCATGCCGTTTAGGAAGTCGAAGAAAAAGGCGAGCGCGACGATGCCGCAGACGGCGCCGAACGAGTTCATCAAGCCGTCCTAGGCCTGCTTGACCAGGATGGATTCGATGACGTTGGCCACGTTCTCGCACTTGTCGATGGCGGCCTCGATGCCCTCGTAGATTTCCTTCCACTTGATGACTTCGAGGGGATCGGGCTTCCCTTGAAACAGCCGGGCCAAGGCCGCCTCCAAGGCGCGATCGCCGGCGTTCTCCAGGCGATTGATCTCGATGCAGTAGTCCAGGATGCGCCGGGATTTGTCGGCGTGCTGGAGCTCGGCGACGGCCTTCTTGACGCTTTCCACCGAGTGCAGCAGGGTCTCGGCCAGGCTTTTCATGTCCTCGGTCGAGTGGTCCACGCGGTAAAGCTGCATGCGGGACGCGATGGACTGGATGAGGTCCACGATATCGTCCATCTCGCTGCCCAGTTCGTGAATGTCCTCGCGGTCGAAAGGGGTCACGAAGGTGCGGTTCAGGCGGTCGTAGATTTCGTGCGTCGTGATGTCCGCCTCGTGCTCGATGTCCTGCAGGCGCGCGAAGGCCGAGGAGTCGGCGCTCCAATTTTGGGCCAGTTCCAAGAAGATTTTGGCCGCTTCGAGGTTGTGGGAGGCCTGGTTGTTGAACAGATCGAAAAATTTTTCTTCCTTGGGCACCAATTGGAAAGGCATGTTTTTCTCCTTTGCTTCAAACGTTCGCAGGCTCTATGATAGCCGCTCGCCAGCGCCGCAATCAATGAAGGCGGGGTCTATTCCATGTGACAACCCCGTGACAACTGCGGCGCCGGGCCGATTTATCATACAATGGATGAAAACAGCGATGAAGAAATTAACCAACGGCATTTGCCGCAGGCTGGGAATCGAGGATTCGCGGTATGTCGAGATCGAGTCCAAGATGCGCGTCCTGCCGGAAGAGGCCAAGGATGTTCGCGACTACCTCCTCGGGCGCAAGAAGATCAAGCACGTCAAGCGGGTGACTTTCTTCGATCAGTTCCTGGACACGCCGGGCCTGGAGCTTCTGCGCCGCGGCGTCAGCCTGCGCCTGCGCTATAAAGGAGACGGGACCAAGGTCTACCTGCAGTACAAGGGCCCGGGTTTCCACCGCCAAGGCCTTCTCTACCGCTCGGAGTTCTCCTCGGGGCGGTTGGATCACCTGGTGCGCGAGGAAAGCCACCACGACGTCATCCATTTCAAGGAAGCCTCCATCCGCGGCATCCTCGGAAACGTGGATCCGGCGATGTCTGCGGCCATGCGCCGGCATCTGGGAACCGGCGTCATCGCGCGCATCAGCCGCAGCCCCATTCTGTGCTCCTACCAAAAGGACAAGTTCCGGGTCGAGCTGGGCCCCGCGTTCTTGGAGCCTTCGTTGGATCGGCTTTTCGCCTTCCATATCAACGCCAAGGGTCCGCACGCGCTTTCAACTTTCTGGGAGTACGAGAACGAGATCAAGACCAAGAACGAGGACTTGGCCGCGAAGCTGGAATTTCTGCCTGAGTTGGTCCAATTTAACCGGGCCCTTTCCAAGAAGTTTGCCCTCAAGATAGAGCGGCTCGACAAGTACCACCGCTGCGCCAGCTGCTTTTTGTCCTGGGACTAGCGGAAGCGCTTCTCCAGGACCGTGCCCCGGTACTGGATGGCGGCCAGCGACTCGAAGACGTTCTGCGAGCGCACGGTTTTTCCGGCGTGCGGCGGAAAAACCTTCTCGTAGATACCATCGGCCTTGAGGCTCCAGGCCTTGACGTTATCGGCGAGGCTGACGTTGAGGATGATGTCGCGCACGCAGCGCTTGAGATCCGGATCCTTGACGGGAAACGCGATTTCGAAGCGGGAGTAGAAGTTGCGCGGCATCCAGTCCGCGCTGGAGAGATAAATTTTTTCCGCGCCGCCCGCCCGGAAGTAAAAGACCCGGCTGTGCTCGAGGAACCGGTCCACGATGCTGGTGACCTTGATGTTCTCGCTCAAGCCCTTGATGCCCGGCCGCAAGCAGCAGATGCCGCGGACGATGAGATCGATTTTGACGCCCGCGGCGGAGGCCTGATAGAGGGCCTCGATGATGCCCGAGTCGACCAGCGAGTTCATCTTGCCGATGATGTGGCCGCGGCCGCCGGATTTTTGGATGCGCGCTTCCTCTAGGATGAGTTCGATGACGCGCTTTTGCAGGCCGTTGGGCGAAACCAGGATTTCCTTGAAGCCGGGACCGGTGGAAGGAGAGCGCCGGGCCAGGAGCTGGAAAAACTTGGCTATGTCCTGGCCCAGGGTTTTGTCGGCGGTCAGAAGGCCCAGGTCGGTATACTGCCGCGCGGTTCCCGGGTGGTAGTTTCCCGTGCCCAAGTGCAGGTAGGAAATTTCCTCCTCGCCTTCTTTTCTGAAAATCTGCGTGACCTTGCTGTGGACCTTGAAGCGTCCCATGGGACGCACCACGCGCACGCCGGCGCGGCGCAGCTCTTGGGCCCAGCGCAGGTTGTTGAGCTCGTCAAAGCGGGCCTTGATCTCGACGTAGGCCGTCACTTTTTTCCCGCGCCGCGCCGCCTCCTTCAGGGCCTCCATGACCGGGGAGTGGCGGCTGGTGCGGTACATGGCGTGGTAGATGCGGGTGACATGGGAATCGCGCGCGGCTTCGCCCAGGAATTCCACCACGGAATCGAAGGAGTCGTAGGGGTGGTGGAGGAGGGTGTCGTGCTTCCTGATCGCGGCGAAAAGCCCGCGGGTTCGCTTGAGGAAAATGGGCGTGCGCGGCAGGATTTGCTGGTAGCGCAGGTGGCCGGCGCCGTCGGCCGCGTAAACGCCGGCCAGGGTGCGCAAATCGAGCGGGAGGGGAAAACGGTAGAGCCCGGTCGAGGGCGTTCCCAGGGAGGCGGCCAGGAAAATGGTTCCTTCGGAATAAGAGGGGGCGTCCACCTCCAGCCGGATGACTTTCGCCTTGTCCCGGCGCTCCACGCCGATGGCGATCTGCTCCTCGATGGAGTCCTCGTCGTCGGGGCGGTAGCGGATGTCGGCCTCGCGGATGAGCTTGAACGGGAAGGCCTCGATGATTTCCCGCCCCGGGAAAAACCGCGCGGCCCGGCTGGCGAGCCAGCGATCCGCCAGGGCGTATATCCGTTCGCCTTTCGCGGAGGGCAGCCGCAAGATGCGCTCCTCGCGCGCGGGAATGGTCAAGATGGCGTATTCGCGCGGAAAACGGACGAAAATGTGGATGCGGCCGCTGCTCAAAACCGGCAGCGGATCGGTGGAGCGCCGCAGCACGTATTTGATCTGGGGCAGCCGGGCCTGGATGAGGCGGTCGAACTTGGTGAAGCGGGAAAAATCGGCGTAGATATGGATGCGGTGCTCGGCCAGGGCTTGCAGGATGTCTTCGAGGGCCTTGGCTTGGCGGGCTTTTTGCTGGAGGACGCGCTCGCGGATTTGCGAGAGCAGCTGGGACATGGTCATGCCGTCGGGCAGCTTGCGCGACGGGGTCAGCCGCGCAAAGCGGCTGATTTCGGCCACGCGCACCATGAAAAACTCGTCCAGGTTCGAGCTGACGATGGCCGCGAAGCGCAGGCGCTCCAAGGGCGGCACGGACGGATCGGCCGCCTCGTTTAGGACCCGTTCGTTGAAATGAAGCCAGCTTAAATCCCGATTGAAGAGCCGGCTGACCAGGGGCGGCTTGGCCGTCCCCGCCGCGGGCGCGCGGCCGGACCGAAGGTCCAGCCAATGGGCGCTGCCGGCGGCGGCCATGAACGCGGATTAGGCGGCGGCCAGGAAGCCCATGTGCGGAAGGAGGCTTTCGACTTCGGCGACGGCGGTTTCTTCCAAGGCGGACGTCTTGAGATTTATCAGCGCGACGGTTTCCATGGTCGAGTTCTCCCCTCGTTCTGATTTTTCCTTAATTTTTGGCCGCGGTGGAAAGCGGGCATGTCATTGAACCAAACCGGGAGGCTCCCTTCCAGTGCCGCCCTCATCGGGAATATTGTCACGGGTGCGGATTTATGATAGCTTGGGTTCCATGCTGCGGACAATGAAGGCGCGGTCAATTCCGCGTAACGTCCGCATGACGGCCAATCGGCGCGGTTTTGGAGGAGAGATATGGTGAAAGGGATTGTCGTGGGCGCTATCGGAATCGTTTTAGCCGCGGCGGCGGCGGCGTGGATTGTGATTTCCTTGGGCTACGCCCCGGCCAACGCCGACGCGAAGCCCTCGCGGATCGAGCGCTTCATCGCGGCGCGGGCCCTTCATGCGGTCATCCGCCGCGAGGCGCCCAAGGGCCCCAACCCCGTGGCTCCCACCGGCGCGAACGTGATCGACGGGATCAAGCTCTACGCCGAGAATTGCGCCGTCTGCCATGGCGGCGCGACCGGCGAGCGCTCGAATATCGCGCAAGGCCTCTATCAAAAGCCCCCGCAGTTCGGCATGCATGGGGTCGAGGACGACCCGGACGGATTTACTTATTGGAAGATCGCGCACGGCATCCGCATGACCGGCATGCCGGCCTTCGATGGAACCCTCTCCCAAAACCAAATCTGGAAAATCGCTCTGTTCTTGAAGCGCATGAATTCGCTGCGGCCCGCCGCCGAAAAGGCCTGGGATGGGGTCGGGGATTAAGCCGCGGGGGCCGGAAACTCGGCGCGGAACGCCGCGCCTTCTCCAAAGCGGCTTTCCACCCAGACGTGTCCGCCGTGTCCCTCCACGATGTGCTTGACGATGGCCAAGCCCAGGCCCGTGCCGCCCATTTCGCGGGAGCGGGCCTTGTCCACGCGGTAAAAGCGCTCGAAGATGCGGGGCAGGTCCTCCTCGGGGATGCCGCACCCGGAGTCCTGGATAATCACCATTTCGCGACCATTCTGCAGCGCCGCCCGCACGTGCACCAAGCCCTTGTCGCCCGTGAACTTGATGGCGTTGTCGATGAGGTTGGTGAAGACCTGCTTTATCTGCCCCTTGTCCGCGAGAATGTCGGGCATGTCCGGGAAGGGATCGAGGCGCAGCACGATCTGTTTTTTTTGCGCCAGGGGCATGAGGGCCGCGACGACTTCGGCGGCGGCCCTCATGAGGGAAACTTTCTCCCGCGCCCCCGGGCGCTGGCCCGATTCAAGCGCGGAGAGCTCGAGCAAGTCGTCCACCAGGCGGGACATGCGGTCGGCGCTTTTCTCGATTTCGCGGATAAATTCCTCGGCGGTCTCGCGCTCGGCCAGCGCGCCGGAGGCCAGCGTCTCCGAAAAGGCCTTGATGGCGGCCAAGGGCGTGCGCAGCTCGTGCGAGACGTTGGCCACGAAGTCCCGGCGCATTTCATCGAGCCGGCGCAGGCGGGAAAAGTCGTTGTCGATTCTTTCCGCGAGGCGGTTCAAGGACTGGGCCAGCCGCCCGTATTCGCCGGGCAGGGTTTCGTGAATCCTGCTTTTGTGCCGGCCTTGGGCCAAGTCGTCGGCCAGGCGCGTCAGCGCCGCCAAGGGGCTCAAATCGTTGCGGGCCAGGACAATCGCCAGGATGGCGGCGCCGCCGATGAGTCCGGCCTCGGGGCCTTTGAGCGAGCCGCGCGTCCACAGCCGCGCGGCCAAAGCGGCCGCGGCGGCGAAAAGAAGCGCGAACAAGAAGCGGCGAAGGGAGAATTTCCCGAACCAGGACATGAGCGGCCCTAGTCGTTCTTGACGCGGTAGCCCACGTTCTTGACGGTCACCAGGCGCGCGGCCTCGGGGCCGAGCTTTTCCCGCAGCCGGGCGACGTGCTGATCCACCGTGCGGGTGTCGAGCTCCATGCCGCGATCGTAGCCCCAAACTTTTTCGAGGATTTCGTCGCGGTTCAGGGCGCGGCCCGCCGCCTCCAGCAGGCATTTCAAGAGCTCGAACTCCTTGGCGGAGAGCGCGGCCGGCCGTCCGCGGACGGCGACTTCGTATTTGGCGGGATCGAGCTCGATGCCGCCGGCGCGCAGAACCCGGCTCTTGGCGGCGTCTGGGCCGGCGGGCTCGGCGCGGCGGAAAATGGCCTTAATCCGGGCCATGAGCTCGCGCACGCTAAAGGGCTTGGTGACGTAGTCGTCGGCGCCCAGCTCCAGGCCCAGCACGCGGTCGAGCTCCTCGTTCTTGGCCGTCAGGATGATGACCGGAGTTTTCGATTTGCCGCGGACGCTTTTCAAGATGTCGAGGCCGCCTTTCTTGGGCAGCATGAGATCCAGCAGGATAAGATCGGGCTTTTCCTTGGCGGCGGCGGCCAAGCCCGCCTCGCCGTCCGCGGCCGTGACGGCCTCGTAGCCCTCTTTTTCAAGGTTGTACTTGAGGATCTTGGAGAGCGCCTTCTCGTCCTCGACGACGAGTATCTTTTTTTGCGCCATAATCGGTTGGACCACCCCGATTATAGGATTTCTCGGGAATATAATGGAAGGCAAAGACTTGTCTAACACAAGATGAGCCTGAAATGAGGACATTAAACGCACGAAGCCGGGCCGTGGCACAATGGAGGCATGACGCGTTCCTCGTGCATCAAAGCGGGCTACCCGAGTCATTTAATAGAAAGAACTTTTAGAGCCCGCTTCTTTCTACCGCCTGCGACCAGGAAACCGCGACGCTGGCGGAGGAGACCCCCAGAACCTACTGCGGCCTAGCCGATTGAAGTCCTGGCGGCTGTTTGCTAGCGCAGCTTATTAGCAATATCGGCAAGCCTTTTTGCCAAGCAAATCGCCCGCGAGTGCAGGTCATGATTAGGAGATCGAAGATACGCACCGATTGGTGACATGGAACCGCCAAAAGGCAGGTTCGCGGCACCGGTGAGAGCCTTTTTCACTTGGACAAGCTCTTTCCACGACCTAGCACTTCGATGTGCGATGTAGTTTCGTAGGGCTGTTGTGAAATCAACGAATTGACCATCCACAGCGTTCAGGGAAAATTTGCGGGCTTGCTGGGCGCTAAGGTTTTCGTTTGCGACCGACGCTAATAGATCGGCTGAGGTCGCTTTAACATTCTTGCCCCTTGGATCGATGAGACCCTGAGCGCCGACACGATCCAGCGGTAGCGCCTCTGAGAAGGTAGTTCGTCCTGCAGCAACAGCTCCGAACCTGTCGGTGACACTCTTTCGAATCTTGATTCCCGAGTTCGACAAGCATTTTGAAGGATCGCGGGCAATATATGCGATGATAAGATCGTGGATGAAGGCCTCCCATTGGACAATTACCCGCATCGCGAATTGCTCAGCAAGCATCCCCTTCAATGCGGCGTGACGCGGACGGGATTGGGCCGCATGCACAAGTTCGGTGTGGTGGCTGACCGCTGTGCCAATACTGTAGACGAACCTCTTAACGACTGATTGGGGCATCGCTTAAGGCTTTAGGAGGTCCGCCAGAATCTCGCAGCGCATTTTTCGCTTCGCCAACTTATTAGGTCCCTCGATGATTGTGCCGTAATAGCGCGCTGCCCTGCCCTTAAGTTCATCTTGGGATTTCTCAAGCTCACCGGCAAGCTCCCGGAGTCTTTCAACTGCATATTCCAGGTTGACTACTTTCGCTTTCTGCTGATTCACTTCCGCAGCGGCAGCAAAGAGCCCGTAGAAGTCGGCTTTTTTCGAGAATCGACTGGACTTGAGGTACGGCAGAATCGTCCTAAGGGAATCAAGGGTCTGGTGGAATTTTGCCTCATGTTTTTGACGATTGGGAAATACGACATCATAGTCGGAGTAAAATCTATCGAGTGACTCTTGTCCGTCCTGTACGCCGTCAACCAAGATCACGAATAGCTCACTGATGAATTCAACGTCTTTCATCCGCTGAGAAGCCTTTCTCGTAAAGAACTCGGCATCATCCCAAAAAGAGTCTTGTGAAAGACGCTCGACCGCCTTCACGAATTCCCCAAAGAACTGGGAATGTCGCATCTCCTGCTTGTTTAGGCGCTCCACCACGTAGTTAAGCCGCCGAAAGAGAGCGCGTATGCGAGAATCATCCCAATCGCGAAGTTCTTGAACTGGAAGCTGATAGTTCCAGATTTTATTCTGCAGATCATCCGGAAGCTCGGAATACTTCTTGCCGACTTGCGGCTTATAGGCCTGAGAGACCGGATATGAGTCTGCCGTTGTTTGGACCAACGACCACTGATCGGTCATGAATTCAAGAATGGTACGAAGGCGCTGCTGGCCATCCACCACTTCGTATATGGTCTTTTTGTCAGTGCCTTTCCCCATGGTGCGAATATTGATGAAAACTTGAGGGATGGGGCAACCAGAAATGATGCTATCTACGAGGAAACACTTTTGTCCGATAGACCAAATTGGGTTACGCTGATACTTTGGCTGAAGTAGCAGAGCCTCCTTCTTATGCTCACCGTAGAACCAGCTGAGTGCCTGGGTATTTGGCTTGGGCAGGTCTTCCATTATTCCGTGCTCCTTATCGCACTATCCGGCATTCAACTCTTGAAGGTTCTTTGGCGCAGGCCAGAGCTTCTGATTCCGAGGGAATCTCGATGGGTCTATCCGTCCCGCCATCTTCTGAAATCGCATGAGATCGAACTTTGCGGGGACGGCGACAGCTTGAACGTGTGCCGGAACCGATAACTGATCGCGGGACTGTCCATCGAAGTCCAGTCGAAGAAGACCGCTATCGAACGCCCAATGGCACAGTTTGCAGAGACAAAGGCCGTTGGAAACTGCATTTAGCTCGTGCGTAGACCACGGCAGGATATGCGCTCCGTCAACTCCCGCCGAATCCAAAACGGAAAGTTTCGGAAACCGCTCGCCCGAGAAGACGCACCTGTAATCGTACGCCTTCCGGACGCGGATGCTGAACTCCCGCGCTCCCGGCCCCCGATCCGCCTGTCTGCGCCATTTCCGAGCGCGCTCACGACGGGAATCGTCCGGGGAGGAGTCATCCTCCTCGGATTCGAAGGCTCCCGTTTCGCTAGAGACGCCGGTGAATGCTGGACTGGCAGCGTCAGGCAGTCCAGAATCGCGTAGAAGCAGCGGCATCACATCGTCTTGAGTTTGGTAATGGGCCTGAATGGCCGCAGCTGAATCCGCGATCCGGTCATGGTCACCAGACTCAACGCTTGCCTTGTGTTCCCGTACGAGGCCAGCAACCTCGGACTTAATTGAGGCGGCAGCGCACCAGAGTGCCGTTACCATCGCCATTCGAGCCGTATAATCTACCTGTAGAAGGCCACCCCGGCTCCGTGCCCAGACGCTTTTCGGGGCAAACGTCACTTTGGCAGGCTCGTCATCGAGGACGGCCACATCTATTCCTGCAATGGTGTAGCCGTTCGCTCGGAGCTGCGGCACGGCTTCCGGCGTCTTAAGCAACTCCCGCCTAGGTGGAGGCAAAAGCAGGACGGACGAGACAACCACGTATGCATGCCGTCCGCCTTCGGGACGAATCCGCGGTTTACCGGAAAGCCGATGCGCGGCAGCCTTCCCATCGATGGTCAAGCCGGGAGTAACCTGGAAGAAGAACCGCTTCCCTAAGAGGTCCGAGGCGTGTATGCGGTTAAAGGAGCCCGCCAGTTCGTAGTCGCCGCGCCCCCCGCTCGGCCTTAACGCGATACGCATCTTTTGTCAGCGAGCCGCATTTCGATTTGAGAGGAGGTCAACATAGGTTCATAGGCACTCGGCTTTCGGCCGCTTAACTTCTCTAGCGCGAGTCTAAGAGGAGGGAACAGATGCCTCTCTTGACCATCGACACGCCGAAGTATGCCCTCGGCCGCGTTAGCACTCAAGAAATACCGATCATGAGGGCGGTTCTTCTCGATAATCTCCAAAAGATCGGAAGCCACCGGCTTATGCGGCGCTGGCGGAGTCCTATTGCCTAAGAATATCCCATTCCAAAGTACGCCGCTGTTAGGCCATACGATCTTAGCCGGCGTCTTTCTGGCGGCTAGCAGTTCACCGGCGATCTTGTTTGGACCTTGCAATCCGGGCCACACCGCCAGGGCTTTGTTTGGAAACTCGCGCCGACTCATGGTCCCGCGCTTCCATTCCCTTCGTCCGCACATCCGGCCGTGAATCCTCTCAGCAATCCATCTGACCACCGGGACCGAAACAGCGTTGCCCAACGCATGGTATCGAAGCGAATCCGACAACTCCGCATCCAGAGGCTTCATGTCAACTTGCGTCCAAGAATCAGGGAATCCTTGCAGCCGTTCGCATTCTAGCGGGGTCAATCTTCTGACTTCATCCACGTAAGCAACATAGGTCCGGCTCCAATCCGTCCCGGTATGACGGCCGGATGTTGCCGCTAGACAAAAAGCTGCCTTCGATGTGACAGGCCCCTCGCCTCCCGTCCAGGATGTCTCCAGAAATGCCGTGCGTTCGTGCTCAAGAATCGCAGGGAGGCGGTCCTCAAACAGAATGCTTCCAGCCGAGATGGGATCATTCAACCAAGCGCAAATGTATACGCGAGGGCGCGATTGGGGGACGCCGAAATAGCGGCTATTCAGAAGACTGAGGGGCTCCCCGTCTGTCCGACCACCGTGGACCTGATTTAAGGTAGCCGTTGTCGTTCGAAGAGAGGAAGATATCCGTCGTCGGCCGTTCCTCTTTTCTTTTTGCTTCTTTTTCTTTTCTGTGAATTGCTGTGGACAA
>DATLUA010000036.1:0-10786 GCA_035533295.1 Elusimicrobiota bacterium | reverse complement strand
GGCAAGCTGCAAATTCGTCATATGACACCATATAATAATATATAGTGTTATATTTCAAGCAGAAAATGGGGAATCCGGTAAAGCAAACACGGATTCCCGCATTTTAACGACGGTTAGAATCTACTTTCGATTTTCCTGGCGTTTTCCTACGGAAGGATATAATAAATTCGCAATATGTTTTGCCTATCTTTACTCCCGGGCCTATGAGCGATTGGGACGAGGAAGCGCTGCGCGAAATCAACAGCCTGGACTCCGCCCGCCTGGCCATCCGCGGCGCCCTGGCCACCATCCGCAATCTGCAGGAGCAAAACGCCAGGGCCAAGGCCGAGTCCCAGACGCAGGAAAGCGCCCGCCGCCTGCTGGAGAGCCGCATCTCCGATCTAAGCGTTCAGGTCGAGCGCTGGCAGGATCAGGCCAAGATTTGGGAGGAGCAGGACCGCGTCCGCCAAACTCAGGAGGAGGCTTGGCGCAACTCCGTAAAGCTGGAGATTCGCGCCGAGGAGAAGACCCGCATTGGGCAGGCCCAGGCCGCGCACGAGGAAGAACTCTCCCGGCTGCGCGGCGAGATGCTGCGCTTGGCCGGCCTGCAGAAGGAAAAAGAAGCCCAGTGGGCGGAGCTTAAGAAAAACCTGGAGCGCTACCAGGTGGATCTGGCGCGCGCCGAGCGCGAGAAAATCGAACTCGCCCGGCGCTATCACGACGATTCCAAGACCGTCTCGGAACTGCGCGAGCGGCGCGAGCGGGAAGTGGCCGCGGGCCTGCGCCGCTTGGAGCTCGAGTCCGAGGACAAGCAGCGCCAGAGCGAAGCGCTCCGGCGCGAGAACGAGGAGCTTAAAAAGCAGCTTTCCGCCGCCGCTTTGGATATGGAAAAGCGGCTCAAGGAGAGGGAAGAGACCTTGCTGCGGGACATGCGCCTCAAAGAGCAGTCCCTGCACGAGCGCTACAGCAAGCGGGAGCTGGAGCTGGAATCTTCCTGGGCCGAGCTCGAGAATAACTTATGGCAGAAGGCCAAGGCGGGGCGCGATCAGCTCGATCAAATCGCCGAGCAGCAGTTCGCGGAAAAATCCCGGACCCTGGCCGAGCGAAGCAAGGAAATCGATGCCATCTTGCTCCAGCGCCAGCAGGAACTCCAGGATGATTACGCCAGGAAGTGCTCCGAGGCCGAGGCGCGCTACGCCGCGAAGGAGCGCGAGCTCAAGGCCTTGTGGGAGGACAAGGAAAAGCGCTTCCTGGGCCGTTACGACGAGGAGCTGGGCAAGGAAAAGGGTGAAGTCGAGCTGCGCTACCAGGAGAAGATGAAGGCCTTGGACGCCCAGCGGCTGGCCAACGCCGAGGAACTGGCCCGCGCCAAGGAGGAGTTGGAGGCCGACTACCGGCACCGCAACTCGAGAGTTTTAGAGAACGGCGCGCGGCACGAGGCCGAGCGCGTCCGCGCGCAAAACGACTTCATCGCCAAGAAAACGGCGGAGCTTGAGACCGCCTTCGAGGCGCGCGATCGGGAACGAGCCGAGGAGTTCCTCGCCAAGACCCGAGCGTCCGAGGCGGAGTTCAACCGCTGCCGCGTGGAGCTTTTGCAGGAGCAGGCCCGCCTGACCCAGGGGGAAAAGGCCGCCTTGGAGAAAAAGTTCGAGGAACGGGCCCGGACCTTGGACGCCGACTACGAGGCGAAGATCGCGGAGTTGGCCGGCGATCGGCGGGCGCTGGAGCGCGCGTTCGAGGAAAAGAAAACGTCATTGGCCGCGGAGTGCGCGTTAAAGGAAAAGAATTTGGACCGCCGCTGGACCTTGCGCGAGCAGGAGCTGGCGCAGAACCACGAGGCCGCGCAGGACCGCTTGCGCCGGGACTTCGCCTTATCCGCGCGCAAGATGGAGGAGGAGTTCGAGGCCCAGCGGAAAACGGCGGAGGCCGAGCTCAATGAGTCCTACGCGCGCAAGGAGCAGGAACTCGCCGCCAAACACGAGGCGCTCGTGTCCCAAATCGAGCAGAGCCGCCGCCAGGAGCTTCAGTACTCTCTCGAGAAGGCGGACAGCGAGAAAGAGCGCCTGCGCCAAGACGCGCAGGGGCAAATCGCGCGGCTTAAAGAAGATTTGCAGCGCCTGGACGCCCAGATGCGCGAGAACGCCATGGAGCGCAACTTGCGCATCAAGGCTCTGGAGGAGAAGTTGGCCGAGTCCGAGGCTTCGCGGCGCAAGACCTGGGACGCCCTGCAGCGCCGCGAGAAGGAGTGGGAGGCCCAGCGCCTGTCGCTCGAGGAATCAAGCGGCGAGCGGGAAGCCTTGCGCGAGCGTAAGCACCTGCAGATGGAAAAGTCTCTCCGCGACATGTGGGCCAAGCGCGAGGCCGAAGCGGTCGAGACGCGCTTGAAGGCTTTGGAGGAGCAGCACCGGCATTACCTGGAGCAGATTTCCCGCAACGAGGAAAAACTGCGCGCCCAATTCGAGGAGTGGAAGAAGGAGTGGGCCGCGCGCTCTCAGCCCGCCGCGCCGCCGCCGGGCTTTCCGCCTACGAAAACCTGAGTCGGCGCCGCCGGCAGCATCTCGGGGTTGCGCATGTTCGCCACGGCCGTGGCCCGGCTGATAAGCTGCTTCTGGTAGAGGCCCTTGATCGAGGCGTCCAGGGACACCATCCCGTCCTTGAGGCCCGACTGGATGGCGTCGTTGATGGCCTCGAACTTGTTCTCGCGGATGAGCTGGCGCACCGCGGAGGTGGCGACCATGACTTCGCAGGCGAGGACTAGGCCGCGCCCATCGGCACGCGGCAGCAGCCGCTGCGAGATGACGGCCTCGAGCGTCGAGGCCAGCTGCTCGCGGATGCCGTCCTGATCGACTTGCGAGAACGCGGCCACGATGCGTTGCGCGGTCTTGGATGCGTCGCGGGTGTGCAAAGTGGTGAGCACCAAATGGCCCGTTTCCGCGGCCAGAAGGGCGGCGTTGATGGAGGCCGTGCCGCGCATCTCGCCCACGCAGAGGATGTCCGGGTCCTGGCGCAGGGCGTCGACGATGCCCATGTCGAACGAGGGCGTGTCCACGCCCACTTCCCGCTGCACGAACACCGAGTGCGCGGGCTTGAACAAAAATTCGATGGGGTCTTCCACGGTCATGATTTTGCTGGGCTCGCCGTTCTGGTTGATGTGCTCGAGCATCGCGGCCATGGTGGTGCTTTTGCCGTTGCCCGTGGCGCCGGTGATGAAAATCAGGCCCGCGCGGCGGTTGACCAAAGTCTGCACGATGGGGGGCAGCCCCAGCATGGAGAGCGGGTGAATCTTTGTGGGTGTCAGGCGGATAGCGGCGCTGGGCATGCCGAGCGTTTGGCAGACGCTGAAGCGAAAGCGTCCGATGCCCTCGATGCTAAAGGAGAAGTTGGCGCGCATTTCCCGCTCGTAGGTTTGGCGGCGCAACTCGTCCATGTAGGGCTCGATGAGCTTGCCTACGGCGGCGGCGTCGAGCTCGGGCTGGGACATCTGGCGCAGGTTTCCGCCCACGCGCGCCAAAGGCGGCAGGCCGGGAACCAGGTGGAGATCCGAGCCGCCTTTGGCGGCGACGTCCCGGAGAAGATCCGCGAGGGTCACGTTGTTGTCGGTCATGGCGCACAACAAGCATAGCGCCCCAGTCCGCGGAAATCAAGTCGGCGGGGATAAAAAAACGGTAAAAAATAGTAAAATCAAGGCGCGTTGACGCTCCGATTTATTCCCGGATAGCTCAATGGTGGAGCGAGCGGCTGTTAACCGCTAGGTTGTAGGTTCGAGTCCTACTCCGGGAGCCAGTTTCTATCGGCCCGGTCAGGGAACGACTTTGAGCACGCCGTAGCCCGAGCGGCTCATGCCGTCGTAATACTTGTAGGTCCCGGCCTTGTCCGCCGTGAAGCGGATGACGCGCGAGGAGCCGGGGGCGACGGCGTAGCTGACGCCGAACTGCGGGAAGGACGCGCACTTGGCGGCCTCATCGGAGGGGAGGGTCTTGGGGCGGCCGAAGGCGTCCGGCTGGCAGTCCTCGATGACGTCGGCGGCCGTCAGGATGAAGGACGCCTCGCCCTGGGTCCAAGCGGGGTCGTTGACCAAGGTGAGCTCGACTTCGTCGCCCTCGCTGACTTCGATCTCCTTGCCGTCGACGCCCTCGCCCGAGGCCGGGCACCAAGTCGGGAAGAGCCGGCGGCCCGACGCGCACCACGGCGAGATCGACAGCGCGAAGCTCTTGGTCCGCCGCGACCGCGCGGGCGCCGGGGAGTCCGCCGCGGGCGGCCCGGCCGGAGCGGCGGCGGCCGGCGGCGCGCCGACGACCGAGATTTGGGAGCCCTTGATGAAGGCCTGCAGGTTGTCGTTCGTGAAGACCTTGTCCGCGGACGCCTTCCGGCTTTCCGAGGTCTGCGCGGCCAAGGCGAGTCTGGGAGCGGCGACGGCAACGGCGGCGAGCAACAAGAGCGGCGTTCGGCGATTCATCACGGTCCCTCCGGCCTGCATGCAGGCCTTTTAATCTTAGGAGAAGTCGAGCCGGGGCGCCTGGGCACTGGAGGCCGCTCGCGCGGGCCTTTGGACCCAGGCCGAACTGGGCCCGACGCAACGGCTTTGAGTCCTAGGGGCCCCTGCTTGGAGAGCTCCGCCCAGGCCATGAGGCGCCCGCCGTGCTCGCGTTGGAACGCCTCCGCGCCGGCCTTGCCGGAGAACGCGATCGCCGACGGCAGGCAGCGGCCCCGCTTCGGCGCGGCCTCTGCGCGGCATTGACGTTCATTCGTGGTCGCGCTCCTTGCGCAAAACGAAGGGCCAGCGGCTTTGGGGTGTTGGCCCACGCCGCGCGGCCAAGGCTTTAAGCTGAGGGGCTCCCGGCATGCGCCAAGGCGTTTTCCGCGATCCACTCCTGCGTTCCGGTCGAGCAGTAGAAAACGGAGAGCTTCGGGGCATGGTCCATGCAGTAGAGGAAAAGCTCAAGCGCGGACTCGTCGCTGCCGGCGACGGGCGACCAGGTCAGCTTTTCTCCCATTTCGCCGGCGGCGTGCATGCCGAGCCGGCGCAACGCGTCGACATTCTGGGCCGATACGAAGAGCTCGTGCATGATGAGCCGCGGCGCCTTGATGTTAGCCATCGCGCGCACCATCTTTTGCAGGCGCTGGGCGTGACTGGGAATGATCGGAATTTCAACGCTGGCGTCGGAAAACTCGGTGAGCGCCAACTCTAGGGGGGCGGGATTGTAGCCGTTGGAGGCGAGATTAAGCCGCAATCCGCTTAAACCAGCGTCGCGCAGGCTGCGCAGAATTTCCGGCGTGAACATGTCTCCGTTGCTGTAGAGATCGATGCGCAGGGAATCGTGGAAATGATCGCGCAGGGTTTTGATGATGCGCAGCGCGGCATCGGGTTTTAAGAGCGGCTCCCCGCCGCTGATCCCCACGCTGCGAATGCCGCGCTGGGCGAGGATGCCCGGGATGTCGCTCTCCGAAGAGACGCTTAAGCCGTGAACGCTGATGCCCTCGGCGCGAGGCTTGGGGTTGAAGCAAAAGAAGCAGTCTCTTGTGCAGAGCGTAGTCAGGCAGAGGTTGCTGCCGCGGCCGCCGAGGCAGGGGATGCAGCCCGGAGCGAGCAGGCCCGTATAGAACGTGCCCCGCTCCGGCCATCCCTTGACGCCGCGGCGAACAAGTTCGGCGACAAGCTCCTTGCGTCTCCCGTCGCGTTCCCCGGGAGACGGCGATTGTTCCAGAAGTTTGTTTTTAGCCAGCCCCAGCGCGTATTTCTGATACGTCTCGGAAATGGCGCGCTTTTCCTTTTTCGGCATGGGTTGGCTTGGTTCGTTCATCCCTCTAGAACCCGACCTCGATTTGAGCGGTGACGCGGTCTCCCAAGGGCTGCAGGGTGCCGTTGGAGCCCTGCGCGGCGAGCGAGCCGCCCTGGTAGGCGCGCTTAGTGTCGAGCGAGTATTCCACGAAGGCCTTGAAGTTGGCCGCGAAGTAGTGCGCCAACTGGAAGGTCAGGTAATTGAACTGTTGCGCCCCGTTGAAGGTCGTGTACCAGTTTTCCCGCACCAGAGGCATCAAGAAGGGATAGCTGCTGTTGTTCCGCAGGTAGGCATAGGCCAGTTCGGCGTAGGCCGCCCTGTCCGTGGCTGCGGCGCCGCGAACGGCGGGGTCCTCGTCATGCGAATAGACAAAGGCCGCCCGCGCCGCGAAGCCGGCGCCTTCCCATAGGGCGTCGAAGCCGCCGCGGACGAACTGGGTCAGCTCGCCGCCGGGGCCCGCCGCGTTCAAGCCCGGCGCTCCGCTGCTCGCGCCCGCCGCCGCCATGGGGCCCTCGTGCCCGTAGGTGCCGAAGGTGCCCAGCATGAGTCCGGAGTTGCCCGTGTCGTCCCAGGCCAAACGCGCCGCGCCGTTGGTGGGGGCGGTGGCCTGGGTTCCGGAGTCCGCATCCTTGTAGACGGCGCCGGAATAGTAAAGGAAGGATGGCGCGGAGAAAGAGTCCTGGCTGTGGGGCAGGAAGTACTGGCCGTAGATTTCGAGAGTCTGCGGCGTTGAGATCATCTGGTTGCCCGAGATGGAGCCCTGATCGTTGAAGAGCAGATCCGTGGCCCGGTTGGCGATGGTGGGGCTTTCGTTGGAGACGATGGTCTGGTAGGGGTCGTCAGCGAAGAACCCGCGCCGCATGGCCACGGCGTTAAAATACAGGCCGGGGTGATAGCCGAGCCGGAGGTCGCCCAGGCCGGGGGAGAAGCCGCCGGGAGCGTTGGCGTCCATTTCCCCGAAGAAGGACACTTCTTTGGCGGCGTCGCCGCCGGCCACGAACATGTCCACGTCGTTGATCGCTTGCATCTTGAAGCCGTTGGTGTTGGGGCTGGCCGTGCCGCCCATCTGGCCGCCCTGGTTGGCCACGCCGCCCTTGCCGTCGTCAAAGGGGCGGGAACGGATGATGGCGGCCCAGGGGAAGAGCTTCTCGGTCCAAAGCTCCTTGTCCTGGCTTTGCAGGACGCCCTCGTCGCTTCCGGGGCTCCTGACGTAGCCGTTCATCTTGAACTGCCGGCCGTAGGCGTTCAGGACGGGGAAGGCGTAGTGGCACTGCTCGCAGGACATGTGGTATTTCCGGGCGAAGGCCGGAAGGGCGTCGGCGCCTTGGATGCCGTCGCCGCGCATGGGGCAAAGATGAAGCGCGGAGTTGATCATCGGCTGAGCCAGCCAGAGAAACGCCAAGTAGGCGGCTAAGAATCCCAGGCTTTGGGCACAACGCTTAAGGGACGATGGTTTCATTTGGTCTATGGTCCTTGTTTAGGATTATTGGCCTTCGTTGAAAAGCTCTTTATATTTCGCCGGATGCTGGATCTTGAAGTCCTTCACAAGCTTCTCCCGAGTTTTTTTCCAGGGGGCGAAGTTCTTTCCGGTTTTGCGCGCGATGGAATCATAGACCAGGAACTGCCAGATACGCTTGCCGTCCTTGCCGACCGGGCAACCGGGCTTGTCCATCATGCGGTGCACATAGCGGGACCAGACGCGCGGATCGATTTGGAGAATTTTGGGATCTTCAAACAGCTCGGGCTGCGTTTTCTTCATTTGCGCCTGCTCGGCTTCGGACATTTCCAGGAACTGGGAATTGATGGGCCGGGCGATGGTGTGGCAGACGGAGCACTTTTCCAGGAAGACTTTATAAGTCTCCTGATACTGCTTGGGATAAGAAGAAACGTCGATGGCGGCAGGTCCGAAATCGTTGGGGAAGAGCCCGCCGGCGGCGTTGCTCTGCTGAGCCTGCGCCCGGTTTTGTTGAGCGACTTTTCCGATAGTCAGCGCGACGGCCACGATAGCGACGGTGAAGACGGCTTTTTTCATGAACGATTCTCCTTGGTATTTGAACCAGTACAGTTTATTAAGTTGCCGGCCATATCTGAATATCCGATCGCGGTGAAGATGACTTGAATCCATCGAATTTGAACTCTGGCAACAAACATGCCGAAGCACCGGCCAAGGGAAGGATTGTGAATATTCGTTGCGGTTATAAACATAGGGAAAGCGTGGGTGATGCTTTACGGAAGCGCTTGAAGAACCTTTTTGGGAGGGTGGCCGAAGGTGTCTGCGTTTCCGACGATCAAGGGCGCGTCCTTTATGCCAACTCCGCGGCCCGCCGCATGCTGGATATCGGCGAAGGCGAATCCGACTCTTGCGAGCAGCATTGCCCGTTGTTGGATCCCGGATCTGAGGCGAAATCGGCTGCCTTCGACGGCGAATACGGGCCCAAGACGGTCTATGCATGGAAGGAATCGGGTCCCAACCGCGCCGAGGAATGGAAAAGTCTTCGCGTGCGCTGCCTGCGCGTGCTTCTTCCGGCCTTGGAGCGTCACGAGGAGGTCGAGAATCTCTTGCTCGGCGATTCGGATTATGCCGCGGGCGGGGATGCGCGGAGGATTCTGGCGTTGGTCGCCTCCCAGCACAAGGAAATAGAGGCCCTGCGGGTTGAGGTGGAGGCGCTCCTTAAAAGCGCGCAGCGGCTTGAGCTTCATTTCGAAACCGAGAAAAATCTCTTCTGGCCTTCCTGCAATAACCTGAGCAGCCGCTCAATTCGCCGGTCCCTCGCGCACGAGGCGGGTGAAAAGGTCGGCGAGATGGAAAAGTCCTGGGCCGCCATTTCCGGATACATGAAGAAGCATCTGTAAGCGCCTGCCGCAATCCGTGGCATATATGTTGCTATGGACAAAGTGGCATGGCATCAAACACGATTCCAGAGACGGACCTAAAGCCCGCGCTGGCCTACTATTATCAGGATGGCCTCTACCTTAACATCACCAACCGCTGTCCTACGGCCTGTTCGTTTTGCGTAAAGCGGCCGTGGCAGTGGCGCTATCGCGGCTGGAACTTGAAGCTCAACGGCGAGCCCCCGGTCGCCGCGATTTTGGCGGAAGCCAGAAAAGCCGCGGCGGCCAAACCCGCAAAGGAGCTTGTGTTTTGCGGCTACGGCGAGCCGACTTACCGCCTCGACGTCATCCGCGCGGTCGCGGCGGAGATGCGGCGCGAATTCCCGAGCCTGCGCCGCCGCCTCAATACCGTGGGCCTCGGCAATGCCATTTGGAAAGGGAGCATCGTGCCGGACCTGAAGGATCGCATTGAGGCCGTTTCCGTAAGCCTTAACGCGGCCAATCAGGAAGAGTGGCGGCGCATCCAGCGTCCGGCGCCGGCCTATCGGAACAGTTTCGAGGATGTGCTTTCCTTCATTAGGGAGTGCGTCGCCGCGGGCCTGGAGACTCGGGTGACGGCGGTTGAGGGAATCGGATCCGATCCGGAGGCCGTCCGCGCCATGGCCCAAAAGCTTGGCGCCGAGTATTTCCTGAGGCCCAGTTTGGATGACGAAAACTAAGGGGGAGTGATGCTGGGGAAAAAGGCGACGCTATTGACGGCCGGAGACGTGATGAGCTCCGACGTCATCGCCATCAATGAAACTGAGGACGTCTGGAGCGCCATAAAGACGCTCATCGCGCACGACATCACCGGGGCCCCGGTTCTCGGCGCGAGCGGCCAGCTCGTCGGGGTCATTTCCCAGACCGACTTGGTGCGCTATTTTGAGGACCGGGCCGCAAAACTGCCGGATTTTTATTCCGACTCCGAGCGGGACGTTGGTCTGCCGGCCAGCGGCCGGAGCGCGCTGGTCCGGGATTTGATGACGCGACGGGTGATCAAGGCCGATGAAGATGAGTCCATCGATAAGGTGAGCCGCACCATGCTTATCCAGAAGGTCCATCGGGTCATCATCACGCGCGGCGGACGTCTTGCCGGCATCGTCACGACCATGGATATCCTGCGGGCCGCCCAGCATTTCGGAGGGCAATCCGATTGAGCGCGCCTCGCGCGATTCGGGCGGCCACGTCCGAGCTGGACTTCGATCGCTCGCCGCTTCTGGTTATTTGGGAGACGACCCGGGCTTGCGCTTTGGCGTGCCAGCACTGCCGCGCCGAGGCCAATATGAACCGGGACCCCGGTGAGCTCGGCACGGAGGAAGGTCTGCGGGTTATTGATGAGGCCGCGAGTCTGGCCAAAATCATGGTCTTTTCCGGCGGCGACGCGCTCAACCGCGGCGATTTGGAGATTTTCATCCGGCATGCCAAAAGACGCGGCCTCCACACCGGCGCTATCCCCGCGGCGACAAAACAGCTGACCCGGGAAAGGCTGGAGTCTCTTAGGGATGCGGGGCTCGATCAGCTGGCTCTGAGCTTGGACGCTCCCAAGGCGGATCTTCATGATTCTTTCCGCGGCGTGCCCGGCGCGTTCGAGCGAACCATCGCCGCCGCGGCCGAGGTGCGGGAGGCCGGGCTGCCTCTTCAGATCAATACCTGCTTTGGCGCGTGGAACCTGCCCTATTTGGAGGACATGATCGCTCTCATCCGGGATATGGGAGCGGTGTTTTGGGAAGTCTTTCTCCTGGTGCCGATGGGCCGCGGCCGGGGTCTTTCCGGGATTTCCGCCCTGCAGTGCGAGAAACTTTTCGAGCGGATTTATGAACTAAACCGAGAGCGGGCCGCCGCGGCCGACGGCGCGTTCGTGGCAAAGATCACGGAGGCTCCGCACTACGCTCGCTTTACGCTCCAGCGGCGCCTGGGAGAAGTCCAGCGTTTTCGCGTGGGCGTCCAGGGGCGCAGGGTGTCTTCAGAAAAATCGAAAGTAGAATTTGGGCGCGTCCTGGGCCGAGGTTGAAATCCTCGTCGTGGCGGCGCCTCTGTTGAGGCGCGCCGGCCGCGCGCTACTTTCGACGACCCGTCAGCCCGGGGTCATGGCGACCTCATAAATCTCGCAGAATGTCTTCAATCGATTGGCCCCGGCCCAACCCCTGCCGAACCTT
>DATLUA010000035.1:0-52207 GCA_035533295.1 Elusimicrobiota bacterium | reverse complement strand
GGCAAGCTGCAAATTCGTCATATGACACCATATAATAATATATAGTGTTATATTTCAAGCAGAAAATGGGGAATCCGGTAAAGCAAACACGGATTCCCGCATTTTAACGACGGTTAGAATCTACTTTCGATTTTCCTGCCGATGCCGGTCGTCTCCCGGAGAATCCAAAGCGGCCCCACGAGCAGGTGAATCAAGTTCCGCGTGAAGGCCGGGCTTTTTTTCTCGAAGGCCGCGTGGCCGACGAACTGGAAGACCCAGCCGAGGATAAACGCCCCCCACACGGCGGCCGAACTCAGATGCGAGGCGAGCGCCGCCATGGCCAGAATGACTGCGGTCATGGCCAGCGCCAAACCCATGTCCCAGTAATAATATAAGGGAAGGACTATCGCCGCGCCCGGCAGAAGCGGGAAGCCCGGCCACTGGGTCCAGCGGACCACGGCCAGCATGATGAGCGGGATGCCCACCGCGTGGCAGACGCGGTTGCCCGGGTGCGCGTGGTAGCGCGCGTAATCGGACATGTTCTCCTTGAAATCCAGCCAGCGCGGAGCCATCGGCCTATCATAGAAAAAACGGACGGAATCTGAAATATTATTTTGATTTCTCGGCGCGCGTTGGGTATAATGAAAAAAGTTTTTAATAAGGGGAACGAGCGTGATAAAAGATTTCTTCGCCAGAAAGCCGCTGCGGATGCTTCTCGACGAGATGGAGGGCAAGGACCGCTTGAAGCGCGTCTTGGGCCCCGTCGGCTTGACGGCTCTGGGCATCGGCGCCATCATCGGCACCGGCATCTTCGTCCTGACCGGCGTGGCGGCGCACGACAAGGCCGGCCCGGCGCTCATTCTCTCCTTTATCGTCGCCGGCATCGCCTGCGTGTTCGCGGCGCTCTGCTACTCCGAGTTCGCCGCCATGGTGCCGGTCACCGGCTCGGCCTACACCTACGCCTACGCGACCCTGGGCGAGCTCTTCGCCTGGATCATCGGCTGGGACCTCATCCTGGAGTACACGGTCGCGGCCGCGACCGTGGCGCACGGCTGGTCCCATTACTTCCAGGACCTCATCAGCACGTTCGGCCTTCACCTTCCTTATATATTGCGGGACGCGCCGTTCGACTTCAATCCGGCCACGGGGCACCTTTTCGCCACCGGGACCGTGATGGACTTCCCCGCCATCGTCATCGCGGCCCTCATGACCTACATCCTGGTCGTCGGCATCGAGGAGAGCGCGACGGTCAACGCCGTCATCGTCGCCATCAAGCTCGTCATCGTGCTCTTCGTCATCGCGGTCGGGGCCTTCTACATCCACCCGCAAAACTGGCATCCCTTCGCGCCGTTCGGCTACGGCGGCCTGGGATTTTTCGGCAAAACCATCTATGGGCAAAGCGGCCCGGGCGGCGACCCCCTGGGAATGATGGCCGGAGCGGCCATGATTTTCTTCGCCTACATCGGCTTCGATTCGTTATCCGCTTATTCCGAGGAAGCAAAGAACCCGCAGAGGGACGTGCCCATCGGCATCATCACCTCGCTCGTCGTCTGCACCGTCCTCTACATCGCCGTGACCGCGGTCATCACCGGCATGGTGCCCTACAACAAAATCAACATCGACGCCCCCATTTCCCACGCGTTTTTGCAGGTGGGCCTGCCGTGGGCCCAAGTCCTGGTTTCCCTGGGCGCGCTGGCCGGCATCACCTCGGTGCTGCTGGTCATGATGCTGAGCCAGCCCCGCATCTTCCTGGCCATGGCGCGCGACGGCCTCATGCCGCCGAAATTCTTCGCGGCCATCCACGAGCGCTTCAGAACCCCCTGGAAATCGACCATCCTGACCGGCTTCGTGGTCGCGGCCTTGGGCGCGTTCGTGCCGCTGCGCATCCTGGCGGAGCTCGTCAACATCGGCACGCTCCTGGCCTTCGTCATGGTCTGCGCGGCCGTGCTCATCATGCGCAAAACCGACCCGGACGCGGAGCGGCCCTTCCGCTGCCCGATGGTGCCGCTTTTTCCCATCCTGGGCATCGTGCTCTGCCTGCTGCTGATGTTCTCCCTGCCGGTCGAGAACTGGATCCGCCTCATTGTCTGGCTCGTCATCGGCATGGTCATCTACATGTTCTACGGGCGCCACCACAGCGTCATGGCCCAGCACCGCCGCGAATTGGCGCTCAAGCCGGAAAAGCCGGAACCGGTCACCTGATCCAGCCCCCGTGGCCAGCGCGCGGCTTCTTTTGCTCTTGACGCTGGGCCTTTTCGCCGCGGGCTTCGCCGCCCTCTGGGCCGCGGATATTCTCGGAATCAGGAAGTCGGCGGCCGCGGGCGGACCAGCCCAACGCCTGCGCCCCGGCGGCATCGAGCTTCTCATCGGCTTCGTCACCAACTTCTTCGACACGCTGGGCATCGGCTCCTACGCCCAGCAGACCTCGCTCTTCAAGATTTTCAAGCTGGTCCCCGATGAGCTCATTCCGGGCACGCTCAACATCGGCGACGCCGTCCCCACGTTCCTGGAAGCCTTCGCCTTCATGACCGCGGTGGAGGTCGGTTCCAAGACCCTCGTGCTCATGATCGGAGCGGCCATCCTGGGCGCGTGGCTGGGCGCGGGCGTGGTCGCGTCCCTGCCCAGGCGCAAGATTCAAATCGGCATGGGCGCGGCTCTTCTGGCCGCGGCGGCGTTCTTCCTGATGTCCAACCTGGGCCTTTTCCCCGCCGGCGGCGCGGCGCAGAATCTTTCCGGACCTCTCTTGGCCCTGGGCCTGGCCGGCAACTTCGTGCTGGGCGCGCTCATGACCTTGGGCATCGGGCTCTACGCCCCCTGCATGGTGCTGGTGAGCCTCCTGGGCATGAACCCGCAGGCGGCCTTCCCCATCATGATGGGATCCTGCGCCTTCTTGATGCCGGTGGCGAGCCCGCGCTTCATGAAAAAAAGACGCTACAGCCCGGGCACGGCCCTGGCCTTGGCCCTGGGCGGCATCCCGGGAGTGCTCATCGCGGCCTACATCGTCAAGTCCCTGCCCTTGAAAGTCCTGCGCTGGCTGGTCATCGCCGTCGTGACCTACACCGCCGCGGCCATGCTCCGCTCGGCCGCGGCCGGAGACTAAAAACCCATGAGATCGGAAGGCAAGCGCACGCTCAACCTGCTGGATTTATCCTGCATCGGCATCAACGCCATCGTGGGCTCGGGCGTCTTTTTGTTTCCCGGGCTCCTGGCCGGATTCTTGGGCCCCGCCTCCATCGTCGCCTTCGGATTCACGGGGCTTCTCCTCATCAGCGTGGGGCTCTGCTACGCGGAAGCGGCGTCCCATTTCCAGCAGACGGGCGGCAGCTACATTTACGCCGAGGAGGCCTTCGGCCCTAAAATCGGCTTCGGCATCGGCTGGATTTCCTGGGTCACGCAGATTTTCAGCGGCGCGGCCGTGGCCAACGCCATCGCGCTCTACCTGGGCTTCTTCAACCACGCGCTCGATAGCGTCTGGGTCGCCAAGCTCGTCGCCGTGTGCGCGCTGACCACCTTCTACACCATCAACTACCGGGGCGTGAAGCTGGGCGCCTGGACCTCGGATTTTTTCACCGCGGCCAAGCTCATTCCTCTGGGGCTCTTCGTGGTCCTGGGTCTGCCCCGCATCCACGCGGAGCTCTTTCATCCCTTCGCGCCGCACGGCTGGAAGCCGCTGGGCCAAGCGTGCTTTTTGGCCTACTTCGCGTTCCAGGGCTTCGAGTCGGTCCCGGTCCCGGCGGGAGAGACCGTCAACCCGGAGCGGAACATCCCCCTGGCCGTGGTCATCTCCCTGTCCTTCGCGGCGCTTCTCTACATGGCCGTTCAGGCCGTGGCCGTTGGCCTGGCGCCGCACCTGGCCGGCTCCACCAAGCCCTTGTCGGACGCCGCGGCCCTGGGCATCGGGGCGGTTTGGGCCGGCGTCATGGCGCTGGCGACAGTGTTCTCCACCGCGGGCTACAACTCGGGCTCGGCCATCGTCACGCCGCGCTACTTGTTCTCCCTGGCCGAGGACGGGCACCTGCCGCCCTTCTTGGCCAAGCTCCACCCGAAGTTCAAGACTCCCTACCTTTCCATCTTGGTCACCGCCGTTTCTGTGCTCATCCTGGCGACCTTCCTTAATTTCGACAAGCTCGTGGACTTCAGCAACATCGTGGTCTGCGCGCAGTACGTGGCCACCTGCGTCGCCGTGCCGATCCTGCGCCGCCGCCGCCATCACGAGCACCGCGTGAGCAAGGGCTGGCGCCTCCCGGGCGGGCTCCTCATTCCCGCCATCGGCGTCGCGACCACGCTGTGGCTGGGAGCCCAGGGCGGCCTGCAGCAGATTTGGTGGAGCCTGGCCATCCTGGCCTTCGGCTACGTCTTGAAGGCGCTTTGGCCCAAGTTCGCGCCTAAAACGGCTTAGGCCTTTTTCCCGCCCCGATTAGGCCCAGAGGCCCAGGCTCCGGGCCCGGTTTCAGCCTATAATAAAAGGAATGCCGACACGCCCGACCGGACCCGAGAAGCCCGAAGACGACGCCGCGGCGCGTTCGGAGACGAAATTGAACGTCCCGCTCGGAATTCGCTATAATCAACTGCCTCCGATGATCAAGAATCTCGTCTCCAATTGGCTCGCGGCGGACAAAAAACCGGACGGGTGGACGGAAAACTTAAAGCCGTCCCGATCGGCGCTCTACGCGCACGCCGACGCCCCCAAGGAACTCAAGGAAAGCATCGCGCACGCGCAGAACTCGCTTTTGAGCATCCAGAACCAGGAGGACGGCTATTGGTACGAGCCGCTGCGGGCCGACACGACGCTGGAATCCGACACCGTCATGCTGCTCAACTTCCTGGGCCGGGGCGATTCCCCCAAAATCCGCGGCTTGGCCGATCACATCCTGAGCGAGCAGCTCCCCGACGGCGGCTGGCCCATCTACCGCCGCGGGCCCTCCGACATTTCCGCGACGGTCAAGGCCTATTGGGCGCTCAAGTTCGCCGGCCATTCGCAGGACGACCCGCGCCTGGCCGCGGCCCGGCGCCGAATCAAGGAGTTGGGCGGCGTCCACAAGGTCAACACCTACACCAAGCTCTACATGGCCGTCTTCGGGCAGTACGACTGGCGCGGCGTGCCCACCATCCCGCCGGAGCTCATGCTCTTTCCCAAGTGGTTCTATTTCAACATCTACCAGGTCTCGTCCTGGACGCGCTCCATAGTTATTCCCTTGAGCGTGGTCTGGGCCACCAAGCCGAAAATCAAATGCCCCGCGAACGCGGTCCTGGACGAGCTTTTCCCCGATTCGCGGCGCTTTGTCCCGCTCAAGGAGGCGGTGGCCCCGCACGGATTCATCTCCTGGACCTCGTTTTTCCTCTGGTGGGACAAGGGCCTGAAGACCATCGAGGGCCACGGCGGCCACTGGATCCGCCTATGGGCCCTGCGCCTGGCCGAGGACTGGATTTTAGAGCGCCTGCAGGAGTCCGACGGCCTGGGCGCCATCTACCCCGGCATCGTCAACACCGTCATGGCCATGAAGTGCCTGGGCTACCCCGACACGGACCCGCGCTTGCTGGAGCAGATGCGCGCGCTGGAATTTTTGGAGGTCCCCGGCTCCAAGCTTGAGATGCAGCCCAGCTGGTCGCCGGTCTGGGACACCGCGATTTCCGTCATCGCGCTGGCCGAGTCCGGCCTGGCCAGCGACAACCCCGCCCTGGTCAAGGCGACCGATTGGCTGATTTCGAAAGAGGTCAAGGTCGTCGGCGATTGGAAGGTCAACAACCCCCAGGGCCAGCCGGGCGGCTGGTACTTCGAGTTCAACAACCCCTTCTACCCGGACGTCGACGACAGCGCCATGGTCATGCTGGCCCTGCGCCACGTCCACCTGGGAGAACCGCTCTCGCAGGCGCGCGAAAAGGCCTGCCTGCGGGGCCTCAACTGGGTGCTCTCCATGCAGTGCGCCGGCGGCGGCTGGGCGGCGTTCGACAAGGACAACACCAAGGCCATTTTCACCAAAATCCCCTTCGCGGATCACAACGCGATGATCGACCCGCCGTCCGTGGACGTCACCGGCCGCGTGCTGGAATTTTTGGGCTACGTCGGCTACGACCGGAGCTACGCCTGCGTGGAAAACGCCGTGCGCTTCATCCGCGGGGACCAGGAAGAAGACGGCTCGTGGTTCGGCCGCTGGAACGTCAACTACATTTACGGCACCTGGCAGGTCCTGCGGGGCTTGGCCGCCATCGAAGAGGACATGAGCCAGCCCTACATCCAAAAAGCCGTCGCGTGGCTCAAGTCCGTGCAGAAAGAAAACGGCGGCTGGGGCGAGACCTGCGAGACCTACGCGGACCCCTCCAAGAAAGGCCGGGGGCCCGCCACGCCGTCGCAGACCGCCTGGGCCGTCATGGGGCTCATGGCCGCCGGCGTCATGGACGACTCGGTCGCCCGCGGCGTCGCGCACCTGGTCGCGACCCAGAAGCAGGACGGCTCGTGGGACGAGGCCGAGTACACCGGCACGGGATTCCCCAAAGTTTTCTACCTCGAATACACCATGTACCGCCGCTATTTTCCCCTTCAGGCCTTGGGAACCTACCTCAAGCTTCTCAAGAAACAGGAGGAAGATTCCGGCGCGGAGTCCGCGGCCGTTGACGGCGCGCCGGCCGCGATCTAATGCGGCCGGCACCAGGAGAATAAACCATGCCTTCCCCTTGGCAGATGCAAATGTCCGTTTTCAAATACCTCGTCGCCCAGAAGTTAAAGGGCGTCGAGAAATATCCGGTCGTGATGATGCTGGAGCCGCTCTTCGCCTGCAACCTGGAGTGCGCGGGCTGCGGCAAAATCCAGTATCCCACCGACATCCTGCGCAAGCGCCTGACCCCCGAGGAGTGCTGGGAGTCGGCCGAGGAGTGCGGCGCGCCCGTGGTGACCGTGGCCGGCGGCGAGCCGCTGGTGCACACGGAAATCGGGCGCATCGTCGACGGGCTCATCGAACGCGGCAAGTTCATCTATCTCTGCTCCAATGCCATCCTGCTTGAGCGCAACATCCACAAGTTCAAGCCCAGCCCCAATCTCATCTTCTCCATCCACTTGGACGGCCTGGAAAAGACCCACGACCGCGCGGTCTGCCGCGAGGGAGTCTACAAGACCGCGGTCTCGGCGATTAAACTCGCCAAGTCCAAGGGCTTCAACGTCATGACCAACACCACCATCTTCCAGGGCGAGAGCTCGGACGAGTTCCGCCGCTTCTTCGACGAGGTCATGTCCCTGGGCGCCGACGGCATGATGATCTCCCCCGGCTACGCCTACGAGAAGGCGCCGCAGCAGGACATCTTCCTCAAGAACGCGCAGACCAAGGCCTGGTTCCGCGAGACCTTGAAGGACTGGCGCAAGATGGGATGGGACTTCAACCACAGCCCGTTCTACCTGGACTTCCTGGAAGGCAAGCGCGACTACGACTGCACGCCCTGGGGCCTGCCGCTGCGCAACGTCTTTGGCTGGCAGAAGCCCTGCTACCTGATGGCCGACGCGGGCTACGCCAAGACCTACAAGGAACTCCTGGAGACCACCGACTGGTCGCAGTACGGGCACGCGTCGGGCAACCCCAAGTGCGCCAACTGCATGACCCACTGCGGCTTCGAGCCCACCGCGGTCAAGGACGGATTTTCCAGCTGGGGCCGGTTCTTCGATTTGGTGAAGGACTACGCCTCCATCCACGGCCCCATGAAGGCCAAGCGCGCCTACCCGCGCCGGCCGGACGCGAGCTACGAGCAAACCGTCGCCGCGGCCGCGCCCGCGGACTCCAAGGCCAAGAGCGAGGAGGGCTCTCTCACGCCGCGCGCCTGATGGACACCGTTTTCGTCACCGGCGGCACGGGCTTTGTCGGGGCGAACCTCGTGCGCCTGCTGCTGGAGAAGGGCTTCAAGGTCAAGGCCTTGGCCCGGCCCGGCTCCAACCGCGAGAACTTGGACGGCCTCGATATCGAAATCGTCGAGGGCGACTTGCTCTCGCCGGAAAGCCTCGCCCGCGGCGTCGCGGGCGCGCGCTACGTCTTTCACGTCGCGGCCGACTACCGCGTCTGGGTGCCCAAGCCGGAAGAGCTGCTCGCCGCCAACGTGCAGGGCTCCGTCAACGTCATCGAGGCCGCGGCCAGGGCCGGCGCCGAGCGCGTGGTGCACTGTTCCAGCGTCGCCGCGGTCAAAGCGCGGGCGGACAAGACCCCCGCCGACGAAAACTCCCATTACCCCGGTCCCGAGACCATCGTGGGCGCGTACAAGAAATCAAAATTTCTGGCCGAGAAAGCGGTCTTGGACTTGGCCGCCAAGGGCCGCCCCGTCGTGGTGGTCAACCCCGCCGCGCCCATCGGCGCCTACGACGTCAAGCCCACGCCCACGGGGAAAATCGTGGTGGATTTTTTAAGCGGCCGCATGCCCTCCTACATCGACACGGGCTTGAACATCGTCGCGGTCAAGGACGTGGCCCGGGGGCATCTCCTGGCCGCCTCGAAGGGCCGCGTGGGCGAGCGCTACATTTTGGGCGGCGAGAACCTCTCCTTGAAGGACATCCTGCTCCTCATCGCCAAGATTTCCGGCGCGAGGCCCCCTAAGTTCAAGACGCCCTACGCCGTGGCCTACGCCTTCGCGGCCCTAGACAGCGCCCGCGCGGGGCTCTTCGGCGGCGAGCCCCTGGCGCCTCTGGACGCCGTGCGCATGGCCAAACACTACATGTGGTTTGATTCCTCCAAGGCCAAGCAAGAGCTGGGCTACTCCCCCCGCCCGGCCGAAGAAGCTCTGCGCGAGGCCGTGCGCTATTTCACGGACCACGGCTACGTCAAGGGCCGCCCCGCCGCGGCCGCCCAGGACTTGACCCCGGCATGATCGCGATGACGGAAGCTCCGAAGCTCTCCCAGACCCCGGCGGCGCGGACCGGCGAGATTCTTCTGTGCGCGGCGACGCGCTGGGAAGCCGCTCCCTTGGCGCGACGCTTGAAGCTTGAGCCCGCCGGAGCGGCCCTGTTCACCGGCCGCGTTCAAGAAACGCCCGTCCGGCTCCTCAAGACCGGCATGGGCGGCGAGAAGGCCGCGCGCGCGCTGGGCGCGGTTTTGCCCGCCGAAAAATTTTCCTGCGTTCTGAGCGTCGGCCTGGCCGGCGCCTTGAACGCGCAAGCCAAGCCGAGCGACATCGTCGCGGACATTCCCGACCAATACCCCCGCTGGAAGGACGCCGCCCGCGCGTCCGCGAAAAAAACCGGGGCCGCGCTTCATTTGGGAGCGGTGATCAATTACGACGGCGTCGCCGCGCCCGCGCAAAAAAGAGCCTTGGGCGAGGCGACCGGCGCCCTGGCCGTGGACATGGAAACGGCCGCCGTCAGGCGCTGGGCGCGCGGCCGCGGCGTTCCGGCCCTGGCCCTGCGCGTGATTTTAGACGGCCTGGACGAAGCCCTGCCCGAGACGGCGCCCGCGGGCGAGGACGCCGCGAGCCTGATTAAATTCGCCGCGGCCAACGCGGGCCGGCTCGGCCGGCTTTGGTCGCTGGGGCGGAGCCAGCGCAAGGCCATGGACGTCTTGTCCCGATTCCTGGAGGAGTTTCTCCCGTGCCCATGACCGAGACGCCGCTTAAGGTTTATCTCAAGAGCCGCCTGGCCCTGGCGGACAAGGCCCTGGCCAAACTCTTCAAGCCCAAGAGCGGCGAGCCCAAGACCGTGCGCGAGGCCATGCGCTACTCGATTTTCGCCGGCGGCAAGCGCCTGCGCCCCATCCTGGTCATGGCCGCGGCCGAGGCCTGCGGCGCCAAGCCCGAGCGCGTGGCCAAGGCCGCCGCGGCCCTGGAGATGATCCACACCTACTCGCTCATCCACGACGATCTGCCGGCCATGGACGACGACGATTTGCGCCGCGGCAAGCCCGCCAACCACAAGGTCTTCGGCGAAGCCATGGCGATTTTGGCCGGCGACGGGCTCTTGACCTACGCTTTCGAGGCCGCCGCGGACAACGCCCGAGAATTGAACCTCGACGCCCGCTCGACCGCGGAGCTCATCCGCGTGCTGGCCCAAGGCGCGGGGACGCAGGGCATGGTGGGCGGGCAAGTGGCCGATTTGGAAGCCGAGGAGTGGCAGGACAAGAACCACGGCTTTGACCCCGCGCGCGCCTTGGAAAACATCCACCGCCGGAAGACGGCCGCCTTGATCGCCGCGAGCCTGGAGGCCGGCGCCGTGCTGGCCGAGGCGTCCTCGGCCAAGCGCAAGGCCCTGCGCGAGTACGGCTTGGCCATGGGCCTGGCCTTTCAGATCGCCGACGACGTGCTGGATGTGGTCGGAGACAAGAAGAAGCTGGGCAAAAACGGCTCGGACGCCCAGAACCGGAAGCTGACCTACGCCGCGCTCTACGGCCTCCCCAAGGCCCGCGCCAAGGCCCGCGCGCTCGTTGCGCAGGCGCGCCGCAAAATTTCGCCGTTCGGACAAAAGGCCAGGATGCTCCACGACTTGGCCGATTACGTGATTGCGAGGGATCGTTAACATGGAACTTTTGGATAAAATCAACAGCCCGGAAGATTTGCGCAAGCTCGGTCCCGACAAGCTCCCCCAGGTCGTCGCCGAAGTGCGGGAGTACCTCATCAACACGGTGGCCAAAATCGGCGGACACTTCGGATCGAGCCTGGGCTGCGCGGACATCACCGTGGCCCTGCACTACGTCTTCAACACGCCCAAGGACAAGCTGGTCTGGGACACGGGCCACCAGACCTACGGGCACAAGGTCCTGACCGGCCGCCGCGAGAAGCTCGCCAACATCCGGCAGTTCGGCGGCATCTCGGGATTTTTAAAGCGCACCGAGTCCCCTTACGATACCTTCGGCGCGGGGCACGCCTCGACCGCGATTTCGGCCGCGCTGGGCATGGCCGTGGCGAGGGACTTGAAGGGCGAGAAGAACAAGGTCGTGGCCATCGTCTCGGACGGCTGCATGACCGGCGGCGAGTCCTACGAGGGCCTGCAGAACGCGGGCATGCTCCAGAGCGACATGCTCGTGGTCCTAAACGACAACCAGATGTTCATCTCCCACCGCGTGGGCGCGCTGGGCGTGTTTTTGACCAAGCTCCTGACCTTCGGCGCGGTGCGCGGCGCCCAGGAATCGGTGGCGAAGTTTTTGGCGCGCTTCAAGTTCTGGGGAGCCAGCATCATGCGCTTTGCCAAGCGCGCGCGGGTGCTGCTGTTCCCCGGCATGCTCTTCGAGGAGATGGGCTTTTCCTACTTCGGCCCGGTCGACGGCCACAACGTGACCCGACTGGTCGAGGTCCTGGGGCACATCAAGGAGATCAAGGGCCCGGTGCTGCTGCACTGCGTGACCAAGAAGGGCAAGGGCTACGCGCCGGCCGAGGCCGACGCCATCAAGTGGCACGGCCCGGGCAAGTTCGACCCCGCGACCGGCGAGTTCGCCAAAAACACCGCGGCCAAGGCCCTGCCGCCCTCCTACACCGCGGTTTTCGCGAAGTCCATCATCAAGGAAAGCGAACGCGACCCCCGCGTGGTGGGCATCACGGCCGCCATGCCCGAGGGCACCGGCATGGACGCCATGCGCGAGCACTTCCCGCGCCGCTTCTTCGACGTGGGCCTGGCCGAGCCGCACGCGGTCACCTTCGCCGGAGGCTTGGCCTGCGAGGGCTACCGCCCGGTCGTCGCGATTTATTCCACCTTCCTGCAGCGCGCTTACGACCAGATCGAGCACGACATCTGCCTGCAGAAGCTCCCCGTGGTCTTCGCCTTGGACCGCGCGGGCTTGGTCGGCGAGGACGGCCCCACACACCACGGGGTCTTCGACTATTCCTACCTGCGCATGCTGCCCAACATGACGGTCATGGCGCCGGCCGACGAGAACGAGCTCCAGCATATGCTGCGCACGGCGCTCGCCTTGGAAGGGCCGGCCAGCCTGCGCTATCCCCGCGGCGCGTCCGTGGGCGTGGCGATGGACCCGGCGTCCCAGGTCCTGCCCGTGGGCAAGGGCGTGCGCTTGAAGGACGGCAAGGACGTCACCTTGGTCGCCATCGGCTCGCGCGTGCACCCGGCGCTTGAAGCCGCCAAGGAATTGGAGGACATCGGCATCTCGGCCGGCGTGCTCAACATGCGCTTCGTCAAGCCCCTGGACTTGGAGCTTCTGCGCGACGCCTGCGCCAAGACCCCGCGCTTGGTGACCATCGAGGACAACATGCTCGAAGGCGGCTTTGGCTCCGCGGTCCTCGAAGCCCTGGACACGCTGGGCTTGAGGGCGCAAGTCCTACGCCTGGGCCTGCCCGACAAGTTCATCGATCACGGCGCGCCGGCCATCATCTACGATTTGGCCGGCCTGTCCGCCCCGAAGATTTACCAGCGCACGGCGGAGTGGATGGGAAAATCCGCCGCCAAGAAAACCGGGCCCGTCCCCGCGGCAAGCCCGCTCTAGGATTGGAGACATCCCATGGTTGAAACCCCGACGAAGGTCAAAATCGACAAGCTGGTGCTGGCCAAGCTGCGCGGCTTTTGCGCCGGCGTGGTGCGCGCCATCGACGTGGTGGAAAAGGCGCTGGACATCTGCGGCAAGCCCGTCTATGTCCGCCACGAAATCATCCACAACCGCTACGTCGTCGATGAGCTGCGCGCCAAGGGCGCCGTGTTCGTGGAGGATTTGAAGGAAGTCCCCGCCGGCTCCTGGCTGGTTTTCTCGGCCCACGGCGTGGCGCCGCAGGTCGAGCAGGAAGCCAAGGACCGCAAGCTCAAGATCATCGACGCCACCTGCCCTCTGGTGACCAAGGTGCATCTGGAAGCCATTGCTCTCGCCAAGCGCGGATTCTCCATCATCCTCATCGGCCACGCCGAGCACGTGGAAGCCATCGGCACCATGGGCGAAGCCCCCGAGCACATCCAAATCGTGGGCACGCCCGAGGAAGCCCTGACCGTGCAGGTCAAGGACCCCGCCAAGGTGGCCTACCTCACCCAGACGACCTTGTCCCTGGACGACACCAAGCAGATCGTCGAGGTCTTGAAGAAGCGCTTTCCCAATTTGCGCCAGCCGGCCAAGGACGACATCTGCTACGCCACGCAGAACCGTCAGAACGCGGTCAAGGCCATGGTCCCGCGCGTGGACCTCCTGCTGGTGCTGGGCGCGCCCAACAGCTCCAACTCGCTGCGCCTGTGCGAAGTGGCGCGCGGCCAGGGCGTCAACTCGCACCTCATCGAGCGCGCGTCCGGCATCAAGGAAGAATGGCTCGCGGGCGTGCACACGCTGGGCCTGACGGCCAGCGCCTCGGCCCCGGAGATTCTGGTGCAGGAGACGGTCAAGTATTGCCGCGATCACTTCGGCGTCACGCAGGTCGAGGAGTTCGAGACCGTGGAGGAGGACATGCACTTCGCCCTGCCCTACGAGCTCGAGCAGATCATCAAGAAAGGAAACTAATTGCGTCATGCACGACGGGAAATGGATTCAGCCCAGGCACATGAGCCAGGAGGTCTTCGAGAAAGACTATCCCGGCCTGGACCTCTCCGGCCTGGACGTCCACTGCCCCGGCTGCCGCGAGATTTTAAAGCTCACCCGAAAATCAATCAACGGACGCATCGGAGCTTGGTGCCGCCGGTGCAACAGAGGAGTTGGCCCATGACCACGGAACTGCTGGACAACAAGACGCTGAGCTTCCTCGACGAGGACGTGTTGGTCGAGGAGCCCAAGGACGAGAAGGATCCCAAGCGCTTGAGCCAGAAAAAGCCGCCCAAGGACGGCCTGTGCCGCCGCTGCGGCGAGACCAAGCCCGTCAACCGCCTGATGCTCTGCTACCCCTGCTGGGTCAAGACCAACCTCGAGAAGTTCGGCTGGAAGGACGGCGCGCCGCACCCCGACTGGTGCGCCTGCGAAGTCGCGGGCGGGCATCAGCGCTCCAGCGGCAACTAGCCGGCTTGCGGTGCCGGCCTTCACGCTGCGCCTCGTCAAGGAGGAGGACGACGTCGCGCTAGCGCGCATCTTCCGGACCGTGCTGCCTGAATACGGCGCCTGCGGCGCGGGTTTCGCCATCGCCGATCCGGAAATCGACTTCATCGCCAAGGCCTACGCGCGCCCGCGGCACGCCTACTTCGTCGTCTGCCAAGACGGCGCGGTCAAGGGCGGCGCGGGCGTGGGTCCCCTCGCAGGCGGCCCGCAGGACGTCTGCGAGCTGCGCAAGATGTATTTTCTGCCCGAGATGCGGGGCCTGGGCGCCGGGCGCGCGGCCTTGGAGGCCTGCCTCGGCGCGGCCGTGCTGATGGGCTTTAAGCGCTGCTACCTGGAGACCTTGGGGCGCATGCGCCGGGCCCGCGCGCTCTACGAGAAAAACGGCTTTAAGCCCTTGGACAAGCCGATGGGCGACACCGGCCATTTCGGCTGCGACCGCTGGTACATCCGGGACCTGGCCGCGGCTTAGCCGCCCCGGCGCCTACGGGCAGCGGGAGAGGTTCTTGCCCTTCTTGTTGTCCGCGCCCAGCATGCCTGCGAACTTGAAGAAGTTCGCGCTGTAGGCTTTCTGAGGGTCGGTCGAGAATTCCAGGCAGACCCGGCCCTGCCCCGGCGGTAGGGCGCCGCGTCCTCGGTCTTGTCGCTGTCAAGCCACGTGATCCAGTTGCGCTTGGCCTTGTTCACGTAGTCCTTGGGCGAGCCTGGATCATAGAGATGGTAGAGGTTGGCGCGTTCCTGCGTGTGCCAGAGAATAAAGCGCGGGCGCGGGCTCTTGCCGTCGAAGATGAAGTGCCCATGAAAAAAGTCGTCGGGGTCGCCCAGCGTGCGAAAACCCACGCCGTAGGCGGCCTTGACCATGGACCGCAAGGCCCGGGTCAGGTCGCGCTTGGAGATGATTTGGCTAAAGACGAAATCATTATACTTGGGGCGCGTCGTGGGGGCGCTCGCCCGCGCCGCCATATTGAACGCCGCCGCGCTTTGGCGCAGGCTCGGCGAGGTCGCGATGCCCGCGAGCTGGGCGCTAAAAGCCGAATCGCCGGTGGTATTTTGAGCCGCCAAGGGCGCCGCGGCGAACAGCAGGGAGAAAGGCAACGCGAGCCGCGTTTTCATGGCTCCAGGATAGCCGCGCTTAAGACTTGCCGACAGTGCCCTTGGGCCTAGGCCGGGCTGGGCCTCAAGGGACGCGCGGCCGGTTCGGATTAAGGCAGGACGCTCGCCGGAACGGCCCGGGCGAAAATATCTCCGTACTGCCCGGAGATGCCGTCCGCGCTTGAGCTAAAGCATTGCTTGGTCACGCCGCCGTCCTTGTCCTTGACCGGCCCGTAGGCGCAGGCGGGCAGGTTCTGGTCGGCCCCGCTATAGACGTAAATCTGGTAGATCGTCCGGCAGGCCCCTGCCGCGTCGCACGTGGTCTGCGGTCCGAGGCTGAGGTTCTGGATTTTTTGGCTCCCCAGCCACGCGGCGAAGGCCGGGTCCGCGGTGGCGCGATCCAAGGCCTCCAGGGCCAGCGGCCGGCGGTCCGTGGGCGCGATGCCCAGGTACAAGTTGGACTGGCCCGGCGCCTGGATGAAGCCTTCGCCTTGGCGCGCCGCGAAGCTCCCGGCCACCTCGTTCCAACCTTTTTCCAGCGCCTGGAGATTTTCGCGGAACTCCGCCAAGCCGACGTCCTTGAACGCATCCTCGCGCAGCAGATACTGGATCCAATCCAGGGGGTCCGACTCCTCCACCATGGCCATGATGATGGGTCGCTTGTGGTGGCGCGCGAAGGACTGCGCCACGGTGGGCCGGCCTGGAAAATACTTCTCCCAATGCAGATCCGACTCCTTGAAGGTCTGGTAGATCAAATCGCGCATCATGGGGCAGGTGTGCGCCGCGCCGGTGTAGGTGATGAGCAGGCCCGCGCCGGCGGCCTTCAAGCCCCGCGCCACGTCGGGCTCGGGATTGAACTGGTTGGCGAAGAGCCCGGCCGGAATGCCGGCTTGGGCGAACTGCGCCGCGGAGTAGAGCCCCTCGGGCTTGCCGCCCTGGACCTGCGTCGCCTCGGACATGAAGTCGCCCACCTTCACGCCGGAGGCGAGGATGTTCCCGATGATGAGCCGCGCCGCGGCCTGCTCCGTCTTGTTGCCGTGCGACTCGCCGAAGATGACGCCGTCGTAGGTCCCCTTCGTCAAGCCCTGGACCGCCACGCGGGACATGGCCGCGGGGTCAAGCCCCGACTGCTCATCGGCTTGGCCGTACCACCCCAGCAGCTTTCGCAGGTCGGCGGCGTAAGCCTCGGCCTTGACGTTGATCTTAATCCGCCGCGCGGCCTGGGTCACGCCCGGCGAAACGCTCACCGCGGAAAGGCCCTGGATGAAGCCCGAGTCGCTTGAAGCCGAGTTCTGGGCCGAAACGGGCGCCGCCGCGATCATAAAGGAAGCCAGACAGCCGAGCCAAGTTTTCATGCCTCTCAAGCTTAACAGGCCGTTCCGCGCCGCGCAAGGGGCTTTGCGGGCCGGGGCCCGAGTTGGGTATCATCACTCGACGCCAATCGCCATGAAAAAATCAACCGCCGGCCGGCGCGTGCCGCCCACGGGCGTCAACTTGTTCCAGTCCATCTACGCCTTGGTCGACGGCTACCGCCGCGACGCGGGCCAAGAGCCCTTGAACTTGTCCCTGGGCAACCCCGACGGCGTGCCGCCCGCGGACATCCGGCGGCTGCAAGCGCGCTTCGCCCAAGACCCGGGTTACGACTTCCACACCTACGCCGAGGCCAAGAACTTGCTGGGCTTCGCCGAGGCCATGGTGGAATTGCACGCGGGCGTGCGCGTGCAAGACTGCCCGCACCTGGCGACGCTGCCCATCGCCGGCATCAAGACCGCGACCGCGATGATTCCGCTGGCCTGCGGCCTCTCCGCCCGGCGCGGCGGCGCCAAGCCATTCCGCTTTGCCTCCACGCTGCCGGCCTACGACGTCGCGGGCGCCTGGGGCGGCTACCTGGGCGCCCAGCGCGTGGTCTGGCCGCTCTTGTCCCAAGACGGCATGCGCCCCAAGCTCGCGCGCCTCAAAGCCGCGCTCAAGAAATCCGGAAGCTCGCAGCTCGATTTGATTTTTCTCATCCGCCCCGGCAACCCGGCCTCGGTCGCGGCCACGCGCGCCGAATGGGACGAACTCATCCGCTACTGCCTCAAAAACCGCGTGCGCCTGGTCAACGACGCGGCCTACGTGGGCCTGGCCGGCCCGGGGCACGTCTCCCTGGCCCGCGCGGCCGCGGAAGTTCCCGAGCTTGAGTGGCTTGAGCTCTATTCAGTCAGCAAATCTTTCAGCGACCCGGGCGCGCGCTTGGGCGCTTTAGTCGGCTCCAAGGATTTCGTGGAGGATTTTCTGGTCATCAAGGGCAATACGGACTCGGGGCCGGTGCCCTCGGTCATGGCCGCCTACGGGGAATTTTTCTCGGACCGCGCCCGCGCGGCCAAGACGCTTTCCCGCCTGCGCGCGCTCTACCGCGCCCGCGCGGCCTACCTGGTCAAACGGTTTAAAGCCGCGGGCTTAAAGCCCGCCTGCGCCGCCGACGCGGGATTTTTCACGCTGTGGAAAATCCCCAAGCGCGCCTTCGGCCGGGACTTGAGCGCCTACGCGCGCGGCCGGGGATTTCCCCCCGCCCGCGCGTTTAATTCCCTGGTTATCGCCGAGACCGGCATCGTGGGCGTGCACTTCGAGGCCGCGCCCCAAAGCGGCGTCTCTGAGCCCTTCATCCGCTACGCCGCCTGCGCGAACGTCTTGTCGCCCGCCTTCCAGAAGCGCTTCGAAGACGGCCTCGCGCGCCTCAAGCCCGCGTATTAGGCCGGAAGCGAGCCGCGAAGACTAACGCTTGCCCGGGTGCCTGATGCCGAAGGCTCCCGGCGGCAGTTCGTAGCGCGCGATGAGCGCGGCGTTCTTAGCGTCGCGCTTGAGCAGGATGACGTTGTAGCGGTCGGCGTAGACCGGCGCCCATTCCGGGTCCTGCACGCGGCGGATGATGAAGGACTGGCCCCAGGGCGTCAGGTCGTGCCAGTCGAAGAAAATCGCGTTGAAGCCGTAGCGCGCCTCCGCCTCCTCCCACTTGGCGTCGTCTTGCTGCATGGGCACGTAGACGTCGCGAAAAAATGACGCCGGGTAGGCCTCGGGCCGGTTGTCCACGAACACGCGCTCCTGGGGGTAGAGGTTGTAAATCAGGTAGCCGCCGTTGTCGTAGTTGTTCATGATGGGGCCTTGGAGATGGTTTTGGATGAAGAAATTGGCCGAGTCCTCGACGCCCGGCGCCAAGCCCAGGCCCAGATTGTAATGCCAGCGCCTCGTGAAGTAAGCCGGATCCAGCCCCATCATGGCCACGGCCAAAAGCGCGGCCAGCGGCAGAAGCCATGACTTCGTCCACGCCGGCGCGCGCTTGGCCGCGAAGACCGCGCCCGCGTTGGCTGCGGCCAGGGGTAGGGCGAAGTAGGCGAACATGGTGAAGTTCCGGACCGCGAGCCAGGCCGTGGCGGAAAAAAAGGCGCTCAGGAGCAGCTGCGCCGCGGAAAAGCGCCGGCGCAGGAAAATCCAGACCGCGAGCCAGGAGCCGGCCAGGAGCGCGAAGCCCGCCTCGAAATACGGCGTGGGCGGATACTTGAAGAGCCGCGCCAAGAACCACACCGACTGGTTTTCCAAGAGGCGGTAGCCGAAATTATTAAAGATGAAGGCCGGGTAGACCGCGCCTTCAAAGCCCATGGGGTTGAACATCGCGGCCGCCACGAGCGCGGCCAGAAGAAGCGCGAGCGCCTGGACGCGCCGGGCCGAGCGGCGGTCGCGGAAATAATCCCAGCCGGCGTCTATGAGAAAGGCGGCGCAGAGCCAGGGCCCCAGGAAGAAGTAGATGTGCAGGTTGACCCAGAGAATCTCCAAAAAGGGCAGGGCGAAAAGCGGCTTTTCGGAAACGGCGTTGTCGCGGTAGCGCCAGAGCACCCACAAAAAAATCGCGCCTATCAGGTAGCTGAACATCTCCGGGCGAATTTCGGCGCGGTCGCCCAGGCAGGGGATGAGCGCGGCCGCGCAAAAAGCCGCGATCTCGAAGGACGAAGCGCGGCGCGCCACATCGAAGAAAATCAGGAAAGTCAAAAGCCCCAGGACGATCGCGAAGACCGAGAGGCCCGTGAAGCCGAAAGCGCGGTGGATGAGGTAGAAGACCACGCCCGTGCCCCAGTGGTGGTCGATGGCGTGAAACGCGGGGTAGGTATAGGAGTAAAGGTTGGTCTCCGGCACCGTGCGGGTCTTCAAGATAATCTCGCCGTTTTTGAGGTGCCGGCCCAGATCCGCCGTGGCGAGGTTGATTTTTTGCGCGAGAAACAGGCCGTAGAACGTCAGCAGGGCCAAAAGCGCCGCGGCCTGGAAAAAAAGCTCGGGCCGAAGCCGGAGGGCCGAGGCCGACGCCTCGCCCGGAGTTCCCGTGCCGCCGGGCGTTGGCATGGCCCATTATATCAACCATGGCGGCCATTGGACCCAGAGACTTCTGGGCCAAGCGTCTCTTGTCCGACGGCGCGACGAAGCCTATTATTTGGAAGACAGCCCCCTAAAAACACCCGATGAGAAAAATTCCGGCGGCGTTGGGCGCTGCGGCGCTCGGCGCCGTGGCCTTGGCGCTCTCGGCCGCGCCTGCCCGCGCGCAATGGAAGGGGCCCCGCTTCTCCTTCAACGAGAAAACCAAGTCCTGGACGCTTCCGGGCGGCAAGACCGCCCAGCCCTATCAGCTCTACAACCCGGACAACAACTTGGTGGCCGTGTTCTCCCCCCAAGGCGGGCTGGAGACCCTCTTCGACAATTACCCCGATTTCGGCGGCAAGAAGCGCAAGGACGACGTCTATCTCGCCGCCGATTCCTTGGCGCTGGGCTTTTTGGCGAGCGGCCGCGCCGCGCCGGGGACGCTCACGCGCCAAGTCTTCGCCGACGGCGTGCGCACGCTGGAAACGCGCGAAGGCCCGTGGCTCATGACCGAGCGGCAGTTCTTGTCCACCGACCCGTCCGCGCCGCGCGCGCTCGTGGAACGCTACAGCATCGTCAACGCCGGTAAGATAAAAGCAACGCTCTCGCTGGCCGCGTCGTTTGCGCCCTGCCTAGCCGAGGAGTATTACCCCTACAACGCGAGCTCCACGCCCGCCTGCAAAGCTCATGCCGCATGGGATTCAAACGTGGGCGCGGTCGCGGCGCGAAACGCCGCAGGAACTTTAGCCGCGGACGCGGGGCTTGTCGGCGCCGCGGGCCCGGCGGTTTTCTCTCCCGCGGCCAACGGCTTTGGCGCGACCGTGACGCTGAGCGTGGACCCTGGGCGCTCGGCCGAGTTCGCGTTCGTGGCGGCGCTGGGCGCCAGCGCCGCGCAAGCCGAAGATTCTTACCGGCGAATCGCCGGCCAAGGCCTTGCCGGCGCGGACCAAGCGCAGAAAAAAGCCGCCGCCGCTTGGCATCAAATCATCTGGGACCGCGGGGCCTTTAAGACCGGCGACCAAGCCGTCGACGCGCTCAACTATTTAAAGTACGTCATGAACGCTGATTTCGCCGGCGAGAACGGCGGTTTTACCGCCGCCAAGTACGGCCATCCGGAAATATGGGCCCGCGACTCGGGCTACGGCAGCCTCTCCTCGGCTTATGTCGCGCCCCGGCGCACTCGCGAGACCTTGGAGAGCGCCATCCAAGGCGGGTTCGTGGCCGGGCAGGACGGCACGTCCATGCTGGCGATTGCCAGCGAGCACTACGCGCGCATGACCGGCGACAAGGCGTTTTTGCGGGCCAACCTCCCGCTCCTGGAAAAGCGCATGGACCAGATGTGGACCTCGCGCGACCGTGCCGGGATGCTCGTTGACCGGGGCGGCGGCCTGGACACCTGGCGCGACTGGCCCACTTTGCAAAAAATCCTGAAGGGCAAGGCCAACTTGTACCAGCAGGTGCTTTTCTCCGCGGCCCTGGACCGCGTCGCGCGCATGCTCAAGGACGCGGGCCGCAAGAAAGAATCGTCCCTGTGGGAACAGCGCAGCAAAGCCGTCAAGGCCGCCTTGAACGCCGCGGTCAAGGCCGGCGGCTTTTGGATGCCGCAGGCCGGCTCCTACGCCGATTTCGTCAACCCGCAAAAGCCGGGGGCGTACAGCCCCAAGTACGACGAAGTCGCCCACAGCCTGGGTGTGCTCTGGGGTATTTTCCCCAAATCGCGCTGGAACCAAGCGCTTTTAGCCGCGGACAAGGACTTGCGGACACCCGGAGGCTTGGGCCACGCCGATTCCCAGCCCTACGGCGCCAAGCCGGTGTTCAACGACGGCGGCATCTGGCCCTTCGCCAATTTTCTGGAGGCCGCGGCGCAGACCACCGCCGGGCGCGGCGCGGATTTCCTAAAACTTACCAACGACATGTCCCAACTTCTCTCGGTCTATCCCGCGGCCCTGCCCGAAGCCATGGACGTGGACCAGACCAAGGGCGAGCTGAGCTCCTTTTCCACGCTGTGGAATTCCTTGGGGCTCTACGCCGTGATGCATTCGGTCTACGGCGTGAGCGAAAACGGCTTTACGCGGAAAATCACCCTCTCGCCCCATATCCCCTGGAACGAGGCCGGCCGGACGCTGACCCTGGCTAACCTGCCCTTCGCGGGCCAGATGGTCACCGTCGCCTACCGCGTGCTGGGCGGCGGGAAGCTGGCCGTTACGCTCAGCGCCAAGGTCCCGGGCGCGCCCGGCGCCAAGCCCTTCGTGAAGAGCTTTACGATGAAAAACGGCAAGAGCCGGACCGTGCGCCTGCCCAAGCCCCCCGCCGCGCCTTAAATCCCCCGCCCCTTGACGCCGCGCGCTTGGCGCCGTATAATAAATGACCAAGCAGTCATTTTATTCGCCCAGGAGCCTCTTATGACCAGCGCCGTTTTGGACGCCCGCAAGACCGAGCACCCCGTGGACCCCATCTTCCCCTCGCGCTGGTCGCCGCGCGCGATGTCCGGAGAATCCTTGAGCCGCGAGGCGCTCTTGTCGCTGTTCGAAGCCGCGCGCTGGGCGCCGTCCTCCTCCAACGGCCAGCCTTGGCGCTTTGTCTACGCGACGCGCGAGAGCCCGGAGTGGCCGCTCTTCATGAGCTTTTTGGTCGAGTTCAACCAGGCCTGGACGAAGAACGCCGCGGCCTTGGTCGTGGCCGTCTCGCGCAAGGATTTCGTGCAAAACGGCAAGTCCATTCCCGTGCGCACGCACGCCTTCGACACGGGCTCGGCCTGGATGAGCCTGGCCCTGCAAGCCTCGCTCAAGGGCCTGGTGGCCCACGGCATGGCGGGCTTTGATTACGACAAGGCCAAGGCCGCGCTCAAGATTCCCGACAACTACGAGGTGCAGGCCATGATTGCGTTGGGCAAGCCGGGCAAAAAAGAGGATTTGCCCAAGGCCCTGCAGGAACGCGAATTCCCCTCGGGCCGCAAGCCCTTGTCGGAGACCGTTTTTGAAGGAACGTTTAAAGCCACTTAAAGGCCCGGAAGCCCTATATATAAGGAGGGAGGCGGCCATGGAACAGGCGACGGAAGAGGCGCTGGACGGCTATTCCCGCGCTGTGTCTGAGGCCGCGGCCAAGGCCTCGCCCGCGGTCTTGAACATCCACGCGCGAGCGCGCGGCGGCCAGGGCGGCTCGGGTTCGGGCTTTGTCTTCACCGCGGACGGCCATGCGCTCACCAACAGCCACGTGGTCCACGGCGCGCAGAGCCTGGAAGCCGTTCTCTCGGACGGCCAGAGCCTGCCCGCGGAGCTGGTCGGCGACGACCCGGGCACGGACTTGGCCCTGGTGCGCCTGCGCGGCGCGGGACTCCCCTTCTTGTCGCTGGGCGCTTCGCGCGCGCTCAAGCCCGGGCAATTGGTCTTGGCCATCGGCAATCCCTACAGTTTTTCGACCACGGTCACGGCCGGGGTGGTCAGCGCCTTGGGACGGAGCCTGCGCTCCCAGTCCGGGCGCCTCATCGACGACGTGATTCAGACCGACGCGGCCTTGAACCCCGGCAACTCGGGCGGGCCGCTCTTGGACTTTCGCGGCCGCGCGGTGGGCGTCAACACCGCGGTCATCCTGCCGGCGCAAGGGCTCTGCTTCGCGATTCCCATCGACACGGCCAAGTTCGTGGCCGGCGAGCTCCTGCGCAAAGGCCGCATCCGCCGCGGGTACTTGGGCGTGGCCGGGCAAAACGTGCGGCTTTCCCCCCGCGCCAAGAGCCTGCGCGGCGTCGCGCAGAACGGCGGCATCTTGGTCGTGGGCGTCGAGCCCAAAGGCCCGGCTGCGGCCGCGGGCCTGGCCGAGGGCGACGTCGTGGTGGGCTTTAACGGCCAGACCGTGAACAGCACCGACCAACTCCACCGGCTCCTCTCCGAGGAGAGCATCGGCGCCAAGGGCTATTTGACCGTCATTCGCGGCGCGGGGACCAAGAACATTCCCGTCGCGCCCAAGGAAGACCGGCCCGCCTAGGCGCGACGAAACCCCATGATGCCCGCGGCCTTCGTCACCGACATGGGGCCGTTCCCCGCTTTCGAGGACGACGACTACGCGCGGGCCCTGGCGGCGCTGGGCGAAACCTTGCCCCGGCCCAAAGCCGTGGTGGTCATGTCCGGGCATTGGCCCGCGCGCGGAACTCTGAGCGCGACATCATCGCCCAAGCCCGGCATCGCGCACGACTACGCCGGATTTCCCGAGGAGTTCTACCGCTTCGACTATCCCTGCCCGGGCGACCCGGCGCTGGCCGAAAAGATCGTGCGGCGGCTCAAAGACGCGGGCTTTGCCGCCGACGCGTCGCCCGAACGCCCGCTCGACCACGGGGCCTGGGCGCCTTTGTCGCGGGTCTACCCCAAGGCCGACGTGCCCGTGGTGCAGTTAACCGTCCCCGCCGGCCAAGACCCGCGCCGCATCATGGCCGCGGGCTTGGCGTTGGCGCCGCTCCGGGACGACGGCGTCCTGCTTGCAGGCTCGGGGGCGCTCATCCACAACCTGCGCCTGTTTCGCTTTGGCGAGACCGACGCCCCGCCCGACGCTTGGGCCGAGGAGTTCGACGCCTGGCTCATCAAACGCCTGGACGCCGGCAAGACCGGCGAGCTTTGCGACTACCGCGCGCTGGCGCCGTCCGCCGAGCTGGCCGCGCCCAGCTCCGAGCATTTCGACCCGCTGTTCTTCGTTCTGGGCGCCGCCCTGGGCGCCAAGCCCGCTTACCTGCACCGCAGCCTGCGCTACGGCTCGGGCCTGCGCCGCATCTTTACCTTCGGGCTCTAGGACTGGCCCGCCGCTTGGACGCGTGGTATAATTAGTTGATTGCGGGATGGTGAAACGGTATCACGGCAGACTCTGAATCTGCTTTTCTAGGTTCGAATCCTAGTCCCGCAGCCAATTCAGACGCTCATCAAAACTGACCCTGTCGCCCACCACCTCGAAGCCGAGGTCCGGGAGAGGCCGCAGGGTCAGTTTCATTTTACTAGCCTGAGTGTCGTAGATGATCTCTTCGATGAGGAGGGCAAGCAGTTCCTTCTGATTCTGAGGGGAGAGGCGCGGGAACGAGAGGGAGAAGTTCTCCAGGTTGCGCCGGATGATCTCGGCGTCGATCTGGCGCGTCTCAAGCTCGATCACATCGTAGTCTAGCTTCTGGACCTGCTTCTCCAACTCCTCCCGCCGTCCCTGGACCTGCCCGAGCTTGTCCATGAGCGCGCGGTACTGCGGCGCGGCCTGACCCTGCGCCGCAAGGATATTGGTGATGTTGCCGACCTCGGATTCGATTCGCCCAATCTCCGCGATGAGGCGCACCTTGTCCTGCTTCTTAGCTGGAAGCTCCGAGCCCGTCATACGCCGGGCGCGCTCTACGACTTGATCCACGACGGTCTTGTTCTTGCCGAGGAACGCCAGCCGGTCCAGGACTAGGCGCTCAAGCTCCCGCGCCGGCGCGCTCTTGGTGGGACAGGCCGATTTGTCGAGCTTATTAACCGAGACGCACTTGTAGTAGAAATACTTGCGTCCCTTCGAGTAAGCGAAGTTCGGCGTCATCTGCTGGCCGCAGGCCCCGCAGCGCACGAGGCCGCGAAGCATGAAGTTGTGCTTGTCTTGGTTTGGCGACGTGTTCTTCTTGCCATTGGCCGCGAGCTGCCGGACTACGCGCTGGAACAGGTCCGCGTCCACGATGCCCTTGTGCTCGCCCTCGTGGATATCGCCCTTGTGCCGAATCTTGCCGATGTAGACCGGATTGCGGAGCACATAGTCGAGGTTGCCCTTGTTGAAGCGCCGCCCGCCGCGCAGCAGTTCTTCCCTGGTCGTCCAGCGCTTCATCCGTAGTCCTTCCTTATTGAGGACGATGGCGGTCTGGCTCAAGGACTTGGTCTTGGCGTAGGTTTCGTAGAGGAGCCGAACCTGTTTCGCTTCGACCGCGTTGATCTTAAGTTTCTTCGTGTCTACTTCGATGTCATAACCCAAGGGCGGCTGGCCGCCCGACCACTTGCCTCTTTTCGCCATCGCGCTGCGTTTGTCGCGGGTCCGCTCGCTGATGAGTTCGCGCTCGAACTGAGAGAAATCCACCAGGATCGAGCGCATGAGGCGGCCCACCGAGGAGCTGGTGTCGATAGGCTGCGTGACCGAGACATAGACGATACCGTGCTTATCGAAGATGTCGAGGACGTGGAGGAAGTCCTTTGTGTTGCGGCTCAGGCGGTCGTACTTGTAGGTCACGACCACTTGGAACTTGCCCACCCGCGCGTCAGCCATGAGCTTCTTCATGCCCGGACGGTCGATGTTTCCACCCGTGAAGCCGGGGTCATTGTAATCCACGGGGAAGACGCGCCAACCCTCAGCCTCGCGGCTCTTGATGAAAGACTCGCAGTATTCCCGCTGCGAGTCGAGAGAGGTGAAGTCTCCGCCGAGATTCTCGTCCGTGGACTTGCGCGTGTAGATCGCGACCCATTTCACCGGCTTCTTTTCGTTGGCCATAGCGGCTATCTTATCATTTCTTATAGCTGCTTTCACTCATCAAAACTTCCTTGGGGTCCGGCGCGGCGGGAGCTTCTGGCATGCTCATCAATGCCAGAAGCTCCACGATGCGGTCCCAGCGTTCCTCCGGCCTCAGCTCCTCCGGTTCCATCAGGTGATGGTTGGCGCGTAGGCGCGGCTTGCGGCGCTTCTTTTCCAGCGGTTCATGCAACGGCTCGTTGAGTGTTCTTTTCTCGATCAATGGCCTCCTGTGCGGACCGGGCCCTAACGCCGGTCCTTTCGCTTGAGGGGCATAACCCCGATTCAACTCAACCTGCGCTCAGGTACGTCAGCGAAATTCAACCTACCGCAGCCGTCCGTCATTGTCGAAGCGCCCCGGACCCTTCAGCCCGCTCTCAAGCTCAAGACCAATGCCCTCTTTGACTTTCGGCGCTTCCAGGTTTGGCGTCTCGATGGACTCAAGCAGGCGTGCCACGCTTGCCGTTTTCGCCAGACACTCAAGCCGCCCGGCCGAGTAGATGAGCGCCGTTCCCGGCAGGAGGCTTTTGAGCAGGTTCGGATGGACCTTGAACTCCTCGACCTCCCGGCGCGAGACTTGGCCCGTTTTCATCGCCATGCCGAGCATGCCGCGCTGCACTTGTTCGGTGTCCTTGAACGTCGTGTAGGTCCCGATGGTGGCGGACCAGAACTCCGCGTCCTCCGGCGCGGGCGTTCGGAAGCAGACCTTGCAGCCCGAGGTGTTGGCAAACACCGCCGAGTGGAACGCCTCCGGCGACATGCCTTCGATCCTCTTGAGCTGGCCCAGGTCCTGGTGGGAGAGCACGGTCCAGAAGCGCGCCGAGCCCACGGTGGCGATGAAGGACGAAAAGACCGGCGTTGCGAACTCTGCGAACTCGTCCAAGACCACGGACGCAGGCTTGGGCTTCGGGTACTGCTTCTGCCGCGCCGCCGCCACCGAGAGCAAGCCCGAGATGAGCATGCGCCCAAGCGGATTGGCGAGCACCTGAAGGTGCCCTACGGGCACGGCGAAGTAGGCGAGCTGGTCGTACTTGAAGATATCCTCAAGCCGAACCTGTGGGGAGTAGTCGTTGAGCAGCCGCCCAAGCTCGCCGGTCGTCCAGGGCCGGATGGCTGAGGTCAGCGCCGAGGTATCGGTCCCTTTCTTGAAGTCTTCGTTTGCTGCATCCACCTTGCGCGGGTCTTTGCAAAGGTCGAAGGCCTTCTTGCGGGCTTTGTCCGAGTTGAAGTAGGCCAGGCAGTCCTTGAACGTGAACTCCAGACCCGTGGCGCAGAAGACCTCGATCATGTTGAGCATGCGCGCGTAGTCGAGCGAGCGGTAGTAGTCCTGGCCCTCCCCTGAGGATGTAGGTTCGCGGCCGATGGCGCGAGCCAATTGATTGGCGACGGCCGTCGTGTCCTGGCCGGGTAGCCGCCGGATCGGATTGAAGGTCATCGAGCGCGGGTCTTGCGGGTTGAAGTAGCGCACGTCGTACGGACGCCCCGCTAGGTTCGCCAGCTTCAGGAACTGGTCGAAGTCCGAGCTGTCACCCTTGGCCTCCATGAAGAACACCGGCATGCCGCGCTTCATGTCCTGGCCCGAAAGACCGAATAGAAGTTGCGACTTCCCCGAGCGAGTTGGCCCCACGATCTGCATATGGCTCTCGCGCTCCCGGTCGGTGACAAAGACCTTGGTGAATCCGTTGGCCGTGCCAAGAAGGGTCCCTTCATGGGCGGGCTCGCCTTCCAGGATTTTCCCCAGTGGTTTGTCCGTGTTGCCTGCCGAGCGCGGCGCGTCCCATTGTCGCCTTCGACCGCCAAACCCGGCCTTTCGGAAGGCCGCGGCCAAGCCCACAAGCAGCCCGAGCGGGACGGATGCCTCGAACAAGCCGCGCCAAAGCACCTCGACGGGAACCCGTCTGAATATCCCGAGGCCTTTCCGCAGTCCCATCAGAGACGGCCAGCCGATGAAGGGCAGAGCCACGGCCACGGTAAGCCCGAGGATCAGGCCGCCCAGCTTTCGGCGGTCGGTTTGGATAAGGATCATGCTTGCGACAACGGCGATGGCGGACAGTCCCATGATGATTTTGGTTTCCATTAGGCGATACCTCCCACGGTTTCTAGGTTGGACATCTGGGCCGCTGGCACGCTCAGAAAGGACGCCGCCGAGGCCGACGCGAGCCGAAGGCTGCGGCCTTCGCAGTTGAAGAAGGCACAGCACCCGGCGCTGGCGCCGAACTCGGCCAGGGCGCAGACATAGATGAACGACATACCCAGGCGAGCCGCCTGCCGGCGTACGAAGTCCGGCCCGCTCGGCCAGTTCGTCAGGTAGAGGACCACGGCTCGGCCCGGCATCGAGGACCGGTAGGATGCCCAGATATCGGGATAGAGCTGGGTCGCCTTCTTGTTCAACTCGACCTCGACCGCCTTGGGCTCGCTCGGGTCCGATATCCACAGGTCCGGGATTCGGCACCGGCTTGTCGTGTGGCTCCAGCCGCCCCGGCTGTTCCAATCCGTGCGCTCCCGGATCGTCCGAACCGTCAGCCCATGCAGCCTTGAAAGCACCAAGCCGACCGCGTTGACCATGATCTCATGCTCGATCAGATGGCCCGAGACTGACCGCCTAAAGCCCGGCAGCCGCGCCAATTTTGCCGCCTTCAGTGCCCGATGACCCCGGCTCGTCAGCGTGAAGACCATCGGGAAGTCTCTATAAAAATGAGCATCCACATGCCCCGACTTCTTCAGGTCTTGAAGCCTTTTGTACCCCGACAGCCGGTACAAATTCTTGCCGTACTCGTTGAAGAACAGCCGCGCCCTTTCGGCTTCTCCGCCTCCTTTATGGAATGCCAAGCCGTCTATTTGCCCCAGCCCAAGCACGCCCCACAGCTCCAACTCCCGCAGTAATTCCCCGTCCCGTTCTTGCAGTTTTGCCCTGCCCTTCTTGCCTTTTATCTTTTGTTTTCCGTTGACCAAGTTCGATCCTCCTTAATGTTCTCGTTTTAGTTTTTGTTATCAGACTCCTCACTTCATAATGCAATCCATCTCCCTAAATCCAGGACACCTCTTTCGTCCTTTCTCAGTTCTCCTACCCATATGCCTCCCTACTTTCTATTCCCCGGACCCCCTTATTTCGGTCTGTCACCTTTTTTTCTCTTTGCCGCCGCCCACTCCATTGCCCGCCGCTTCCCAACCCCAGCACCACTCGTTGTGGGGGTGGGGTTGGGAAGAAAAGTCCTCGCCAGAGGACGACAGGCGGGCTAAAAAAGCAAGCGGCGGCCGTTGTTTCCTCGTTGTGGCTGTCCACGCGTAGGTGTTCTGTCTCGGTCGAGCATGAATCGTCGCCTCCGGGCGTGCAAAATCGCCGGACCCAATGGCCCCGGCGACTGAATAACGAATCTAGACGCCGACGTTAGACAGGGGCCTAGGCCCCGAAGCCCCTTTGTCGGAGGAGTTCTTGGAGCCGCGCGACTTGGCGAGCGGTGCGTCTTTGGGGCTGGCCGAGCTGCCGGGCCAGCTCGGAGATATTGCCTCTCACGCGGGGAAGAGCGTAGGCGATGACCGCCAGTTGCAGGGGCAAGCCCCGCAAAAGCTCGTAGACTTTGCGGCGCGAGGCCGCATGTTCCTCGGCCAGTTCCAGCTCGATTGACGCATCATCAGTGACGGGTGCTTGGGCGTCTCGGTGGGGAAGTTTCTCGTCCCGAGCCTCGGCCCTTCGGTTGGCTTCTTCGCACTGGTCGAGCGAGTCGAAGCGCTTGTAGTAGCGCTGAATCCAGCGCCATTCGTCGATCTTAGCGTTGCGGATGGACTTGCGAAGATACCTCAACTCGTTGGCCTGGACGGTGAATTGGACCGAGCCGTCCTTGCGGCGCGGCATGCTTTCGACCTGGCGGTTGACCTCGGCCAGCAACCCGTCCGGGTCGATGGGCGGCAACTCGTCGTCGCCCGGTTCGGGCGGCAGCGAGGGCAGCTTGGACAGCAGTTTATCCGCCGCCTCCGTGGGAGTCGTCGTCGCTTCTTCCATTGGGTCCGGACAGTGCCCGACTTCGTGCGCCCGAAGCTCGATCTTGATCGTCTGGTTGGGCGCGATGGCCGCCGGGGCTTCCCGCAACTGGGCGTCGATCTTCTTGAGGAAGCCTTCGACTACTAGCGCGGGCGGAGACTCGATGGCGACGCCATCAATGGTGGACGCGACCGTCCTGTTGTTTGCGGCGACATCCTGGCTGGTTGATGCGATTTCCGGCGGCATAGTAGGCTCCTTTTAGAGCCACCTTTGGGCCGCCGGTTCTCGGTAGGTTGCGGGGTGGGCTTGAGTTCCCCGTTTACCCACGGGGGCTGGGAATTTCCTAAGCGACATATTTAAGCATAAAGCCTTTCCAGAAAGCAAGTGCCGGGACAGGCGGCGTCAATTTTGTTAGACTCATACGTCACTTTCCGCAAGCAGGCCCGCAGGCAACGCAAGGCGAGCAGGGTTGTTTGTGTATTGCGGTTGCTGCTCCATTTGGCCACGGGCGGTGGCCAAATTAGCTTGACGAAAAATGAAGACCACTGAAGATCGACTGACAGAATGGGCCGCTCGGGGCGAGTCCGAGACCCAGGAATTCAAAGGCACAACCGGCCAGCGGAGCGAAGCCGCCAAGGCGGTTTGCGCCATGCTCAACCATAAGGGCGGCCGGGTCATCTTCGGTGTGGACGCCAAAGGCCGGATGGTCGGCCAGGAAGTGACGGATAAAACGGTCGAAGATGTTGCCGCGTACCTTCGGATGATCGAGCCGCCGGCTTTTCCAACGGTCGAGCGAATCCCGGTCGCAAAGGGCCGCGAGGCGATTGTCGTCTCTGTTGACCAAGGCTCGCGGCGACCGTACACCTTTCAGGGCAAAGCATATCGTCGGCTCGGCACGACCAACGCCGAGATGTCCCGCGACGATTACAACCGGCTGCTGCTTGAGCAGCTCCATGCCATGTCCCGCTGGGAAAATGAGCCGGCCGAAGGCTGGAGCATCAAGGACCTGGACGAAGCCGAGATCATCCGGACGATCGATGAAGGGATCAGGCGCGGGCGCTCAGAGGACCCCGGCACTCGCGCCGCCGCCGATATTCTGCGCGGCCTTGCGCTCACCAAGGATGGCCAACTCCTGCGAGCCGCCGTCGTCCTGTTCGGGCGATCCGAGCGGCTACAGCCCGACTATACTCAGTGCCTGCTCAAGCTCGCTCGGTTCAAGGGCAAAGACAAGACCGAGTTCATCGACAATCGGCAGTATCACGGCAACGCCTTTGATCTGCTGTTGAGGGCCGAACGTTTTCTCCGGGATCATCTTCCCGTTGCAGGGCGAGTAGTCCCGAATCTTTTCGAGCGCGAGGACGACCCGCTCTATCCCCCGCTCGCGCTTCGCGAGGCCCTCGCGAACGCTTTCTGTCACCGGGACTACTCCATCGGCGGCGGTTCGGTCGGCGTCGCGATCTACGATGACCGCTTGGAGATTAGTTCATCGGGTTCTCTGCACTTCGGCATCACGGTTCCCGATCTCTACAAGCCGCACGAGTCCCTGCCGTGGAACCCGATCATCGCTTCGGTCTTCTACGTGCGCGGCATCATCGAGACTTGGGGACGCGGCACGACCAAGATGGCCGAGATGACGGAACGCGCGGGTCTTCCTCGACCGGAGATCGAGGAGATCGCGGGAGCGGTCATCGTCCGCTTCCGTGCGACCCGCTACCAACCTCCTACGCGGATCGGCCATGACCTTACGGATCGGCAACGGGAGATTCTCGATGTGCTTGCTTCGGCGGGGGCTCTTCGCTTAGGCGAGGTCCTGCCGCTGCTAAAGCCGGGCGCGACGGCGAGGGCTCTGCGCGAAGACCTGTACCTGCTCCGGCGATTCAAGCTCGTAGATTTCACGGGCCGGACCCGTGGAGCTCGATGGCGCTTGAAGAGGGAAGGCTGATGTCTATTCTGGCTAATCCTGTCCAATTCTGGCTAATCCCGGCTAATTCGTCGAAAAGTGCAGCTGAATACAGCGTCTTTATAAGACGATCCGAGCTGACAGGTGGTGGCCAATGAGTTCCCAGGGAAAAGGGGTGACTCCTGCCAAGGAAGCAAAAGGCGGCGAGCTAATGAGCGAAACCCGACCCACAAACGACTTCGGACGAGCCAAAGACGCAATCGCTCGACTTTCCAAGCACTATAGGACAAACTTTAGCTCTTACCACACTCCGGACTACAAGGAAGCCCAACTACGCCAGGAGTTCATCGACAAGTTTTTTATGGAACTCGGATGGGACCTTCGAAACGATAGAGGCGGAGGCGTTGCTCCCCAGTATCGCGAAGTAATCACTGAGCCGTCGTTGGAAACTGAGGGGAGCAAGAAGGCTCCAGACTACGTGTTTCGGATAGGCCAAACCCCAAGATTTTTCGTCGAAGCAAAAAAACCGACGGTCCACATAGAAGAAGACCATGACTCCGCCCTTCAGATCCGCTCTTACGGCTGGACGGCCAAGCTCCCTCTCTGCATCCTTACCAATTTCTCGCATTTGGCGGTTTACGACACAAAGATTCGGCCCTATGAGAAGGATAAGGCGGCGACTGCACGAATCAAGCTTATCAGCTCCGACCAGTATCCGGACGCCTTTCAGGAGATATGGGATATATTCTCACGCGAGGCAGCTTGGGCCGGTTCTTTCGACCGATTCGCCGATGCTGGAGGAAAACGCGGAACAGGATTGGTCGATGAGGCGTTCCTGGAAGAGATTGATGGATGGCGGGAATCTCTGGCCCGCAACATCGCCATAAGGAATCAGCGCCTTGGCTCTGAAGAGCTAAACGATGTCGTGCAGCGGATCATTGATCGCGTAGTCTTCCTGCGCATGGCGGAAGATCATGGCATTGAACCCGATGGACAACTACTTCGGCTCGCGAAGCAGACCGACATTTTTGAGCAGATGCTCCGAACATGGAAGGTGGCGGACGCCAAGTATAATTCGGGCTTATTCGATTTCTCGGAAAATGGAGATCGCCTCACTCCGGAATTAAAGCTTGACGATGGCGTTCTCTCGGAAATTCTGTCCAGCCTCTATTTCCCGAAGTCGCCGTATGCGTTCAAGGTCCTTCCCGCCGAAATCCTGGGTAGCGTTTATGAGCGTTTCCTTGGAAAGGTTATCCGACTTACTGCGGATCACCACGCGAAAATTGATGAGAAGCCCGACGTAAAGAAAGCAGGCGGCGTCTATTACACGCCATCGTACATTGTGGACCATATTGTCGAATCGACGGTTGGCTGTCAGGTCGCAGGAAAGAACCCAAAACAGCTTAAGAGCTATAGGGTTCTTGACCTTGCCTGCGGTTCGGGTTCTTTCTTGCTCGGTGTTTACAAGAAGCTCCTCGCTCACTACCTCGACTGGTACACACACAACGAGCCCGAAAAAAAGCTGAGAGCCGTTTGGAAGTACGGCGGCGACTGGCGCCTGACCATTGCGGAGAAGAAAAAGATTCTCACGGAGCATATCTTTGGAGTCGATATCGACCGACAGGCAGTCGAAGTCACGAAGCTGAGCCTTCTCCTGAGGGTGCTCGAGGATGAGGACAGTCAGACAATCGGCCAACAGTTGTCGTTGTTCCCAGATAGAGTCCTGCCAGACATCGACCAAAATATCAAGTGCGGCAACAGCCTTATCGAACCCGCGTATTACGCGGGTCAAATACTCGTCGACAAAGATGAGATGGCGAGGGTCAATCCTTTCGACTGGAAGCGCGAGTTCGAAGGCATCATGAGGGAGGGCGGATTTGATTGCATCGTCGGCAATCCGCCTTATATCAACATCGACGACACATGGGGTCGGCAAGACGCGCGGTTGAGGGCCATCAAGGAACTCTACCCGGAGATTTACAACGACAAGACCGATATCCTATTCTACTTCCTCGCAAAGGCAGTTTCTTTATGCGCGAAGAAAGGCCAAGTCGGCTTCATCGTCTCCCGGGCGTTTTTGGCGGCCTATAAGGCGGACAAACTCCGAAAGCATCTTCTTGAGACATCCGCCATTCAGGAAATCATTGATTTTCGAAATCACTACGTTTTCCAGGGTGTCGGAATCACGACGGCGATCATTCGGTTGTCGCCTGGCGCGAAGCCAGAAAAGGTGGATGCACGACGACTGATCGCTGATTCGCTTCCTTCAAAGAATCTTGAGCGCCTCCTCCGAGATGGTAAAGTCTTTGAGGATGTTCCCGTCACTCAATCGAACCTTACGGCAGCGCCGTGGGCTTTCGTTTCGAAAGGCCAGGGCGATATCAACGGTAAAATTGATGCGGCCGGAGAGCCGCTCGGCAAGGTGCTCACGCTTGGTCAGGGCATGCAAACCGGCTGCAACGAGGTCTTCGGCGAACGATCTCGCGACGAGATCGTGAAATGGAAGTTGGATGCCGGGCATTATTTTAGGCGCGCGACAAATACCGACGTCCAGCGCTACGCGATCTTGGATCGAAGGGAATACCTCCTCTTTCTCGAAGCCTTCGAGAAATTCGACGACCTCCCGAAGGGCGTCCAAAAATTTCTCAAAGATAACGCCGACCTCTTGAAGGCAAGAGCCGCCTATAAACGCGGCGACTGTGAATGGTGGAAGTACACATGGCCGCTTCATAAGGACGACTACGGCAAGAAGAAGCGAATTCTCTGCCCGTATCTTGCAACGTCTAATCGGTTTGCCATTGATTCTGACGACAAGTTTATTGGACTAACGGACACGACGGTGATCTTCGAGAACGGCCAGCCCGAGGACTTGAAATATTTTCTGGCTCTTCTCAACTCGAAGCTCTTGACCTACAGGTTCCGCAGCATAGGCAAATTGAAAAGCAATGGCATTCTGGAGTATTTTTGGAACAGCGTGACAAAGCTGCCCATCAAGAGAATTGACATGCAGAATTCGGATGAGCGGAAGCTCCATGACGAGATCGTCAATCTTACCCAGCAGATGATCGCGGCCAGCTCCGACGGCGCTCGGGCCCAAGCGGAGGTAGAGCTAAAGGGCCGTCGCTTGGCGGCACTCGATGAGAAGATTGATTCGGCCGTCTATCGGCTCTACGGGATCACTGATCGGGAGATCGGATTGGTTGAGGAAGGACTACGCTCATAGAAAGCAAATGAGAACGCGAACAATCAGCGGATATTTCAAATTGGTATTCAGCACCTTCTTCAGGTGGTGGTGGGCGGTTATTACGGGCATTGCGTCGATTGCAGGATGGGTATTCTCGCCGATCTCAGGAATAACTATCCCCCGTTATGGCATGGGCCTTGCCATCCTGGGTGGTCTCGTCTTGCTCTTCTTGACGATCTCTGCAATGTGCCAGTGCTGGGGAATCTATTCTGAGACTGCTCCCATCCGAGTCGCAAACTTTGAAAAACCGAAGAGCGGCGATTTTGTCTTTTTGCTTTACAGCACGGTCGAGATCGAGGCGCATACGCTGCTTGTGTTTAAGAGGTATTCGTCTGACGATATCGAAACCGTGGTAGCACTCGTCGAGGTCATCGAGAGGAATTCCAAGGGTCAGTACCAAACAAGGTCTATCTGGACTTCTCCTGCGTTATTGCGTGACCTGGGCATAAGTCGTTCTGTCCTAAAGGACCTCATTGTTGCATCTTCGATAAGTACGTCCACAATTGCTCAGGCCAAAGATCAGCTTTTTTCGGGGGCATCGTCATGAACGCGAAGCCCCTCGCCTTCCTCAGCCACGCGCACGATGACCACGCCTTCGCCGAACAGATCGCCAGGGCCCTCACGGAGAAGGGGGTTGAAGTGTGGCTCGACAAATGGGAAATCAAGGCGGGCGACTCCCTTGTTCAAAAGATATTCAATGAGGGACTGGCTAAGTGCAATTGTTTCCTGATTTTGCTGTCGGCTTCGAGCGTTAAGTCGAAGTGGGTGCAAGAAGAATTGGATTCGGCCATGGTGAAGAAAATCCAGGGCGCGACTAAGGTCATTCCTCTGCTCGAGGAGTCCTGCGAGGTTCCTGTCGCCTTAAGACACCTGCTGTGGGTAGACCTTTCGGTGGCTTTTGACGACGGTATACAGAAAATTCTGAATTCCGTATTCGAGGTGTCAGAGAAGCCGCCGCTCGGACGCCCCCCCGAATATCTATCCAGGCTCGCGAATCCCGTTGGCAACCTTTCGAGACCCGCCTCAGCCTTGGGACTTTTTTTTCTATCGAACCAGGAATCCACGAACTTCGGCTCGGAGTCAAGTTTGAGTGGCGAGCAGATTCAGTCCCTGACCAAGCTGTCTCCTGAGCAAATCAACGATGCAGTTGACGAGCTGGAAGGGGCGGGATTGACCAAGGTCAGAAGATATATAGGATCGGCGCCCTATACTTTCTCAAGCATCGAGCCCACATATGCCCTCTATATTTATTTCAAAGACGAAGGGCTCAATTACGATCCCCTGACCGATATCAAGGTTATAATTTCCGCTGTGGCAGCAAAGGGGCAAGTGGACCGAACTGAGTTGGAGAAACTTGTAGGCCTGCCTCCTCGGCGGATCAATCGTGCAGTAGACTATATTCAGGATTATGGAATTGCGAATGTGATCCGAACTCTTGGGACGGCTCCATTTAATTTCCAATGGGTAATGGCGACCTCTAAGACTCGCCGATACGCGACCGAAAATTGCGGGAATTGATCCGATGGTTCCCCGGGGGCGCTGTAGTGTGCTGTTCAATCGTACTGTAAGGATTGGGCGGGATGACCGATGAAAAGGCATCAGGTATTCCGATGCTTCCGAGAACTTATCGCTCCCGGTATCCTCGGAAACTATTCGGGCTGCGAGGTCTACCACTTCTTCTTCCAGCGTAAATTTGACCCTAAGAAGACCACCTATAATCTATACACGCTGGTCCGCCTCGGAGTCTTCCCCCGTCCAGATTTCACGAAGCCGCAGCGCTGTCTGAATCCGACCCGCATAAGAATTTCCCACAACGGAGAAGAATATACGGTCGGGATCGAATATTACCGCCGGTCGCTCGCGCAACTGACCTCCTTCTATATTCAGTTTTTGCGCCGGGGCGTCTGGAATCTTTCCAGCGGCGTACTGACGCACGACGCTGATCACATTCTCGCGCGCCAATATGTTCCGGCGGACGGGACTTTTCCTCCTGCCCTCAACGGAGTTCTTAAGAACAACTTTGCGGGCTCTTACCTGATCGAGCATTTCGATTTGCGCAAGAGCCTGACCTCTGTCTGGCGCGAGAACCCGCAGCTCTTATTGGAAGTGTCCGATAAGATAAGCCGGTACGTGCCGATGCGGATTGCCAGCGTTTCAGATCGGTTGGGCAATATCGTTTTCCAATTCCCAAACATCCTTGTCCGATCCGACTTTCGGCAGATGTGGGATGGCCGGCGTGTCGCGGTAGATGTAAGAACCGGACGCGGGTTCTCCGCCAGGCTGCCACTCAGCGCGATCGCTACGAACGAAGGGGAGAATGGCAGATACCTTCACGGGTTTGGCGCGAACTTCGTCGTCCCTCCGACAGCCTTGGTCCGCATCGACCAAGATACGGGGATTTCCAAACATCTCTTATACGACGTAGACCGCGATCTGATCTATGGCAGCTTCTACGGGACCTACACTGAGGGGTTTGGGATTCAGATGGCAGTACAGCAGCCTGAGGCCCGCATCATTCGGACGAGGAGCGGAGAGGAAACAGTTGGCCTAACGAGCACATCGGTCACTGGTGTTGTTGCAGTTTTGGCGTCGGACCCCTCGTCCTGGGAGCGGGAGCGCATTTTCACCGAGGAACGAAACAAACTCGAAGCCCAGCGCGCTTTCGTCCAATACGGTGTCGGCGTCCGCCATACCCACGACGACGCGATAAGAGATATCGTCCAATTAATCGCGCAACACGGACACCGGGGCGCTTGGCTTTGGGACCCCTATTTGGAGACCGAGGACTTGATCGAAACCTTCTTCCGGTGTCCGCATTTTGGGACCGAGTTGCGCGCGCTCGGATCGTACCGGTTAGCGGACAAGTGGTCCTCCGCAAACCGCGTGAAGGGGTGGAGGAAATGCATCGCGGCCGGAGTTGAACGCTTTCGGCTTTGGAGGATGACCGACCAAGGGCGAACGGTTTATAGGCTTGCTGGCTGGCAAGAAGACGAACGCAGACAACTTGATGCCCAACCGACGCAGGCCCGGCTTGGACTACGGGCTGAGTTTCGGGTCCAGCAGCCGGCGCGTGGATGGCAATTCCACGACAGGTTTCTTCTCTTTCCGAGGACGGGCATGACGGGTGTGAGGCCGCGCGTTTGGTCTTTGGGAACTTCTGTAAACGGCGTTGGGCGTCGACACCACATTCTCCATGAGGTTTCGCATCCCGCTCATATAGTCCGGAGTTTCGAGGAGCTGTGGGCCGCTGTAGCGGACCCAAGCTGCCTGGTGTGGAGAGTATGATTTCAGCAAGAACGGGAATAGAGGGAATGGTCGCCGTAGCCAGAACCACTTCCCCGAATCCAGCGATACAGAACCTGATCCAGAGACCAGGGACGGTCGCGGAGATTGTTACCGGAGATCCATCCGCTTTTCTCAATGAGGTTCGAGGCCAGATAACCCCTGAACTGAGGCGCGTCATGCTTCCGGCTCTCGCGCTACCGTCGCAAGCAGACATTGATACGGCCGCGACTTCGGTCTCGGCTGTCATAAATGGCGCAAGGGGCTCTATCGCATCCCTCCTTCGAGCGCTCCTTGTTCTTCACGGCATTGATAATCCAGCCGGCGAACTTTTCGAGGTCCTTCTTCCGCATCTCGAGATATCCGCTGAAAACGTCCCGCAAATCCTCAAGGTCGTCCAGGGAATTCAAATCCGAATGGACATCCCACAGAAAGCGCCGCAGCACGAACGAGACTGGGCCGAGGGGTTTCGCAAGGCACTTGTGAGCAGGGACTATCGCGGCATTGTGGAGTTTCTCGACAAGCTTGATCGCGGCCGGGGTATTCCGACGCAGCCTATGGTCGAGTACTGCGCCGCTCTTTCGGCCAAGGCCGCTCCATCCGAATTCGCGACGCATCTGGATGCCAGGGCGAACAAGGAGTTTCTTGTCGTCCATGCCTGCCTTAGGGCACTTCCATTCCCGCAACTGGTCGAAGTTGCGTCCCGCAGCCACGCCTTTTTGATCAAACTACACGCCCTGGAGTTGATTTCGAGAGGACGCGGCCGTCCTGCAAGCGGCTTCGTGGCAGACCATTTTTCTAATTTGATCCGGACACTTTCCTGCGACGACGATGGCTGGCGGCAGATGTGCACGCACTTCGGGCAATTCCCTTCCCGCCACCCGCTCCTTTGGTTCGCGCTCGGGCAGTCTCTCCATGGAGTCACTTCGGAGGAGATCGCCCTGCTTGTCAGAAACTTCTCGCCAGGGGACATGTTGGAGCACGACAACGAGGCCCGCGAGATTCTAAACGGGCTCCATTCAACGGGGTGCCGCAACACGTCTCTTGACGTGTTCTTGAGGGAGAGCTTCCGGGTCTGGAAGCAGCGGCTGCGTTCTAGGCTGAGGAGCTCAGAATCAATCACTACGGTGGCACGTGCTACATTTCAATCCGCTGTCGTTGAGTTCTTTAAGGAGAAAGGCGAGGCATGGCTGCGCCGCCACATCCAGCGGCTCCTTAGCAACCTTCGCGAGTCAGAAAGCCGCTGGTTTGCGTCTTCCACCGAATTCGTGGCACACAGAGTCCTCTTCGCCATGTACCTTAGTCCTTACCTTGAGGCCTATCAAGGTGTAAAGGCGGCGGGAGACCTGGCGTTCGAGTCCGGGGCACGGGAGGTTCTCCAGGATCAGTACGACTTTGCGTGCTTTGGCATTTGGCAGGCAGGGGCAGCCTATGCCTCATGGGCTATCGGCTGCCTATAGTGCGCTGGAGCCGCCGAAATGCTACGATCTGAAGAGCGAAGTCATTGCTTCGCGCCAAATTCCTTAGCCAACGCTCCGAGACCGCACTTCGTCCAACAGTCGCGGGCATCGACAGGACGTAATGCCTTATCTGCGGCGCGAGGTTCAGGAGGTTCAGGATTTGCGTCAGACGTGTTGGGTTTATCCCGATCTGGAGCGCGAGACCCGCGCGGGTGAGCCCAGGTTCAGCGCTAAGGCGCCTCTGCCACTCCATCGCCGACTGAAGCCTGGTGCGAACCGACGGAACTTTGGGCAGACGGACTCGCGCTTGGCGGCTTGCGCGGTACTCCTCCTCGGGCAGGAGCGCCTTCTGTCCTTTCCGGACGTTGAGGATGCCGAATGGAAACTCGAATAAAAGCGGGAAAAAGTTTTGATGGGCGTCGGACTCGGGCAGCCAGATTTTTTTCGCCGAGTCTCAAGCCCAACGCTTTCGCGCTCGATCTTCCGGACCGGCCTTTCCAGGTCTTCGCGCCGAATCTGAATTTGGCCGAGCGTGCCCATGAGAGCGCGGCGCCGCGGCATGGCTTGCGCCGGGCTTCCATTTCTTCTTGCCGCCGAACTCTTTGCGCTTATCGCCGCCGGCTCCGGGCTTCGCGCTCCAATCCTTTTTGGGGCCGCCGAAAGCGGGGCGTTTCTTCCATTCCTTTTTGCCGGCAAAACCCGGTTTATTCCCCCAGCGCTTTTTGGGCTTGAAAGACCCTTCCCGCCGGCTTTCGTCCGCCCGGCGCCGGTCCTTCCCGGAGCGCCGCTCCACGAAGCCGGGCTTGCCGGCTAAATCATCCGGCCGCCTTTCTCGTGGGCGCGCCTCGCTCACGAATATCCGGCGCGAGCCCAGCGTCGAGCCGTTGAGCTTGCCGATCGCCGAGCGCGCCTCGGCCTCCGTGGACATCTCAACGAAGGCCAGTCCTCGGGAGCGGCCGGTCCCCCGCTCCAAGAGGATGCTTACGCCGCGGACCGTGCCGCAGGCTCGGAACAGCCTGGAAAGCTCCGTCTCGGTCGTTTCGTAGGGAAAACCGCCGACGAATAAATTGTTAGTCATTTTAAAGCGGCGCCTCCGCGCGCCGAAGGACGGATTCCGAGTTTTTTCTTCCCGGCCAGGTTCAACTGATTGGGTATTTTAGCTTTTAACGAGAGCCCACGGACGGGCGGCCGGATTTTCCTCAGTTGGCGCCGGAATAATCCGCCCCGTCGCGGGCAAGCGCCCCGCGGCGGCGGGTTTTCCGGGCATGGCCGGCGGGCTTGATTTCCCTCAGCGTGGCGAGCCGGACCGTCGCTTTTCGCCAGCGAATGAGCGCCGCGCTGATCTCGACGCGCTTTTCCTCCGCGCCCGACTTGATGGTCTTGACTTCCGCGGCGCCTTCCGCCGGCAAGGCATAGGGCAGGGGCCGGCCCAGCAGATATTCCCCCCGGCGGCCTAAAAAAGACTCGGCGGCGGCATTGGCGTAGCAGATGGCTCCTTTCGCGTTGACGATGATCTTGCCGTCGGGATCCTGCGCGAGCACGTTTTCGAACTGCGCCGCCTGCCGCGCCCTTTCGATGGCGTGGACAATCGCCCTTCTTAGAAAATAATCGTTGATCATCCCCTTGATCAGGTAGTCCTGCGCTCCCAAGGCCAGCGCCTCGAGCGCGACGGACTCGTCGCGGAGCGCGGTGAGCACGATGACCGGCAGCTCCGGGCTGCGCGCGCGGATGCTGAGCAGGGAGCCTATGCCGCGGCTGTCGGGCAGGCCCAGGTCCACTATCGCCGCGTCGAAAGACTGCTCCTCCAAGAGCCCGCGTCCCTTTTCGAGGGTCGCGGCGGCCGTAATCTTCATGGGCCGGCCGGATCCTTTTTCAGCCAAGAAATATTTGATGAGGAGGACGTCGTTGGGATCATCCTCGATCAAAAGAAGGTTCAAGGGTTTTTCATCCATAGCGCCTCCTGGGCGGCCGGGGCTCCGGCCAGCGGCAGCGTGAAGTAGAAGGCGGAGCCCCGCCCTAATTGACTCTCGGCCCAGACGCTTCCGCCCTGCGACCGGACCAGATCCCTGACAATGGAAAGCCCCAGCCCGATTCCCTCACGCCGTCCCTGGGGATCGTCCAACTGAACGAACTTTTCAAAAATTTTATTCAGGTTCTCCGCGGCGATTCCGCAGCCTGTGTCGCGCACCGACACAACGGCGCTCCAGAAGCGGCTTTGATCGCCCCGGCAGGCGGAAAGTTCGATTGTCCCGCCGGGCGCGGTCGACTTGATCGCGTTGGACGCGAGATTGGTCAGGATTTGCAGCACACGGGCCCGGTCGGCCAGGACCGGGGTAAGCCGCGCGTCGACCGGCGCGGCCGTCAAGGACACCTCCTTTTTTCTGGCCCATGGCGCGAGCCCCTGCACCGTCTCGCGCATCACCGGCGCCAGGACGCACGGGGCGAGCCGGACGCTCAAGCCCCCCGATTCGATTCTGGAGAAATCAAGCACTTCGTCGATCATCTCGTGCAGGCGCCGCGAATTGCGCACGCAGATGGCCAGATATTCGGATTCCTCCGGGCCCAGGCGGCTTCCCAGGCTTTCCTCCATCAGTTCGAGGGCGGAGGAGATGGAGGTCAGCGGCGCGTTGAGCTCGTGGGTGATGCGCGAAACGAACTCCTCCTGGAGCTTCTGCGCCTCCTTGAACTTGGCGGCGTCGGGGAGGGCGGCGTAAGTGCCCACCACGCGGCCGGCCTCGTCGTGGACGATGGCCACCGAGCGCCGGATCGCGCGCTCGACCATGGCCTCGGCGAGCAGGGGGACCGTCTCGGACAAGGGGCGCCCCGGCTTCAAGTCCAGGTCGGCCGAGATGGCCAGCATCTGCTCGTCGGGTTTGACCGCCTCGGCGAGCGGCTTGCCCGCGATTTCGGCCAGGCTCTTTCCCGAAATTTCCTCCGCCGCGGGATTCATCATCAGGACGTTGCCTTGGCGGTCGACGATGACCTTCCCCTCGGCCGCGGCGCTCAGGACCCGCTCGGCGCGCCCCTGCTCCATGGAAACCTTTTCCTTCTCCTGTTCCAGCGACCGCGTCGCCAGGGCCGCCTGCCGATCCAAGGCCTCCTTGATCGTCTTGAGCGCGTCCGCGTAAACGCGCGCGCGCTCCCGCGGATCGCTCACGGCGCCTTCGACCAAGCCCTTGAGCAGCGGGACAAAGCCGCCGCCGCGCTCCTGGGCCTGGCTCTTGCCCTGACCATCCCGGCCCTCGGCCTCGCCCGGCTCGGCCGGCTTATGGCGCGCCTGGGACCTGGTGTAGACGGCGTCGTCCGGGCGGATATTGCGCACGCCCCGCTGCTTGAGATAATCGGCCAGAAAGCCTCCCCCGCCGTTTTTGGGCGCCGCCGCCAGTTCGCACAGTGCCGTGAACTCGTAGAGCTTGGCGCCGCGCAGGAAGGTCAGGCTGCCGATGCCGTGGTTGAGGTAGATGGCCTTTAATATCTCGGGCGCCTGGCTCGTCGAGGCCACGTTGTCCGAATTGATCAGCCACCGGTCCTGCGCCAAAGCCACCGTCACGGAGGCCGGAGTCATCTCGGAGACCAGCCCCTCGAACGCCTTATACGCCTCTCCCAAGGCGGCCACGGCCATGGGGTGGCTCGACCGGTAGAGGGAAGCCTCCTGGGCCGCCTGCCCGAGCAGCTTGAGAAAGGCCAGGCCCGACTGCCTTTGCGCTGTTTTTTGCTCGGTCATAATCAGGCTGCGGCCGCCGGTTCCCCCTTTTCGGCCTTGGCCAGCTCCAGGCCGCTGAGCAGCAGCGGATCTTCCGGGCAAAACTCGAGCGCGCGGCTCAGGATTTGCCCCGCTTCGCCCACCATGGCCTTTCTCAGCTTGACCATGGCGAAATCATAGAGCGCCAGGGAATTTCTCGGGTTGATTTCCAGCGCCTTGAGCAGGTGGAGCTCCGCCTCGTCGAGGCGGTCGCGCTCGCACAAGGCGACTCCCAAATCGATGCGCGCCCCGCACAGGTTCGGGAAAAGATCGAGCGCCTTTTGGATGAGGGGATTTTGCGGATCGCAGCCCGTGGCGCGCCAAAGCTCCCAGCAGTTTTCCCCATCGTAGGGGCTCAACTCGCAGGCCCGCGCCGCCTCCCGGATTGCGGCCTCAGCGTCCTCCATGACGCCCGCGCGCAGGGCCACGGCCATGGCGCGGTGGGTTTGGCCGACGCCTGGCCCCAACTCCAGCGCCTTGCGCGCCTCCTCGAAACAAAGGCCGTAATAGCTTAGGCACTCCTGCCCGTTTTTTTCCCGGCGGCTGCCCCAAAAGGCGTAGGTTTCGGCCAGGGCGCCGTGAACAAGCGCATCCTCCGGCCGGGATTCGAGGGCCAGCAGGAACAGGGGCGCGGCCCTCGCATAGCCGTCGAGGTCGAACTCGAGCATCGCCTGCCTGCCCGCGACATAGAGATTCACGGGCAGGGCGCCGACGGATGGTTCGGGCATGTCATTCCCCCACGATGAGCTTCAAGGCTTCAGGCAGCGAGGTGAGCCCTTGGGCCACCATGTCCACGGCCGCCTGGCGCAGGCTGGTCATGCCTTCCTTGACGGCCGCCTCCGAGATCGCGTCCGGGCTCCCGGCCGAGAACACCGCTTCGCGCATCGCCGAGCTCTGCACCGGCATCACCTCGAAAATGGGAGCCCGCCCGGCGTAGCCGGCCTGCTGGCACCTGGCGCAGCCCCGACCGCGGTAAATCTCCCTCATGAGCGCCGCTTCCTCCCCGCTGAAAAATCTTTTGTCCTCGTCCGTGAGCGCCGAGGCGATTTTACAGGCCGGGCAGAGGAGTTTGACCAGGCGCTGGGCCGCCACGAGCTTGACGCTGGCCGCGACCAAATAGGGAGCGACGCCCATGTGGGTGAGCCGGGTCACGGCGGCCGGCGCGCTGTTGGTGTGCAGAGTCGACAAGACGAGGTGCCCCGTGATCGACGCCTTGATCGCGATTTCGGCCGTCTCCTTGTCGCGGATTTCACCCACCAGCATGATGTCCGGGTCCTGCCGAAGGAAGGCGCGCAGGGCGCGCTCGAACGTGAGCCCGATGGCCGGATGCACGGGAACCTGCGTGATTCCAGGAAGGCGGTACTCCACCGGATCCTCGGCGGTCATGATGTTGACGTCGGAATTGTTCAAGGCCGCGATCATGGTGTAGAGGCTGGTCGTCTTCCCGCTGCCGGTGGGTCCGGTGACCAGGATGAGGCCGTGCGGGCTGCGCAGCGCTTTTTCTACGCAGGCGAGGTCGCGCGGGCTCATGCCCAGCGTGGCGATGTTCCCCTTGAGCTTGCTTTGCCCCAGCACGCGCATCACGATTTTTTCCCCATAGATGGAGGGCAGCGTGCTGACGCGGAACTCGATTTTCTGCCCCTTGATGACCGCCCGGAATTGCCCGTCTTGGGGAAGGCGGCGCTCCGTGATCACCAGGTTCGACATGATTTTGACGCGGGCGGAAAGCCGGGGATGGACGGCGATGGGGAGGCTGTAGACGGTCTTAAGCGCGCCGTCCAGGCGCATGCGCACGCTGACCCGCTTTTCTTGCGGATCGATGTGGATGTCGCTGGCCTTCATCTTGACCGCCCGGAGCAGAATCTTGTTGACCTGGGTGATGATGGGCGAATCGTTGGCGAGGATATCCAGGTTTCGCGCCTCGTCCGCCGGCTTCTCCTCCGTCTCTAAGGGAAACGTCTCAAGGCTCTCGTTGGAGTCCAGCCACGACTCCTCGCTTTCCTCCTCGGCCGGAGCCTCCGCCGCTTCTTTTTCCGCGGGCTCCGGCGCGAGCACTTCCGGCGCGGCGTCCGGAGCCGCCGGCGCCCGCGGGCCCTGTTCCCCCAGAACCTTGCCGACGGCTTCCAAGAGGCGGCTGTTGGGAACAGGCTTGTCGAGGAACTCCGAGATGTCCAGGCCCAGATCCTTGATATGAGGCCGATTGGCGGCCCCGGAAAACATGATGATGGGAATCTTGCGGGTCTCGAAAACGCTGCGGACATCCTGGATGAGCTCGTAGCCGTTCTTGCGGGGCATGTTGAAGTCGACGATGACGAGATCCGGGTGCTTGTCCTTGATGAGCGCGAGCCCCGCGGCGCCGTCCGGAGCTTCTAGAACGTCGTAGGCATGCGCCTTGAGATAAGAGCGGACCAACGTGCGATAGTCCTCGTTGTCATCGATGACCAGGATGACGCGTCGGCGAGGCGCTTCTCCCAGCAAGGCGCGCAAGTCGCCTTCTAGCGCGGAGATCGAATCGGCTTGGGGCATACCTGGTCCGGGCCTTTTGTTTAAACTGCGTTAGCTTATTTTGGCGCGGGAACCGCGCCGGATCAATCGCGCGCCTGTCACGCCCTGTCACCCGCCTCGCTTGCGCGCGGCCAATTTTTCCCCTAGGCCTTGACAAGCAACTATTTAGTTGCCTATAATAAGGGCATGGAAAAGCTCGCCGTCCCAAGCGCCGCGGATTTGGTCTTCAAGGCTTTGGCCGACGCGGGCCGGCGCCGCCTCCTGGACCGCCTGCGCGTCAAAGGCGGGCTCACCTTAAACGCGCTCTGCGCGGGCATGGACATGAGCCGGCAGGCGGTGACCAAGCACCTGGACCAATTGGAGGCGGCGGGCCTGGTGGAGACCCGGCGCGCCGGACGGGAGCGCCTGCACTACCTCAACCCCGTGCCTATCCACGATTTGGCGCGGCGCTGGATTCGGCCATTCGAGGAAAGCCGTTTGGACGCCCTGCGGGAACTAAAAGCTCACCTGGAGAGATGACATGACCACGAAAACCAAGACCGAGACCTTCGTCTACGCGACGTTCATCCGCACCACGCCGGAGAAGCTCTGGGAGGCCCTGACCAGCGGGGATTTCAGCGAAAAGTACTGGATGGGCTTTCGCATCGAGCTGGAGCAGAGAGTCGGCGGCCGCGTGCGCATCCTGCCGCCCAAGGGGACCGAGAGCAAATTCGGCGATCACGCCGGCGAGGTGCTGGCCTGCGAGAAGCCCCGCACGCTGACCTACACCTGGAACGTCAAGGACGCGCCCGAGCTCGCCGCCAGGCGCGACGGGCTTTCGCGCGTCACCTACGAGCTCACGCCCATGGGCGGCGAGGTCAAGCTGCGCGTCATCCATGAGAACCTCCTGCCCGAGGACATCGTGGCCGACCCCGGCACGTTTAAGGGCGTCAACAACGGCTGGCCGGCGGTGATGAGCAGCCTGAAGAGCCTCTTGGAGACGGGCGAGGCCATCGCCTTCGCCCCGCCCAAGGAGTGGAAGAGCTGCTAGGCGGCGGAGACAGATCGCAAGGAGGGAACATGGCGAAGGTCATCTTTGGAAAACATTCGTCGGTCGTGGTCCCGCGGCAGGACCGGGACGGCATCCGCAAATTTTATTGCGATGTCCTCGGCGGCAAGATCACGAAAGCGCAGGACGAAAGGGACTTCCTCCGTTTGGGAGAGGACTTCTATATCGTGTTCCTCTACGGGGATGTTCCCGATGAAAGCGCGTTCTTGCGGACCGCAAGATCAGTCTGGCTGGAAATCCAGTCCGACGACGTGGAGGCAATGAGGCGGAAGATCCTCGAGTCGGGCCTCGTGCGGAAGCTCGAGGTGCCGGACCCTCACCTTTATTTCCAGGCTCCGGGAGGTCAATGCCTCCGGTTGGTGGGAATAGACGAGGATCTCTCGTTTTATGAGGGAGCCGGGGAAGGCCCGAACGTCGGGAAGGTGAAAGAAGCGCTCAAAAGATTGTGAGCTTACGATAACTCGGCATAGCTCGGCTTGAGAAAATTAAAGAACATCGTCCGCGCGAGGAAGCTCCGGTCTCCCCGATTTTCGCGACCAAGGAGGCGACGAGCCGGCCGTAGCGGAACCGCATCCCGCGGGATAATTTCATGGAGCCCATGGGGTTCCGGCCGCTGATTAATCGGGGAGGCCCGTTTCGGGCGCCGGGGCGATGAACTGGTAGGCCCGCGCGCCCAGGACCGTGCCCAGCACGGGCGCGATCCAGTAAATCCAGTTGCTGGTAAAGTCCCAGCACAGGAGCGCCGGAGCGAAAGAGCGCGCCGGGTTCATCGACGCGCCCGACACCGGCCCGCCGAACGCGGCCTCGAGCGCGATGACGGCGCCAATCGCGATGCCGGCCATGGCGCCCTCGGCCCGGTCGTCCGTGGCCACGCCCATGATGCTGAACATCAGCATGAAGCTCAAGATCAGCTCCATGACGAAGCTCTGCAAGACGCCGTGGGCCGGAAGCGTCATGCCGAGAGTATTGGGCTGGCCCAGGAACATGATCTTTAGCGTCGCGGACGCGGCCACGGCGCCCACGAGCTGGGCCGCGACGTAGGGCGCGATGTCGGCCGCCTTGTGGCGCCCGGCGGCGTAGAAGCCCAAGGTCACGGCCGGGTTCATGTGCGCGCCGGAGATATGCCCAATCGTGTAAATCATGGCCAGGACGATGAGGCCAAAGACCAAGCTGATGCCCAAGGCCGTCACCGCCCCGCCCGTGACTTGGTTGACCACGACGGCGCCGGTCCCGGCGAAGACCAGGCAGTACGTGCCCAGGACCTCGGCGAAAAACTTGGAGCGGGTCATCGGCCGGCTCCGGCCGCGAGATCGCGGATAAGCCCGGCAACCTTGGCCTCTATTTGCTCGATCACTTTTAGGAACTCCTCGCGCGGCATATTTTTCGGGTCCGGGATGCCCCAATCGGCGCGAGCGCGCGCGGCCACCGCCGGGCAGGCCTCGCCGCAGCCCATGGTGACCACGTAATCCCACGGCCCCGCCGGAACTTCCGCCAAGCCCTTGGAGCGGTGCGCGCTTAAATCAAGGCCGCGCTCCTTCATCAAGGCCGCGGCCGCGGGGTTGACCTCGCCCGACGGCTTTGAGCCCGCGCTCCACGCTTCCAGCGCGCCGCCGCCCAGCTTCTTGGCGAAGGCCTCGGCTATTTGGCTGCGGCAGGAGTTTTCGACGCAGACAAAAAGAACTTTTTTCTTTTCCACGCCGCCTCGGCCCTTAATCACAGCGGCGGCTCTTCTTGCGATACGCGGCAAAGCGCTTGGCGTCCGCCGCCAGAACGGGGACGTCGCGAAAGCAGTCCTTGACGCCGGCAATTGTCCGCGCCTGAAGCCGATGCGCCGGCTTGCCCAGCGAATAATGCCGCCAAAATCCTTCCCGCCGGTCGGCGACCAAGCCCGCGCGCTTCAAGTAGCCCAGATGCCGGGAGACCTTCGACTGCGGGACCCGCAGGACCGCCATCAGATCGCAGACGCAGAGCTCGCCCTTGGCCAGCAGATGCACGATGCGCAGGCGCGTCTCGTCGGCAAGGGCGCGGAACGTCCGGTCGGCGTTCATATCTGTTTAGGCGGATATATTATAAAAACAAATCCCCGCGGATTCCAGGCTCCCGCCTCAACGGAAAAAGCCGTCGAAGTCGGACATCTCCATGGGGTGCAGCGCGACGTCGCCCGGAGCGCGCTTGGCGAGATAGAGGTCCGCTTGGCGGGCGCCCAAGACCGCGTACTGGGCCTCGATGGGGTTGAGCTCCAGCGTGATGACGCCCTTGCCGAAGAGATTTCCGGTCGCGGCGACGCCCAAAACCGCGACGTCCTGCAGCATCGTTTCGGCGACCATCTTCTTGGGCCCCTTGGCGGAAGAGACGTCGAAGACCGCCAGCACGTCCACGCGGTCGCCCGGCTTGACGCCGAGCAGCTGGCTCTCATCGATGGGCACGGAGACCGCGCGGTATTGCGCGTGCAGGGCGGACGCGCCGACGGCCTCAATTTTGGCCTTTCCCGGCGCGGCGCTCGGGGCCGCGATGCCCGGCGGCGCCGAAATCGCGAACGCGCCGGAGCTTAAGTCCTCGGGCGAGAGGACCAAGGCGGAGGGGTCGCGCGCCAGCATAGGCAGAACGTCGTCCTCCGGAGCCTGGGCGGCGGCTTTGCCCGAGGGCTTGTCCGCCGCGCGCGCGCACGGCGCCGACAAAAGCAAGGCGGAGAGCAAAGCTATTTTCCGGTTCATGGATGAAGTGTAGGCCCTCAAAGCGTTCTCGTCAACGGCCCTTGGTTTTCTTATAATAGACGCGCGATGACTCCCATGGACAAGTGGCTGGCCGTCGTTCTGACGACCGTCAACCCCTTGACCGGTCGCAGCGTGTCCATCCCGCTGGGCTTGGGTTTGGGGCTGCCGCTCTTCTCGGTCTCGGCGGCGGCGGCCGCGGCGAACTTCGCCTTGGCGCTGGCGCTCATCGTCTTCATCGAGCGCTTGGAGCGCTTCCCGCGCATTCACGGCTATTTTGAAAAGAAGCGCGGCAAGACGCTCACGCAGTTCATCCAGGGCCGGGGCCTGCTCTATTCGGTCATCCTGGGCCCGCTGGTGCTGGGAACCTTCACGGTCGTGCTGGTGTTCCAGGCGCTCGGCGCGGACAAAAAGCGCATGGCGCTCTACAGCCTGGTCAGCGCCGTCCTGGTCACGGCCGTCATCGCCTGGATGTCCCCCTTCATGCTGCGCGTTCTGAAGCAATACGAAGCCTTCTTTAAGCCCTTTTTCTCGGGCTACCCAAAGGCATGAGGCTGCGGCCGGCGTTTTTGCTCTTGGCGCTGCCGGTCGCGGTCCAAGCCGCGCAAAACCCGCGCTCGGATTTTGTGTCCATTCAGCAAGCCGTCCCCGGCGTCATCGTGGAGATGCGCTACGCCGGCCACCACAACTTCACCGGCCGCCCGGTCGCGGGCTACGACGCGCCCAAGTGCCTGCTCACCCGAGAGGCCGCGCGCTCTCTTTCCGCGGTCGAGGCCGACGCCAAGAAGCGCTCCCTGACCCTCAAGGTCTACGACTGCTACCGGCCGCAAAAAGCGGTCAACGACTTCATCGCCTGGGCCAAACGCCTTGACGACCGCGCGATGAAGGCGGAGTTCTACCCCCGCGTCGCCAAAAAAGATCTGTTCAAGGACGGCTACATCGCCGCGCGCTCATCCCACAGCCGGGGCAGCACGATGGACCTGACCTTGGTCCCCCTCCCGGTTCCCAAGGAAGCGCCCTACCGTAGGGGCGAGAAGCTTTTTGCCTGCACCGCGCCCGAGGGCCGGCGCTTCGCGGACAACAGCATCGACATGGGCACGGGCTTTGACTGCTTCGATCTCCTGGCCCACCCGGACAACCCCGCCGTGGGCAAGCGGGCGCTGGCTAATCGCAGGCTGCTTCGAGCCTTGATGGAAAAGCACGGCTTTAAGGGCATCCCCGAGGAGTGGTGGCACTTTACGCTTAAGCGGGAACCCTTCCCCCGCCGCTACTTCAACTTCGACGTGCGCTAGCGCGCGGCCTCAGAACAAATCGATTTTCCAGTCGTTGTGCCGGCCCACGGCCCCGTTGTAGCCGGTCATCTCGAACTCGCGCGCCAGCGCTTTTCCGAGCGCGCACGCTCGAGCACCATGCGGCCGGCCTTGGTCGCGACGCCGCGCCCACGAAAGGCAGGAAGGATCATCCAGCCCATCTCCGAGATGGGCTCGCCCTTTAGCTCCGCATCCCAGATGCCGATGACGCCCGCGGGGCCTTGGGCGTCCCCTCGGGGATAATCGCGAAATACCACACCCGGCGCTCCCGCACGCTTTTGAGCCGGCGCAGGTGGTGCGAGACGATTTTCTCCTCCGGGGGCGGGCAGCCGGTGGTGCCGGACGTGCTTCGCGGCAAGCGCCGCCTCACGCGCAAGCACATCGAACGGCTCAGCCGCCGATTTCGCGTCAGCCCCGCCGCCTTCTACCCGGCGGCTTAAACTTCGCGGCTGGACTCTAATTCCCCGCCGAGGCCAGCCGCCGTTCCCGGCTCGGGCGCCGCGAAATAAAGGCGCGCCGCCCCGTAGGCGGCCGTCGCGAGCAGGACGCCGGCGGCCACGTCCCAGAAGTAGTGCTGCTTGGTGGTCAAGGTCGAGACGCTGATGAGGACGGCCCAGACAAGGCAGGCCGCGCCCAACTTCGGCCGGCTGTGGCGCACGGCGAAGGCGGTCAGGAACGCCGTGGTGACATGCTCCGAGGGCAGGCAGTTCCTGGGCAGGTCCAGGCGGTAGACCATCGCCAGCGGCCAGGCGATGAGGCCCCCGCCGGCCAGCTCCGGCCGGGGATAGACCGTCGGGTAGGCCAAGAAGACCACGAGGCAGACCGCGGCGGCGGCGATGAACGCGGCCAGCATGGCGCGGATGCCGCGGTCGTCGCGCACGAAGGCGGCCGCCAGCAGCGGGAACGGGAACACCGTCGCGTAGATCCAGCCGGTCCAGGGCAAAAACGGCACGGCCCTATCGACGGCCGTCAAGGGAAGAAGGCGCGCCGCAGAAAAATCGAAAGTAGAATTTGGGCGCGTCCTGGGCCGAGGTTGAAATTCTCGTCGTGGCGGCGCCTCTGTTGAGGCGCGCCGGCCGCGCGCTACTTTCGACGACCCGTCAGCCCGGGGTCATGGCGACCTCATAAATCTCGCAGAATGTCTTCAATCGATTGGCCCCGGCCCAACCCCTGCCGAACCTT
>DATLUA010000034.1:0-17761 GCA_035533295.1 Elusimicrobiota bacterium | reverse complement strand
GTAAAATACACGAAAGCAAACGCATGATCTCCCTTGACCGGCCGCTATGCGTCTTCGACTTGGAAGCCACGGGCATAGACATCCTGCAGGATCGCATCGTGGATGTCTGTGTCCTCCGTCTTGATCCTGCCGGGGAAGAAACCAAGTTCTCTTCGCTGGTTAATCCCGGCGCGCCTATTCCCAAGGAAGCGACGGCCATCCACGGCATCACCGATGCGATGGTCGCGAACGAACCGCGCTTCAAGGACTTGGTTCCGCGCCTCCTGGAAATTTTCGAGGGAGCCGACCTCTCGGGATTTAACGCCGCCAGGTACGACATTCCGCTTTTGTCCGCCGAGTTCAAACGCGCGGGAGTGGACTGGCCCGCTCCCGGCCGGCGCGTCATCGACGCCTACGTTATTTTCGCGCGCCAGGAACGCCGAGATTTGGCCGCCGCCTACAAGTTCTACTGCGGCAAAACCTTGGAGGGCGCGCACCGCGCCGAGGCGGACACCCTGGCGACGGCCGAAATCCTCCAGGCCCAGGCGGAACGCTACGCCGAGTTGCCCAAGGACTCGGCGGGATTGGGCGCTTGGTGCGCCCAGACCTATCCCGACCGCGTGGACGCCGAAGGCAAATTCACCTGGAAGGCCGGCGAGGCCGCCTTCGCCTTCGGCAACAAGCACCGGGGCAAAACCTTGCGGGAAGTGGCCGTAGCGGACCCCAGCTATCTATCCTGGATGATCGAAAAGGGAAACTTCAGCCCCGAGGTCGCCGCCCTATGCCGCCAAGCGCTCTCGGGTAAATTCCCGGCGAAAAAAGGTTGAGCGCGTTTCGCTTGAAGGATGCCACGGTTTTGACACCTAAAATAACGATTTCAACCCGATTTTTAGCTCTTTTTTCCTTTGCGGCACTATGCGCAGGCTGCGGACGAAAGTCCTTCCTTTATAAACCCAACGCGGCGCTTTGGATCGGTCACGGGCCGCAGACGCCGCTCTTTCCGGTGACGGCGGCCGTTTCGCCCCTTCGGGATTTGACCACTTACTCGGCGACCGACCCCGCATCGCCGATACAAAAAAAATCATTTAACCTTACCCAATCTTCCGTCCGAGCTTGGCCGGAACTTTCGCCTCAAATCTTAGGCCGCGCCTTGACCCAGGAGTTGGCCGCGGACGGGTTGGTGTCTTCCGCCGTTTCATTGGAGGACCCCGAGCACGACGGCGAGTTCGCGGCCTTGGGAGCGGGAGCGCGGCTCTACGTGAGCGGCGCCATCGAGCGCGCCGACGTGGAATTTTCGCCAAGAAACGGAAGCACGCTCCATTTAAGGCTTGCCTTAAGCATATACGCGCGCGCCGCCAAGAGAGACGCCTTTACTTGGAGAATTCTAGACAAGGACTACCAAGAGCAGGCCGCGCTTGATTCAAGCCGCGCCCAGGAGTTGAACGCAGATGCCGCAGCCAACACGGCTTTAAACCGCCTTTTTGCGCGCGCGGCCAGGGACGCCGCTACGACGCTAAAAGACCCCGTGCTTCAAGAGAAACTCGACTGGAACGCGGACGCGGGCTCTTCCATCCCTCCGGCGCCTCTGGGCGGCTCCGGCGTTTCGCCGTGACCAAGCCGCGCACGCGGCTTAAATCTCTCGGCAAAGCCATCGAACGAGAGGGAAAAAGTCTCCTGCGTCGCACGCTCATCCGCGCTTTGCCCAAGCCGCGGATGCCCCGCCGCCGGCCAACCGCCCAGGATCCGATGCGCATTTTAGCCGTGCGCCACGACGCGCGGCTGGGAAATCTCCTTCTTTTGACTCCGGCCCTGCGGCTCTTGAAGCGCGCTTTCCCAGACGCGCGCATAGACGCTCTTATCTCCGGCCGTTACGGCGCGGCCTTGGCCTTCAACCAAGACGCCGAACGCGTCTTGACGCCGGCGGCACTGCCCGGCATTTTCCTCAAGGGCGGCTACGATCTGGCCTTCGACTTCTCGCCTCAACACGCATTCTCACTATCCTCCGCGGCCTGGACCGCGCTCTCGCGCGCCAAGATGCGCGTGGGCTTCGAACGCGGCGACGCGGCCGTATTTTTAAATCTTCTTGTTTCCGTGCCGCAGATACAGGCCCATGAAACGGCCAATCTGTGCGCGTTGGTGCGGACCGCCGCGCCCTGGGCCCCGATTCCAACGGCAGAAGAGTTGCGCCCACGCTGGATATTCGGCCCGAACGAACAAGAAAAAGGCGCCGAGCTTTGGCGCCGCTTGGGTTTGGACGGCGAGAGCCTCGTCTTTTTCCTGGGCGGCCGCGCGGAAAAGCAGTTGCCCGTGGCGTGGTTTTTGGAGTTGACCTGCCGCGCGGCCAATACCGGGCGCAAGGTCGTCTTGGCGGGAGGCCCGGCCGAAGCTAAGCTTCTCTCCGCCGTTAAAATTCCCGAAAACGTCTTGGTCGCGCCTGAGATGCCGCTGCGTTCTTTCGCCGCCTTTTTGTCCTGTGCGCGCGCAGTCGTGACCGCGGACACCGGCCCAATGCACTTGGCCGCAGCCCTAGGCCGCCCAAGTCTGGAGATTTTCACCCACACCGAGCCCTGGCGCTTCGGCTACGGCTGGCTGCCCGGCTGCCGCGTTCTTGAAACCTCAGGCCGCGCGCCATCCATAGACGAAGCCTGGAACGCCTTGCAGGGCGTTCTGGGATAATTCCCACAAAACCCTAGGCCCAAAGACCGCTCCGCGCTTGGGCCCTTTCTCCCTTGCCGCCCCGCGCTCGGTCGGCTATGCTGAAGGCGCGACGGAAAAACGGAACGCGAGAAGAAACCCTATGACCCAGAACAAAGCGATACTTGTTGGAACTGCCCTCATTCTGTGCGCCGCGCCGTTGTTCGCGCAAGCGCGGACTAAGACGTTTGCAAGGCGAAAGCCTGAAATTTTTACAGCCCGCCAAGCTTGGCAGATGAAGAGCCTTGAGGCCATCATCGAACGTTCCCTTACGTTCAGGCAAATCGCCGCGGTCGCCGCCGATTCAGAGGGCTTTGAGATCCACGACTCTAGAATCATTTACAGCGGCGTCTCCAGAATCTCCCTGGGCGCCGGCGAGTACCATGAATACATCTCCGCAGGAAGCTTCGCGGGAGAGTTTGTGATTGCCAAACTGGGCGGCGGCTACATCCTGGCGGACTTGAAGCTTTTGGGCGCGCTTCCGAATGCCGTTGGCCTGGAGGGCCCTTCGGTGACAATGGATTACTTACGAGTTTCGAATGCCGTCATCGAGGGAGCGCTCTTGCGCGCCTACCGCGATGAGTCCGCCGCCAAGACGCTCCAGGAACTCCGCCAAGCCTCAGCGCACAACAGCTGGTAAAGCCCTTCCCCCCGGGGGCGAGGCCCTTCGAGCGGGCGCCCTTAGCGCGTCATCCACGAGCGGTTTTTCAAGGTCAGCGCCGCGTAGGGAAAAATCCAGAACAGCGTGAAGACGGAATAATAAGGGTAGAGGAACGCGTAGACGGCGCTGTTTAAACGCTGCTGCCGGAGATAATAAAGAAGGTAAAAAATCGAGGTCCACGCGGTGTAGGCTAAAAACAGCGCCGGAATGTAGGTTTTTGATTCCACGTTGATAAAGAACAGCGGGATGCCCGTGTAGCAAATGACGGTGTAAGTGTTGGTAACGAATCGATCGAAAAGCGCAAAGAAGCGCGCCTTGAAGGGCCTGCTCCAAACGACGTGCCGCAAGAATCGCGTCTCCTCGCGGATGTAGCTTCGGTCCCAGCGGATGAACATTCGGCAGAGCTTGGAATAAGTAGATGGAACAACCGTGCGCACTACGGCCGTGCGTTGATAGACGGTGTCCAAGCCCCGCAACAGGATGAAGTTAGTCAGCGACCGGTCATCCCCGATGGTGCATGGCCCGCCTAAGAAGGTTTGCCCGAGCCATTCGTTCATCACCGCCTTGGCGGCGGAGGCCCGCACCGCCATCAAGGCGCCCGCGCAGCAATGCACGGTGCGGAAATTCGATTCCCAAGAGCGCATGAAATCGGCGATGAAAAGAAAATTAACGTACAGGAGACAAGGAATGAATCCTTGCGACAAGTTATAGACGCTGACTTTGCCGGCCACAGCCCCGACCTTGGGATCCCGGAACGGGCCGGCGATGGCCAGAAGAGCCTTCTCATCGATGACGCTGTCGGAATCGACGATGACCAGAATTTCCGCGTCCGTCGCCCGGAAGCCCGCGGCCAAGGCCGCCCGCTTGCCTTGGTTACGTGGCTGGCGCAAGGGCATGACCACGTCCGGATGCTCCGCCGCCGCGGCCAGGATGTGGTCCCAGGTATCGTCCTTGCTGCCGTCGTCCACGGCCACGATGCGGAGCTTGCCCTTGGGATAGCGCGCCCGCGCCGCGGAATCAATGGCCAAGCGCACCATATGGCCCTCGTTGTAAGCGGGAATGACCACGGTGAGAGCGGGGGCGTCATTTTCATCCGCGGAAGCCATCGCGACATAGACAAACCAACCGATGGTCCGGCCCATCAGCAAAATGACGCTCAGAACGGTCCAAGTAAAACCCGTCCACGCCAGGACCCGAAGCACGGGATGTCCGGCCATCATCTTATGGAAATCGATGATATCATGAGCGCAAGTAATCAGCAGGCACAAAACGCCGCACACGATGGCGGTGATGATGATGACTTCCCAGGTCCGAGAAACGCTCATGTCGCGTTCGGCGGGGACAATGCTGCGCGACCAAGCCTCTATCTTATCCACCCAGTTCTTCCAAAGCTTCGACACTGCTTTTTTCATAGGCTTATCTCACATCTTAGGAAGACGCTTTGTGCGTTTTTATTCGTAACGCAAAGCTTCAATAGGCGAGAGAAGAGACGCCTTCCTCGCGGGCCAAAACCCGAAAACAATGCCGACTCCGGCGGAAAAAACAAAAGCCATGATCACGGCCTGTGGCTGCACGATGGCCGCCCAGCCCGCGAAATGGGAGAGCGCCAGTGAAAATCCGACCCCTAAGGTGATGCCGATAACGCCGCCCAAAGTCGAGAGCACGGCCGATTCAAGGAGAAACTGGATCAAAATCGCGCGCCGCGCCGCGCCAACGGCCTTACGCAGGCCGATTTCGCGCGTGCGCTCGCTGACCGAGACCAGCATGATGTTCATGATGCCGATGCCGCCCACCAGAAGCGCTATGGCGGCCACGATGCCCAAAAGCAGAGTGAATGTCTTGGTCGTGCCGGTCAGGGCGGCTTGGATGTCGGCCATGTTGCGCACGGTGAAGTCGTCCGCCTGGAAGGAGGCCAGATGGTGGCGTTCGCGCAAAAACGACTCGACGCGGCTCATGACGTCATCAATGGAGTTCGGGCTGTCGCACTCGAGCGAAATCGTGCTTAGATACCGCCCGCGGCTCCCGCCGCCGCCCCACGCCGTCAGTCCCAGGCGCATCATGGCGGTCTTCAAGGGAACGACGATGACGTCGTCTTGATCATGCCAGCCGCTGGAGCCCTTGGGCGGCAGGATGCCGATAACGGTGAAAGCCACGCGGTTTAACTTCACGGTCTTGCCCACGGGATTTTTGTTTCCGAAAAGGGCGTTGACCACCGTCTGCCCCAAAACGGCCACGCGGGCCATGGAATCATTTTCGGCGGAAGTGAAAAAACGTCCGTAATAAGGAACGTCGTCGTACATCCCCGCGTAAGAGGGCAAATCTCCTTGCACCTGGGTCGAGGTGTTTTTATCCTGGTAGACGGCTTGGACGCTGCCGCGCAGTTCTCCATCGACCGCGACGATATTGGGGCTGACCTGGGAAAGATCGTCTAAATCCTGCAGGGTCAGGCGCGAATAGCTGCCGGTGCCGCCGTGGAAGGCCGCCTGCGAAAATGGCCAAACCATCACCAAATTGGATCCAAGCCTCGAAATCCTCGCCTCGATGGCTTGTTGCGCGCCCTTGCCGATGGCCAGCATGGCGATGACGGCCGCCACGCCGATTAGAATGCCCAGCATGGACAGGGCGCTCCTGACCTTGTTGGCGGTGACCGCGCGCAGGGCCGAGGCCCAGTACTCTCCCATCTCCACCCAATTGAGGCCGCCGTGCTGAAGCTTGATTTGAGCGGGAAGCGCGGTTTTTGGAGAAGCTAAAGCGGCGGAGCCGCCGCCCGATGGAGAAACGTCCTCCGCGGAGTCTTCGCCGCTGGTTTTATCCGAGGTAATCTCTCCGTCCTTGATGTGGATAATCCTGCGGGCGTGCGCCGCGATGTCGAGCTCGTGGGTCACCATGATGACCGTGATGCCCGCCCGGTTCATGAGCTTCAACTGCCTTAGAATATCCTCGGCCTGATCCGAGGCCAAGTTGCCCGTGGGCTCGTCGGCGAAAATCACGCGGGGGGAATTGACCAGGGCCCGCGCGACGGCGACTCTTTGCTGTTGGCCGCCGGAAAGCTCATTGGGCTTATGCGCCATCCGATCGGAAAGGCCGACGGTTGCCAAAAGCTCCCGTCCGCGCGCTTCACGGTTGGGCGAACCGGCATAAATCATGGGAAGGATGACGTTGTCCATCGCCGAAGTGCGGGCCAACAAATTGAACATCTGGAAAATAAAACCGATGGTTCTGGAACGCAGCGCGGCTCCTTCATCATCGGTTAGACGGGATACGTCTCGGCCGAAAAGAAAATATTTTCCCGAGGTGGGCCTGTCCAAAAGCCCCAATATCTGCATCAAGGTGGATTTGCCCGAGCCCGAAGGGCCCATGATGGCGACAAACTCGCCCTCCTCGATGTTCAGGTTGATGCCCTTAAGAACCACCAGCTTGTCCCCGCCGACCTGATAGGCGCGGGTAATGTTCTTAAGCTCGATGAAGGGCATGGCTGCTCTCTATCAGCTTCCCTTTTTCTTGGCGCCGCCCGCCAACGGGCTCGACGCCGCCTGCTGCGGCACGTAGCGCTCCTGCCGAACGATGATCGTATCGCCTTCATTAAGGCCGGAAACGATCTCGTCGTTGCTGGCGCCCTCGATGCCGATGACGACCTTTTGCGGCGCCGGCTTGCCATCCGGGCCTGGGACAAAAACCCGGGACTCCCCGTTCTTTTGAGACACGGCGACGGCGGGCACCAGAAGGGCGTCCGTTTTCTTTTGCAGGATAAAATCGATGTTGGCCGTCATCTGCGATCGGAAAAAGGCCGGCGCTCCGCCCGCCGGATCGATTTTCACGTTATAGGTGATGACGTTGTTGTTGTCGACGCCTTCGCGCAGGATATCAAATACTTTAGCTTGGACGACGCGGTTGGGATAGGCGTCCAAAGTGATTTGCGCCGACATGCCGTCTTTGATGCGGCCGATGTCCGTTTCATCCACCTGCGCGTAAACGATAAGCTTATCGGAAAGCGCGTAAATAACCGTGGTCGGATCGACCATCTGGCCCACGACCACGTTGCGCAGGATGATGCGCCCGTTCAGCGGGCTGATGATGGGAATGGGCAGATAGGTGTCTTCCCATTTCTTATAGACCGCAGGACCCTGGGCGCGCGCCGCATCCAGGATGGCGACGCGATCCGTCGAACTCATCTCCGCCAGGACCTGACCCGCCTTGACCGCGTCTCCTTCATCGACCCCGAGGCTCTCGATGCGCCCGGAAACCGAAGGCTTGATTTCGACCCGATTTAACGGCGCCACGTAGCCGGTCGCCTCGATAATCTCCTCGATGGGACCGCGAGAAACCTTAAGATAGGTCACCTGCTCGTTCCCATCCTTGGATTTTCCATGGTAATAAGCCCAAATTCCGGCGCCGCCCGCGATGACAATGAGCAGCATCCAAATCCAACGGACGCGTTTTTCGTGCATGCTATTCTCCTACCGGGCCCGGTCGGGCACAGTGCCTGGCGCTTTTAAGGAAATGCTTTAGCGCCATGGCAAGCCCTTGCCCACGGCGTTGTTCCACTGGGCTTCCGAGAGGGCGGCGTTCAATTCGGAGCCCAGATATCCCTGCTTGAAATTAATTAAATCGGAGACCGAGAGGATCCACGTTTCAAAGGGCATGATGCCCGCGTTATAGCGGATGGTCGACTCGGTGTAGCGCTGCTGGGCTGCGGCGAACAAATCCCGGTTGGCCGCGACCAAGTCCGCGTCCTCGTTCAAGGAAGTCCAGTCCTGCTCCAAAAGACTGCGCGTGGAATCCCGGGAAGCTCGAAGATTCTCCTCGGCCTGGGCTAAACTCTCCTTGGCCGCCGAGATTTGATAATAGGCCGCGGTGGGTCCGCTGCCGAAGATGGGCAGGCTCAAGCTCGCGCCCCAACTCCAATGCGGGTTATGGGGAAACTCGGTGTTTCCATTGTAGAAGCGCGACGCGGTCGCGGAAAAATCAGGCCACAAAGACACCTCGGAAGTTTCCAAACCCGCCCTGGAAAGGATCACCGCCGCTTCGGCCACGGCCACCTGGGGCGTCTGAGCGACTAGAGAGGGGAAATCCGGGAGGGGAAGCTTGGAATAATCAAGCGTGCCGGTGACCTCAATGTCGGAAAACTGATCCTGGCCCAACTGATTGTTGAGTTCCATCTTGGCGGCCCGGATATTGAGCAAGTCGTTCGAGACCGTCACCTGAGCCTGCAGGTATTGCGCCTGGGAAGTCATCATGTCGCCCTTAGATTCCTGGCCCGACTTATACTCCAAGGACACCATTTGCGCGTTGGTCTTCTGGATGTCCTCAATCTGGCCGTCCACCGCTACGCGCTGCTCGTTGTAGATGAGCTTGATGAAGGCTTCGGCCAGCGTGAGCCGCACCTGCGCCGAGACTTGGGCGAGATTGGCCTTGGCCTGCATCTCCTGGGCTTTGCTCGTGCTCATGGAAGCGTAGTCCTGCGCGTTGAAAAGATCCAGGCTCGCGTTGGCGCTTTCCTCCCAGTTGTCCGCGTTGGTGTAGTGGCCCAACGAGTTCAAAGTATCGGAATTGGAGTAACTATTGCTCAAGCTCACATGCGGCATGAGGCCGTTGAAGCTGTTCCGATATTGCAGGAGGCTCGCCTGCACTCCGCGCTCCGCGGCCAGGAGCGCGGGATTTTGGCGCCGCGCGATCTCCATGCACCGTCCCCAAGTCAAGACGGTCCCCGTTGAAGCGTTCTGGGCCCGCGCCGAAGTCAAGCCGAGCAGGAACGCCCCAACTGTCAGAAGGGCGTTTCTCACCGCGGATCCGCTTATTGGTTCTGCCCGTTCGATTGGATAGGAGTGGCCGCGTTAGCCGTCATGGAAAGTCGCCGCGCGTCCCATTGGGCCGTCATGGCGGCGAACTTTTTCTGCTGATCCGGAGTCAGGATGCTCCCGAGATTCTGTCTGAAGGACGTGCGAATGCCTTCGAACTGCGAAAGCATCTGCTCGTGGAGTTCCGTCACCTGGCCGCGGTTGGAATTCAAGATAGCCCGAAGTTTTTCCTGCTGTTCGGAAGTCAAGCCCAGCCGGCGGCTCAAGTCCGCCAGCATGCGGCTGGTGTTAGGACCGTGCTGCCAGAACTGGTGCATGGACCTTTTCTCGTAGCGCACGCCCGCGGCGGCCCCCAACAGAAGTCCAATGACGAACACGGCGGCGGTCGGGAATCCTGTTCGTTTCATTATTGTTCCTCGACGGCGACGAGATTTTGGCCGTTGGCCGGGTCTAGAGGAATGACCATCTCGGCCACGCCCTTGTTTTTCGCGCCGATGAGCAGTTGAGAGTCCAAAGGGACCATCAAGGCCGGCGCGCTCCAGTGCAAAGCCAAAATGAAGGCGGCCAAGGCGAAACCCAGGGACGGAACTACCCACCAGAGGTTTCGCCACGCTCTCGCTCGCCCCGCGGCCCAGGACGCCAACTCATTTTCCGGTATGGCGTCCTGGACTGCTCGCCCTCCGGGCTTGACCGCAGGAATTTTCCCCATCACGGCGCGGGTAAAAGCCTCTATTTGAGCGGGAGCGGGAGCCTCCACGGGGTGAAAAAACCTCTTAAACAGAGCGGCGCGACACTCATAATCCTGTCGGCAGGCGACGCACGAAGCCAAATGGACCGAAAGCTCGCCCTTAAGCGGCTCGCCTAATTCCGAGTCCCTTAGCTCATCGAAAAGTTCGAGAAAATTCTCGTGTTTCATGGCCGTGCTTTTTAGACGTCGCTTAATTCCATAAAGTGTCGTGCGATTTCATCAAGTTCGACGCGGGCGCGTTTTAACCGCCCCTTCACAGCGTCAACGGAACATTCCAAAGTCTTTGCCATTTCCGCATAGCTCAAGCCTTGCGTTTCCTTGAGAACCAGGACCATCCGGTGCTCGGGGGAAAGCCGCTCAAGCACGCACCGCACGAGATACCGATTCTCGAAGGCCGCGCTCGAATCCGGTTCTGAAACCCTCAGCCGCGGCGGGGCGTCGCCCGATTCGTCCGCGTCGGTCAGCGCATCCAAGGATTCCGTCTTGCGCCTAGCTTCTTTGCGCAGGACGTCCAGGCAGTGGTTGGACGCGATGCGGTAAATCCAGGTGGAAAAGGAGGAGTCGCTCTTGAACTCGGGCAGGAAACGATACGCTTTAATGAAAATCTCCTGCGCCGCGTCCTCGGACTCGCTGCGGTCGGACAATAAGGAGAGGCAGAGGCCTCGGACGCGGGGATAGTGGCTCTTGACCAATTCCGCGTAGGATTGGGAATCCCCGGAACGGACCTTCTTGATAATTTCCGAATCGGTGATACGCCCCCCTTACACACCCAAACCGGCCGTTTGCATCCGTCGGAGTCAGTATATATAATCTCCTTGGCCGTGACTACCATGCGGGGTGCTCTCATTTTCGCGCTTTGCTGCGCATGCGGAACGGCGACAGTTCGGGCCGGGACGGCGCCCGCCCCAAAGTCTGATTCCGCGCAGCTTTTAGCCGAGGCCCGCACGGCTTATCTCGCGAATCAATACCCTCAAGCCGTGGACTTCCTCAAACAAGCCGCGCAAGCCGGCAGCGCGCAAGCCGCCTTCAAATTGGGCGTCATTTATGAGCACGGGCATCACGTCGCCCGCGATTACAATGAAGCCGCCCAATGGTACCTGCAGGCCGCGCAAAAACACTACGACGACGCCGCCAACAACCTGGGCTTTCTTTACTACACCGGAATCGGCGGAAAACAGGATTACGCCCAGGCCTTGAAGTGGTTCACCCAAGGCGCCCAGGAGGGCGACGACGAGGCCGCGGCGAACCTCGCGGGCATGTACTACCACGGCAAGGGCGTGGCCCGCAATTATAAGGAAGCCGCGAAGTGGTACGCGGCCGCAGCGCAGCAGGGCAACCCCTACGCGGAGAACAACCTCGGCTACCTCTATCAGCACGGCTTGGGCGTGCGCCAGGATTACAAGAAGGCGTATTACTGGTTCAACAAAGCAAGCGCGCAGAACAGCCCTTTCGCCCAGCGCAACTTGGCCGTCATGCTGGAAAGCGGCTGGGGAGTCAACAAGGACTACCGCGCGGCGTCCGACTGGTATGAAAAAGCCGCGCGGCAGGGCAGCCTTTTCGCGCAAAGAAAGCTGGGCCAGATGTATGAGTCCGGGCGGGGAGTCCCCAAGGACTTGATCAAGGCCTACTCCTGGTACTGGCGCGCCGCTCAAAATGGAAGCTCGCGCGCGAAAGCCGACTTGCAACGGCTGGATAAAATTCTGACCCCGGCCCAAATCGAGCAGGCCAAGAAGGACGCCGCGAGCGCCGCGGCTCCAAAAACTCCGGCCAAGCCGAAGAATCCATGAATGCCGGGAACGGAATGAACGAAACAGGCTCCGTTTCCTTCCGTTTCCTTCCGTTTTTTTCGTTGCTCCTATGCGCGGCGTGCGCGACGCCGGCGACCGTCTTCGTGAGCCCGCGATACAACTCCGCCTCAATTCGCACGGTGGCGGTCCTCGGGTTCACCGACTATCCCGGGGCGTCCGGCTCGGGCCAGATGGTTTCGCAGATTTTCGAGCCTTATCTGTTGCCCCTGGGCTACAACGTCATCGAGCGCCAGCAGGTTCAAAGCGTGCTCCAGGAGCAGTCCTTTGATCTCTCGGGCGCCGTGGACATGGCCACGGCCCAGCAGGTGGGCAAGCTCCTGGGCGCCGACGCCCTTGTCATGGGGAGCCTCACCTACTTCACCGACACCAATCAGCAGACGGTCCTGGTGGACATGCCCCAGGAGCACGCGCGCCCCATTTTCGGGCCGACGGGCAAGGGAAGCGTGGGCATCGTGGGCATGAACACTTGGCAGACCAACAACATCGTGCCGCAGATGGAGACCACGCCCGCCGAGGTGGGAATCTCGGTCCGCATGGTCAGCGTGGAAACCGGCTCAATCCTATGGACCGGGACCGTCTCAAGCACCGGTTCGGATCTTAACGCCGCGGCGCAAAACGCCTCCCAAAGCTTGGTCGCGGCCCTGGCCAAAAAACTCCACATCCCGCAGCCTGCGCAGTAAAGCCGCGGCGGGCCCTTCCAGATATTATTCCGCGGGTAATTCGCCCAACGCGCGCAGGGCTTCCTGCAGCCTCTCGCCGTGCTTGCGGCTTTCCAGCTTGGACATCACCGAGTAGAAACAGGGGACCACGAAGAGGGTCAGGTTGACCGACACGATGATGCCGCCGATGACCGCGATGGCCATGGGCCGGATGATTTCCGACCCCGGCCCCCAGGCCATCGCTTCAGGGATGGCTCCGGCCAAAGTCGCGGCGGTGGTCATCAGAATCGGCCTTAGGCGGATGGGGCAGGCTTCAAGAAGAGCTTGGCGCAATCCCATGCCTGCATTGCGGCGCTCATTGGTAAAATCCACGAGCAGAATCGAATTTTTCTTCACGATGCCCATCAAGAGCAGGATGCCGATGAGGCTGTAGATATTGAGCGACGTGTTGGTGATGTAGAGCGCCCAAAGCGCGCCGGCCACACTGAAGGGAAGCGCGGTCAGAATGGTGAGGGGGTGGATGAAGCTGTTGAACTGGCTGGCCAGCACGATGTAGGCCGCGAAAATACCCAGGATAAGCGCGAAAAGCAGGTTGCGGAAGGATTGCTCGAACGCCTGGGAACTGCCCGACATTACCACGTGGTAGCCCTCGCCCCTGGGAATGACCTGGGCGGCGATTTTCTGGATGGCGGCGATGACGTCGGATTCGGATTCGCCCTGCTTGAAATTTCCGAAGATGCCGATGCCGCGCTCGCGGTTGTAGCGGGTGACGGTGAGCATCGTATCCCCCTGCTTCATGGTCACCAAGTCCTTCAAGGGAATCATCTCGCCCTGGACGTTGCGGACCCAAATTTTCTTGATGTCCGCGGCGGTCCGGTTCTGATCCGCGATCAGCTTGACCTGGATATCGTCGCGGTGGCCGGCCGAATCGGTGTATTTGTTGGGCAGAAGCTTCATGCCGCCGACCAAGGCTGAAATCGTGTCCGTGATGGTGGTCACGGGCACGCCCATGCGCGCGGCTTTGGCGCGATCGGGATAAATCTCGGTCTCCGGCATGTCCGGGTTGTAGTCGGTGTCCAAATCCGCCATCAAACCCGAGGCCTTGAGCCGCTTAAAAATCTCCTGAGAGTAAGCCACCAGCTTGCCCCACTCCGGGCCCTGCACCTCGAATTCGATGGGGTATCCGCGCTGGGCGCTAAATCCCGCCTGCGAGAAGTCCAGCATCGCGACGCGTTGGACGCCCGGCACCTTGGCCAGCTGCCCGCGCAGATATTCCATGAATTCCTGCTGGGTCGGCCGGTGAGTGAAGGGAGCGACGACTGGCCTCTTGGAAGGATCCTTCATGACCACGAAAAGGATGCCTTGGTTGACCAGACCGCCTCCGAAGCCGCCCACGGCCTGATAGTAGCCATGCACTTCCGGCCTCGAGTCCATGACCTTTTCGGCCTGGGTGAACACGCCGTCCGTGTACTCAAGCGACGAGCCCATCTTGGTGTAGAGCGTCACCAGGAATTGGCTTTGATCCTGCGGCGGAACGAATTCCTTGCGCAGATACTTGGCGATGCCGTAGGAGGCCACGGTGAGCAGGAACGCCGTGATGATGACCGTCCAGTGCCAATCGAGGCACCATGACAATGCCTTTTTATAGTGCACGGCCAAGCGCTCCATGCCATGGTTCATCCAGCGCGTGACGAAGTTCTCGCGCCCCACGGACAGAAACTGCGAGCAGCGCATGGGCGCCAGCGTCAAGGCTTCCAAAAGAGAGAGCAGAATCGCCACGGACATCGCCACGCCGAACTGGAAGAAAAACTTGCCCACGATGCCGTTCATGAAAACCACGGGCAGAAAAATCGCCAGGATCGCCAGGGACGCCGCGACGGCGGCGGTGGTGATTTCCCGGGCGCCCACGATGGCCGCCTGAACCCGGGGCATGCCGTGCTCGTTGTAGCGCGCGATGTTCTCCAGCATCATGATGGCGTCATCGACGATGATGCCGATGGACAAGGACAACGCCAGCAGCGTGAAGCTGTTCAAGGTGAAACCGAACGCGTTGAGGAAGATGAACGAGCCGATGACGGAAACGGGGATGGCCATGACCACGTTGAACGCCGAGGACCACGAACCCAAGAACAGATAGCAGACCAGGGAGGTAAAGAGCACGGCCAGGATCAGAGTGAAAACGAGATCGTTGATGGAGGCCTTGATGAATTTCGTCGTGTCGACGACCACCTGCATGCGCATGCCTTTGGGCAGCAGCGGTTGAAGCTCCTTGATTTTTTTCTTGACCGCGGCGGCGATGGCGACGGCGTTGGTGCCGTGCTGCTTGATGACGCCGACGCCGATGGTGGGGAAAATGCCGTCGTAGCGGGAGATGCGGCGCAGATCATCCGTGCCCTCTTCGCACTTGGCCACCTCGCCCAGATTCATCCTCTTCCATACCTCGCCCAGGCCTTGGCGGGTCGGGATGATGAGTTGGTCGCATTCCTGGGCGTTCTTGAACTGAGAGTGAACGCGGATGTAAGTTTCCTTCGGTCCGTCGTCCTGATATCCCGTGGGAGCCAGCTCGTGCTCGGTATTGACCGCGTTGATGATGTCCTGCACGGTGATCTCGCGTTTGGTCATCGCGGTATTGTCCGCCCAGATGCGCATCTGCGGATCGACATAACCGCCCAGGAATGCGTTGCCCACGCCGGCCACAGTCGTAATCTGGTCCTTCAAGTGGTCGCGCACGAAGAGCGCGATATCCCGCAGGCTCACGGCGCCGTTTTTAGGATCGGCCTGGGAAAATGGGCTGACTGCCGCCCTGCTGCTGCCGTAGACCGCCGCCCACATGATGGGCTGATCCTCCGGGTTGGTCTTGGTGATGACCGGCGGATCGATGGTCTGGGGGAGATTCTTCTGGGCCTCGGTGACGTAGGTCTGCACCTCTTCCAGCGCCGTGTTTATGTTCTGATTGAGATCCAACTGGATGATGACCTGGGTCTGGCCTTCCTGGGAGACGGACTGCACCAACTGCACTCCGTCGACGCTCATCACCGCGTCCTCGATGGGATCGGCGACCGCCGATTCCATGACGTCGGGAGACGCCCCGGCCCAGGTGACGGTGACCGTGATGACCGGGAAGTCCACGTCCGGAAGCTGGCTCACGCCCATGCGGGTGTAGCTGATGGCGCCGAAGACGATGAGCCCAATCATCAGCATCCAAGCGAAGACGGGATTCTTGATGGAGATGTCGGAAAGCTTCATCAGGATCCTCCCGCCGCCGGCACGTCTCCTGCCGCCACTTCAAGCTCGATGAGTCCGAAGGCCGCCTGCTGCTGGGCCGCGTTGGATTGGACTTCGGTATTGGCCAGGCTGGTCAGGCTGCTCATGACGTCAAGGTTGGTGACCAAATTCTGCTCGAAGTCATTCTTCTCCGCGGCGAAGCTTTTCTTGGCGGCCGAAACGGCGTCCGTGAAAGCCTTGGCCGAAGCGATGGCCCAGCGCAGGTTCCTGTAAGAAGCTCGGACGTTTTCATCCGAAGTGCGCATCGCCAAAGATAGGCCGCCCTCGGCGCTTTTTTCCTGCGCGCGGGCTTGGCGGACCTGCGCGGAGATCACGCCGCCGGTAAAGAGCGGAACGGAGAGGCTCAGCATCCCGTCGTAATGGACGTTCTTTGAAAACGCCGACTGGATGAGATAGTAATTGCCCGTCGCGGTGATAGTGGGCCAGCGCTGGCGGCTGATGATTTTTGTCTGCAGCTGAGCGGCCTCATAGGCGTCCCGCGCCGCCGCGACGTCCGCACGGCGCTCTCCATCCGCCAGCCATTCCTTCAGTTCGCCCAAACTCGGTTCCGGCAGTTCCGCCGGAGCCATATCCTGATCGGAATCGGTCAAGAATTTGAGCATCTCCTGCCCGGCGCTTTCGCTTTGGTGCGCCTGCTCCAGTTGGGCCTTGGCCAACTCCAGCACCGATTGGGCCGAAAGCAGATCGCTTCTCTTGGCGCGGCCGATTTGCACCCAGCGCCGGAGAAAATCGACTTGGTCCTGCCCCGCCTTGACGATCTCCTCGTCGATCTTCATTTGATCCCGCGCCTGCAGAAGACTGACGTAGGCCTGGCCCACGTCCTGGTAAAGAAGCTGTTCCGCGCGCTTTTCCGTCAAAGCGGTCGATTGGTACTCACGCCGGCCCTGCTTGAAGGCGAGGAATTCCCGAAATCCGGAGAACAACAGCTGATTCAAGGTGATTGCCGCATGCGGCTGATTGGTTAAATTGACTCCCGCGATGGCGACGCCGGGCGATTCCTCCCAAAGATTGGAGGCCGTGCCGGTGATTTGCGGCATGATATCGCCGATAAGCTCGTCGACTCGGGCCAGGGCCTGCTTGGTCGCCTGCTTGTCCTGCGCGATGGTTTCCATATGCGCCAAGGACATGGCGTAGGCTTGAGAGAGCGTTATAGCTTGAGCGGATGGATCGGAGCTGTCCCCTTGAGCCCATGCGGCCGAGAGTGGGAGCAACAAAACGCACAGAGCAGCCATACGATATTCCGCCGCGGGCGAAGGGCGTCTCACCCTTTTCCACCCATGCCGCTGAGGAAAAAGCGGACCACCTCCGCGGATTTGCCCGCAAGAGGATAATTGGCCTTGCGCGCCGCGCGCAACATCATCGCGCTGCGGCAGAGGCCGAAGAGCGCGGTCGAGGCGAAAGGAATGGAGCCGGACTTGAAGAGGCCGTCGGAACGGCAAATAAGGAGGATCTTGGAGACTTGGTTGTAGTTTCGCCGGAATTTATCGGTCAATTTTTCGCCGCAGCGCTGCGTGCAGGCGGGGAAAGCTCCGGAACTGAAATTGGCGACGAAGTCGTGGTAGCGATCGAAATGCGTCAGAATGACGCGCGTCGTTTCATCCAGAAGCGCGCGGCCGCGCCGGCCCGAGGCCACAACTTTTTCCAGCTCGTCGCCCAGGCGGTCGACCATGTCGGCGAACACCGCGGAGAACAGATCGCTCTTGTTCTTGTAGTGCAGGAAAAGCGTGCCCTTGGCCACGCCGGCCGAGCGCGCGACCTCATCAAGAGAAATATTCTGGAAGCCGTGCTTGACCAGCAGGCGGCAGGCGGAGGCAAGGATGCGCCGCTTTTTCGCTTCCAGCAACTCGGGAGCCTTCATGTCTTGGTAATTTCGCCCGTTCACGGCGAATGACTGACCGGTTGTTCAGTTTAGCATATATCCGATAATCCCGGTCAAGCCCGGCGCGCCCGACGCCTCCCGCCCTGGCCCAGTAATTCCCTTCGCGCGGTTTTTATTGTAAGATGTCCCGCGAGAGCCCGTAGCTCAGCTGGTAGAGCACGTGCCTTTTAAGCATGTGGCCGTGGGTTCGAGTCCCACCGGGCTCACCATCGCCCCCATCGTCTAACGGTTAGGACGCGGCCCTTTCAAG
>DATLUA010000033.1:0-31805 GCA_035533295.1 Elusimicrobiota bacterium | reverse complement strand
AAGCTCGCGTCCGGGCTACGCGATGAAGGCGACCAAGCCCGGGGCGACGGTGGGCATCGCGCTGGAGAACTTTGCGGGAAGGGAAGGGAAGGGAACGAAAGGGGGAGGAAGGACAGGAAAAATCCTGTGCTTCGTGCACGTCGGAGGCAACCAGGAAGCTTACGTGAAGGACATCGCCGACCTCAAGAAGCAGAACCGCGACATCCTCAAGCAGAACACGGCCTTGCGGGAAAATCTGGAGAGCTTGAAATCCCTGGTCTGCGCCGATCATCCCGGCGCGTCCGCGTGCCGTTAAATCAGTCCGGCGCTTTGCAGGGCCCGGCGCAGAGCGGCGCGCGGCTTGGCGCTTAGCCGCGTCAATGGCGGGCGCGGCAGATCACGGCAAAGGCCCATCATGGCCAAGGCCGCCTTGACCGGGATGGGGTTGGTTTCGGCGAACAGAGCCTTGGTCAGCCCGAAAAGGCCTAAGTGCGCGCGCCGCGCCGCCGCCAACCGGCCCGCCGCCGCGTCGCGGCAAAGCGCGGCGACTCTTTGGGGCGCCACGTTGGAAAGCACCGAGACGACGCCCGCGGCGCCCGCGGCCATCATGGGCAAAGTCAGGCTGTCGTCCCCGGAGAGCACCGCGAAGCCGCGCGGGGCGCCGGACAGGATTTCGGAGGCCTGATCCAGGCTGCCGGAAGCCTCCTTGATCGCGCGGATGTTCGGAAAATCGCGGGCCAGACGAAGAACGGTTTGGGGCGCCAGGTTGACGGCCGTCCGGCCGGGGATGTTATAAAGGATCAGCGGGGTATCCGCGGCGCGAGCCACCGTTTCGAAATGGCGGTAGAGGCCCTCCTGCGTCGGTTTGTTGTAGTAGGGGCACACGACCAAGAGCGCGTCCGCTCCCAGGGCCCGGGCTTCTTGCGCCAAGCTCGCGGCTTTGGCGGTGGCGTTGGCGCTGATGCCCGCGACGACCGGCAGCCGCCCCGCCGCCTCTTCAATCACGATGGCCAGCACGCGCCGCCATTCCGCGTGCTCAAGGACGCTCGCCTCGCCGGTGGAGCCGCAGGGCACAAGGCCGGAAACCCCGCCCGTGATTTGGGCGCGCACGAGGCGCCGCAGCGCGGCCTCGTCTAGGCTCAAGTCTTCGCGAAAGGGCGTGACGAGGGCGGTGTGGCATCCGGAAAATTTAATATTCATGGGTTGATTTCTCCGGAAAAGATCTCCGCGGCGGGGCCTTCCAGCCATATGTCGTATCCTGCTCCGCTTCGGCCGCCGCCGCGAGATGGTTTGAAATCAACGCGCAAGACATCTCCTCCGGCGGTGAGCACGCGCACCGAGTCGCCGCGCAAACGCCCCAAGGCGCGGCCCACGCAGGCCGCGGCGACGGCGCCGGTGCCGCAGGCCAGGGTCTCGGCCTCGACGCCGCGCTCGAAGGTGCGCAGGACGGCGCGATTTTTATCGAAGCGGACGAAATCGACGTTGGCGCCCTCGCGGCCGAAGGCCCGGTGGCGCCGCAGCAGGGGTCCGAGGCCCTGCACGGGCGCGGACGCCGGGTCTTTCGTTTCGACGACGGCGTGCGGGACTCCGGCGCGAATCCAATGAACCTTGAGAACGCGCCCGCCGGCGCGGATTTTAAGCCCCAGCCGAGGCCGGCCCGGGGCGGGCATGAGGATGGCGGCGCGCCCGTTCCCGGCGATTTTCGCGCGCACGGGCCCGGCCGAGGTTTCCAGAATGAAGTTCCGGCCGCGAATTTTTCCGCGGCGATAAAGCCACCAGGCGGCGCAGCGGGTTCCGTTGCCGCAAAAAGCCGTTGAGCCGTCCGCGTTAAAGTAGGCCAGCCGCGGCGTCCCGGCGCCCGCGTCCACGATGAGGAGCCCGTCCGCGCCGATTCCGCGGCGGCGATCGCAGAGCCTGCGGGCCAGGCGTTTTTCGTCGGAAATTTTTGGCGTTTTCTCCAGCAAGATGAAGTCATTCCCGGCGCCGGCCATCTTGGAAAACGAAAGGCGCATCGCCGGCTACCGGGCTCCGGGAGCTTCGAGGCTCGCGAGCATTTTCGCGGCCGCCGCCGCCACGAAGGGGGACTCTTCCTGGGCTTGCGCCGCGGCCGCGAGATCGGCGCGGGCCTCGCGGCGCCGGCCTTTATGGAGCATGATGGAGGCCCGTATCCAAAGCCCCAGGGGGTTCTGAGGAAATTTGTCCAGCACGGCGTTATCCACAGACAGGCTTCCGTTCCAGTCTCCGGCCTCCGTCATCCACAGCGCGCGAGCCAGGGCGATGTCGGTGCGCTCGGGACTTCGCGCGGCGGCACGGCCGAGAGTGCCCAGGGCTTGGCGCAGGCGGCCGTCCGAGCGCTGGATAAAAGCCAGGAGAACCTCGGTCTGAGTCGAGGAGGACAGGGAAAGGGATTGCCGCGCGGCATCTTCGGCCGTGGGATAATCCTTTAAGCGCCAGAGAACTTCCGCGTATTCGGCCCAGACCGCCGGATTGTCATTCATGGTTTCGAGGGCCTTGAAATAATGCGCCCGTCCGCGGCGGTAAAAACCCAGGGCCGCGTCGATTTCAGCCACGCCCAGGTTGGCTTGGGGGTTGCCCGGGTTGAGAGCCAGGGCCGCGTCGAATAAGGGCTTGGCCTGTTCGTTCAAGCCCGCTTGGTGCAGCAATTCGCCAAATCCCGCCAAGAGGCGGGCGTCCTTGGGGAAAAGCCTGGCGCCCAGCTGGTAGGTTCCCAGCGCCGCGGTCACTCGTCCGGTGCGCGCATAGCTGTCGGCCAAGTATTCGTAGGCCCCATCGAGATGCCTCGGGGAGACCAGCTGCAGGGAGCCGGGGGAGAGATACTGGATGACTTCCGCATAACGGCCGCCTTCGTAGGCCGCCGCGGCCTTCTTGTACGGGTCGGGCCCCTGACGGCCAGGCCACCACCAGGCCCGCGAAGGCGCGGCGACGGCCCAGGCGGCGAGCAGCAGAATCGAGAGCCTCATGGGGAGGGCCGCATGGCGGGCAAATCCGGAAGGATGTCATCGAGCGCGAAGAGAATGAGATTTTCCTCGGCGGCATCGACGCGCTTGTGGGCGGTGATGATCCCTTGGTCTACCGCCTCGTCGATGCGGCCGAACTGGAACATGCCGATGCCGTCTGATCCTGGGGCAATGACGAAGTTGGCGCGTTTTTCCTGGGCGTTGGCCATGAGGGAGCTGCGGATATCGATGACCTGGTTGAGGTTTTGCAGCACGTTCTTGGGGCGGGAGAGAGTGTAATCCGGCTCCGTCACGGAGGCCAGCACCCACTGCGCGCCCAGAATACGCGCGGCGTCGATGGGGATGTAATCCACGACGCCGCCGTCGACCAGATAGCGCTGCCGGTACTCCACCGGGGCGAAGACCCCGGGCATATTCATGCTGGCCCGCACCGCCTTGCCGACGTTGCCTTGCCGGAACAGGATGGCTTCTCCCGAATCCAGATCCATGGACACGCAGGCGAAGCGCTTGGGAAGCTCCTCGAACTGCTTGCCGGCCAAATAGCGGTTGAGCGCCGTCGCGACGCCGCGCGAGGAGAGCAGCTTGTCGGAAATCACCAGGCGCAGGAGGCTGAAGGTTCCCAGGTTCGCGATGGACCGCAAATCGGCGTCTTCCAGGAGCGTCTTGGCGCGCGCGGCGGGGATTCCCGAGGCGTAGACGGCGCCTACGACGGAGCCCATGGAGGTTCCGGCGACGACGTCGATGGGGAACCCGGCGTCGTCAAGCGCCTGAAGGACCCCGATATGGGCCAAGGCGCGCGCGGAACCCGCCGACAAGGCCACGCCCACGACCGGCCGTTGGTTTTTAGGAAGGGCTAAAAACTCGTTCCAAAGATGATCGCGCAGCAAGCCGTCTTGGGAGAGATCCAGCGCCGCGCGGCCGGGCCCGGCGCAAAGAAAAAGCGCTCCCAGGGCGATGCCGAGGAGCCGGCGACTCACGGCGTGATGGACCGGCCCACGGCGCGTTCCAGCTCCGCTTCGGCCAGGATATGGCGGGTCACGGCGTCCAAGTAGGAGAGGCGCATTTCGGTGAGATTTTTGAGCGAGTCGATGCGGTCTAGAGTATCCTGCGGTTTTTCTTTTTTCAGCCTGGCGTAGAGCGCCTGAAATTTCAAGTATTCGTCCCTGCGGATGGGATATTCCTTCTGCCAGTACTGCAGGGTTTCATAGGCCTGCCGGACCTCGACGCGGACCCGATCCTGGAGCTCGGAGCGCTGAATGTCGCCTTGGCGCTGCTCGGCCTGCTTCTCCTTGATTTGGCTCCAATAGTCGTAGGTGAAGGGAATGCGCACTCCTATGGTGGTGTCCCAATTGTTGAGCTGGAGAGGAAAATCGAAGCCGGTCACGCCGTAGTCGCCGGCCACGAACACGGTCGGGCTGCGGCGGGCCAGGGCGAGATTGACCGAAATCGCGTCCATCTGCGCCTGATAGGTCTGGGCCTGCAGTTCGGGGCGGAGTTCGAGCGCCCAAAGCACGGCGCGCTCGATGTCCATGGAGACGGGCTTGGTTTCCAGGGATCCGTCCACGGAGAACGAGGTGTCCATTTCCAGGTTGAGGTTTTTCAGGAAGGCCAGGCGGGCCAGGGCCAAGTCGTGCTCGGCGGCCGAGGCTTGTATCCGGGCATACTCCATATCCGCCTGAGCTTCCAGGTATTTCCAAGAGGCTTTAGGCGATCGAGCGGCCAATTTTTCCGTTTGTTCGGCGTAGTCCGCCCAGGCGGCCGCCGTTTGCTGGGCCAAAAGAAGATTATAGAAGACTTTCTTGGTCTCGAGGATGACGCGCATTTTCACCGACTCCTCGTTATTGAACGCCTGCTTTTGGGCGGCCTCCGCCATGCGCAGGGTGTTGAGCGTGCGCCCGCCCTCATAGAGAGACATGGTCAGGTAGCCGTAGCCCGAGTAAATGTTTCCCGTGGGGATGCCTAGGCCGGGCTGGTTGAGAAATGTGTTGGGAAAGAGGATGATGTCGTTGCCCGTGGGAGCGAAAGGATAGCGGGAGTCGTAGTGGGTGGCCGTGGCCTGCAGGCCGACTTCCGGCAGGAAGAGGTATTCCGCTTCCTTGACGCGCTCTTCGGCGATGATTTCGGCCTGGCGCGCGGAGAGAATATCCGCGTTGTTGAGCTCCGCGAGCCGCACGGCGTCGTCCAAGGAAAACGATTTTTCAAGCGGAGCTTGCGCCGCGGCCGGCGAAGCGGCGCACAGCGCCAGAAGGAAACCGGCGCGGAAGGCAAGCGTGGTTCTCATGGCCTCAGGCCTTGAACGACTCGGTCAGGCGGCCGAGATCTTGTTCGAGAGACGTGATTTCCGCGCGAGCGGCCTCGCCCTCCGGCGTCTTGGGAAGGCGTTGCGCCGTCGAGGCCAAGCGTCCCGAGAGATGCCGGGCGAGGCTCCTGTCCTTGAGCACCAGGGCCTGAAGCGCCGCCAGCATGGCGTTGAACTTGTCCTGGAGCTCTTTGAGCTCGTCTCCGGCGCGCAGGGCGACGCGGTGGGTCAAATCTCCCGAGGCCACGATATCCGCGCTTTTCTCGAACCGGTAGATGGGCCCCGCGAACCGATGAGAGATGTAGAGAGAAATGAGCAGGATCATGGCCAAGTAGATGAACATCTTGGCGATCAGTATCTTGTTGAACTGGAATAGGAGCGGGCCTAGACCCGGGTTGCTCGCCAAGGCCATGCGCAGCATGGTGTAGTAGGCGTCCATCCAAACGATGACGCAGAGAAGCAGCGCGCTGAAAAACACCAGGGACATGTAGCGCAACTGCAGCCAGTGCTTGACGAGCACCTTGCGGCGTTGAAATTTCTGGGTTGCCTCGGTCATGACGGCCTTCCGGCCGGAGCGGCGGCCGAGGACGGACAAAGCTGGTCGAGCAAAGAGAGCCATTCCGGGGTCACGGTTTTTAACTTGGCCGTCGCTTCCGCGAGCGGCGCCGCGGCCATGTCGTTTCCGCGCAGGGCCGCCATGAGCCCGAAGCGGCCCTCGTGCGCCAAATCCATGGCCTTTAGGCCCGCGCGGGTCGCCAGCATCCGATCAAAAAGCGTCGGCGGGCCGCCGCGCTGGATGTGCCCGATGACCGCGGCGCGGGTCTCGATGCCGGTCTGCTTTTGGATGAGCCCGGCGATCTTTTCTCCCACGCCGCGCTCCTTTAAAATCATGTGCCCGAACTCATCCAGGGGTTCGTCCTTCTTGTTCTCGCCGGAAAATTCGACGGCTTCGGAGGTCACCGCCAAGGCCACGCCCTTGCGGCGGTGCGCGGTCTTGAGCGTTTCGGCGAGGCTCTTCGCGTCCACGGGACGCTCGGGCAGGCACACGGCGTCCGCCCCGGCAGCGATTCCGGTGTAAAGGGCCACCCAACCCGCGTGGCGCCCCATGACCTCCAGAACCATGATGCGTCGGTGGCTGCGCCCGGTGTCCAAGAGGCGCTGGGCCGCGTCCATGGCGATGGTCACGGAGGTGTCGAAGCCGAACGTGTAGTCGGTGGCGGAGAGATCGTTGTCCATGGTCTTGGGCACGCCCACGACCGGGGCCTTAAAGTCGCGATGGAGCTTGGCGGCCACGCCAAGCGTATCCTCGCCGCCCATGGCGATGAGGGCGTCGAGTCCCAGGGTTTTAAATGCTTTCATCGCGGCTTGCGGGCCGCCTTCCTTCTTATAGGGGTTGGTTCGCGAGGTGCCCAGGATGGTGCCGCCCCGACCGACGATGTCCTCGACGGCTTCCAGGCGCAGGGGCCAGGATTGCGCCTCCAGGAGCCCCTTCCAGCCCTCGGGAACGGCGACGCACTCCCACCCGAGCCCCAAGGCTCGTATGACCGCCGCGCGGATGGCGGGATTCAAGCCCGGGCAGTCGCCGCCGCCGGTCAGCAAACCGAGCCGCTTGGACATTTTAATAATCTCCGGAAGAAGCTCCGGCGGCTTTTTTGAGTTTTCCGGCGGCATACCAATCCGGCGCGACCGCGGCGGCCAAATCGGAGGGTTTGAGATCGCAGCGCTTCATCCAACCGCGGGCCTTATTCTCGACGATTGTGTTGAGGGCGCGCATGCGTTCGGAGCCGGTTTTTTCCAGGAACGCGTGCCGGGCCTGCGGCGCGGACTGCTCGAAATATTCGTTGAAGATGGCGCGGCCGGCCATGTAGCCGGAGCATCCGGCGGCCATGGCGGTCTCCGCCTGCTTCGAGAAAAGATCGAACTTCTCTCCGGCGGACAAGAGCACCCAGGGCCGGATGGCGATGGCGTCGAGTTTGGCCAAATTGTCCTTGAGGCGGCTCTCCGGATCGTTGCGGATGTCTCCCGGAAATTCCAGCTTGAGGATGTCCGTAAGCGGCCCCAGGAGCTCGGCGGCCTTGAAGATGTTGGCGACCTTGCGGGCCTTGTAGGCCGGGGAGTTCTTGTCCTCGCCTTTGCGGGGGAAAGAGAGCTCCTCGGTCATGAGCAGTATGTCGTGGCGGCGGCACTCCCGCGCGACTTGTTCGGCGAACCCGAGCTGGGCCTTGACGTTGGCCGCGTCCTCCGTATCGAGATAGACGAGGAGCTTGACGGCCGAGGCGCCCATCCGCTTGATTTGCTCGACCGACCAGCCCGGTTCGTACTCGGAGGGCGTTCCGGCGTCCTTGGACGCTTCCACGCGCACGATGAGCCCGATGTTCTTGGGCAGGGCGAAGGAGTTGACGACCTGCCGCGCCCCGTAGTTGACGTCGAGCAGGACCGCGCTGGCCAAGGGGCTCAGGATGCGCGCCATCTCCAGCTTGGCGTCCCTAATTTCCTCGTAGGTCGGCTCGGCCGGGCGTCCCGCGCGCTCGTGCATGGCGCGAAGCGCCTTCTTAAAGGAATTGGATTGGTCCATGGCGAGAACCCGAAAGCGCCCCTCCGTATCCGTGATTTGCCTCAGGCCCATGAGCTTGCCGGCGGTGAGGTCTCGAAAATGGTCCCGGGATTGGGCCGGCTTTTCCGTGGTTGTTTGCGCCATAAGTAATCCTCCTTGCGCGGCTCTTGCCGCGGCTTAAAAAGATCCGGTGTAAACCATCTGGATGACCCGTTCCGTGCCCCGATGGGTCCCGTCGGGAAACCGGCCGCTTTGGCCGATGCCGCGCACGGCGAAATCAATGTGGAGCGCGGGCGTCACGAAGAACCGCACGCCCACGTTCAAACGGCTCTGAGCCATGCGGCTGTTGATGTTGTCCCATTCGAGCATCGCGGCGACGCGGTCCCGGTAGGTGTAGGCGACGGGAATGGAGCCGCCGAACGAGCTTGAGTTGAAATCGGAGAGGTTCACGGAAGGGTGCGCTTCCAGGCCGGGAATCCCCAACTCCTGGCTGGCCACCCAATAGATGCCGCGGCGGTTTTCGTTGTAGTTCTTCGTGACTTGATCGTAGTCGTAGCCTTGTCCGTCGTAGCCGACGGCCATGGCGGGAACGAAGCGACCGCCGTCATAAAAGCGGTACTTGATTTGAGCTTCAGGCGCGCGCGCGCGGATGGGGCTTTCCCGCCCGATGAGGCTGTCCAGGGATACCGAGGCCCCGATGTTCAGGCCGTCGAAAACCCCGAAGGAAAGGTATTGTAGGATTCCTCCACCATCGTAAAAGCGGCTGCGGCTGTAGAAGGATCCCTGGTCGAGAGTGGCGGCGGTCGGGGCGTCGATGACGTCCAAGGCGGGGTTTGCCTCCTCCGCGTCGACGTCCTGGTTCTGCCCCGGATTGAGAGGACGGATGGGAATGTAGGGCTTGGGCGCGTTTGCCGGAGCCGGCGCGGCCGCGTCGGATTGGGCGCGCGCCCCGGCGCAGAGTCCCAGGACCAAAAAAAGCGCTAATGCGCGCGCGCGTCCCATGGCGCGTTACTTGGCCGCGCCGGAGCCGGCGATGATTTGGGCCACGCGCGTGGAGAGTTGGCTCATGTCGAACGGCTTCTGGATGATTTCGTAGGCGCCGCTCATCAAGGCGATGCCTTGCTCGCGGCTGGTGTTTCGGCTGGTCACGATGACGATGCGGGGCGCCTTGTCCCCCAGCTTATTGCTCACCTCGTAGGCCACGTGGTATCCGTCGATGTAGGGCATCATGACGTCGAGCATGATGAGGTCCAGGGTTTCGCTGAGCGCCAGCTTGAGCGCGTCCTTGCCGTTGGCCGCGGCGACGACGTCGTAGCCCTGCTGCGTCAGGTAGGTCTGGAGAAGCTCCAGAAGGTCCGGATCGTCGTCCGCGATTAGGATGCGCTTTCTATCCGCCATGATTTTTCCCCAAAAATTCTTTCGATGGATTTTAGCAAATTTTGCTCCGGACGCACCCAATAATCGGTTTCCAGCCAAGCCAAGCCTTCCGCCGTGCGCTGCTCCAAAAGGACGTGGCACGATCCGTGCGCGGTTTCCAGCACGGTTTTAAGCTCTTCCAAGGCCGCCGCGTCGCCGGCTTTAGCGCCCGGGAAAAGCTTCAAGCGGTGGCCAAAGCGCACGAGCGCGGCGTCCAGGGGCAGTATGTCGTCCACGATAACTTCAGCGGAGCCCCCGGGGGACGGGCTCTCCGATTTGCCGCCAGGACCCTCGCCGCGGAAGCTCAGGCGTCCCGAGACCGCGACGAATTCCCCGGCCCTCAAGCGGTCGCCCAGCCCCGAGGCGTAGGCCTTGGGGAAAATGAGCAGATCGATTTCTCCCGAGAGATCCTCTAAAGTGGCCTTGGCCATGTTTTCACCCTTGGATTTGGTGACCATGCGCTTGACATGCACCAGAAGGCCGGCCAGGCGCACGGGGCCGGAAATGTCCTGGCCCAACTTGGCGATTTCGTGCGTCGCCGCGCAGGACAGCTTGTCCTTGACGCTCAAAAGGGGGTGGCCCGAGAAGTAAAAGCCAAGGACCTCTTTTTCATTCTTGAGAATCTCCGAATCGTTCAAAGGTTTGCCTTCCGGGAGCGCTCCGGCGGGCGCCTCGGGACCGAAAGCTTCGAATAAAAGACCCTGCCCCGACTCGATGTCCTGCCGGCGGCGCGCCGAACGTTCCAGGACGGATTCAACCGCGGACAAAAGGCGGCCGCGGACCGCGCCGGGCGGCTGGCCGGGCAGCAGGCAATCCAAGGCGCCGGCCTTGATGAGCGACTCTATCGCCTTGCGGTTGGCGGCGTGGACGTCGATGCGCTCGCAGAAGTCGTCCAGGCCTTTAAACGCGCCTTGCTTCCTGGCTTCGATGATGGACTGCGCCGCGCCCGCGCCGACGTTCTTGACGGCCACCAGGCCGAAGCGGATGGCCCCGGAATCCTCGATGGAGAAGCGCGCCTCCGATTTTTGGACGTCGGGCGGCAAAATGGGGATGCCCATGCTCTTGGATTCTTCGAGGTACGTCACCATTTTGTTCTCTTTGCCTTCGACGTCCACGGCGGAGTGGCCGATTTCCGAGGAGAGGACCGCGGTCATGAACTCGACCGGGAAGCTGGCCTTCAAGTACGCGGTCTGGTAGGCCAGAACGCCGTAGGCCGCGGAATGAGACTTGTTGAAGCCGTAGCCCCCGAACTGCACCATTTGATCGTAAATTTTGTTGGCCAGCTTGGCGGCTATATTGCGCTCGCCCGCGCCCTTGACGAAGGTGTCGCGCATTTTTTCCAGCTCTTCCGGAATTTTCTTGCCCATGGCCTTGCGCAGCCCGTCCGCCTGCCCGGGAGTGAACCCGGCCAAGGTCTTGGAGATTTCCATGACCTGCTCTTGGAAGACGATGCAGCCGTAGGTGTCCTTCAGGATGGGCTCCAGAAGCTTATGATCATAAGCAACCTTCTTTTTTCCATGCTTGCGTTCCACGAACATGTCGAGCATGCCCGACTGCATGGGGCCTGGGCGGAACAGCGCGATGAGGGAGACGATGTCGCTGAAGGCCGAAGGCTTCATGCGGAACAGCAGATCGCGCATGCCCTGGCTGTCGAGCTGGAAGACCGCCAGGGCCTTGGCCGAGCGCAGGAGTTCGAAGGTCTTGGCGTCATCCATGGGGACTTTGTCGATGTCGAAGGCGGGGTTTTGGCGCGCGCGCACGTAATCCACGGCGTCGGTGATGATGGAGAGCGTGCGCAAGCCCAGGAAATCGATTTTCAGCAGGCCCAGCTTGGGCAGCACGTCGCCGTCGTACTGGGTCGTGACCACGTCGGAGCGGGAGCTCTTGGCCAAAGGCGCGTGGTTGGCGACCGGATCGCGGGTGATGACGGTGCCGGCCGCGTGCACGCCGGTATGGCGCTTTAAGCCTTCTAGGCGCAGCGAGAGATCCAGCAATTTCTTGATGCGCGGATCCTTGGCCGCGGCCAGCATCTCCGGGCTTTTCATGGATTCGTAGAGGCTGACGTTGGGCCCGCCGGGAATGAGCTTGGCGATGCGGTCCGCGTCCGAGATGGGAAGCCCCATGACCCGGCTCACGTCGCGCACGACGAGTTTGGCGCCCAGGGAGCCGAAGGTGATGATTTGCGCGACGCTCTCGGCCCCGTACTTTCCGCGGACGTATTCGATGACTTTTTCGCGGCCGGTGTCCGCGAAGTCGATGTCCAGATCGGGCATGGACTTGCGGTCGGGGTTCAAGAAGCGCTCGAAGAGCAGGCCGTGCTTGAGCGGGTCGAGGCTGGTGATTTTGAGCGCGTAGGCGACCAAGGAGCCGGCGCCCGAGCCGCGCCCGGGGCCGACCGGGACGCCGTTGGCTCGCGCGTAGTTGATGAAGTCCCAGACAATTAGAAAGTAGGCGGAGAACCCCATGCGCTTGATGACGGAAAGCTCGTAACTCAAGCGCTCGCGGTACTCGGGCGCCACGCCGCCCAGGCGATCTTTTAGGCCCTCCAGGCAAAGCGATTCAAGGTAGGAATCCTGGGTGTGTCCCTTGGGAACGTCGAAGTCCGGCAGAATCGTTTGATCCAGGGGTATCTGGATGTGGCACATCTCGGCGATCTTGAGCGTATTGGAGAGGGCCTCGGGCGCGAAGGAGAACAGCGCCGCCATCTCCTCCGGGGTCTTCAAGTAGAACTCGTGGCTCTCGAAGCGCAGGCGATCCGCATCCGCGATTTTTCGTCCCGTGGAGATGCACACGCGCGCGTCGTGCGCCTCGAAGTCGTCCTTGTGGGCGTAATGGCAGTCGTTGGTGGCGACCAGGGGAATTCCGGTTCTTTTATGAATCTCCAAAAGCGCGGCCGTGACCTGACGCTGCTTTTCCAGGCCGTGGTCCATGATCTCCAGGTAAAAGCTCTCGGGCTCCAGGCTGTCGCGAAAGCGAACGGCCAAGCGTTCGGCCTGGGTCAGGTCGCCGGAAGTGATGGCCTGGCTGATTTCGGACTTAAGACAGCCGGACAAGACGATGAGGCCTTTCCCGCACTGGGCGAGCACGTCCTTGTCGATGCGGGGATCGTAATAATAGCCCTCCATGAATCCGATGGTGGAGAGCTTCATCAAGTTGCGGTAGCCGTCCAGGTTTTTCGCCAGAACGGTCAAGTGGCAATTTTCTTTTTGCGAATGCCCTCGGTCCGTCCGCGATCCCTTGGAGAGGTACATTTCGCTGCCGATGATGGGGTTGACGCCGACCGCGGAGCACTGCAGGTAGAATTCGACGGCGCCGTACATGTTGCCGTGATCGGTGAGCGCGATGGCCCTGGTTTTACGGGAGGCCAGGTTTTTGAGCGTCTCCGAGGGCTTGCCGTCGCGGGAGCTCAGCCGGATGAGCCCGTCCATGAGGGAGTACTCGGAGTGGTTGTGCAGATGAACGAATTCGGCCGTGGACGCGGTGGAAGTCGCCATGGCTATTGTTTTATAATGCCCGACGGCCGGTTCAAGGGGCGAATTTGACAAAACACAGCGGCGGGCCCGCTTCTTTCCTGGAAACCTGCGTCCGCCGGCGCCGCCTTTACCGGGGCAGCGTTGATTTCTGCGTCGACGACGTCGCGCTTCCCGACGGGCGCCGGGCCAAACGCCAATATCTGGATCATCCCGGCGCGGGGGCCGTCGTTCCGTTTATCGACGCGAAGCGCATCGTCCTGGTGCGCCAATACCGCTATCCGGTGGGGGAAGAGACGCTGGAAATCCCGGCCGGCAAGCTCGACGGCGCGGAGAAGCCCCTGGCCTGCGTCCGGCGCGAACTCGCCGAGGAAACCGGGTACCGGGCCAAGTCCGTCAAAAAACTGATTTCCTATTACCCGACTCCGGCGTTCGCCAACGAGATTATTCATATTTTTACGGCCTCCGGCCTTACGGCCGGCAAGTCGGCATGCGACGCCGACGAGTTCCTGGCGGCGGAAATCGTCCCTTTCCGCCAAGCTTTGCGGCTGGTGCGTTCCGGAAAAATAAAGGATTCCAAGACGGTGATCGGACTCTTGGCCTGCGCCTTCTGGGACCTGCCCTCCATTATATCAAAATGACTCCCGAGGAAATTTCCCTCCAGGAGCCTTTTTTAAAGCGCATTCCGTTTTTTTCCGGGCTTTCTTCGGAGGATATCAGCTCCATCGCGTCCTGCCTTCAGCCCATCTCTTTTTCCAAGGGTTCCGTCCTTTTTAAACCAGGGGACGACGCGGACGCCTTTTACATCATCACTTCGGGGCAGGTGGGCATCATCCACGCCTTCGGCGATTTGGAAAACATGGTCGCGGTCTTGGGCCGCGGCGAAATCATCGGCGAGGGCGGCCTTCTGACCGGGGAGCCCCGGTCCATGACGGTCAAGCTTTTGACAACCTGCGAGTTTCTGAAGATGGTGCGCGGGGATTTCGAGCAAATGCTGCGCGACAGGCCCTCGGTCCTTCTGCATATTTCCCGCGTCCTGGCGCGGCGGCTGGTGCCCGCCGGCGGCGCCGGCAAGGATCTCGCCAGGGCGCACAGCCAACTGGTGTCATTGAGCGCGGCCTTAGGAACCGAGGACCGGCTCCTTTTTTGCCTGCACCTGGCCCTGGAGCTCTCGGAGCAAAGCCGGCGCAGCGTGCTCGTGGTCGATATGTCCTCCGAGGCGGGCGGCATCGCGCGGGCCTTGGGGTTGACACCGGTCTTGGTCAGCCGCGGCATGCTGCTGGAAGCCAATTTTCGCGATCCCAGGCTCATTAAGACCATGATTCAGCAGCACGCCTCGGGGTTGAAGGTTCTCAATCTTCCAGCAGGCGTTTTCGACGAGTTTAGGGAGCAGGCGATTTATCTTTTTCTGAATATTCTGCGCGAGTCGCACGACTACGTCCTGATCTGCTCGGGCGCCAATTCCAGTTCGGCGCAGAAAGCCGTTTTGTCCGAAGCCGACGTGGTGCTCCTGGCGGGATCTTCCTCATACAAGCCGCAATACCGCCAATTGGAGGGGCAAATATTTCCCGCCGCCGGCGCCCGGAGGGTAACGCGGATTTGGCTGGGGGAAATGGAGCCGGAGGACGCGGCCGCGCCCTCCGGCTCGAGTCCGCAGATTTTTCCCTGGCCCGGCGCCATCGCCGCGGAATACGCGAGGACCAGGTCTGCTTACGCCGCGCTGGACGCTGGCCCGAGCGCCAGGCGCGCCATCGGCCGACTGGCCCGGGAACTTTCAGGGCTGCGGGTGGGTTTGGCGCTCGGTTCCGGCGCGGCTTTCGGCTTCGCGCACATAGGAATCCTCAAAGTTTTTAAAAAACACGGGATTCCCATCGATGCGGTTGCGGGATCTTCCATGGGTTCGTTTTTGGGCGGCATGTTCGCCCTGGGCATAGAGCCGGAAGAGATGGAGGACATCGCCTGCTCCATCGACCGAGGCTGGATTTATGAGAACCTGCTTTGGGATTTGACCGTGCCGCGCTCTGGCCTATTCGCGGGAGAAACCCTCCTGCGCCTTTTGCGGTCCTATTTCGGCTCCAGGGAATTCCAGGATATGGCGACGCCGTTCGCCTGTGTGGCCACTGATATCGAAAACGGCGAAGAGATTGTTCTTAAAGAAGGCCGGGTGGCCGAGGCCGTCCGGGCCAGCTGCGGGATTCCCCTGATTTTTTCCCCGTACCGCCTTTCCGGGCGCTATTTAGTCGACGGGGGTTTGGTCAATCCCGTTCCCGTCAGCATCCTGCCGTCGTTAGGGGCCGACATCGTCATCGCCTCCGAGGTCATCGGCCCCATCGGCTCCTCGGGAGGTGGTTTCGCCCCGAAGGAAGACGGCGTCGCGGCGGCCGGCGCCGCCATTTTGGAAAGCCTGCCTCTGCCGGGAGCGTTCAAGGCGCCCTCCATGTTCCGGACCTTTTCCCAGATGTTTTTCACCATGGAAACCTGGGTAGCCCAGGCGCGCTTGGGTTTGGCGGACGTCGTCATACGGCCGGAATTGGCCGGCTTTTCATGGACGCAGCTGGACAAAGCCAAAGCCCTCATTGAGGCGGGGGAGCGCGCGGCAGAGCAGTCTATGCCGAAAATCAAGTCGCTGCTGCCTTTTTTCGCGGATTCGTGCCAAGTCCCTCTGCGCCTGGCGAGTCCCGTCGCCCCGGAATGAAATCCGCTCCTCTGGCGGCCGCGCTTCTCGCGGTTCTTGCCTGGGGAGCAAGCACTGCTTGCGCCGAGGTTCTAGGCAAATCGCAAACCGCCCTGGCGCAGGGGCTGGCTGCATTGGGCGTTTCCCGAGCCGATTGGGATGAGATTCCCTCGCGTTGGCCGGCGCCCATGGCCGCGCCGGAAATCGAGCTTCTGCTTTCCCGTCCCTTGGAGATTCCCGGCCGTTCCCGTTCCTGGGCCGGCGCGCTTGATGCGGATGATGGCGTTTTTGCCGCCTTGGGCGCGGCTCGGCGGTTCTTGAGCGTTTCGGCCCAACCGGCGGCGGTTCGCGTCGAGGCCTCCCTGCCAGAAAGCGTCATGCGCCAGGCGCTGCGGCGCGGCGCTTCCCCGCGCGTCTTGGAATCGCTGGGCCGAATTTATGACGCCGTCGCGACGGCGCAGGTTTTCCTCGATGAGGCCGTCAATTCGCTGCCGCCCGCCCAACGCGGCGCGGCGCTGGATTTTTTCGCCGCGGTTTTGACCGATCAGCCGGCCGCGCGGCCGCGCCCCGCGTATTACGACGCCGCGGTCAAGTTTAATCGCGCGGCGCTTTTCGCCGCGGCTGCGGGCGTGGCCGGGAGCGTCGAGCGGGAAATGCCCGTCCTGAGAGAAGAGGCGGGCCGCATGCGGGCGTTTCCCAGGATGCGTTGGGATTTGCCGGGAGGGGCGGTGGTTCTTTCCGGCGCGGCTTTGGACGATTACGGCCCGGCGGATTTATCGGCCGCGGTCCTGATCATCGATTTTGGAGACGGCGACGTTTATCGCGGCCCCGCGGCGGCCGCGGGGCCCGGCCAAATCCGCGTCGTCATTGATTTGGGAAAAAACGCGGTCGTGCAGAGTTCGGGTCCGGCCGCGGGAAGCGGAGTCCTGGGCATCGGGATGATGTTTTTGCCTGAAGCCGGTCGCGCGGCGATTTCGGCGGGGGATTTTTCGGCGGGGGCCGGCTTGTTCGGGGTTGGAGCCCTTGATGTGGAAGGCGCTTCGCTTGAAATAAAGAGCGGGAGTTTTTCCCAGGGCGCCGGAGCCTTCGGCGCCGGGGTTTTTCTTTCCAGCGGCGCCGGCGCGGATTTGTCCGCCGACTTCGCCGCGCAGGGTTTCGGGTTTTCCAACGGCGCGGGGCTTTTTCGTCTGCGGGGAAACGGCGCGCGCCTTTCCTGCGGATTCGCCGAGCCGGACGGTCATGAGGACAAGGCGTTTTTGAGCCTGTGCCAGGGCGCCGGGTACGGTCCAAGGGCTTTTGCGGCGGGCGGCGTCGGGTTGGCGGTCCTTGACGGCAGCGGCGCGAGGCTGGACTCGAGCTACAATGCGCAGGGAAGCGGATACTGGCACGGGTTCGGAGAACTTGCGATTTTTGGAAACGAAAACCGTCTTTTGGCCAGGCGCTACGGCCAAGGCTCCGGGATTCATATGGCCATCGGCGGTCTGGTTATAAAAGGAAGCGGCAACACGATCGAAAACTGGGGCGTCGGGCCTGCTTTCGGCTGGGATCGGGGAATCGGGAGCCTTTCGGTCGAAGGGGATTCCAACACGCTCTATTCGCAATGGGCCTCGGCCAGCGCGCAGATCAATGGCGAGGCCCTCGTTCAAGTCTCGGGCAGTGGAAACGTTCTCGAACTTCCTGATTTCGGCTTTGGAAATATCGGGCGCGACGGGCCGAGTTATGTTCTGGCCGATATTTCCGGCGACGGCAACGTCCTGCGGGAGCCATGGACGCAGGGAGCGGTTCGCGGAAATACCGCGCTTCGCTTCGGGCCGTGGGGAGCGGCGATTTCCTCGGGAGATTTGATCGTCGGCCCCGGTCCGGCGCATCCCGCTCCGACTTGGCCCGAGAACCCGGCGTTGCGCGCTCGGTCCGCGGCCCGGGAGAGGGCCGCGTTGGGAAAAATTCTTGTCGGCGCGGGCGAACCCCATCCCGACGCGCTGAAGGATTGCCTTTTCGTTCTGGCTTCAACCAATCTCGATGGGACCACAGCCGCGCACGCGATGCTCAGGCTCTTGTCGTTTAGTCCGCGGGAAGCGGCGCGGCTTCCCGGCCTTCTTTCGCCGAAGAATTTCGACGAGCTTCTTTGGATCCGGCTGGCCGCCGCGGCCCAGGGAGAGCGGCTGGCTGGCGCTGATTTAGGGGCTTTGCGCGGCGCGCGCGGGCTGAAGAAGGCCCTGCTTCTGGACCTGCTTGAGTCCGCGCCGTCTGCGGCCGCGTGGACGGCCGTTTTTAAAGCGCTCAAGACCGATCTGGATTGGCGGGTTCGAGCACAGGCCGCCGCCGTTTTGGGGCATTGGCTGGACGGCGAACCGGGCACGGAAATGGGTCGCCTGGGGCTTTTGCGCTTGGCGCGGGGAGTCGCGGTTTCCACGGCGCCGCTGACCGCCCTGGAATCTGATGAACTCGGCCGGCGGACGCTTGGCGACTACTACTCCATTCTCTCGGCGGATATAGCGTTTTCACCGGCGGACGAAGAGATCCTCGCGTTCAAGGCGTCTAATCCCTTTGATTCGGCGGGTGGCCCGGCGGCTGCCGAGTTTGCGCGCCAAGTCCGCGCGCGCGCGATTCAAGACGCCCCAATGTTCCAACGTGAAATCCGCGCCTCCCTGCGCCAAGAGGGACGCAGCCGGCGGGCGCTCTTGCGAGCTTTGCGGGACCCGAGCCCTGAGGTGCGGGCCGCGGCGCTTTTGGCTCTAGGCGGCATCGGGCATTCCCGTGACGCGATCGAAATTTCCCGCTTCTTGGACGCCAAACGTGCGCGGGTCCGCATCGCGGCGGCTTTCGCGCTGGGAAAAATGGGCCCGGCCGCGCTGGCGGAAATTTCTCAGCTTCTTGAATCGGGAAGCCGGGCGCAGAAGATTGGAGCGGCCCTGGCCGCCGCGCACAGCTGGGCTCCGCGCGTTTTTCTTCTTCTCCGCCGCGCTCTTTTGGATCCGGAAGGCAGCGTGCGCCTCTCGGCCGTCGCCGACTTGTCAATCGCGAACTACCCCGTGTTGTCGGCGCGGAAAAAACTCGCCCCCCTTCTGCTTCGGATGAAGAGCGGCGATTCCTCGCCGGAAGTGCGCTGGGCTGCGGCTCGGGCCGTTTCGGAAATCGGGCGCTAAGAGCCGGAGGAGCCGGCGAGCTCTAGAACGGCATGAGCGGCTTCCAAATTGCCGGCGGCGATGTCCCGAAAAGCCTCGGTCAGGCGGCTCAGCGCGTCGGCCCGTCGGGCCGCGCTTCTGGCCGGAGCGCCGGCGGGAAAAATCCAGGCCGATATCTTGTTCCATAACCCAGGCGTAGGGTTTTGTTTGGATAGGGAATCGAGAAGGTATGGAGTCTTGACGTAGTCCGGCAGGTAACGGGAAATATTTTTGTTGAGCGCGGCATTGCGGGACTCGACGCGCGCCACCAAAGGCAGCGACACTTGCCAGAATTTTGATTCGAGCAGATGCGCCGCGCGGCCGTCCTCGTCTCCAATTTCCCTCAGGGCCGAGAAAAAACTTTTTCCTTGGGCGATGTAGGCCTTCTTAGCGCCGTCGTCCACGGGCGCCTCCAGGACAAGCGTGTAAAGGGCCTGGCTGAAAAGCGCTTGGCGCCGCTCCGCGCGGGATTGTTCCTGCAGCAGCGCGGCCTCGGATATCCAACGAGACGCCTCTTTTTGCTTGGCGCTGAGGGAACGGATGAGGGAGACCGTGATTCTTTCGGGATTTTTCGCGGCCTGGGCCGCTTGATCGAAGTTCGCGATGGCCGACTCGGCGCGCGAAAGGGCTTCCTCCTGTTTTTTGGCCGCGGGATTGTCGGAAAAATTTCCGCCTCCGGAAATTTTTTCCGCGCTGAGCCTGGATTCTATTTGCGACAAATCGTAGTAGAGGACGTAGCGGGGATAGCTCAACGTCGGGTAATCGAGCTTTCCCGTTTCATTAAGACGCGGCGCGCCGGGAATCCCGGCGGCTTGCGCGTTCAAGCGGCTCTGCAGGGCCTGGATTTTCTGGGAATATCCGGTCAGGTTGGAAAGGCTCAAGCGATCCAGGTATCCGGCGGCTTGCGGTCCAGAGGCGGCTGCGGCTCCCGGCGGCGAGGCTTGGGGAGTGATGATTTTGCGGATGTCGGCGCTCTGCCCCTCAAACATGGTGCTTAGAATTTCCGCCTGCTCCTCGGGGCGGATGCCGCCGTTAAGGCCGGCGGCGGTTTTGCCGTCCTTGTAGATGCCGGTCGTCCTGTCGACTATGGCCTTGTGCCTGGAGTCCATGCCCCACAAATCGGAGGAAGAATTCTGGCTTTGCGCGCCGCCTTGCGCCAACGCCGCGCCGCCGAGAGCGGCGGCCAAAGCTAGCCAGACGGCCGCGTGCCTCACTGGTTTTTTTCGCGGCCGCCGTGCGCCGCGTTTTCCAGGCGGACGGGCAGGGCTGTTTTGGGATAGAGCTGCACGGCGTAAGGCTGGGTAAGCGCCTCGAACACCATGCCCGAGGGCTTTTTTTCGTGATAAGGGATGATGAGCGTTCCCTGTTCGATGGCCGCGTCCAAGAATGCGACGCCGTATCCGCCCGTGGGGCGGGTCCCCAGGAAGACCGCCGCCGCGAAATTTTTGGATAGGTCCACGCTCGGGGCCGGCACGCCGATTTTCCGCCAGAGGGCGGCCCACTCATCGGCGTTGGCAACGACGTCTTCCTCGGGCTTGACCACGGAGCAAAAAGCGCCTTGCCACCGGGCCACGGGCGCCACGGCCTGCGCGGAAAACGCCGACGGCGTGCGGCCCATGGCCCACGCTCCGGCGGGCGAGAGTGCCGCCGCGAAGAAGACGCTTAGGGCTTTACTCATGCGCGCCTCCCACCAGCAGCTTGGGGATGCGGATGGTCGGTTGGGCATCCGAGACGGGAACGCCCTGCCCGCTTTTGCCGCAGGTTCCGATGCCCCAGCCGATGTCCCAGCCGATCTTGTCGATGGATATGAGCGTTTCCGGGCCCACGCCCAGAAGATTCGCGTCCCGCACCAAATGCTTCCTGACGCCGTTCTCGATCCAATAGCCCTCGTCCACCTCGAAGACAAAATCGCCGGTGGCGGTGTTCACCTCGCCGCCGCCCATGCGCGTGACCAAAAGCCCGGCCTTGAGACCTTTCAAGATTCCGGCCGGATTATCGGAGCCCGGAGCGATATAGAGATTGGACATCCTGGGAATGGGCGCGCAAGCGTAGGACTCCCGGCGGCCGTGCCCGTTGGAGGACAGGCCTTCCTCCATGGCGGTCACGCGGCTGTGAAGATAGCCCTGGAGCACTCCATTTTTCACCAGCACGGTCGGCGCGGCGACGACGCCCTCGTCATCGAAGCCGAAGCTGCCGCGGGCGAAGGGGATGGTCGGATCGTCGATGACCGAAAGAGCCTCGGGCGCGATGGTTTTTCCGATTTTGCCTTTGTAAGCCGGAGAGCTTCCTTCCTGAACGTGATCCGCCTCCAAGGAATGCCCGATGGCCTCGTGAATGAAAGTTCCTCCGGCCGAACTGGCGAGGATGACGGGCATTTCTCCTGCTTTGGCTTTGGGCGCCTCCAGCTTGGCCAAGGCTCGGCGCGCGGCTTGGCGCGCCAAGGTCCGGGGATCCTGGTCCTCCAAAATTTCGTAGCCTTTGAGCGCGCCCGCAACCTCGCGGCCGGTCTGCAGCACGCCGTCTTTCTCCGCCACGACCGAGACGGAAAAAATGACGGCCGTGCGCTCTTGGAAGCGGCAGTGTCCATCGGAATTTAAAATCGCCAGGTTTCGGCGGCCTTCGCCGTAGCTAAGGCTGACTTGGCGGATGCGGGGGAACTCCGCGCGGATAAGCGTGTCCAAGGAGCGCAGCAGCGCTATTTTTTCATCCAGGGATTTTTCTTCCGGCGCGATGCGGATGGGCGGGCGGAAAAATGACCAGGGTTGCAATGAAACGGCTCGTTGCGAGCCCTGTCCGTCCAGGAGATTTTTTCGCAGCCGGGCCGCCGCCGCCGCGTCCGTGCCCTTGGAGCTTGACATCAGGGTCTCGACGCCGCTTCCTGCGCGCCGCAGAAAGCGCAAGGATATGCCGGAATCGGAGCCCTGGCCGACGGCCTCGACCTTGGAGTCCTCGAAAAGAATGGAGAGGTTCTCGGTGGCCTCCAGGAAAAACTCCCCGTAGCCGGGCCCGGAGAGCAGCGGCGCGTAGTCCGCGGTTCGGGGGATATCCAGGAGTCTCATGATTTCTCCTCTTTAAGAGCCGGCAGGAAGACGCTCACGCGCGTGCCCCGGCCCAGGTGCGAGTCGAGTTCCACCCGGCCGCCGTGAATTTCGGCGACCTTCTTGACGAAGGGCAGCCCCAAGCCCCATCCTTCCACTTGACCGGTGAAGGACGCCTCCACTTGGTGGAACTGGCTGAATATTTTTTCCTGCTCCTCGGGCGGAATTCCCGGGCCGTCATCCGAAACGACGAGCGCCGCCCAACCGTCTTTTTGTTCGATTTTGATTTCGACGCGCTTGGCGGACTTGGCGTTGAACTTGACGGCGTTGTCCACCAGATTTTTTACCGCTTCGATGATTTGCTCCCGGCTTCCCAAGACGCGCGGGTCTTGGGCGGGTTTTTTGTAGTCGAGCGCGGCTCCGGAGGGCAGCCGTTCGGCGAGGCCGCCCAGAGCCTCGGAAACGGCCGCATCGAGCGAGCAGGGCGCGTCCGCACGCGGCGCGCCCGCGGGGCTTTCCAGGGTCACGTAGCGTACTAGGCGATCGACCAAGTCCGCGAGCTTGCGGCCCTGGAGGGTGATGGCCTCAAGGGCCTTTTGCTGAGCCGGATCCGATTTTCCAGCTTCCAAACCGCCCAGAAGCATCTCCGAGTAGCCGATGACCGCGGTCAGCGGCGTTCTCAGCTTATGGGAAATCAAGGACAAGAACGTGCGCTTGAGCCGGTCTTTCTGCCGATCCTCGGTTTCGTCCCGGAATATCCAGAGCCGGGGCAGGCGGACGTTTGCGGCGGGGGCCGTTTTCGTGTCCGCCGGGCCAAAAGGGCCGGTGGACACGCCCAGAATAAGGGTTTGGGGCGCGTCGCGCCGAGCCTCAAAGGAGGCGTGGGTCGGTGAGGAGAGCAGCGTTTCAAGCGGAAGGGATAGGGAAAACCCTCCCCAGGCCTCTGTCAGCGGCGTGTTTGAGGAGTCCAGCCCCAGGAGCCGTTTGGCCGCGGGATTGGCGAGCAGGACGCGGCCCGCCGGATCGGAGAGGATGACGCCGTCGGTCATTTCGGCGAAGACCATGTCCAGCTTGGCTTTTTCCTCCTTGAGAGAGGAAAAAAGCCGCGCGTTCTCGATGGCCACGCTCGCCTGGGACGCGAAAGCCTCGAAGCTGCGCAGGTCGTCGTCCGTGAAGGCGCCGTCGGTTTTATTGATGGCTTCGAGGATGCCCAGCAGGCGCCCGCGGACGACCAGCGGCACGGCCAAGATGGAGCGGGTGACAAAACCAGAGCGCGCGTCCGTCTCCGGCGACCAGCGCGCGTCCTCGCGGACGTCGGAAATGATCTCGCCTTTTCGGCTCTGGGCCACGGAGCCCGCGATTCCCTGGCCGGGCTTCAGGCGCACGCGCGCGGCCGCTTCCCCCAGGCCCAGGGCCACGTGGAAGTAGAGCTCCTGCGTTTGCTCATCCTGGAGAAGAAGAGAGGCGCTTTGGGAGCCGACCACGCGCGCGGCCGTCTCCAGGATGGTGCGCAGGAGGTCGTCCAAGTCCAGCTTCGAGGACAGCAGCCGCCCGATTTCAAAAAGACTCTCGAAGGCTTCGATGGACGGCGGCATGTTTCTTCAGCGGCTCCGCGCGCGGGTGGAAAAAGCCGATTGTTTCATCGTCGGTATTTTAATTGTATAATAATAAAAAGATGCTTCTCTCCAAGGAGTCCCTCAAGGGCCTCATCGCGCTTCAGGAGCGCGATAAAGTTCTTGACGCCCTGAAGGCCGATATGGCCGCAATCCCCGAGGAAATCGCGGGATTGCGGGCGAAAATCGAGGCGGAAAAATCTCGCGCCGCCGCGGCGAAAACAAAGGCTCTCGATCTGGAAAAAAAGAAGAAAGAGAAAGAGCTTGAGTTGGCGCAGAAAGAAGAGTCGGCGCAAAAGCACGGCCGCGAATTAAACGCGGTAAAAACCAACGAGGCCTTCAAGGCCCTGCAATCCGAGATCGACAAGGACAAGGCCGCCGCCGGAGAGATTGAAACCAAAATTTTGGAGATCATGGAGCAAATCGACCAAGCGCGCCGCGAGGAAAAGGCTTTGGCCGGGGACATCGCGGCGGTGGAAAAGGGCATCAATGGCGAAATCGCGCGGGCCGAGGCGCGGTTGGCCGAGGTCAAGGGAACGTTTGAATCGGCCCTAGCGCAGCGCAACGAGTCCGTGGGCGCGGCGAGCGGCGAGGCGGTCAAGCTTTACGAGCATATCCGGGCCCGCGGCAAGCTTGACGCCGTCGTCGCGGCGGACGGGGGGCACTGCGGCGCTTGCCGCATCTCCCTGGCTCCGCAGGTCATCGTCAATTTGACCCGGGCAAACCAAGTGGTGGCCTGCGAGAACTGCCAGCGAATTCTTTACCGTCCGGAATCTTTGACGGCTCAAACCGCATAAGACGCGGACGCGCGGGGGCAAAATCATGAATTTGGGAGGCGGCCGGGGAGTCGCTTCGCCGTCTTTCTTGGCGGCGGAGAGGAACCTCCGAACTCCACAGGGCGCGGCGCCCGCCGAAAGGCGGGACGCCCGGGGCGAAAGGCCCGGGCGATGGAAAGTGCCACAGAAACAAACCGCCGGTCCCGGCTTCGCCGGGACGGGCAAGGGTGAAAAGGCGAGGCAAGAGCTCACCGCCGCCGCCGCGAGGCGGCGGGTCCAGGCAAACCCCGCCGGGAGCAAGGCAGTAGGGCGGTTCGCGCGGCCCGCGCAACCTCGGGTGATAGACGAGGCGGCCGTCCGGTGGCCGCATCAGAGAAATGATTCCCTCGCTCCGCGTCCGCGCAAGCGGCGGGGCCAGACAGAATTCGGGGTACAGGCCGCCTCCTCTGATTTGAGAAAAACCGATGGCGTTTCCAACTGAGCGTCCCCGCCGCTTGCGGCAAAGCCCGGGCCTGCGCCGCCTGGTCCGGGAAACCTCGTTGTCGCCGGAGAACTTCGTCCTGCCGTTTTTCATCCGGCCTGGGCGCGCCCAAAAACGCCCCATTGCCGCCATGCCCGGTCATTTTCAGTATTCCACGGACGAATTCTTAAAGGCGCTTTCCGTCGCCGTTTCCGTGGGCATTCCCGCCATCATCCTCTTCGGCATTCCCGAAAAGAAAGACGCGCGCGGCTCGGGCGCCTGGGCCAAGGACGGCATCGTGCAGCGCGCCGCGGCCGCGGCCAAGGCTAAATTTCCGGACCTGGTCGTCATCGCGGACCTGTGCTTCTGCGAGTACACCGACCACGGCCACTGCGGCATCGTCCGCAAAGGCCGCGTGATCAACGACGAGACTCTTGAATTCTGCGCGCGGACAGCCGTGTCCCAGGCTCGCTCCGGCGTCGACGTCGTGGCGCCCAGCGGCATGATGGACGGGCAAGTCGCGGCCATCCGCCGGGGCCTGGACGCCGAGGGCTTTTCCGAAACTCCGATTCTCGCCTACGCCGCGAAATACGCCAGCGCCTTCTACGGCCCCTTCCGCGACGCGGCCGAGTCTCCGCCCAAGTTCGGCGACCGCTCGTCCTATCAGATGGACCCGGCCAACGCCCGCGAGGCCTTGCGCGAAGCGGCACTGGATATCCAGGAGGGCGCGGACATCATCATGGTCAAGCCCGCGCTGCCCTACCTGGACGTTTTGTCCGCCGTGCGCCAAAAGTGCCCGGCCCCGGTCGCGGCCTACAGCGTTTCGGGTGAATTTTCCATGATCAAGGCCGCGGCCAAGGCGGGGTGGATAGACGGAAAAAAAGCGACGTTGGAAGCCTTGACCGCGATTAAGCGTGCTGGAGCCGATTTCATCGTTACCTACCACGCCTTGGAGGCCGCGCAGTGGCTGGCGTAAAATCCCGGCGGCTCTTTAGCCGGGCGCTGCGCGCGATGCCGGGCGGCGTCAACTCTCCGGTCCGCGCGTTCAAGGCCGTCGGCGGGACTCCGATTTTCGCCGCGCGCGGCTCGGGCGCCTGTCTTTTCGACGCGGATGGCCGCCGCTACGTAGATTACTGCCTGTCTTGGGGCCCCTTGATTTTCGGCCATGCTCGGCGGGAAATTCTTGCCGCGGCGAAAAGCGCGATGGAGAGGGGCACGACCTTCGGCGCGGCAACCGAAGCCGAAGCGCTTTTAATAGAGGCCGTCAAAAAGGCCTTCCCGTCCATCGAGTCCGCGCGCCTGACCAGCTCGGGCACGGAGGCGGTCTGCTCGGCCCTGCGCCTGGCCAGGGCCTACACCGGCCGCTCCCTCATCGTGAAGTTTTCCGGCTGCTACCACGGCCACGTGGACAGCCTGCTGGTCGGCGCCGGTTCCGCCGCCGCCACGCTGGGAATTCCCGATTCGGCGGGCGTGCCAGAAACGTGGGCCAAGACCACGGTTGTCCTTCCCTACAACGACGCGCGGGCGGTCAAGGCCGCTTTCGCGAAGTGGGGCCAAGGCATCGCGGCCGTCATCGTCGAGCCCGTGGCCGGCAACATGGGCGTGGTCCTGCCCGCCGCCGGATTTTTGCAGACGCTGCGGGCGGAAACTCGCGCGCACAAGGCTCTTTTGATTTTTGACGAGGTGATCACGGGCTTTCGCCTCGGCTTGGGCGGCGCGCAAAAAATCTACGGCATCAAGCCCGATTTGACGTGCCTAGGAAAAATCGTGGGTGGCGGTTTTCCCTTGGCGGCTTTCGGCGGGCGGCGCGGCATCATGGAACTCTTGGCGCCCCTGGGCCCGGTCTACCAGGCCGGCACGCTCTCGGGAAATCCGGTCGCCGTGGTCGCCGGGAGAAAATGCCTGGAGCTTTTGCGCCGGACCAACCCCTACCCTGCGCTTGAGGCCGCCACCAAGGAAATCGTTTCTGGCGCGTTGGAATCCGCCCGAAAAGCCGGGGTTTTGCTCCACGCCAACGTCGCGGGCTCCATGTTCACCCTGTTCTTTAGCGCCGGACCGGTGCGCGACTTTACCGAGGCCAAGCGCTCGGATACGCGCGCGTTCGCGCGCTTCTTCAACCGCCTGCTGGAGCGGGGGGTTTATTTCCCGCCCGCTCAATTCGAGGCCGCGTTCTTATCCACGGCTCATGACGCGCCGACGCGTGAAAAAACCTTGAAGGCCTTTTCCGAAGCCTTCAAGACGTCTTAACGCCGGACCAACCCCAGAACGCCCAAGGCAAGGAGCGTTCCGCCGACCAGGGAACTGGCCAAGACCAAAAGGAAGGTGCTGTCGCGGCTGTTTTGCCGGGGAGCCGGCGGCGGAAATTGTTCGGTTTTTTTCGGCAGCAGGCCGTAGCGCCGCAGGGCCTCTTGATAGGGCGCCGCGAAGCCCGGATTTATCGCTGCGGCCCGTCCCAAATCCGCCAAGGCGTCGCGGATGTCTCCTTCCTGCTCGTTGGCCCGGCTGAGATTGGCGTAAGCGTAAGGATCTCGCGGGTTGCTCTCCAGGACCGAATTCGCGTCGGCGACGGCGTCCTCCACCCGTCCTAGGTGGTTGAACGACCAGGCGCGCTCGTCGCGCAGCAAGACGTCCGCCGGGTCGACGGCCAAGCCGCGCGTGGCCTTGGCGACGGCGGATTGATAGCGGCCGCGCAGGTTGTCCGCGGCGGCTTGGTAGTAGTAAGCCGCCGGATTTTTGGGGTTCATCTCCGCGGCTCGGGCTGCGTCCGCCAAGGCGGCGGCGTAATCCGCCACGGCGATTTTATCCGCCGCGTCCCGCAAAAGCCCGTTGATGTTAGTCGGCGCCGGAGAGGGCGCCGCGAGCCCGGAGCCGGCGGTATAAGCCGCGGTTTTGGGCGAAACGGCAACAGTCGCGGCGGAGCCCGGCGCCGCGAGGGAGCCGGCCGATCCGGGGAAGGCGCCCGCGGCGGGATTGTCCCATCCGGTCGTGATTTTTCCCAGGTGGAAGCGGGGATTTTTCTCGCTCAAAATCTGCAGAAGAGCCTTTGAAGCCGCGTCCGCGGGATTAATAGACAAGGCGCGCCTGGCCGCGCCCGCGGCGAGGGATTTTTTGCCCATGGCCGCGTAGGCCAGGGCCTCGCTTCTCCAGGCGGCCGGATTTTTCGGGGCGAAAGCCGCTGATTTTTGCGCGGCCGCAAGGGCTTGCGGCGCGCGCCCCGAGCCCATGTCCGCTTGGGAGAGGCTCAGCCAAGCGGCTGGGTCCTTGGGATTGACGCGCAGGATTTGCTGGGCGAAGCCGCCCGCGTCCGACCAGTTGCCGACTGCGTTGTCCAAGTCCGCCAAGCCCTGATCCAGCGGCGCGGCGGTTTTTCCGGCGGCGTCCTGGGCCTGGCGCGCCTCACCGCCGAGGCTCACGGACATCGTGCGCAGCGCGGCCAGGCGGTTTCGGGGCTTGACCCCGGGGATCTCGCTTTCGAAATTCCGCAAATCGCCCGTGAAAGAGGCGTAATCCGGAGCTTGTTCCATGCTGGAAAGGCTCGTATCGATGGCGGTAAAAGCCTCGGAAACTCCGGTAGGGAGGAAGGCTTCTTCCACCGGGTCGGCCGCTTTCATCTCCTGCCCGCATGCGGGGCGGGCCAGGAGCAAGCCGACGGCGGCCAACGCCGGAGGTATTCGCATAGAATGTCCCTTTCTGGAGTGTAAAGACGGAGCCTTGACCTGTCAAGGGCCCGAAAACAGGGAATTTAGACAGCGATAATACGCGATTAGTTTTTTAAAGAGAAGGTCTCCCTTGATAAGGGACCAAAAGGCCATCCTGTCTCCAAATGGGCGCACCTGCTCCCGGATAATTCCGCAACTTCGCGCAAATTAGATAAACTATCCACTCATGGCGAAGCAGGGTGTGGTCATCGTGGGCGGAGGCATCGTCGGCGTTTCCGCGGCCTACTGGCTCTCCAAGAACCGCGTGCCGGTCACGTTGCTCGATCAATACGAGGTTCCCAACCGCTGGTCCGCCTCCGGCGATCACCTGCAGCTCTTCGGCCTGACGCACGGCCGGGACGCGTTTTATTCCGAGATGGCGGCCAAGGCGCTGGCGTTTTGGCGGGAGTTGAACAAGGAAAACGGAGCGGACGTGTTCTGCCCGCACGGGATGCTGGATTTGGCCGAGGCCGAGCACGGCTACGAGGAAGAAAGCCTCAAGGTCCTCAAGGACATGCGCATCCCGGTTCAACGCCTCGAAAAAAAGCAGATTGCCAAGCTCTATCCGATGATCAACACGCGGGCCGTTCGCTGGGGGCTTTTTCACAAGGACGGCGGCATCATCTGGGCCTTCCGCGCGGTCCAGGCCCTGGCGTCCTTGGCCCAGAAGCAGGGCGCCAAAGTCAGGCCGCACGTGCGTATCGCGCAAATCATTCGGGACAAAAACGGCATCCGCGGCCTGCGCGATTCCGCGGGCCATCTCTGGGAAGGAGACCACTTCCTTTTTACCGGAGGCTGCTGGACCCCCAAGCTCTTGTCCTCGTGGCGCCTGCCCGTGCGCGTCACGCGCCAGGCGCAGATTTACGTCCGACCGCTGCTTAATTCCGGCCGCTACCGCCCCCAGCATTTTCCTGTTTTTTCGGTTAAAAGCGCCGGCTTCTATGGCTTTCCGCTGCACATCCACGGCTTCCTTAAGTTCGTGGACGACCGCCCCGGGACGCTGGAGAAAAATCCCGATCCGTCCGTCGGCAAGGATGCGGGCGCGGCGTTCGAAAAAAAGTGTCGGAGATTTTTAGGGCGCTTCATCCCTGAGCTGGAGCGCTTCACCGAAAGCGAAAGCTCGATCGGGTATTACGTTTCCGGCAAGGATGGGGATTTCGTCGTCGATCGCCTGCCCGGGGCGCCCAATGCCTTGGTTGCCTGCGGGTTTTCCGGCAAGGGCTTCGGCTTGGGGCCCGTTCTGGGCAAGGCGTTGGCGGATTTGGCCCAGGACCGCAAGCCGGACATCAACCTGCAGCGCTTCAGGCTTTCCCGCTTCAAGCGCTGACGCTTCGCCGGGCCGGGTCCGAAATCATCCGGCACAGCACGTAGCGCAGCACGCCTCCGTAGCGATAATACTCCAGCTCGATGGCCGTGTCGATGCGGGCGATGACTTGGAAAGTCTTGGCCGGGCCGCCCTGGGCCGCGGCCTTGACTTGAAGCTGCTGCCGCGGCTTTAAGCCCGCGGCGATTCCTGAAATCTCGAAGGTCTCCAGTCCCGTCAGCCCCAGGCTTTGCCGACTTTCGCCCGGCATGAACTGCAGCGGCAAGACGCCCATGCCCACCAGGTTCGAGCGGTGGATGCGCTCGAAGCTCTCCACGAGCACGGCGCGCACGCCCAGCAGCATGGTGCCCTTGGCGGCCCAGTCGCGCGACGAGCCGCTGCCGTACTCCTTGCCGGCCAGGATCATCAGCGGCGTGTGCTCCTCGGCGTAGGCGGTGGCGGCGTCGAAGATGAACATCTGCTCACCCTCGGGAAACTTCACCGTGACCCCGCCCTCGGTGCCTGGGGCGAGCTGGTTGCGCAGACGGATGTTCGCGAACGTGCCGCGCACCATGACCTCGTGGTTGCCCCGACGCGTGCCGTAGCTGTTGAAGTCCTCGCGGGCGATGCCCTTCTCGCTCAGGTACAGCCCGGCGGGCACGTTCGCGCGGATGTTGCCGGCGGGCGAAATGTGGTCGGTCGTGACCGAGTCGCCCAGCTTGGCGAGCACGCGTGCGCCGATGAGGTCGCCGACCACGCCCGGCTCCATGGTGAGTCCGTCGAAGTACGGCGGGAGCTTCACGTAGGTCGACGCGTCGTCCCACGCGTAGGTCACCTCGCTGGTGCTGGGCACCGACTGCCAGCGCTCGTCGCCGCCAAAGGCGCTGGCGTAGCGCTCCTTGAACATCTCGGGGGTGATCGATGCGCGCACTGCGTCGGCCACCTCGGCGTCGGTGGGCCACAGGTCCTTCAAGAACACGGGGTGGCCATCACGCGAGGTGCCGAGCGGCTCGTTGGTGAGATCGATGTCGATCGTGCCGGCGAGGGCGTACGCCACGACCAGCGGCGGACTCGCGAGGAAGTTCTGCTTCACGTCGGGGTGGATGCGGCCCTCGAAGTTGCGGTTGCCCGAGAGCACCGAGACCACCGAGAGGTCGTGCTCGTTGACGGCGTCCGAGACGCCGTCCAGCAGCGGGCCGGTGTTGCCGATGCACGTGGTGCATCCGAAGCCCGCCAGGTAGAAGCCCAGTTGGTCGAGCGGATCCACCAGCTCGGCGCGCTCGAGGTAGTCCATGACCACGCGGCTGCCCGGAGCGAGCGACGTCTTCACCCAGGGCTTGACGCTGAGGCCGCGTTCGACGGCGCGTCGCGCCACGAGGCCCGCCGCGACGAGCACGGCCGGGTTCGAGGTGTTGGTGCACGAGGTGATCGCGGCCACCGTGACCGCCCCGTCGCGCAGGTGCTCGGCCGCTTCGCGACCGTGCACGTCAATGGGCTCGCGGCCCAGGGCCTTGAGAAACGCGCCACGGGCGCCCGACAGCGACACGCGGTCCTGGGGACGCTTGGGCCCGGCCAGGCTCGGCTCCACGGTCGCCAGGTCGAGCTCGGCGTACTCGGAGTACGTGGGCTCGGGTGCACTCGCGTCGTGCCAGATTCCCTGGGCCTTGGCGTAGGCCTCGACGAGTTCCAGGTGCTCGGGTGTGCGACCGGTGAAGGCGAGGTAGTCCAGGGTCACCTGGTCGATGGGGAAGATTGCGCAGGTGGCGCCGTACTCGGGCGACATGTTGCCGATGGTGGCGCGGGTCTCGAGCGACAGTGACGCCACGCCCGGGCCGTAGGCCTCGACGAACTTGCCCACGACGCCCTGGGCGCGCAGCAGTTCGGTGATCGTGAGCACCACGTCGGTCGCGGTCACGCCCTCGCGCGTCGCGCCCGAGAGTCGCAGTCCCACGACCGGGGGAATGAGCATCGAGGTGGGCTGTCCCAGCATGCCCGCCTCGGCCTCGATGCCGCCGACACCCCAGCCCAGCACGCCCAGCCCGTTGACCATGGTGGTGTGCGAGTCGGTGCCCACGACGGTGTCGAGGTAGGCCACGCCCTCATTCTCGAAGACCACGCGAGCGAGGTGCTCAAGGTTGACCTGGTGGCAGATGCCCATGCCCGGAGGCACGACGCGGAACTGGCCGAGCGAGTTCTGGGCCCACTTCAAGAACGTGTAGCGCTCGACGTTGCGCTCGTACTCGATGGCGACGTTCTCCTCGTAACTGGAGGGGGTGCCGGTGTGCTCGAGGATGATCGAGTGGTCGATGACGAGTTCCACCGGGACCAGGGGATTGATCTTGCTGGGGTCGCCTCCCAGGGCGATGATGGCGTCGCGCATGCT
>DATLUA010000032.1:0-14009 GCA_035533295.1 Elusimicrobiota bacterium | reverse complement strand
TAAACAACAAGATTCGCGTCATCCAGCGGCGCAGTTACGGGCTGCGAGACGAGGACTACTTGCGCCTCAAGGTCCTCACCTGCATGCTTGATCCGATATGAAATCAAGCGAAAATCACCCACTCAGTTTGGAGAAGACCCTTAATAATGTATCTATTGCGGACGACTTGCCTGGAGAAAAAGTGGACCTGCTGTTAAAGGTCTACAAGTGGATATGGGGACAAGAGGATTGTAATTATCCACAACCAGAAAATGAAGGTCGTTATATGTCCATGAAGGGTTTAATTGCAGAATTTTTAGGGTTTTCGGAGTTAAAAAGCGCGTTTGAGAAATATCACGCGGCTCTCAAAAATGGTGTCTAAAGAATTTCTGCTAATTCGATGATTTCAGCCCTGCTCGATCCGGAAATCTTGGAGCACGCGGGCGACTTGTCCGGATCGGCCCATTGGAACGAGGACATCGCGGCCACCACCAAGAAGAGCCGCACCTGGGCCATGAAAGACATCATGGTGCTCTGGATTTCGCTGTGCGCCTGCGTGCCCACCTACATGCTGGCCTCGTCCTTGATCGCCGAGGGCATGAACTGGTGGCAGGCCGTGGCCACGATTTTCCTGGGCAACTGCATCGTGCTCATCCCGATGATCCTAAACGCCCACGCGGGCACCAAGTACGGCATCCCCTTCCCGGTTTACTGCCGCTCGTCCTTCGGCGTGCGCGGCGCCAACATCCCGGCGCTTTTGCGGGCGCTGGTGGCCTGCGGGTGGTTCGGCATCCAGGCCTGGATCGGCGGCTGGGCCATCTACAAGCTCCTGGCGATTTATTGGCCCGGCTTGGCCGCGTGGCCGGCCAACATCGCGGGGATTTCCCTGCCGGAGTTTTTGTGCTTCATGGCGTTCTGGAGCATCAACATGTTCGTGGTCTACAAAGGGGTCGAGTCCATCCGCTTTCTCTTGAACATCAAGGCGCCGCTTTTAATCGCGCTGGGCTTGGCGCTGCTGGCTTGGGCCTATGTCCGCGCGGGCGGCTTTGGGCTAATGCTTAGAACCCCCTCGGCCTTCGCCGTCGGCCAGCCCAAGGCCGGAAAATTCTGGGATTTCTTTTTCCCCGCCCTGACCGGCATGATCGGCTTCTGGGCGACATTGTCGCTCAATATTCCCGACTTTACCCGCTACGCCAAGTCGCAGAAGGATCAAATCCTCGGGCAAGCCTTGGGCTTGCCGCTGACCATGGGACTTTTTTCCTTCATCGGCGTGGCCGTCACGTCCGCGACCGTAGTGATTTACGGCAAGAGCATCTGGGACCCGGTCGTGCTCATCTCGATGTTCAAGAACCCCTTCGCGCTGGCCATCGGCCTTCTGGCGCTGTGCATCGCGACCTTGGCGACCAACATCGCGGCCAACGTGGTGAGCCCGGCCAACGACTTCTCGCATCTCTGGCCCAAGCGCATCGGCTTTCGCGTAGGCGGCTACATTACGGGCGTCATCGGCATCTTGATGCAGCCCTGGAAGCTTATCTCGGATCCCTCGGGCTATATCTTCAAATGGCTGGTGGCCTACTCCGCGCTTCTGGGCTCCATCGGCGGCATCTTGATCGCGGATTACTTTGTTCTGCGCCGCTGCAAGCTCGACATCGCCGAGCTCTACGCGCACTCCGGCCGCTACTGGTACAACAAAGGCGTCAACCCTAAGGCCGTCGTCGCGCTCTTAGCCGGCATCCTTCCCTTAGCGCCGGGATTTTTGGGCGCGGTGGGTTTGGCGCACGTGTCCCATTTCTGGAGCACGCTCTACGACTACGCGTGGTTCATCAGCTTCGGCATTTCATTCTCCGTGTATTTAGGATTATCCTCATGGACTCCCTCATCTCGTTCCTGATTACGGCCTTCGCCATTTTTCTGGGCGCGGCCGTCGTGGCGGGGCTTCTGATTCAAGCCGGAATCATCAAGATTCCCAAGCCGGAACGCGCGCGCGACCGGGACCGCTGGGTCTGCCCGTTCTGCAAGGCCGTTTTCGAGAAAACGCCGCAGATGAAGAGCATGAGTCGCGAGCCTGACGCGACGGTAGTCGTGCTGGCCGGCCAAAACCCGCGCTGCCCGGGCTGCCACGCGGAATTGGACGGCCAAAAGATGCTCGACGGCCGCTACGATTTAAGATTGTCCCGAGGAGGACCCAAGAAATGAGCTACGACCTCGTCATCAAGGACGCGACCGTCGTCACGGCGTCGGACACGTTCAAGGCCGACATCGCCATCGAGAAGGGCAAAATCGCGGCGGTGGGCAGAATCGACACGCGCGACTCGAAAGTTTTCAACGCCAAGGGCCTGACCGCGGTCCCGGGCGGCATCGACGTGCACACCCATTTCGACATGCCCTTCATGGGCGCCACGACCGCGGACGATTTCCGCACGGGCTCCGCGGCCGCGATTTTCGGCGGCACGACCACGGTGGTCGACTTCGCCATCCAGAAGCGCGGCGAGGCGCTGCGGGAAGCGCTCGACACCTGGCACGAGAAAGCGCAGGGCAAGAGCGCGGTCGACTACGCCTTCCACATGATCGTGGTGGACCTGCCCGAGAACCGGGTCAAGGAAATGGACGCGATGGTCAAGGAAGGCGTCTCGTCCTTCAAGCTCTTCATGGCTTATCCCGGCATTTTCATGTCGGACGACGCGACCATTTTCCGCGCGCTTACGCGCACCAGGGAAAACGGCGGTATCATCTGCATGCACGCGGAGAACGGCGGGGTTATCGACGTGCTGGTGCAAAAGGCCTTGGCCGAGGGCAAAATCGAGCCCAAGTACCACGCCTTGACGCGCCCCATGTCCGCCGAGGCCGAGGCCACGCGCCGCGCCATCGCCTTGGCCGACATGGCGGGCGTGCCCATCTACTTCGTGCACCTCTCCGCCGGCGACGCCCTGGATGAAGTGCGCCGCGCGCGCGAACGGGGACAAGCGGTCTTCGCCGAGACCTGCCCGCAGTATCTCTATTTGTCCTACGAGGACTACGAGCGGCCGGGCTTTGAAGGCGCCAAGTTCGTCATGAGCCCCCCTCTGCGCCCCAAGGGCAACGAGGAGCGGCTCTGGAAGGGCCTTGTCCGCAACGACCTGCAGGTGGTCTCGACCGACCATTGCTCGTTTTGCATGAAGGCGACCGCGCTCAAGCCCGGCAAGGAGCTGGGCAAGAAGGATTTTTCCAAGATTCCCAACGGCGCGCCGGGCGTCGAGACCCGCTTGCTGCTGTTGTGGGACGCGGTGCAGCAGGGAAAAATCACGGCCAACCGCTTCGTGGAAATCACGGCGACCGCGCCCGCCAAGCTCTTTGGGCTCTACCCCAAGAAGGGCCACCTCTCGCCGGGCGCGGACGCGGACATCGTGCTCCTGGACTCCAAGAAAAAAACCACCATCTCCGCGAAGAAGCATCACAGCGCGGCCGACTACAACCCCTACGAAGGAAAGACGGTCTCGGGCGCCATCGCCGCGGTGTTCTTGCGCGGCGAGCGAATGATTTCCGGCGACGCCATGACCGGCTCGGCCAAGCGCGGGCAGTTCTTGAAGCGTGCGGCGAGGGGTTCTTAGTTCGCTATTTTATGGATATAAAGCAGACTTTTGAAGAATTCCAAGATTTTTTGGCACCAAAGCTCGATACCTATAAACAAACAATATGCTAAATTCATCCCAATGAGGAAGCTCAAATCCGCCGCGCTCTTAGTTTTTCCCGTGGCGACCTTCCTATTGCTGTCCTGCCGGTGGGGCGCCACACAGAGCTTCGCGGGCTATGGTTCCGTCGGACCGCCCGGTTGCGGCGGGATGATGGTGAAATCGCAGCCACAACCGCAGCCACAATCCGACCAGCCTACTTCTCAGGTGCAGCCGCAAGCCGCGCCCTCCCAGCCAGCTCCGCCCGCGCCGACGCCGTGGTGGCAGCAGCACTAGAAAACCGTGCCGGTGCCGCCCAACGACGTCGCGCGGCACTGCGCCAAGTCCGAGGTTGAGGTGGTGCCGACCTGGGACTTGAGGCTTTCGGTCTCGTTGCTTTGCAGGTCCTTGAAAGTGATGGTCAGCTTCGCGGACTTGGAGTAAACCGGTTCGCTGTCGATGATTTGGGACGTGCAGGCGGAGGCGGCGCCCTCTTGCAGGGTCACGCTCACGGTCGCGGAGAGGCTCGCCTGATTGACCGATTGCTCCTGCCAGTCGCAGGCCGCCGGGGAATCGCTCAGCGTTCCCAAATTAATTGCGGTATTCGGCTGGCTTTTTTTGCTCAAGAACAGGAAGAGCAGGTTTTCCCCCACGTCCTCGCCGGTGAAAAATTCGTAACCTTGGGCGTGCATCTGGCTGTACGGAATGCAGTCGCCGTCGTATTGGGTCAGCTGGTGGCCATCGATGAGGACGCTCGACGTCGCTGGTCGGCGTGTTGGTGACCGGCGAGCACCGGGAGATTACGGTGATGGGTGAGCCCTTGACCGCGCGGAGGATCGGCGCGGCGCCGTGGGCCGCGGCTGCGGGCGCGGAGTAATGGAAAGTCGGGACTTGCTTCAAAGGGTCCGAATTCCAGTTGACGTTCTGGGCTTGAGCCAGCGTCGCGGCCAAGGCGGCTCCGGCGAGGATAATTCCCGCGGCCATCGGCTTGAAAAATCGTTTCATCGTGGCGTTCTCCTTGGCGGCATTTTCTGCGGCGGTCACGACAACATGGTATCAAGGAAGGTTTTCGCGAGTCATGGCCGCCGCGTAAAACCCATGTGACGGCGGCGTGAAGAAGTTGGGCCTTAATGCGAGCTTACTTGGGATGGGACAGGGCCGCTTTGTTTTTGAGCAGCCGGCTGAAAACCTTGCCCAGGATCGCGTTGGTCTGCTTGGGCAGGAAGAGTTGGCCGGTCATGACCAGCGCGGTGGCCATCGAGACGATATTGATGATCGCCCATTGCGGGTTGGCCGCGGCCGTGGCCGCGATGAGCCCGAAAATCGCGGCCAGCGCCAGCATCACGGAATCGGCCTTGCTCCGGTTGGGCAGTTGGGGCTCGGGCGCGTTGTAGAGAAGATAATCCTTCTTGATTTGCGGCAGATTGATGAAAACCAGCAGGCCGATGGAGCTCGTGGTGATGATGGACGCCCAGGTTTTCGCCGCGAAATAAAACGGGAAAAATCCCAGGGCCAGCAAGCCCACGCCGCCGGCTACGACCAGCCCGCTTTGCGCCCAGAATTTCGGGCTGCGGCGATAGGAGGCGATTTGCGCGCCGATGACCAGCCGCTTTAGGATGCTGAAGGACTGGGACGCCACCCACCAGCCCGTGTGGGTCAAAATCCCGGCAGAAAGCAGAGAGAAAGACAACGTCGTCCAGATGAAGTTGGTGCCGGTCGAGACCGCCTCGGCGGCCTTCTCGCCCTGGGCGGGGTTTTCCGGGATGCGCGGCAGACGCAGGACCGCGAGCGCGCGGTTTAATTTTTGCAGCGTGGCCGCGGAAAAATCCTCGACAATCTGCGGCAGGCCGATGATGAGAAGCAGCGCCGTGCTGATGAGGGCCGCGCCCTGGTGGGCCCACAAAATCGGCCAGGACAAGACCGCGCCCGCGCCCAAGAGGGCGAAGGCGGCTTTTTGGACCGCCGGGTTTTTCCACGCGGTCCGCAGCTTGGCCAGGAGCGGATGCCCCGCTTGGCGGCCCGAGATGATCGCGTCCAAGGCGCGGTTGGTCCACTCGACGCCTTGGCCCAGGCGCTTGACGTTGGGCGGCAGCGCCGGCGCCTCGCCGTCTCCCACGCTCAAAGCGCGAGATTTGGGAAACGCGAGGGCCCACTCGGCGTCGGTGCCCGCCAGGCCGTCTTGGTGCAGCGCGAAATTGTCGCCGATGGCCAGCAAATTATTTTCCTGCACGCCGTAGCCGCTTTCCTTGAGATGTTGATAAACGACGCGCCCGCCCGTGCCCTTGGTGTTCTTGCCGAGGATGATCCACCGTCCCGAATCGCTGTGGGAGCGCAGCGCTAGGCCGGCCGCCCGGGCTTTTTGTCCGATCAAAACGGCCAGCTTATCCGCGCGCGCATCCCGCGCCTTGAAGCTGAGGTAGGAAATGCCGGGCAGGTGCTCGGCCTCGGAGTCAAGTTCCTCCGGAGCGACGCCGAAATCTTTTAGCGATGAATCGATGATGGCCTGGATGCGCGCCCGTTCCTGCGAGTTCCAGCCGTCCTCCCGCATCACGACGGGCTTTCCTTTGTCGTCGAAGCGGACGATTTCGCTGCCCAACCGCCCGATGAAAATCAGATGGCGCCGCAGCGCGGGCGGGATTTTGGCGATGAGCAGGTCCTCGGCCGTGGCCGGGAAATGCGGCGAGACCGACGCGTCGTGGAGCATGCTGCGCCCGGTGTTGAAGACCACCGGAACGCCCTTGGCCAAAAGCGCGTTGACCTTCCTGACGGCTTCCGGGGAAAACGGGTTGGCCGGATCGTAGTTTTTTTGAACGGTGATGGTGTTGTCGAGGTCCAGGAAAACGGCCGCAGGCTGGAGATTTTTTAAGCCCGCGAGAACCGCCTCGGGTTGTTCCAGCGGCGCCAAGCCGGCATCGACGCCGATTCCCAGGTTCGGGGCCAGGCCGATATTCGCCGTTTCCGCGGTCGGCGCGTCCGCGTCGAAGGTCGCGGCCAGGGCTTGGTAGCAGGGCAGGCCCGGAGACGAAAGCAGAACGAGGCCCGCCAGCAGCCAGGCCGAAGCGGACGCGAGGGCGGATTTCTTTCTTTCGATCATGGCGCGGCTTCAAGCCATTATAGTCCGGATGGCGAAAAATATGGAGCGCCAAAAGGCCCAGGCGGGCGGGGTTAATGGGCCCAGGCCAGATCAGGATTTATAAGAAGCCTGCGAAAATTGCAGCTCCAGCGCGTCCCAGACCAGCAATTGGCGCAAGACCCGCTTGCTTTCGATGGCCAGGGATTTGTTCTCGATATTGTATCGAGACGACAGTTCCGCCTTGATTTCGCCGAAACTCCGCTTTCCATCGATCCTCTTTATGAGCGCCAACGCGACGGGATCGACAATCATCCTGGGATTGAGGATGTCGCTGACTGAATCGGCCTTTCCGTGCTTGATGAATTTGATCCTGACCGTGTCCTTAAGCGAGCCGCTTTTGGGGTCCGGGACAAACGCGATCTCGGCGGCGTAGGGATGCCGCAGCTTAGGCACCGCGCCGTCGCTTATTTCCTTTTTGAGCAGGGCTTCAAGCTTGGAGACCGGCGCGCCGTCGCAGATATTGTTCAAAAAATTCTCGCTCCTAGGATTGTCCAAATCAAAGCCCAGGATGCGATCGGATGACGCCAGCACGCCGGAAATCACGGCGACATAGGCGTTGAAATCGGAAAGCGCCTGCGGCAGGCGGGACTGGTAGATTTCCTTCGCCTTTTTCCACAAGCCGCGCTGGCTTTTGTCGTTTCCGTACCAGCAAAGAGCCATGATCAAAAAAGCCGAGGCGCAGTCCCTGCAATAGGCGCTGTAGTCCTTCCATAAGGCCTGTTCCAAGGCCGTGGACGCCCCCGCGCGAATCCTCGTGACGGTATAGGCGGCCCGTTAGGCCGAGAGGTGCGCGATGGTCACCCCGGAGGAAAATACCGGGTCCACGAACACTGCGGCGTCTCCGGCCGCCAGCCACCCCGGACCGGCCGCTTGACGGCACAAATAGGACCAGTCCTTGGCGGTAAAGAAATCCTTTCCGGTCGAATCAAAATCTCCAACCCATTCCGCGCTTGCAAGCAGCTGGCCGATTTCGGGGCACGCTTTGATTTCCCGCGCGAAAAAAGCGCGGAGATCTTTAATCCTGTTTTCCCGGAGATGTTCCCCAGTCGTCACGAGCCCCACGGAAACGATGTCTTCACCAATCGGGATGTACCAAAACCATCCGCGGCTCACGGAGCATATGAATATCCTGGTCTTGTCGGGATGCCCGATGAACTTGGTGCGCCACGGCGCTCCCCGGAAATAGGCGTACATCGCGACGTTTTGAAGCCTTTCGTCGAACTCGCGGATGGCTCGGAACTTCGAGAGAAACCCCCGCTGCCCGCTGCAGTCGGCCGACAGATGGCTGGATATTTCCACGTCAGGCCCCCCGGCAAGGGCGACTTTCGCGCCCGCGATCCGGCCGCCCGATTCCAGAACGGATTCCGCACGGCCCCGGATAATCTCCACCCCGCATTTCCGGGCGTGCTCAAGCAGGATGTGGTCGTATTTGGCGCGGCGCACCTGCCAGCTATAAGCCGCGGAATCCAACTTATCCCAGCTCATTCCCAAGCGCTGCTCAGGGGTCAAGCCTTCGAAATCCGCGGTCCACGGTGCGCGGCTACGTCCCCAGACATAAGTGCCGCCCAATTTCTTGGGAAATCCAGCGCCGGCAATTTCTTCGAAAACCCCCATTTCTCTTAGTATCGGAGGGACCGCAGGCAAGAGCGATTCGCCGACGTGGTGCCGCGGGAAGTCCTCCATTTCGACGATGGCGACGCGGACCGATGGGTTATACTTTTTGACGAGCGTGCCCAAGGTCGCGCCGGCGGGTCCGCCGCCAATGATGAGGAGGTCGTATTGGCGTTGAATTTTTTGCATAAATGGCGCGCTTCGACGTCGTAATAGAATAACATGTTTTTTGCGCTGGTCTATTCAAACTAACGTCGGAAGTCCGAGCGAGCGTATACTCCGCGACCCATTATGGGGTATTATCTACTTAAGGACGCCATGTCATGGCAAGATTTCACGCCGAGCCGGCGCCTAGAGAGGAACTCGTATGCCTGCCACGACGAAGAAGCATCCCGATTTAAAGCCCGCCGCTTCTGGAGAAACTCTGACGATCGAACAGTACATCGGCGGCGAATGGATCGCGGGAAGCTCCGGCAAGGAAATCCTCTCCATTAACCCCGCCGACACGCGGGACGTGGTCGCGCGCTTTCAAGGCGCCTCGCAGGACGACGCCAAGAGCGCGATTGCCGCCGCGCAAAAGACGTTTCCCGCCTGGCGGGCCACGCCGGCGCCGCAGCGCGGGCGCATCCTGGCCAAGGCCGCGCAGATTCTCCACGAGCGCCGCGACGAGTTGGCGCGCTTGATGACCCGCGAAGAGGGCAAGATTTTATCCGAGGCCAAGGGCGAGATGGACAAGGGCACGACCTTGGTCGAATGGTTCGCGGGCGAGGGCCTGCGCCTGATGGGCGCGACGGCGCCCTCGGAGCTGCCCAGCAACCTGCTCTACACCCTGCGCCAGCCGCTGGGGGTCGTGAGCATCATCACGCCGTGGAATTTTCCCTTCGCCATTCCGGCCTGGAAGGTTTCCCCCGCCTTGGTCGCGGGCAACACCGTGGTCTTCAAGCCCGCGTCCTTGGTCCCGGCGCTGGCGGTCAAGTTCGTGGAAATTTTGGAGGAGGCGGGCCTGCCGCCGGGCGTCTTGAACCTGGTCATGGGCGCGGGCTCCTCGGTCGGCGACATCTTGATCGAGCATCCCGCGGTCAAGGCCGTGTCCTTCACGGGTTCAAACTCAGTCGGGCGCCGCGTGCACACGCTGGCCGGAGCGCGCGGCATCAAGGTCACCTGCGAGATGGGCGGCAAGAACCCCGCGGTCGTTTGGGAGGACGCGGACTTGGAGCTGGCCCTGGCCGGAGTCTTCAAAGGGGCGTTCGGATCGACCGGCCAGCGCTGCACGGCCACCTCTCGGCTCATCCTGCACGAGAAAATCGCGGACAAGTTCCTGAAGATGCTGACCGACGCCGCCAAGAAAATGAAAATCGGCGACGGCCAGGACCCGACGGTCGGTTTGGGACCGGCCGTGGACGAAGCCCAGCTCAAGACCGATCTCGATTACATCGAGACCGCCCAAAAAGACGGCGCCAAGCTTTTGTGCGGCGGCAAGCGCGCGCAGGACGGGGCGCTCGCGCATGGCTATTTCGTCGAGCCCACCATCTTCGACGGCGTCAAGCCCGGCCACCGCATCTTCAAGGAAGAAGTCTTCGGCCCGGTTCTCTCGGTCACGCGGACCAGGAGCCTCGATGAGATGCTCGCTTTGGTCAACGATTGCGCCTTTGGCCTCACCTGCGCCATCTACACGCGGGACTTGAACTTGGCGCTGAAGTTCTCCGAGGAAGCCGAGGTCGGCATGGTCCACGTGAATAGCCCGACCATCGGCGGCGAGGCGCAGGTGCCCTTCGGCGGCGTCAAGGGCTCCGGCGTGGGCGAGCGCGAGATGTCCAAGGAAGGCCTGCACTTCTTCACCGAGCTTAAGACCGTGTTCCTGGACTACACCGGCGCGCGCCGCGAATCCAATATTTATTGAAAGACGGCACAGTGCGCGGCATGCGAAAGCATCAGGTGAAAACCGGAAGCGGAGACGGCTCCTGCGTCTGCGGCGCCGTGCGCTTCACGGTAAGCTTCCCCAGCCGCTTCTGCTCGCACTGCCATTGCGACAACTGCCGCCGGGCGCATTCGGCGGCTTTCGTGACCTACCTCGGCTTCAAGTCTGCGCAGGTGCGCGTCCGCGCGGGCCGCAATGCCCTGGCCGAATACGCCTATTCTTACAAATTGAAGGGAAAATCCATCACGTCCCGCCGCAGATTCTGCAGAAAATGCGGGACGCAGCTTTTTTTCGAATCCAGCCGCTGGCCCGGAGAGATTCACGTGCCGCTGGCGGCCATCCCACGCGGAGCCGATCGCGCGCCGCAGCTCCATTTCTATTTTGATCACCGGCCCGCCTGGATGATCCCGGTCAACGATCGCCTGCCGAAGTACGGCGGCAAGACCGGCGGAGAGAAAATCAGGTCAGCCTCCAACTAAAATTAATCACGGAGCCATCATGAGAAAGTCGCCCGTCGCCGAAAAAGAAAAGCCCGAGGCCGCCGCCCCGGCGCAGACGTTTTCCACCGAGGCCGTGGCCGCGCTGCGCGAGAAGCACGTGATGCCCCTGCCCGGCCCCATGTATTCCAAGCCGCTGCAAATCGTGCGCGGGCGCGGCCAATTCGTCTTCGACGAGAAGGGCCGCAAGTACCTGGACGCCTTCGCGGGCGTGGCCACCGTCTCCATCGGCCACTGCCACCCGCATTGGCTCAAGAAAATCGACGAGCAGATGCGCGAATACTTCCACACGACCGCGCTCTACCTGCACCCCTCCCTGGGGCTTTTCGCCAAGCGCCTGGCCGACAAGGCCAAGGCCGCCAACCCGGACATGGACGTGTGCTTCTTCACCAATTCCGGCTCCGAGGCCAACGAGCTTGCCGCCATGATCGCCAAGAACTACACCGGCAGCCACGAGTTCGTGGCGCTGCGCCACGCCTACCACGGCCGCACCATGATGGCGATGGCCTTGACCGGGCAGTCTTCCTGGCGGCACTCGATGCCGTATCCATTCGGCGTGTCCTTCGCCAAGGCGAACTACGCCTACCGGCGCCCGGCCGGCATGAGCCCCAAGGAGTTCGCGGCTTTTTGCGTCGAGGATTTGGCCGACGTGATTAAAACCTCGACCTCGGGCAAAATCGCGGCGTTCTTCGCCGAGCCCATCAACGGCGTGGGCGGCGTCATCACGCCCGAGCCGGCGTATTTCCCCGGCGCCTACGCCGCCATCAAGAAAGCGGGCGGGCTCTTCATCGCGGACGAGGTGCAGACCGGCGTGGGCCGCACGGGCAACGACTTTTTCGGCATCCAGAAATGGGGCGTCAAGCCGGACATCATCACCATGGCCAAAGGGTTGGGCAACGGCTACCCGGTCGGCGCGGTCATCACCACGCGCAAAATCGCGGACGCCTTCAAGGGCAAGAGCCACTACAACACGTTTGGGGGCTCGCCGGTGCAGATGGCGGCGGCCGGCGCGGTGTTGGACGTGCTGGAATCCGAGAAGCTGCCGGAGAACGCGGCCAAGGTCGGCGCGCATCTCCTGGCGCGCTTAAAGAAGCTCGAGCAGACCTCCCCCTACGTCGGCGAGGCGCGCGGCATGGGGCTCATGCTGGGCGTGGAACTGGTCAAGGACAAGGCGAGCAAGGAGCCCATGCCGGAGCTGGCGGCGAAGCTCCTCGACATGACCAAGGACCGGGGGCTTTTAATCGGCAAGGGCGGCATCGCGGGCAACGTGCTGCGCATCAAGCCGCCTTTGTGCATCACCAAGGCGGACGCGGACTTCATCGCGGACACTCTGAGCGAAAGCTTGGCCGCGATCTAGGCCCGGCTAATTCGCGCAAGCCGCCGTGAGCCTCTCCGACTCGTGGTCCGAAGCCGCGGCGCGGCTGGCAAAGCTCGGCGTCTTTGAAGGCGACTTGGAGGAGCGCTTCCTGCGCTCCGGCGGCCCCGGCGGGCAAAACGTCAACAAAGTCGAGACCGCGGTCCTGCTCGTCCACCGCCCCACAGGAATTTCAGTGCGCGCGCAGGAAGAACGCTCGCAATGGGCCAACCGCCTAGCCGCGCGCGTGCGCCTAGCCGCCAAGATCGAAGCCTGGAAGCGCGAGGCCGCGGCCCGCGTCCGGCACGAGCGGGAAAAGGAGCGCCGCCGCCGGCGCGGACGCTCCAAGGCGTCCAAGGCGCGCATGCTCGAAGACAAGCGCCGGCGATCCGTAATTAAAAAAAACCGCCGCCCGGATTTATTAGAATAGCCCGATGGCCATCTCCGAAAGCATCAAAAACATCTTGATCGGCGTGGGGTGGTCCGTGCTCGCCACGGCCGGCGTCGCGGTGCTGGTCTACTGGATCAACAAGCTCTACGTGCGGCTCATCAAGCTGGTCCGCTCGTGGCGCGGCACCAGAATCAAAGACGTGCGCATCCAGTCCCTTAAGCTCCTGACATCGGATCGTATCGCCGATGGGCTTATCGCCCTCCTGGGAATTGTTCGCGTCGTGATTTTCCTGAGCTTGGTCTACTTCTACGTGCCGATGGTGCTGAGCTTCTTCCCCGCGGGCCGCGGCGCCGCGGCGGTGCTCATGCGCTACGCGCTCGCCCCCATCAAGGGATTCTTGAGCGCGATAGCGAACTACGTGCCGAATGTGGTCTCCATCGCGGTTATTCTCCTCATCACCCGCTACTCCGTCAAGCTCGTGCGCCTGATCTTCTACGCGCTCAAATCCGGAACCATCGCGCTCGAAGGCTTTCACTCCGACTGGGCCGAGCCCACCTACATGATCGTCCGTTTTTTCATCATCATTATCGCCGCCGTGGCCATCTTCCCCTACTTGCCGGGTGCGAGTTCCCCCGCCTTCAAGGGCATCAGCGTGTTCCTGGGCGTGCTCTTCTCCCTGGGCTCGACCTCTGCCACGGCCAACGTCGTGGCGGGCTTGGTCATCACCTACATGCGGCCCTTTCATCTTGGCGAGCGGGTCAAAATCGGCGAAACGATGGGTGACATCATCGAGAAAAGCTTTCTGGTGACCCGGGTTCGGACCATCAAGAACGAGGAAGTCTCCATCCCGAACTCGGCGGTGCTCGCCAGCCACATCATCAACTACAGCGCGAGCGCCAAGACCGGCGGGCTTATCCTGCACACCAGCGTCTCAATCGGCTATTCCACGCCGTGGCGCCAAGTCCACGAACTGCTCATTTCCGCGGCGCAAGCGACGACGCATATCCTGAAAGACCCGGCGCCCTTCGTGCTGCAGACCGCCCTCGACGATTTCTACGTGTCCTACCAGATCAACGCCTATACCGACCAGCCCTCCCTCATGGTTGATATCTATTCCGAACTGCGCCAGAACATTCAGGATCGCTTCAACGCGGCCGGCGTCGAGATTCTCTCGCCGCACTACACGTCCCTGCGCGACGGCAACAACTCGTCGGTTCCCGCCAAGGATGAAAAGCCGCCCGTCCGGAATCCCGGATTCCGGATTCTGCGCGGAGAAATCTAGCCCAAAACCGGCGCTATCGCGCCATTATTAAGGAAGGGAAATAAAAGGCGGCACCGGACGAGACAACGCGTCCAGTGCCGCCGTAGCTGCGTTCGCAGCCGGTTAAGGCTGATAGGCGTCTATCCCCAGATGTGCCACCATGGCTTCTGCGCTGGTTTCTGCGCAGGTTTCTGAGTTGCTGTCGGTGCCACCGGCTT
>DATLUA010000031.1:0-2913 GCA_035533295.1 Elusimicrobiota bacterium | reverse complement strand
CAGCGTTTTGGAGTCGTTGACAGTATAGACAAAAATCTTGAGCCCGCGCTTGCGGCACCCGCGCACGCGGCGCGCCGTGGCCTGGCGCACGCTCAAATTGAGGCTTTCCGCGCCCAGAAACGCCGCCTCCTTCCAGGCCCGGGCCAGAAGCGTCGGCCCCAAAAGATAGCCCAGGCGGGCCTGCGGGCAAATCTTTCGCATCCGCCGCAGGGCGCGATGATCGAAGCTCGACACCGCGGCCCACGCCCAGGCGCCGCGCTTCTCCAAAACATCCGCCAAGCGCTCCTCGACGCCCGGATACGTGCCGCTGCCGGCCTTCAATTCCACGTGCACCTCGGCGCGGCCGCTGATAAAATCAAGGACCGTCTCCAAGAGCGGAACCCGCTCGCCTAAAAAGCGCGGAGAAAACCACGCGCCGACGTCCGCCGCCCGAATCTCGCTCCAGGTCATGCGCCCGATTTTGCGGCGCGCGCCGGACACGCGTTTTAAGTCCCCGTCGTGTATGACGACCAGGCGCCCGTCCTTGGTTTGGTGGACGTCCAACTCCACGGCCTTGGCGCCCGCTTCAAGCGCCAGCTTGAAGGCCGCCATGGTGTTCTCCGGCGCCTTGCCGCTGTAGCCTCGGTGGGCGATCAGCAACATCGGGAAAGCCGCTCCAAGAATGCGCCGTAAACCTCGTCCGGAACTTGGACGCCCAGCGCGGCATCCCGTCCGCTGCCAGGCCCATGGAAATCCGTGCCGCCCGTGGCGACCAAGCCCAGAGTTTCGGCCACGTCCACGAGACGCTTGGTCTCGGAGTTCCGGTGCGCGGCGTAAAAAACTTCCAGGCCTTCGAGACCCATCTTCATCCACTCCAAAATCCGCGCGGCGCAGTTGGAAACCGTCCGCGGATGGGCCAGGACGGCAAAGCCGCCGAACTCGCGGATAATGTCGATGGCGTCCTGCACGCTGGGGCCCCGCGGCTCCACGTAGCCGGGCTTGCCGCTGGATAGAAATCTTTCGAAGGCCTCGCTGCGGCTCTTCACTATGCCCTTGCGCTTCAGGGCGTCCGCGACGTGCGGGCGGCCGACGGTCTCCTTGGCCTGCGACTCCACGTCCGCCCAGGAGACGTCCAGCCCCAGGCCGCGCAGTCGATCGACGATTTCGCGGGCGCGCAGCACGCGGCGCGCGCGCCACCGGGCCAAGCGCGCGGCGAACGCGGGATCCTGGTGGCGCAGGCCGTAGCCCAGGATGTGCACCTGATCGCGCTCGCGGGTGTTTATTTCCACGCCGCAGGCGGCGCGCGCGCCCAATCCCGCGGCCGCCTCGGCGAAGGACGCCGCGCCCGAGACGGTGTCATGATCCATGAGCCAGACGAAGTCCACGCCGGCGCCCTTGGCCCGGCGCGCGACGTCGGCCGGAGAGGACGTGCCGTCCGAATAGACCGAGTGGGTATGCAGGTCGAAGGTTTTCAGGGCTAGACGGTGACGACTTCCTTGATTTCCGGAGCCTCCGCGCGCACCGCGCGCTCGACCCCTCCCTTTAAGGTCACCAAAGAGCTGGGACAGCTGCCGCAGGCGCCGTGCAGGGAAACCTCAACGATGCCCGTGTCCTCGTGGATAGCCACGAGCGAAATGTCCCCTCCGTCCGACTGGATGTAGGGGCGCACGCGGGAAATCGCCTTCTCCACCCTTTCCTTGACCGTCAGTGCGGGCCCGTCGTCCATTGCATGCCTCCCGAGGTCCCGGCCGCGGCGGCGCCGCAGGCGGCGGGTTTCTCCTCCATGATTTGCGCGAGCGTCACTCCGTCGAGGTAAGACTCGACCAGCACGGCGAGCTTGCGCCAGACCGGCGAAATCGCGCAGCGGCTTTGGTGGCGGCAGTCGCGCTCGCCGCTTTCGTATTTCTCGCAGACGCCCTCGAAAATCCGGCCTTCCACCGCGCGCATGATTTGGCCCAGCGTCACGCCTTGCGGCGCTCGGGCCAAGGCGTAGCCTCCGCCCTGGCCGCGGCGGCTTTCCACCAAGCCCGCGCGCTTGAGCTTGAGCAGAATCTGGTTGACGTAATCCGCGGGGATGTTCTCCAACGCGGAGAGGCGCTCGGCGGACACGGAGGCTTCGGACTGCGAACGGGCCAGGACCGCCATGAGCCGGGCCGCGTATTCGGTCGAGCTGCTGATTTTCATGGGGTTGCCTTAAAATATCCCCATCTGGTCTTTGGCCTCTTCGCTGGCCATCACGCGCGGGTCCCACGGCGGCTCGAAACTCAAGTTCACGTCCACGTCGCGCACGCCGGGAATCTTGGCCACCGCCCCGTGCACCATGGCCAGCAGCATCGGGCCGTAGGGGCAGGCCGGCGAGGTCAGGCTCATGCGCACGATGACCGCGGCGCCGTCTTTTTCCGAATCCTTGATTTCCGCGCCGTAGACAAGCCCCAAATCGACGATGCTCATGTGGATTTCCGGATCAAAAACCGGCTGCAGGGCTTCGCCCACCTGCTTGAAGCTGATTGCGGCCGCCGGCGCGGAAGACGCCTGCGTTTGAGACGACGTTTGTTCGGGCATCAGGAACCCTCCTTGAACTCGGCCTGGCCCCGCTCAGCCAACCCCTGCGCCACGGTGTTCCAGGCCAAGGTCGCGCACTTGATGCGCGTGGGGAAGCGGCGAACTCCCTCCAGGGCCTTGGCCGCCTCCAAGTCGCCGGGCAGGTTCTCCGGCGCTGCCTTGGAGAGCATCATGTCCTTGAAGGCGGAGACCAAGGACAGGGCGTCCGCCACGCTCTTGCCTTCCAAAGACTCGGCCATGATGGCGGAAGAGGCCTGGCTGATGACGCAGCCGTGGCCCGTGAAGCGGATTTGCCCGATGGTCCCGTCGCCGCTTTTTTTCATGGTGATTTCCAGCTCGTCGCCGCAGACCGGATTGATGCCGTGCGAGTAA
>DATLUA010000030.1:0-1470 GCA_035533295.1 Elusimicrobiota bacterium | reverse complement strand
GTCGGCATTTTCCTCGCCTGCGCGGGCGTCCTGGGCATCGCCGCCGTCGCTGCGCACATCCTCCATCTGCCTTCCATGCAAGCGGGCGCGCAATCGTTCACCGTTTCGTTCGTTTTGATTCAGGAAGGGATTTTCGCCATTTCGCTGTTCGTCGCGGCGCTCATCCTGTCAAAGATCGAGCGCCGTCCCATGGGACAATACGGCCTGCCTGCCCGCCAAGCCTTCGGACGCCTCTTCTGGCTCGGCACCGTCTGGGGCTTTCTGGCCATCACCACGACGATGCTGCTGATCGCCGCGCTCCACGGCTTCTCATTCGGCTCGGTAGCCCTCGCGGGACGCGCCCTCGCCGCCTACGCGCTCCTCTGGGCCATCGCCTTTCTTTTAACCGGCTTCTGCGAGGAATTTCTGTTTCGCGGCTACAGCCAATTCACTCTCGCCCCCGGGATGGGCTTTTGGCCAGCGGCGATTTTCCTCTCGCTGCTTTTCGGCGCGGGCCATCTGCAAAACGCAGGAGAAGCGTGGCCCGGCGCGCTCGCTGCGGCGTACATCGGCTTCTTTTTCTGCTTCACGCTGCGCCGCACCGGGAACATCTGGTTCGCCGTCGGCTTGCACGCCGCGTGGGATTACGGCGAGACGTTCGTCTACGGCGTCCCCGACAGCGGTTTCGCCGCTCCCGGCCACTTGCTCAACTCCTCATTCCACGGTCCGCGCTGGCTCACCGGAGGCAAAGTCGGCCCCGAAGCGAGCATCGCCTGCTTCCTCGTCATTTCGCTGATGTTCCTCATCTTCCACTTCGCCTTCCCCCCGCCGCGCAAGACGCTTTCGTAGGGGCGCTGCTTGCTTGTCCTGACGCAGAACGCACTACGCGCCGCAGGAGGGGTTCGTAGGGGCGACCCTTGGGTCGCCCGCGCGCGCACCGCGCGCGCTTTGCCTGTGTAGGGCCCGATTATGATCGGGCCGCGCCGCGCGAACGCGCGGCGTTCTTCGCGCCCTTTCCTACGGTTGTCATCCCGAACCCAGTCGCCCGCCCAAGCTGCGTCAGCAGCGCAACATGAAAAAAGGCGCGAATGGTGGTGAGGGACCTGCTTTGATTTCTTTTCGTTTATCCGGGGTGCCTTCGTAGGGGCGGGTCTTCAGACCCGCCGGGTGCCCCACCCTGAGCGTTCTTTCGCGAAGGGTGGGGTCTTGCTTCTTGCCTCGTGCCACAGGCCAGCCTGCTTGTCCTGTTTACCCTGAGCCTTCGCGAACGGACGCAGGAACGGGCCCCGCCGCCCGGGACGCGTTGTGCTCCCGCGTTCTAGGAGGCCGTGATTTCATCCCCGGCTGGCCGCTGCCATAGGTCTGTCCTACGCTTTGTGGGTCGTGGCTTCAGCCACGACATAACCGCCATATCCGTCGTCGTCTCCTTTCGCGCGCCCCACCCGCGCGTTTTGCCTCTTTGTCTGTGTGCTGCTCGCTCGGATTTATCGC
>DATLUA010000029.1:0-17877 GCA_035533295.1 Elusimicrobiota bacterium | reverse complement strand
GCCGGGTGGGCCGGGCCCATGTTGAGCAAATAGGTCTGGTGGCGGCGGCCGGGGGCCGCGGGCTCGCCGGCGATGTCCTGCGCGGTTTTAATCATATTTGACGGTCGGCTCGCTGTGATTGAAGCTGGGGTTGCCCGCGGGCTCTCCCGACGCCGGGCCGATGAGCGGTTGCCTCTTGCTGATGGGGTAATCCTTGCGCAGGGGGTGGCCCTGGAATTGTTCGTAAAGCAAAAGCCGCTTGATGTCCGGGCGATCGGTGAAGCGCACGCCGAACATATCCCACACCTCGCGCTCAAGCCAGTCCGCGATGGGCCACAACGACATCGCCGAGCGCAGCACGGGCTCCTCGCCCACGGCCGTGTGCAGCTCCACGCGTCCCTTGTCGGCGCCGGTCTCAGGGTCAAGTTTCATCACCTGGTAAACCACGTCGAAGCGGGCCGCGGCCGGGATGGGCCGGGGCTTCCTGAGCTCCTTGGTCTCGCCGGTCATGCGGTAGGTCTTGTCGTAAGGGTCCGACGAGCCGGGCTCGGGCCAGGCCGAATAGTCCACGGCGGTCATGTCCACCAGAACGTTGTAGCCCGCGTCCTTCAAGGCCTTCAACGTCTCAAAAACTTTTTGCGGCTCGACGCGGCGAACCTCGGGCGCGATCATGGTTTGCCCCCTATATCCTTCGGACGCAAACCATTTCCGTTGGTCATGATCCAATCCCCGAGCGCTGCTTCTGGATTTTGGCCTGGAGCTTGACTAGGCCGTCCAAGACCATCTCCGGCCGCGGCGGACAGCCGGGAATGTAGAGATCCACCGGGACGATGGTGTCGATTCCCTGGACCGTGGCGTAATTGTTGTAGAAGCCGCCCGTGCAGGTGCACACGCCGAAAGCCACCACCCACTTGGGCGCGGCCATCTGGTCGTAGATGCGGCGCAGCACCGGCGCCATCTTGTGCGAAATCGTTCCCACCACCATCAAGACGTCGGCTTGGCGGGGCGAGAAGCGCGGGAAGGCCGCGCCGAAGCGGTCCAAATCGTAGTGCGAGGCGGCGGTGGACATGAACTCCATGCCGCAGCAGGCGGTCACGAAGGGATATTGGAAAATCGAGTACTTGCGCGCCCAGCCCAGAGCGGCGTCCAGCTGCGTGGTCACGGCTCCCGCGGGAGCGGCTTCGTCTACCGGCATTCCAGGACCCCCTTGCGCCAAAAATACGCCAGCATGAAAAACAGCAGGCCCGTGAACACGGTCATGGAAACGACCAACGTCCCGGTCAAGGAGCCGCGGCAGAGCGCCCACGGCATCAGAAACGCCAAGTCCACGTCGAAGACCACGAAGAGCACGGCGAAGCGGTGATAGAGCACGGACATCTTGTCCACGGCCGAATCGATGGGCCGCTCGCCGGTCTCAAAGGGGATATCCGCGTCGCCCTCGTGGACCGGGTGCGGCCCCAAGAGCCGGTTGGCGTTGGCGAAAAATCCCGTCAAGCCCAAGACCAGGACGAGGTCGATGACTATGGCGATGGCGCTCAAGTGGTTCATAGCGCCAGGAGCCTCGACATGTAGGTCAAAATCCACGGCGCCACGCCCAGGACCGCGGCGGGAACGGCGCAGGTCCAGAGCACGGCCAAGCCCCGGCCCGGCTCAAGCTGGGGCTCCACGGCCGGAGCGTCCTCGAAATAGAGATCCTTCAAGAGGGCTAGGTAGTAGCCCAGGGCCAAGAGAGCGCCCAGCGCCGCCAAAAGCAGCGGGGCGTAGAGGTGCGCCTTGAACGCCTCCCAGAAAATCAAAAGCTTGGCCAAGAATCCCGCGGTGGGCGGCACGCCGCCCAGGGCCAGGAGCAAGACCGCGAAGGCCGAGGCGGTCTTGGGGCTGCGCGCGCCCAGGCCGCGCAGGTCCGCGCGGGTCTTGGCGCCCGAGGCCTTTAAGAAGGAGAACGCGCCGTTGTTCATGAACAAGTAGGCCGCGAGGTAAAAGAACACCGCCACGGCCGCGCCGGGCGTCGCGCCCAACGCCGCCCAGGCGCCTACGCCCAGGATGATGTTGCCGGCGTGCGCCATCGAGGAATAGGCCAAAAGCCGCTGCAGCCTTTCTTGGCGCAGAGCCAGGACCGCGCCGAAGAGCATGGTCGCGGCGCCAAACCAGGGCAGGGCCCGCGCGAAGGGGCCCGCCGGCGAGAGCGCGGCCAAGCGCATCAACAAAAGAATGCCGCCGGCCTTGAGCGCCGTGGACAAAAATCCGGCCAGCTCCGGATCGGACGCCTCGTAAACGTCCGGCAGCCAGAAGTGCAGCGGGAAAGCGCCCACCTTGAAGAGCGCGGCCGAGCCCATCAGGGCCACGCCCGCCTCGGCGCCGAGGCTGCCCGCGCCCGCGAAGGACATGGTCTTTTGCGTGAAATAGTAGAGCGCCAAGCCCAGCAGGTAGAGCCCGCCCGCGGCGCCGCCGGCAAAGAAATATTTGATGGCCGCCTCAACCGCGGTCTTGGCCCCGCCGCGGCTGCGCGCGACCAGCAGGTAGGCCGGCAGGGACATGAGCTCAAGGCCGATAAAGAGCATCAGAAGATTCGCGGAGACGGCCAGGAGGCCCAAGCCCAAGAGGCTGCCCAGCACCAACGCCGGGGCGACCTCGCTTTCCGCCGTCATCAAAAAGGCCAGCGGCAGAGCCGCGGCGTAGAACACCAGCTGCCAGGAAAATCCGATGCCGTCAAGGCTCACCAGCGCGTCGCCCACGCCGGGCCGCGCGCCAAAGGCTATGGCGAAGGCGCCCAAAATCGCCAGAACCATCAGGCTCTTGATGAACTTGGGATTAAAGGCCGCCATGCCGGCGCCCAGGACGCCCAAAATTCCGGCCGCCAAAATCATTTGCGGCGCCAGAAGACCACCCATGACCGCCGCGCTCACAGCGCCAACCCCTTGGTCGCCGGGCCGATCACGCTCAAAAGTCCGGAGGGATGAAGGCCGATGTAGAGCATCGCCAGGCACAACACCCACAAGAGCGCCTGCTCGCGCACGCTCAAGTCGGTCACGAGGGGGCTGACCGAAGAGGGCCCGCGATCACCCCAGAACACCAACTGGTAAGCCGGCAGCGCATAGACCGCGGCCAGCGTGACGCCCGCGACGCCGGCGACGGCTAGAATCGGCAGGACCCGCGCCGCGCCGGCCAGGGACATGAACTCGCCCACGAAACCGTTTAAGCCCGGCAGGCCGATGGAGGCCAGGATGGAGAAGCTGAAGAAAAAAGTGAGCCAGGGCGCCTGGGCGAACAAGGCGCCGAAGTCCCGGATGCCGCGCTTGTGCGAGCGCTCATAAAGGATGCCCACCATCAAGAACAGCGCCCCCGTGGTGATGCCGTGGTTGATGAGCTGAAGCGTGCCGCCGGCCAAGCCCTCGGCCGTGCGCGAGAAAACGCCGATGAGGCAGAACCCCAGATGCGCGATGCTGGAATACGCGACCAAGCGCTTTAAGTCCGACTGGGCCAAGGCGCAGAAGGCCCCGTAGATCACGTTGATGGCGGCAATCGCGGCCAGCCAGGGCAGCAAATGCCAGGAGAGTTCGGGAAAAACCGGGATGGCGACGCGCAGAAATCCGTAGACGCCCATCTTCAGCAGCACGCCCGCCAGCATGATGGAGCCCGCGGCCGGGGCCTCGGTGTGCGCGTCGGGAAGCCAGGTGTGCAGCGGCACAATGGGAACTTTCACACCGAAGCCGACCACGAGGGCGGCGAAAATGGCCCAGGCGGCCGGCCCCGAGGCCACGCCTTTCAAGCCCTGCATGTCCCAGCTCCACACGCCCGTGGCGCGGTGGCGCAACGTGACCAGGGCCAGGATGCCCAGCAGCATGAGCACGCTGCCAAAGAACGTGAAGAGGAAGAACTTGACGGCGGCGTGCTTGCGGTTGGCCGAGCCCCACAATCCGATGATGAAGAACATGGGGATGAGCACGATTTCCCAGAACACGTAGAACAGGAACAAATCGGAGGCCAGGAACACGCCCATCAAGGCGCCTTCCAGGAACAAGAACGCCGCCCAATAGCCCGCGCTTCTTTCTTCCCCAAGGGACGCGATCAAGGAAATGACGGTCAGAAACGCGGTCAGAAGGCACATGACCCAGGACAAGCCGTCCATGGACATGGAATAGTGGATTCCATAGGCCCACGCCGGTCCGGCCACGGCCAGCGTCGCGCCTTCCTTCCAGGGCAAAAACGCGCAGAAGGCCAGCGTGACCAAAGAGAGGAAAATCGCCCACGTGCCCGCGCGGCGCCCCGAACGCAGGGCCAGGGCCAGCACGCCGCCCACGATGGGCAGCGCCCACAAAATCGTCAGCGGGGAGAAAATCATCGAAAAATCACCACCAAGAGGAGGACGGCCACGCCCGCCGCCATCCACCAGACGTAGTCGTTGACGCTGCCGGTCGCCAGTTCAGCGCCCGCGCCGCCGACCTCGATGGCGCCCTCGGCCGAAGCCTCAATCAAGCGGTCCCAGGAGTCCTTGTCTACGCTCAGACCCAGCCAATTGGAAAGGACGACCACCGCCCGCGCCACGCCGGCCATGGCCGGCTTCCAGCCGAAATCAGAGGCGAAGACCGCCGCGACGGCGGTGTATTTTTCGCGCCAGTCCCAATCCCAGTTGGGCTTAATCGTGGTCCACCAGTAGGAGGCGGCCGCGCCGGCGAACGCCAGCGCCAAGCTGGGCCACGCCTCAAGCACCTTCATGTGCGGCACGGTGGGCGCCGCCGCGGCCATCCAGCCCGCGGATAAAAGCGATTGCAGCTGGGCGCCAAACCAACCGACACACACGGCGCCCACGGAGATAAGGAGCACGGGAATCCCCATCCACAACCCCGCTTCGTGAATATGGTGGCCGCCGTGCTCGCCGCCCGTCTGGCGCGGCCGCGGACCCAGGAAGACCAAAAAGAGCATGCGGAAAATGTAGAACGCGCTCATAAAGCCGATGGCCGAGGCCACCACGCCCATGCCCGGACTGAACGCGTGCGCGGCGTCCAGGACCGCGTCCTTGCTGTAGAAGCCCGCGAAGGGCCAAATGCCGGCCAAGGAGAGCGCCGCCGCGGTGAAGCACACGAAGGTCAAGGGCATTTTCTTAATGAGTCCCCCGGCCTCATCGACCGAAGCGGTGGGCTTGCCCAGGCCGTGCGCGATGTTGCCGGCGCACAAGAAGAGCACCGCCTTGAAGAATCCGTGCGTGATGAGGTGGAAAATGCCCGCGCCGATTTCGCCCAGGCCCACGCCCAAAGCCATGATGCCCAAGTGGCTCACGGTCGAGTAGGCCAAGATGCGCTTTAAATCCATCTTGGTCGCGGCCACGATGCCGGCGCCCAAGGCCGTGGCCGCGCCGATCCAGGCGATTAAGTGCGGCAGGTGCGGCACGCCGGCGAGGAGCGGCCAGGAGCGCGCCAGAAGGAAGATGCCCGCGGTCACCATGGTCGCCGCGTGCATCAAAGCGGAGACGGGCGTAGGGCCTTCCATGGCGTCCGGCAGCCAGAAATAGAGCGGAAACTGCGCGGATTTGGCGGTCGCGGCCCAGAACAGCAGGTAGCCGATGGCGCAGACCAGCGCCGGGGACGCCTTGCCCACGGCGGGAAACACCGTCGCGAAGCGCGTGCCGCTTTGCGGGAACGCGGCCAGGAGAAAGAGCGCCGCCAGCATGAAGCCGAAATCGCCCACGCGGTTGACCAAGAAGGCTTGCATGGCCGCGCGCCGCGCCGTGGCCTTGTGGTACCAGAAACCGATGAGGAAATAGGACGCCATGCCCACCATTTCCCAGAAGAGATAAAGCTGGACGTAGTTGTTGGAGGTCAAGAGGCCGATCATGGCCAGGTAGAAAAGGTGGAAGAACAGGAAAAAGCGCGGCATGCACTCGTCCTCTTCCATGTAGCCGGCGGCGTAGACGTGGATAAGCGCGCCCACCACGGCGACCATGGCCAGCACGGCGGAGGACAGGCCGTCCAAGCGCAGGCCGAAGGACAGGCTCCAGTTTCCGGCGACCATCCACTGCGCCACGATGACATCGAGCGGGCCCGAAGAGTAGACGCGCATCGCGATATGGACGGCCGAAACCGCGACCACGCCGCAGGAGATGAGGATGGGCCAGTGCGTCCAGCGGGGCTTGAAGGGACGGACCAGGAAAAAGCTGATGAGGATGGCGGAAATAGGCGCCGCGAAAAGCAGAATGGCGGATAGGGGGAGAACCGCGGTCACCCGTGCAGCTCCTTCAGCGCGTCCGACTCCGGGGAGCGCCCGGATTGATAGACGCGCAGTATTAAGGAAAGACCGATGACCGCCTCGGCCGCGGCGACCGCTATAATGAGGAGGGCGGCGGAAAGGCCCGAGGCGTCGCCCGCCAGGCTCGCGCCGTAGACCACGCCGATGTTGGCGGCGTTGACCATGAGCTCCAAGCCCAGCAGCATGGCCAGAAGCTCGCGGCGGAACACCAGCAAGGAGAGGCCGGCGGCGAAAAGAACGAAGCACGCGGCCCAGACCGCTTGGTTCACGGCCGGCTCCGATTTAAATCGATGACGGCCAAGGCCGAGAGGAAAATCAAGAATCCCACGGCCTCGGTGGCGACCGCGTAGGGACCGAACAAAACCGCGCCGACCTGCATCTGCGCGGCGGAGGCGCCCCATCCCACCCCCTGGGAGAACTCGCCGCGCGAGAGCGCCCACGCGGCTTCTCCCAGCGGCGCCAAGACGCCCAGCACGGCCAGCAGCCACGGGGCCGAGGGCTTGTTCACGGCGCGCGCATTCTCGGCGGGCGCGGCCATGATGGTGACCACGACCAGCACCATCACCGCGCCCGCGTAAATCATGACCTGCAAAAAGGCGACCAAGGGCGCGCCCAGGAAGTAGAAGATGGCCGCGGTTTGCAGCAGGACGGCCAAGAGGCACACCGCGCACGCGTAAAGGGATTTTTGCGTCGCCATCAGGACCGCGAAAACAACCGCCACGACGCCCGCCAGGAGAATTGCCGCGTGCACCATTCGCAAGATTATATGTTTTTCGCCCGCAAGTCCGTCAAGTTTCGGCGAAACTCCGATGGGCCCGCTTCCCATCTAAGAAGCGATCCCCAAACTTGTCAGCATGCGCCGGCGCAGAATCTCGGCGCGCAGCTCGCTTTCTAAAACGCGCTGCCGCGTTTCCGCGAATTTGGCGTCCTCGCCATGCCGCGGTCTCCTCTGGCATAAGTGTTGCATAACAACACTTTGTGGAGGTGTTGGTCATGCCCACGCAAAAGCCGCCGTTTTTATCTGAACCAATTGAGAATTTCCCGCCTAAAAAAATCTCAGCGGCCGTTGATTTTTCCGAGGCCTCCACGGCGGCGCTGGCCGCGGCCAAGAAAATCGGACGGCTCTGCGGCGCGCGGCTTGACCTGGTGAATATCAACGAACCCTCGCCGGAAAGTCTGCTGGGAGACATGTACGTTGCTCCAGGACAAGACAAAGATCGGCAGTACTACGACGGCCTGCGCGCCCGGTTGCGCGCCTTGGCCGAGGACTACCCACAAGCCGGCCTGCGGGTGGAAGACGGCTACGCCAAGTCGGCCCTGGCGGACTTGGCCGAATCGGGCGATGCCGATCTTCTGGTCATGGGGACGCGCGGGCGGGGCGGCTTGGAGCGCTTCTTCTTGGGATCCACCGCGGAGGCGGTCGCGCGCGTGTCGCGCACCCCGGTCCTAACCGTGCACCGCGCGCTCGCGGACGACTGGCCGGCCCGCGTCCTGGCGCCCATGAAGCTCTCCAGCTACGCCGACAAATCCCTGCTCTACGCCCTGGCGCTCGCGGAGCTCTTGGGCGCGCGGCCCACCATCCTTTACGTCGCGGAAAACGTCGCCAAAGAGGCGGCGTCCTTCAAGCCCGTTGAGGAGCACTTAAGCCGCCTTTTAGGCAGGGAACGCTGCGCGGGCCTGGGCCGGATTATCGCGGCGGGTCAGGTGGCCGATGCCATCTTGCGGGCGGTCGAGCGGGAGCGCTACGACCTTATCGTGTTGTCGGCCCGCCGTAAGCCGTTCTGGGAGAGCTTCGTCCTGGGGACCACGGCCGAGCGCGTCATCCGCCACTCGCCCGTTCCGGTGCTCTCCATCCCCTCGCTCGAACCGGCGCGGCGGCCGCTTAAAGAACCTGCCTCCGAGCCAAGCAAAGCGGCCTGGGCCGATTAGCGGCCGCCCTTAAATCCGCGCGGCCAGAAGTGCTCCCGCGCCGGCGCTGGCCATCGCGTAGCTCATTGCTGCGGCCGGAGAAACAACCCACAGAAGGCCGACCGCGGCGCTGGAGACAAAGTCCCCGGCGCCGTTGACCGCGGCCAGGGCCCCGAAGCCGGCCCCGCGCAGAGTCTCCGGCAGAAGCCAGGCCGCCGCGGCGCTCTCCAAAGTTTCCCACGCGCCCGAGCAAAGCCCGAAAAGCCCGAAAGCGGCGGCGAACTTGAGCGGCGCGCTTCCAGGAAGCAGGAGCAGCGCCGCCGGCACGATAGTGGCCGCGTAGCCCAGGGATAAAATCCTGGTCCCGGAAAACCTGTCCGCGAGATGCCCGCAGGCATAGCTGGAAACAACTTGGACCGCGTTGTATCCGGCGTAAAACAGCATGGCCAAGAAGGCGGCGCGGGCAAAGCCCAGGTGGCCGCGCCAGGCTTCCTCGGCCCAGAGAATGAGCAAGGCCTTGGAAAAATCCCCGGCTCCCGCCGCGGCGGACGCGACCAGTAGGCGCTTAAAGCGCGCGGGCAGCGCGCGCCAACCTTCGGGCAGGCCGCGGGCTACGGGATGCTCGCGCGGCGGCTCCTTCACCCAGAACAAAAAAACCGCCGCGGCCAGGATGCCTGGAACGAAGGTGAGGGCCAGCGCCGGACGCAGGCCCAGGCGCGCGATGAAAAGGACAGCCAGAAGCGGCCCCAGCACGGCGCCCAGGTTGTCCATGGCCCGCTCGAAGCCGAAGGCGCGCCCCACGGCGCCGGGCGGGGCCGTCTCGCTTAAAATCGCCTTGCGCGCCGGGCCCCGGGCGCCGCGGCCAAGCCAACCTGTGGAGCGCAAAAAAAAGGCTTGCCCCACGGTTTGCGCCCAGGCCAAGCCGCCCATGGCCGCGGCCGTAATCGCGTAGCCGGTGACGGCCAAGGGCTTGCGGCGGCGCAGGCCGTCCGAGTAGAAGCCCGAAAAAAGCTTGGCGAAGCCGGACAAGGCGTCGGAAAATCCCTCGATGAGTCCCAGCGCGGCCGAGCCCGCGCCCAAGGAAGCCATAAGCGCGGGCAGGGCGGCCGTGGCCATCTCATGGCCAGCGTCGGCCAAGAGGCTCGCCAGCCCGATGCCGAGCACCGAGCCGTTGAGCCAGGGGAAGGAACGGGAGCCCTGGGCGGGAGCAGCCTTAGCGTCCACTCGCCACGGCCGGACGCAGGATGTCGCGTCCGGGGAACTGCGCGCGCGCGCCCAGCTCTTCCTCGATGCGCACCAGCTGGTTGTACTTGGCCAAGCGCTCCGAGCGGGCCGGCGCGCCGCTCTTCAACTGCCCCATCCCTGCCGCGACCGTGATGTCGGCCAGGAAGGAATCCTCGGTCTCGCCCGAACGGTGGGAGAAAAAGCAGGCGTAGCCGGATTGGCGCGCCAAGGCGATGGTCTCAAAGGTTTCCGTGACCGTGCCGATCTGGTTGAGCTTGATGAGAATTCCGTTGGCCGCGCCTTCCTTGACGCCGCGCTCGAGGCGCTTGGGGTTGGTCACGAACAAGTCGTCGCCCACGAGTTGAAGCTTGGAGCCCAAGCGTTTGGTCATGAGCTTCCAGCCTTCCCAGTCGTCCTCGGCCAAGCCGTCCTCGATGCTGAGGATGGGATATTTATTCGCGAGCGACTCGTAGATATCCACCATGCCGGCCGAGTCGAGCGTCTTGCCGTCGGCTTTGAGGCGGTATTTCCCGTTCTCGTAAAACTCGCTGGCCGCCGGGTCCATGTAAATGGCGATGTCCTCGCCCAGGCGGTAGCCCGCCTTCTCCACGGCCGTCGCGATGACTTCCAGCGCGGCTTCGTTGGAAGGCAGATCCGGCGCGAAGCCCCCCTCGTCGCCCACGGCCGTGCCCAGGCCCTTGTCGTGCAGGACTTTTTTCAGGGTGTGGTACACCTCGCAGGCCATGCGCAGGCTCTGCGAAAAAGTCTTGGCGCCGCAGGGCGCGATCATGAATTCCTGGAAATCGACGCGGTTGTCCGCGTGCTTGCCGCCGTTCAAGATGTTAAAGCCGGTCAAGGGCAGAATGCGGGCCTCGGGGCCGCCCAGATAGCGGTAAAGCGGCATCTTGGCCGAAGCCGCCGCGGCGCGCGCGCAGGCCATGGACACGCCCAGAATCGCGTTGGCTCCCAAAACTTTCTTTGAGTCCGTGCCGTCCAACTCAATCATCACGCCGTCGATTTTCTTCTGCTCGGAAGCTTCCATCCCGATGAGCTTGGGCCCGATTTTTTCGCGCGCGTTGGCGACGGCCTTCAAGACCCCTTTGCCCAGGTAGCGCTTAGCGTCGCCGTCGCGCAGCTCTACGGCTTCATGCGCGCCCGTGGACGCCCCCGAGGGAACCGCCGCGCGGCCTGTCGAGCCGTCGGCCAGGGCGACCTCAACCTCGATGGTCGGATTGCCCCGCGAATCGATGATTTCCCGGGCTTTGACGGCGGCGATTTTGGACATGGAATTTCTCCTATTTTATTTGGGGTCGGGAGCCAGAAATGGGTAGCGGTAGTCCCGGGGCGGATTCAAATTTTCCTTGATGGCACGCGGCGAAACCCAGCGCAGCAGGTTCAGGCGGCTGCCGGCCTTGTCGTTGGTGCCCGACGCCCGCGCCCCGCCGAAAGGCTGCTGGCCCACCACCGCGCCGGTGGGCTTGTCGTTGACGTAAAAGTTGCCGGCCGCGTGCTCAAGAACGGTCTCCGCCAGGGCGACGGCTTTGCGGTCCCGGGCGAAGACCGCGCCGGTCAAGGCGTAAGGCGAGGTCTTCTCGCACAACGCCAGGGTCTCGGCGTATTTTTTCTCCTTGTAGACGTAGACGCTCAGAACGGGCCCAAAAATCTCCTCGGCCATGGACTCGGCGCGCGGATCGCCGGTCTCTAAAATCGTGGGCTCGATAAAGAACCCTTCCTCGTTCCGACAGCGCCCGCCTGAAACCAGGCGGCACTCCGGGTTTTTCTTGGCGCGGGCGATGTAGCCCTTGATTTTCTCAAAGGCCTTCTCATCGATGACCGCGTTCATGAAATGGGAAAAATCCTCGGGAGAGCCAAGGGTGATTTCCGCGGCCATCTCGCGCAGGCGCTTTTTAATCCGGGGCCACAGCGCGTCCGGGATATAGGCCCGCGAGGCGGCCGAGCATTTCTGGCCTTGGTACTCGAAGGCGCCGCGGATTAAGCCTGCGGCCACGGCCTCCGCATCCGCGCTGGCGTGGACCGCCACGAAATCCTTGCCGCCCGTCTCTCCCACCAAGCGCGGGTAGGTCTTGTAATTCTTGATGTTCGCCCCCACCGCGGACCACATGCCCTGAAAGACCCCGGTGCTGCCGGTGAAATGTACGCCGGCCAAATCAGGCGAGGCTAGGACCGCGGCCGAGATGTCGCCGGCCGGTCCGCTCACCATGTTGATGACGCCGTTGGGGAGCCCGGCTTTCTTGAAGAGTTCCATGATGAAGGACGCCGTGTAGGCCGCCGCAGCGGCCGGCTTCCAAACCACGGCATTGCCCATGAGCGCGGGCGCGGCGGGCAGATTGCCCGCGATGGAGGTGAAATTAAAGGGCGTCACCGCGAACACGAAGCCCTCAAGCGGCCGGTAGTCCATGCGGTTCCACGCGCCGGGCGGCGAGAAGGGCTGCTCGGCGTAGATTTGCTCGGCGAAGCGCACGTTGAAGCGCAAAAAATCAATGAGCTCGCAGGCCGCGTCGATTTCGGCCTGGTAAGCGTTCTTGGACTGGGCCAGCATGGTGGCCGCGTTCAAGGTCTGCCGGAACTCCCCGGCCAGAAGATCGGCCGCGCGCAAGAAAACGGCGGCCCGGTCGGCAAACGGGGTTTGGGACCACTCCTTGCGCGCGGACAAGGCGGCCTTGACGGCGGCCGCGGCCTCCTTGGCGCCGCCCTCGTGGCAGCGGCCCAAGAGAAACGCCCGCTCGTGGGGCGGTCGGCATTCGCGGGTTTTGCCGGTGCGGATTTCCTTGCTTCCTATATAGAGCGGGATGTCGGCCTTGTTGGACTTCAACTCCGCCAAGCGGGATTTGAGCGCCGTGCGCTCCGGGCTTCGCGGCGCGTAGCCCAGGACGGGCTCGTTTTTAGGCGTCGGGGCGGCGAATCGGGCGTTCAAAAAAGCCTCCTTTTTCCCGCGTTGAAAACGCGCGGTTTATGATATAAAATAAGGGCAGAGAGGCGCCATCATGATAAAACGAATTTTCCTGTTCCTGCTGTTGAACCTGCTGGTCATCTTCACCATCGGCATCCTGGTCCAGGTCCTGGGCCTCAACCACTATCTCGCGGCAAGCGGGATGAGCTACGGCCCGCTGCTGGTCATCTGCGCGCTCTACGGCTTTGTAGGCGCCTTCATCTCGCTGCAGATATCCCGCTGGAGCGCCAAGCGCATGATGCGCATCCAGCTCATCGACCCCAAAAATCCGCAGGGCCGCTTCGAGGCGGACCTGATCGACAAGATTAAATCTCTCTGCCAAAGGGCGGGGCTTGAGACTCTGCCTGAAATCGGCGTCTACCAGAGCCCCGAGGTCAACGCCTTCGCCACGGGCCCAAGCAAGAAGCGCGCGCTCTTGGCGATTTCCAGCTCGTTGCTCAATCAAATGGACGGACGAGCCGTGGAAGGCGTGCTGGGCCACGAAATTTCCCACATCGCCAACGGCGACATGGTCACCATGACTTTGGTCCAGGGTCTGGTCAACACCTTCGTCATCTTCTTCTCTCAAATCATCGCCTTCGCCATCGAGCAGGCCGTGGAGCGCGACAACGAGGGCGGCGGGCTCGGGTTTTTCGCGCAGTTCTTCCTGGTCATGGCCCTGGAAAGCGTCTTGATGTTCCTGACCTCGCCCATCATCTACTGGGTCTCGCGCCGGCGGGAGTACCGCGCGGACGCGGGCTCGGCCAAGCTCTCCGGGGCGGACACCATGATTTACGCCCTGGATTCCTTGAAGCGCTGCCTGGGCATGGAGGACAAGCGCGGGCCCGCCCTCTCGTCCTTCAAAATAAACGGCCACGGCCACGGAGTCTGGTCGCTGTTTTTCTCGACCCACCCGCCGCTCGACGCGCGCATTTCGGCGCTGCGCCGCGGTTCCTACGCCTGACGCGCTAGGCGCCGATGGGCTTGAAAGATCGGAGCATCTCCTTTTTCGCGGCGGCCGCCGTTTTTCTCGTTTTCTGTCTTCGCCCGGCCTACATTATTTTCTTGCGCCGGCAGCTTAGGGCCAAATCGCCGGCGGAATGGTCCCAGCTAAGCACCAACGGCAGCTTCACTTATTTGCTGCCGGAACTGGTGGCCACGCGCTATCACGACGAGGCGCTTTACGCCAGCCGCCTCCGCCAAGTCGCGCTGCACGGCCTCCCCTACAATCCCTATTGGAAAAACCAGCGGCATTCATGGGGATGGCTTTACGATTGCGTGCCTTTTTTACTGATGGGGCCCATCGCCTGGATATGCGGCGGGAACATGACGGTTTCATGGATTCTAGCGTCCGCGATCTTGGGCGCGCTCTGGTTCCTTTTGTTCTACAAAGTCTTTCTTTGGTGGTCCGGCCGCACGGCGGCGGCCCTGCCCTTGGCGTTTTTCTCGATTTTGTTTCCCGACATTTATATTTGGCTCCTGGATGTCAATTTCAATTGGCGGGTTGATTGGTTCCGCTTCAGCTCCATTTTTGTCCAGCGTTTCAGCCACGTGCTGCCGGTTTTTTACAGGATTCCGGGCTATTTCCTGGTATTGTTCCTGCTGTGCCTTCTTTTCCTGGGGACATGGCGGCTTCTCATCAAAACCGCGGGCGGCGCCGCGGCCGCCTTTCTGCTGGGCCTCGGCTACGGCCTTTTGGCCTTTACCCACGCCTTCGCTTGCGTCTTCGGCATGGCCACCCTGTCGGTCCTGCTGGCCGCTCTTTTTATTTTCAGATTTCCCGCCTTCAATCGCCGCAACGCCTGCTGGATATTCGCCGGCAGCATGGTCACCCTGGCCCTTTACGCCTTTTTCGCCTTTTACCTGGTGAATCCCCGAGCAAGAGCGGACAGCCTTCTTCTCTTGGGGCTGGTTTCCTCGCGGCGCTTCTATTTGATCACGATCGTGCATCTTTTGGCCGCAGCCTTGGGCGTTTTTTTCCTTAATCGCGAACGCGACGAGCGCAAGCGGGCGGCTTGGCTGATGCTGATATGCGCGCAGATCGCCGTTTTTCTCTGCCGCAACCTGCAGGTCCTCGTCGGCAAGCAGATAGAGCCTTTCCACTACATTCAACTGGGAAGCTTTTTCGGCTGCCTGATGCTTTTTTTACTTTTAGCCGAGTTTTTATCGGCAAAACCGTGGTGGACAAGACAGCGATCCGGCATTGCCTGCGCGGCCATCCTATTGGCGGCCTTGTTCTACCGGAAAAGCGCGGCAGAGGCCACCTACCGTTTTTTCGGGTTGCCCCGCTACACCGAGGCAGCCCTAAATTGGGTGCGCCAAGAAACCCCCCCCGACTCCCTGTTCCTGTCCCTGTCCATTGAAACCACCGAGTTGTTGCCCCTCTACACCTCCGCCGCGGCGCAGGCTTCCTGCTCCGCCCCGACCATAACGGGACCCTTCCGCCTGGATGAATATTACACGCGGATAGCGCAGCTGCTAAAAACCTCCCACGCCAACGTTAAGGATTTTTTTCAAGAGCGCTGGCCGCTGCCTGCGGCGAGGCGCGCGCTAGACGACCAGCTATTCTCCGGAGAAATCTATCATCAGACGGTAAACATCGGCGAGGCATTCGAGGGCTCGGAATGGCTCCACACCTTCGGCTATTGGGACGCCGGCGCGCGTGATGGCCCGGTCCTGGAGGCGCGCCGGCGAGTGAAGGACTTGATGGACCGAGTCCCGCCCGTGCCATGCCCTTATTACTTCTGGGTCAACGCCAAAGACGAGCATCTTCTCCTTAAATCCCCCGAAAAATCAGGAGGAGCGCTGGCCTATCAAAACCCCTCGGTCAAAATATATTATTTCGCCTGCTCCGGCGCGGCCGCCCGCTAGATTTCAATTCCGCGCTGGAGGCACCATGCGATAGCCCGGCGCATGCCCCCCCCTTAAGTCGACTTCCGGCCTGTAGCCCAACTCCTGCCTGGCCCGCTTGACGGAACAGACAATCGTCCCCCAACGCCAGATCCCCCGCGAAGCCGGGCGGCATGGTCGGCGCCGATGTGGGCGCCACGCACAGGGCCACGGTCCGGGAACGAGTTCTCTGGATATTGCGTAAGTTTTCTTAAGAGGATGGAGGAGACGCCGGCGCGCGCGGGGCGCTTTGACGCGCCTCCATTTCAGCCTGAAGCTCCCGGACGTCGTGATCTTTTAAAAATTTCACGGCGATTTTCGGAAATTTAGGCTCCCTGAGATTTTTAATCTTGACGCGCCGCCTTCCCGAAGACGACGGCGCCGTTTCGGAATAAACGGCCGCGTCTCGCAGAGGAATCTTGATGCGCAGCGGCGCGCTCGCCAAGGGGATGGACGCGGCAGCTCAGATACCAAAAAAAAGAATAGGCGCATACGAGGACGATAAGCAGCGCTTCGCCGGGCGAGAGCCGGCGTTCGGTTAATCCAGTGGATGCGGCGGACAGCAGGGCAGTGGCACCCACCGCAAGAAGCAGGCTTTTCCGCCCGCGCACGAATACCCCGCCTTAAGCCCGTGCCGCCGCGGCAAGCGCGCCGAAAAGCGCGGGCACGTCCTCGGGCTTTTGCGCGAAGGCCACGGGCTTCAAGTCCGCGCAGGCGAAAAGCGCGGGATAACCCGGCGCCGAAAGCTTATGGGCCATGACGTAGTCCCTGTCGTCCGGAGAAATCCACGACACGATGCGGCGCGGCGCGTAGCGGGCCAGCGCGGCTAAAACCAACGCCCGGGACTGTTCGTCTTCGGGCCGCCCGACGAGTTCCAAATAAAGCCGCCCGCGCGCCATCATGTCCGCCGCGCGCGCCAAGCCCGCCTGCCGCGCCGCGGGCAGGGCCCGGGCGTCCGCGGCCAAACCCTTCATGCCCCAGGCCAGCCATTTGCGGTAATTGGGATTTCCGGTGACGTGGTGCACGCGCCACACCGCCTCAAAGGCCGCGGCGTTCTCCTCCAAAACGACGGGCGGAGCGGCGCCGCCGTTTTGCGGCGGCCGGGATAAAAATCCGCCGCGCTCCCTGTCCCAGAGCTCCTGGAAGAGTCCCCGCGCCAAGGCATCCGCGGCGCCACGCAGTTCCGGCGCGGCCGCAATCTGGGAAAGCTCGCAGAGCGCGAAAATCTTGGCCGCGGCTTCGCCCAAAGAATTGGGCAGAGCGTCTTGAACGCCGAGCGCGGCTCGGGCCCTTTCAAGCCAGGATGTTTTTTCGGTCGCGGCGGCGGCGCGCAGAAAAGCCGCGGCGCCAAAAACCGGCGCAAGTCCCGGGCCGATGTTGGCTAGAAATTCCGTCAAGGCCTCGGCGTGAGCGCGGAAATCACCGGCTCCGGCGGCCGCGGCGTCCCAAAAAACCGGCGCCAGGCGCGCGGCCTCTTCCGGCGACGGCGGCCTCCCTGGCTCGAAAGAGGGCAACCCCGCCGGATTGTCGCGCGGCAGATTTCTCAGCGCCTGCTCCGCCGCGGCGCCGGCGTTCTTGTCCCCCCACTCCGCTCGGGCGTAGAGCAGAAGCCCGACGCCGTCCAGGGACGGAGAACCGGAACTTTTCTCTTTGAGAAGCTCTTGCACTGCGTCCTTGGCCCAAGACTCGGGAACTTCCGCGAAATTTTTCTCGCCGACCGCCCCGGTCCAGACGCCGTCCGAGGAAGGCACGCTCATTCCCCTTTGGCCGATTCGGTCATCTCGAACATCTTGTCCAGCGGCCGCCGTGCGCGCCGCGCGAGCCCCGCGGGAAGCTCGATAATCTGGGCCGCGGACGGGTTTTCCAGGGCGCGCAGAATTTCCGGAAGTCCGGTCGCCTTCATGTAGGGGCACAGCCGGCACATGGGAATGAATTTTTTATCAGGGAAGCGCGAGCGCGCCAGGTCCCCAAAACCGCACTCGGTCACCAGCATGTAGGAGCGGGCTTTGGCGCGCCCGACATAATCCATCATGCCGCCGGTCCCTCCGACAAAATCCACGGCGTCCACGAGGCCGGGGCTGCACTCCGCGTGGGCGAGAATCTTGACTCCGGGATACATGCGCCGGTAAATCGCCACGGAGGCCGCGTCGAAGTTCTCATGCACGACGCAGCGCCCCTTCCAGACCACTAGCTCGGAGCCGAGCTTCCTGCCCAAAACCTTGGCGAGGTTGCGCCCCATGAGCTCGTCCGGAATAAAGACGACCTTGGCGTGCTCGGCGAAAAGTCCGGCGAGAATTTTCTCGGCGTTGGCGCTGGTCACCACCACGTCCGTCTCCGCCTTGACCGCGGCCGACGTGTTGATATAGGTCGCCACCGGGGCGCCAGGGTGCTCCTTTTTCAAGGCGCGCACCTGCGCCGGCGTGATGCTCTCGGCCAGGGAGCAGCCGGCCTCGGGCGCGGGGAGAAGAACTTGCTTTTCGGGGCTTAAAATCTTGGCGGTCTCGGCCATGAAGCGCACGCCGCAAAAAATCACGCTCTCGGCTTTGGACTCGGCGCAGAGCCGGGAAAGCTTGTAGGAGTCGCCCACGAAGTCGGCCACGCCGTGGATGACCTCGGCGCGCTGGTAGACGTGCGCGGGAATCACCGCGTTTTTGATTTTCTTGAGCCGGTTGATTTTCCAGGAG
>DATLUA010000028.1:0-7675 GCA_035533295.1 Elusimicrobiota bacterium | reverse complement strand
GATGATGAGTTTCCCGGGGCTTTGGGCCGACGGCTGGTTCTATCTTTCGGCGGGCGGCTTTCTGGCCAGCGCGATTCTCTTCATCTATTTTTTAAGCAACTACCGCGCGGCCGTGGAGGCCGAGGACGAGGAGTTCCTGCCGGAGCCTGAGGCTGAATCGGAGGCCCAGGCCGATCAGCCCTCGCCTATCCTGCATGAGAAGTCTTCCGCGCCGTTCGGAGCCACGATTGTTTCGCCGGATACGGATATCCGCCATGCGCCTCCGGCTGTGTCCGATGCGCGCGCGCAGGCGTCTTCTCCCGCTCCGGTCCTGGACTATCGCGAGGTGGAAGTCGAACTGAAAAATATGGACAGTCATCTCGGCCAGCGTCTTTCGGTCCTGGAATCGGAGCTGGGGGCGCTTAAATCGGCGGTGGATTCCGAGGCCGAGCAGGGCCGGCAGATCCTCAAGCGCTTGAACGAACTTTCCGCGCTCAAGGACGCCGTTCGCGAAGGCGCCGAGAAGAACGAGGCAATTCTAGAGCGGGTCGCCGAGCTCGCGCGGGCTCTGAGCAAGAAGGATGAAGAGCGCCCGGCCCCGGCCCCGGCTCCCGCCCAAGAACCTGTTGTCGAATCGAAGCCTCAACCTGTGTTGAAGCCGGCCGTAGAAAAGAAACCGGAGTTAGCGCCGACGCCGAGGCCGGATCCTGCCGCGGTGGAAGCCTCCAAGCCTCAGACGGCTCGAAAAACCCCCGTTTGGCCGATTTAAATATTCGGCGAACCATCTGCGCCGCGGCCGCCCTGGCTCTTTCAAGCGGCTGCGCCCTGGCCGCTTCCTTCTCCAGCAGCGCCGTCGGCACCTCGGGCGCGGCTTTTTTGGAAATCCCCACCTCGGCCCGGATTGAGGCGATGGGCGAGGCGTCCGCCGCCACCTCGCGGGGCGCCGAGGCGATTTTCCTCAATCCCGCCGGATTGGCGACCTTGTCGAGCGCATCCTCTGTTTCGGAGCCGAAGAAGGAGTCGCCCTCGGATTCTTTCGCGGGAATGATGCCGGGGCAAGGCGGTTGGGGAGGGCTTTCCGAATCGACGCCGGCCGGGGCGTCTTCTTCCGCGTCCGCGCCTTCGGCGCCGCCGGCTCCTTCCCCCCGCTCTGAAATGAGCCTCGATTACAGCAGCCTTCTCCAGACGACTTACGCCGGCGCCGGATCCTACGCTTATTCGCTGGGCTCGGCCGGCGTGGTGGCCGCGGGGTTTCTCTATTTCTCCCAGGCCCCGCAGACGGCCTATGACGCCCTGGGCAATTCTCAGGGCAGCTTCACGCCCTATGACCTGGCGTTCGCCTTGGGTTACGCCGGAATTATCCAGGGCGTGCGCGTGGGCGGCGACGTGAAATTAATCCAATCGCAAATCATCAGCGGGACTTCAGGCCAGACCGAAGCGGTGGATATAGGGGCCGAGGTTCCCAACGTCGGTGATGTCGGGCAAGGGGCGGTTGATATGGGCGGTTCCATCACCAATCTCGGCCCCGGACTCAAGCTGGGGACCCAGGCCTCGTCCCTACCCACCGACGTGCGCGGCGGATTTTTTTGGCACGCGTATCCATTTTTAGGCTTCGCGATGGACGTTAATTTTCCCGAGAACCAGGATCCTTATGTGAATTTGGGAGCGGAGTGGACCTACGCCCAGCCCTCTTGGACCGCAGCTTTGCGCGTCGGCTACGATCAAAGCGCGGGGCGGCAAAGCCTCGGCGGTTTTGCCGGCGCGGCGGCCGGAGCGGGCTTGTCGTGGAAAAGTTTCTCGGTGGATTACGCCTGGGCGCCCTTCTCCGATCTGGGCATGACCGATCGGGTGTCCCTGACGTTCCGATTTTAGCGCAACCCGCCGGAATTTACGCGTTCTTCGAACGCACCAGCGCGAGCATCTGGCCGTGGATGCGGCCGTTGGACGCCATGGTTTCCGGCCCGAAGGAAGAAGGGCCCTCCAGCGTCCGATCAGAAAAATCCGTGACCTTTCCCCCAGCCTCCTGCACCAGCAAAATCCCCGCGGCCACGTCCCACGGTCCCAGGCTCCACTCCCAGTAGCCGTCGGCGCGGCCCGCCGCGATCCAGGCCATGTCGAGCGCGGCCGAGCCGCTGCGCCGGATGTCGTGGCAGCGGGGCAGGAATTTTTGCACCATCCCGGCGTAGAAGGCGGCCCGTTGCGCGCGATCATAGGGGAAGCCCGTGACCACGAGGGACTGGGCGAGCCGGCGTGCTTTGGAAACGCGCATGGGCCTGCCGTTTAAGCGCGCGCCCCGCCCCGCCTGGGCGGTGAAGCTCTCGCGGCGAAAAGGATCGTGCACGCCCGCGGCCAGAAGCTTGCCGCGGTGCAGCACGGCGATGGAGACCGAGGAGACCGGGTAGCCGTGGGCGTAATTGACCGTGCCGTCCAGCGGATCGACAATCCAGAGAAAATCCGAGCCGCCGCGGCGTTCGCTTTTTTCCTCCGCGAGCCAGTCGTGGCTCGGGAACGCCCGGTGGATGATGCCCAGGACGGCCCGCTGGCTTTCCAGATCAGCCTGGGTCACAGGATTGGCGCGGCCCTTGTAGCGGGCGCGCACGCGGCCGAAGCGGCGGCGCAAAACGTCCCCGCCCGCGTCCAAGGCTCGGGCGATGACGCGGGCGAATGGCGCGGAGTTCATGAGGGCGAAAGCGCGCGGACTAAAAGCCGCGCAAGCTCCTTGAAATCGGCGCGCGGGGCCTGCCTGATTTTTCGCGCGCCTGCCGCGCGCAGGGCCTGGGCCGCGGTGGGCCCCAGGGCGGCGAAAAGCAGGCCGCGCCGCAGCCGGTTCCAGGCTTTTGTCCCGATGTGCGCGCGGAAGGCATGGACCGCCGAGCCCGAGAAAAAAACCGCGGCCGCAAGCTCCGGATTTGACGCCAGACGCCGCAGCGCCGCCCTTTGGCGGGAGTCGGGCACGGTGCGGTAGGCCTCGGCCGCCGTGACGCGCGCGCCTTTGGCGCGCAGCCCGCGGACGAGATCGTTTTTTCCCTCTGCGGCGCGCGGCGCCAAGACGCGCAGCCCGCGGACGTTTTTAGCCGCCCGCGCCAAATTCGCGCCGCCGGGATTGCCCGCGACCAAACTCGCGCGCCAGCCGTGGCGCGCGAGAGAGCGCGCCGTAGCCGGGCCGACGGCCAGGATTCGCGATGGAGCCTTGAGCTTTCTTAGACGCAGGCGCCGCGCGCGCGCGAAAAACGCCTCCACCGCGTTGGCGCTGGCGAAAGCCGCGGCGTCGAAATCGGCGAGGCTCTTCAAGGCCCGGTCCAGCCCGCGCCAGGAAGCGGGCGCGGCGGCCCGGACAACGGGCACGGCCGCTGCACGGATGCGCGCGCGTTTTAGGATCCGCGAAATTTCCCGCGCTCTTCGCGGGTCTCTGGCGATGAGGACTAAAGGAGGTCGGGTTCGGCCGCGCGCGCTATTTCGAGCCATGCTTTTTGCGCCCGTGTTTGATCTTCACATGGCCGCGTCTCGCCGGCATTGACGCCGCGGCCGGCGCGGGCTTGGGCTGGCCCGCGATCCAGATTTTTTCTCCGATGAAGCTTCCCCGATAGAGCCGCCGCGCCACCGGCCAGGACAGACCCAGGCAGTCGTGAGGATACGCCGCGTGAGCCGCCGTGCTCTTGGGCGGGCCGTGCAGGATGAGCGGCGAGTCGGTGAACATCACGAACTCGCCCAAGGCGCTGGCCCGCGCGGAGGTGCCGACTTCGGGAGGCTGCCATTCCAGGTGGCCGTTGACTTCCTCCGATTTTCCCCGCGCCGGGGCGGCGTAGCGTTCTTTCGAAACGATGCGCACGATGCGCGGCAGGGGCTTGTCCTCGCCGCCGAAGGCGCGAGGGGGCGAGTCGCGCACGGGATAGCTCTCCAGCGCCTGGCCCGAGCGCATCACCGAAATGCGGCCTGAACCGAGGTCCACCTGCAGATAGGTGGAGAGCATGTCCCACTGCTTTTGCAGGATGCGATCCTCCTCCTGCAGTTCGAGCCCGCTTTCATAGAGCGCCTGCCGCGAACGAGTCAAGCTCAGGATCACGCGCTTGGCGCGTGAAAGCTCGTCCTTTTTCAAATCGCGCAGGGATTCCACGTCCGCCAAGGCGTCCTGCGCGCCGTCCAAGTTTTGCGCCAGCGCCGCCGCTTGGCGTCGGCTCGCGAGCGCCGCGGACTTAAGCTTGACGCGCAAAGCGTTCAGCGCGGCCAGAAGGATGAGAGCCGCGAGGATTATCAAGGAAGGACGCTTTTTTTCCATGGTCATTCGATAATGAAAACCGGCGTGCCTACCGGCGTCGCGTTATAGAGTTCTTTCAGGGCCGCGGCGCTCAGGTGCACGCAGCCGTGCGACGCGGGGCGTCCCAAGGTTTTTTCGTCCTTGACGCCGTGAATGAGGTAGCCGTCGCCCAGGCTCAGCAGGTAGGCGCCCAGCTCGCCTGAAACCAGGCGCTCCGGCGAATCGGGCGGCGGAATGGGCTGGCCCTCTTCGACGTAGGCCCAATCGGGTTTGCGCCACAAGGGGTTGGCGGCCTTGGCCAGAACGTGAAATTCCCCCAACGGCGTGACGAAGCGCCAGCGCCGGCCGGTTTTCTTGTCCACCAAGAGTTCGCCGCGGCCCACCGAGCAGTCAGTCTGCATCAGGATGCGAAAGCCGCGTTCAAGATAGAGTTTTTCCGCCTTGGCGTCAACGACGATGTAGAGCCGCCCGCGCAGCCGCCAAGAGAGCTTGCGCCGCAGGGCCTCGACCTCGTCCGCGATGGCACGCTGGGTGCGCAGATAGCCTTTGTCCTTGGGCAGGAGGTTGGGCAGGTTTTGCAGGAACTTCATTTCCCGGGATTGGGCTTTGATTTGTTTCGCCGCTTCCGTCCGCAGGCGGTCGACGCGCGAGAAGTTGTGCGCCAGATTTTCCAGCCGCGCCCGACTTTTTTCCAAGCGGGAAGACCATAGGGCGACGGAAGCGGATTCGGCGGCGAAGGCCGCGAGCCAGAGCCCCAAAACGATGCGGGAGAAATGTTTCACCCGCAAAAACGATAGCGGGATTCGGCGCGCGCGTCAAGGCCCCCATAAACGCTTCGTATTTGACAACATACAAGGCTTATGGGAAAATTTCAGCGTGAGCTTCGAAGCCGGCAAGAAATTGGAAAACCTGCTGCCCGTCGCTCCGCTTTTAAACGAGGAAAATATCCTCGCGGCTCCCGCGGGCGCGGATAAGACCGCAGTCATTCGTCTGGCGGTGGCGAGCCTCTGCCGGTCCCGCGGCTTAGCGGAGGAAAAATCCGTCGCCGACAAGATTCTTAATCGAGAGAGCGGCATCTGCACCACGCTGGAGACGGGATTGAGCCTTCCGCATGCGCGCTTGAAGGGACTCTCCGCGCCTTGCGCCGGCATGGTCCTGGTTCCGCAGGGCATTCCGGAACCCCAAGAGTCCGATATCCTCATCAAGCTGGTTTTTCTTTTCTTATCCCCGGATAAGCAGGAGTTTTTCGCGGAGCACCTGAAGATTTTACGGAGCGCGGCCGCTCTCCTTCGAGCGCCGCTCATCGATGAGATTGCGTCGGCAGGGTCCGCCCGGGAAGCCTTGGCGCGGCTCAAAGCCGCCGAAGGAGGCACGGCCTGATGCCGGTCCTGCGCATCACCAAGCACGGCGAAAAAGTCTTGAAGACCGTTTCCAAGCCGGTCGACTGCGAAGCCATCCGCCCCGAGCTGCCCGGACTTTTGCGCTCGATGTGGGCCACCATGCGGGCCGCGCACGGCGTGGGCTTGGCCGCGCCACAAATTGGCATGAACATCCGCTTGGCGGTCATCGACGTCAGGCCCGAGGGAAAATCTCAGCGCTTGGTGCTCATCAACCCGGAGATTATCGAGCGCTCCGGCGAGCAGGACGAGGAGGAGGGCTGCCTCTCCGCGCCCGGCGTCTACGCGAAGGTCCACCGCGCGGCCAAGGTGCGCGTGCGCGCCCAAGACGCCCGCGGCGAAACCTGGGAGATGAACGGCGAGGGCCTCCTGGCCCGCGCCTTTCAGCACGAAATCGATCATCTGGACGGCAAGCTCTTCATCGACCGGCTGCCCTTCACCGACAAGCTCAAGGTCCTCTCCATCGTCAAGGACCTGCGGAAAACCTGGTCCTGACGCCCGCGCTAAGATGATCATGAGGACAGTTTTCTTCGGAACTCCCGCGTCCGCCGTTCCTTTTCTGGAGCTTCTTGCCTCTAAAAATGGCCGCGTCGCCGCGGTCGTGACGCAGCCCGACCGGCCCGCGGGCCGCGGTCTGGCCGCGCGGCCTTCCCCCGTGAAGGCGCGGGCCCTGGAGTTGGGCATCCCCGTCCTCGAACCCGAAAAGCCTTCCTCGGCCGCGGCGGACTTGAAGGCCTTGGGCGCGGACGTCGCCGTCATCGTGGCCTACGGCAGGATTCTTAAGAGAGACGTGCTGGACGCCTTCCGCCTGGGATGCCTCAACGTCCATTTTTCGCTTCTTCCCCGCCTGCGCGGCGCGGCGCCGGTCCAATGGGCCTTGGCGCGCGGCGAGGCCAAGACCGGCGTCACGCTGTTCTGGCTCGATGAAGGCATGGACACCGGCCCGATTTTTTCCCAGAAAGAGACGGCGATAGGCCCGGACGAAAACGCCGGGGAGCTTTTGGAGCGCCTGACCGGGCTCGGCGTCGAGCGCGTCCAAGAGGCCTTGGCGGACTTGGCGCGGGGCATCATGCGCCGCGAGCCGCAAAGAGGCGAGGCGAGCCTGGCGCCGCTTCTGCGCAAGGAAGACGGGCGCTTTTCCTTCGACGAGCCGGTCCAAACCATTCACGACAAGGTTCGGGGCTTTTGCCTCTGGCCCAAGGCCCACGTTGTCTTGAGGCTTCCCAAGGGAGACCTTAGGCTCTCCGTATTGAGCACGGCGCGCGAGGAAAATCCTCCAATTCCGCCGGGCCGGCCGGGCCTCATCGTCCGCGTTGGACGGGAACAGGGCGTTTTGATACAATGCCATGACGCCTGCTTGTGGCTCCGCACCGTCTGTCCCGAAGGGAAAAAGCCGCTGGCCGCTGCTGAATTTTTGAACGGCTTGCGCTTACGGGCGGGCGACGCGTTGCCGTTTCAGGCCTAGGATGCGATGAAATTTTTCGATAAAGAAGCGGGCCTCTTGGAATCGCTGTTTTTGCTGGCCGTCTTGCTTGTCTTTGGCGCTTATCTGCTTGATTGGGCCATCGGCGCCGCGGTCCACAGCCGCAAGCCGCGCGCCGTTCCCGATTTGAAAGGACACTCCCTGACGGACGCGCTCTCGGAGCTCTCGCCGCTGGACTTGGGCTTGCGCGAAAAAAGCATGGAGTTCGATTCGTCGGTTCCCATCGGCTCCATCCTGCGTCAGGACCCGTCCGCGGACTCCATCGTCCGCGAGGGCAAAATCATCAACGTGGTCGTGAGCGAAGGCGGGCAGGCCGAGATTGCGCCCAGCCTCGCCGGGCTTCCCCTGCGCAACGCCGAGATGCTGCTGCGCGAGAACGAACTGGGCCTAGGCGAGGTGCAGGAGGCTTATTCGCTGCGTTTCGACAAGGGCTTGGTCATGGGCCAAGACCCCAAGGAAGAGGCGAGCGTCGAGAAAAATTCCCTGGTCAACGTCACCTTGTCCGCCGGCATGCCGCCCGTGGGCGTCATTCTCATGCCTGATTTCAACCGCAAGAACGTG
>DATLUA010000027.1:0-65559 GCA_035533295.1 Elusimicrobiota bacterium | reverse complement strand
TATGGTGGTCCCAGAAATTCGGACCAGGGGCTAAGGTGCTAAAATTGGCCTAAAATGGGGATCAAAAAGATGCAGGGCAAACGGCGGAAGCACAGCGCCGAGTTCAAGGCGCGCGTGGCCTTGGCGGCGCTAAGGGAAGATCAGACCATCAACGAGGTGGCCTCGCATTATGAGGTCCACCCGCATCAAGCGGGGCAATGGAAACGGCGGGCCGCGGAAGGCTTGCCGCAGTTGTTTCTTAACGGCGGCTTAAAGGGCGCCGGGGATCGCGAAGCGGAGCAATCAAGGCTCTACGAGCAGATCGGGCGGCTGAAGGTGGAGCTGGACTGGCTAAAAAAAAAGCTCCTGCCTGGGACTTAATGAGCGTCGCGTCATGATCCAGGCTGGACACCCCGAACTCTCGGTGCGGCGGCAGTGCGACCTTCTCGGGATATCTCGTTCCGGCTTCTATTATGAGCCTGCGGGACCCAGCGCCGAGAACTTGGAGCTCATGCGCCTCTTGGACGAGCAATACACGCGCACGCCGTTCTATGGGGCGCGCAAGATGACGCGCCGGCTCCAGGAACTCGGCTACGGCGTGGGGCGCCATCGCGTGCGCCGATTGTTGCGGACGATGGGGCTTGAGGCCATCTGCCCCAAGCCCAACTTGAGCTTCAACGGGGCCAAACACCGACGCTACCCCTACCTGTTGCGCGGGCTTAAAATCGAGCGGCCCAACCAAGTCTGGGGCGCGGACATCACGTATTTGAGGCTCAGGCACGGCTTCGCCTACCTGGTGGCCATCATGGATTGGTTTTCCCGCTACGTGCTGTCCTGGGAACTCTCCAACACGCTGGAGGCGGACTTCTGCGTGCGGGCGCTGGAAGAGGCCCTGCGCCGCGCTTGTCCTGAAATCTTCAACACGGATCAGGGCTCGCAGTTCACCAGCGATGACTTCATCGGCCGCTTGGAAGGCGAAAAGATCATCGTCAGCATGGATGGGCGGGGGCGATGCTTCGACAACATCTTCGTGGAGCGGCTATGGCGCACGGTCAAATACGAGGATGTGTATCTGCATGACTACGAGACCGTCTCGGCCGCGCGCCAGGGCCTGGAGCATTATTTCCCGTTTTACAACGGGGAACGTTTCCATCAAAACCTGGGCTACCGCACGCCGGCGGAAGTTTACGGCGTCGGCACGCGCCCTGGACTCATCCAGTAAAAGTTATGCACGATATTCACCGCCGTCCACAGAAAGAAAAAGTCGGCAAAAAGAAAGAAGAACGGCCGACGACGGCTTTCTTTGGGGTTGGAAACGTCAACGGCAAGGAAAACGGCGACGGCACCTTAAATCAGGCCGACCGTGGTCCGAACAACCGGGACCCCTTTAGAATACTGGAATAGGTTCCGGCGCTGGGCTCAAATATTCGGCGCCCTGAAAATCGAGGAGCAGGAAGCCCTCGATGAATTCTTCATTAGCCCGGCCGGTGTTCCACGAGACAACCTGCCTCTGGCCTACGGATTTTTCTCTGATTGGTTCCTCATGGATCGCAAGCTGACGCGCCGGGGCGTTACCCCGCTTGAACTGTTCATTCAAGTTTTGGAACAAGAGAAAAAGGGCGCGAAGCAAGATCTCGCCGTTTACCGCAAGTTCATGGCCACCAACCGGTTTGGCCTCTTTCGGGTTGAGGAGGCATCGCCCGGCGAATGGATTAACTTGAAGGCTTTCCCTGATGGTGGAAGCTTGCGCGTCTTCGAACAGACGGGATCGCGGCAGGCCGAGAAAGGCTCCTACCTTGTCGGCCGGCTGGTGGCTTTCGAGGATCATTGGGCCATGTCCAACGCGGGATTTCCATTGCCCCGCGAAGGCAGCTACAGCCTGGACCGCTTGTTTTCCGGCAGCGCCGCCGAAGAACTGGGACCGGGTTTGCGCCCGCGCGATGCGGTGCGGCTTCTCATGCCCAAGACGGACTGGGAAAATGAGGACCTGGGCCGGGTCAGAGCCCGGCTCGCCTCCATCTTGCAGAAATCAGGGGTGGACGTTCCAGTCTCGCGCATCGAAGAAAGCATACGCGAAGCCCACGCCAAGAAAGCGAAGCGACCTCCGTTTGCTGAGGATATGCTGCGCGGCTTGTCGGCGAAGCCCGATTTCAAGGAAGCCGCCGACCTTGTCTCCACGCTCTGGAATCGCACGCTCGCCGAATGCGATCCGGCCTTGGACCCCAGAGTTTTGAACAAGGGACCGCTGGAGCGGATGCTCCTTGGCGACATGAATCGAATGATTCAGGAGAGATTTCTCTGCGAAGGATCGGCCCGTTCTAATCCCGGACCGGCGGCCGTTCAAGCTGCTGTTGCGCAGTGGTTGGACTTGCCTCAAAAGGAGCTGGACGGCAAGACGCCCAGACAGGCCATCCTTGAGGAGAGAAAGACTTTGGGGAATCCTCAGGAGCGGATCGGCTATGACGTTTCCATAGATTCCGTTGGACCGTCCGCGAACGAAATTGAGGCCGACCACATGCTGGTCGAGGGCGAAAAAGCTTTGCGAAATGGTCGCGCAGAAGAAGCCTTGCGCTGCTACGAAGGGGCCTATCAACGCTTGAAAGGCCATCCCGAAATCTTTCGAATCCTGGGGAATTTAGCCACGGCCCACGCCATGCTTGGCCACCGGAAGCAATCCTTGGAGATGCTCCGGGCAGCCTTGAAGTTGAATCCTGATTACCGGACGGCCCGGGACAATCTGCATCTCATGGAGTCCATGAGTCCCCAGGAGTTTGAGAAGAGGCGGCTCGCCGGCTTTTTTGGGAATATGAAATTCGTCAAGGATGGGGGGAAGAGAAGGAAGTCCCGCTCATCGTAGCTCATGGATAATCAGCCTTCCCCAATCGGGGCGCTCAACCCCCGAGCCTGCCGGCCTATTGACAAAATACTCAATCACTGAGTATATTATCTCAATAGCTGATATAATGAAAAGGACTAGGATATGACCAGCGCCCAATATAAGCGGCCATTTGTCGCTGAGCTTGAGAAAGCTCTGCGCGATAATATCCCCTTCCTGCACGCCATCACAGGGCCGCGCCAGTCGGGCAAGACGACGGCCGCCGCTCAGGCTGCCAAATCTTGGCGGGGAGAAGTTGTTTTTGCGGCCGCGGATGCTCCTTTGCCTCCCGGTCCAGAGTGGATACATGCCCAATGGGCCAACGCCCTCTCGCGTTGCGTCAAGGGGCAAAAGGTTTTGCTTATCCTTGATGAGGTGCAAAAGGTTAAAGGTTGGAGCGAGATCGTCAAACTCCTATGGGACAAGGAGAAAAGAGAGCGCAAAGGCATTCGAGCCGTTCTTCTTGGCTCATCGACGCTGCTCATGCAAAAAGGTTTGTCGGAAAGCCTAGCCGGCAGGTTCGTGACCTATCGGTGCAACCATTGGGGGCTTTCCGAAATGCGGCGCGCATTTGGCTGGAACATGGATGAGTGGATTTTCTTTGGAGGTTATCCCGGCGCCGCGCCGTTAAAAAAAGATGAATCCGCATGGCGTCGTTACGTTACCGATTCCCTCATCGAGACCGTGCTCTCCCGCGACGTCCTGCAATTGACAACGGTAGCTAAGCCCGCGTTGCTTCGGCATCTCTTTGGCTTGGCGGTTGCGTATCCCGCGCAGATTCTCTCATACAATAAGATGTTGGGCCAGTTGCAAGATGCGGGCAATACCACGACTTTGGCTCATTACCTGCATTTGCTGGAAACGGCTTTCCTAGTCAGCGGCCTCAATTCCTTTCGCTCCGGCCGCGGGCGCAAGAGGGCGGGAAGTCCCAAACTGGTGTTTTGGAACAACGCTCTGGTGACGGCTTATTCAGGCGATGATTTTAGCCACACCAGACAGGACTTGCCGTGGTGGGGCAGATTAGTCGAGAATGCGGTTGGGGGGCAGCTTCTTAACGGCTTGGACCGCGTGACCCATCAAGTGTTGTACTGGCGGGACGGCAACGATGAGGTGGATTTCGTGATCAAAACGCCGAGGAAGTTTTGGGCAGTTGAGGTTAAATCAGGCCGCGATAAGCCCGGTCAAGGACTCTCAGCGTTCCTTCGCCAACATCCCCAAGCCCAACCTTTTATCATAGGTCCGTCAGGAATGCCGCTGGAAGAATTCTTCATGAAGGAACCAGCAGCGATTTTCGATTGAGCGCATAGGCGCTATGCGGTGGATTCCGCCCGTTGGTGGAAAGCGTTGTCCCGCGTTGCGGGGCTTGGATAACCCTGCGGGTTAGTCCACTCCGCCCACGGCCCTGGGATTCCACCGCCCGACGGCCGGGACCTTTCAGGCCCGGCACAGACGCCGCTAAGGAAAGGTCTGCTAGCGTCTAGTGGGCGCGCGGTTCGGTCCGTGAGCGCTCCTCCCGGCCAAGCGACCGACCGGGACCGCGAACTTCCCTGATTCCACCGCCCGACGGCCGGCGGTTTCGCTCCGCTTTTTCCGGCCGATTTCCTTCCCGTCCCTTTCTCCGCTGCTTCGTTTTTGCAGTCGCACCTCTCCTCAAGTCCCCAGGATGAAAGCCCGCCGCGCTGCGGCATAAACGGCCCTCCCTTCCGGAAATCCTAAAACTCGGCCCAACCCCCGCCGAGCCCCAAGTTTTAGGACAGCTCGCTGCTAACGCCGCAACGCATTTTCCTTATGCGGCGTAGCACTGCGCGCTACCGCGCGCGGTGCCGCGAGGCCGCCAGCCCGGCCGCGCCGGGGGCGGTTTCCAGGTAGGGACCCGCCATATAATCCTCGCTTGACGGGTCTTTCTCGGGAACTTTCGCCCTCCGGGTATCGGAGGTGCGATATGAAAAACTGCACGAACCGCAAAAGGGACGGGAAGGAAGGCAGCGGACGCACGGCGGGCTTGGGAGGGGAGATTGAGTTCCTCTTGAGGCAGAACATCAGTCAGAAGCGCATTCCTTATACAAAGGTCGGCCGCTTGACGCGGTTCCCGGAACGCCGCATCAACGAATGGATCGAGGTAAGAACCGTCGAGCCCGCTCTTTTGAAACGATGAGGAACGGTTCTTTGATTCCTCCCAATCGAACGATGCTCTTGACAAATATCCCATTCTATGTTAATATAGATATGGGATATCTATGTCCCACTAGGAGAATTCCGATGAATCAACGCACGCACGTCGTCATTCCCGGGGACTTGGTCAGGCGCATCGATTCCCTGGTCGGCAAGCGGGGCCGCAGCCGCTTTTTGGCCGACGCAGCCTCTCACGAGTTGAAGCGTTTAAGCCAGATCGAAGGCTTGCGGCGGGCCGCGGGTTCCTGGAAGGGCGAGGATCATCCCGAACTCAAGGCTGGCTCCGTCCAATGGGTAAAGTCGCTTAGGGCGCAAGACGAGAAGCGTCATCAGCGACATCTGGGACGCTAGATGGCCTCTTATCTTCTCGACACCTCCGTCATTATCGACGTTTTGAACGGGCGCAACGAGCGGGAGAAGTTATTGGAACGTCTGCTCAAAGACGGCCATACCCTGGCTTGTTGCGCCATCAATGTGGCGGAGATATACGCCGGCCTTCGCGCCAAGGAGGAAGAAGACACCGGCGCTTTTTTGGAAAGCCTGGATTACATGGAGATCACGTTCGATATTGCGCGCCAGGCGGGCCTCTTCAAGCGCGACTTCGCCAAAAAGGGATTGACCCTCTCGGTCGCCGATTGCTTGTTGGCGGCAACGGCCGTGTCTAACCGATGCGTCTTCATCACGGATAATATCAAGGATTTTCCGATGAAGGGATTGGCCCTCTATCCGCTCTCCGCGGAAGAAAGCTGATCTTCCGTGCCTCTTTCCCGCTGATTTGAGAGAGGGAAGGAGGGAACTATTCCGTCTGTCTGGACGTATGCTGATAGGAGGGAACCATGGCCATAATTAGAAAGGGCGAGAACTGGTTCATCGATTACCGTGCCAACGGCCGGCGCATCCGTGAAAAAGTCGGCCCGAACCGCAAATTGGCCGAATCCGTTCTGGCGAAACGGAAGCTCGATCTCGCGGAAAACAAGTTTTTGGACGTGCGCAAGGTCAGCCGGGAGACTTTTCATAATTTTTCCAAGACCTATCTGGATTGGGTCCAGGGCCGCATCCGGTCAATTGTCCAGGAGCGCATTTATGTCCGGCGGCTCAATGAGACCTTCGGCGATCTGGCCCTTTCCGATATCGACGTCGCCCGAGCGGAGAAATTCATGGCGCAGAGGCTTAAAGAACCGCGCCACCATCCTTACACGGGCCGGGCCGCGTGGAAGCTGAGCGAGGCCGAACGACAGGCAAAGATCGCCGCTTGGTATGCCGGCAACAGCAAGACGATCTCCAAATCCCACGTAAACCGGGAAGTCTCCTGCCTGCACCGGATCATGAACAAGGCGGCGGATTGGAAGCTCATACCGGCCAACCCCCTGCGCGGAATCAAGCTCTACGACGAGCGGGAATTCATCCGCAAGCGCTACCTGAAGCCGGAGGAAATCCGGACTCTTTTAGCCGCCTGCAGCCCGCATATAAAGGAGATCGTGACCTTCGCTCTTTATACCGGGCGACGCTTCGGCGAGATCGCCGGTATGCGGTGGCAGGACGTCGATCTTGAGAACGGCTACGTTTATTTCCCCAAGACCAAAAAGAAGGAGCCGGATCAGGTGGTTTTGCCGCCCAGGGCCAGGGAACTGCTTAAGACCATGCGCGAAACAGCCGGAGAGAAAGGGGAGAGCGTTTTCCATCGCAGGGACGGCGGACCGATGCGCGATGTTCGCTTCGGTTTCAAGAGGGCGCTGCGGGTCGCGGGCATCAAGGGCTTCCGCTTTCATGATTTGCGGCACACCGCAATTTCTTATATGATGATGAACGGCATCGACCTCAAGACGATCGCCGAACTGGTGGGGCACACGACAGCTGAAATGGTGGACAAGCGCTACGGCCATTTGTCGCCGGATCATAAACGGATCGCCGCCGAAATTTTCGGCTCGGCGATGGACCGTTTGTGCGGCTATGAGGGCGTTGCGGAGGGCGGGGCCAAGTTGTATAAAGCGGGGTCTAGGAAGTTCCAGAGTGGACACTTTTTGGACACTTTCGGCAAAAATGGGGCGGGGCAGGTCGAAAGTGGTATTAAAGATTTTGTATATAAAACAAATAGAAAATAGTAATTTAAGCCGGGGTAGCTCAACGGTAGAGCAATCGCTTCGTAAGCGATAGGTTGTGGGTTCGAATCCCATCCCCGGCTCGCTTTGGCGGGCCTTGGGCGCATGAAACGGACCCAGATACTTCTTTTCGTCCTCTGTTTTTTCGTTTCCCCGCTTATTTTTTTCACCGACCTGACCCGCAATCCCTACATCACCCAAATCGTCGTCTTGAACATGGCGCTGCTTTTCGCGGCGGGCCTGACCGCGGCGCAAGGCGCGGCCGACGGCGCCATGCCCTGGCCCCAGACGCCCCTGAACGTGCCGTTGGCAGGCTTCGTTTTTGCCTTGGCCGCGAGCTCCGCCATCGGCTATTACGGCCACGGCGCTTTCTATCGGCCGGCCATGATCAGCCAGGGCGCCACGGCGTATTTATTCCTGGGGACCAATGTGGTTCTTCCTTTTTACCTCTCCGCGGTCTTGTTCGGAAACACGCGGCGCAACGACGTGGACGTCGATATATGGGCGTGGATCGGCGTCATTCTTCTCTGGAGCGTGCTTTGGCTTGGTTTTCCGTCGCTACGGCCTCCTGACGCCGCGGCCGCGAACATTTGGGGCCAGTTTTGGAGCGGGTACGGAGCCCTGCTTTGGGTGGGAGGCATTATCGGGGCATGCTGGCTGTGCCGCAAGAATCGCTGGATTGACTACCTCCATCTGGCTTTGGCCGTGGGCTTCATCGCCTCCGTCTACGGCATCGTTCAGTACTTCAATATGGAGTTCATTTGGCCCTACACGCTCAACCCCTACGGCGGCCGTTCGGTCTCGACTTTCGGAAACCCCAATTTTCTCTCCTCGTTCAACGTCGTCCTCCTGCCCATCGCGGTCATGCTCTACGCCCAGGCAAGCGGCGCCAAGCGCAAGGTTTACGCCGCCGTGGCCCTGTCTCTGGAGGCGGCCCTGCTGTGCAGCCTAACCCGCTCCTCGTGGCTCGGCTCGGCGGTGGCGCTCTCTGTTCTTCTTTTCTCGCGCGAGTTTCGTCGATCGGTTTCCAAGAATCCGCGGCCGTTTGGTTTCCTTTTCGGTCTGGCCGCAATGATGGCCATTTTCTGGCCCGAGAGTTCGATATCGACGGGCTACCGCCTGAGCGCCATGGGCCGCTTCCTTGAACTCGGCCGGGCCCTGGATCGGCATAAAATTTATTCGCCGCTTTACCAGCGCGTTCTCATTTGGATTTCTGCGTGGCTCATGGGCAAGCAAAATCCGTTGACCGGCCAGGGCTTCGGATTTTTCGAGCTCTTTTATCCCTTCTATCAAGGTCCGGTCCTTCTGGCCATCCATTTTCTTCGCGGCCTGAGGACCCACGCCAACAACGCCCACGATGAAATCCTGGAGTACTGGTCGCAAGCAGGCATCCTGGGAGTGGGCATGTTACTCTGGATGTGGACGACGTTCTTCAGGGCGGCGCGGACCCACTTCGAATCGCGGCGCAAGGAAGACTGGGTTTTTGTAGCCGGCGCGGCCGGGATTGCGGGCATGCTCGTGGATAATTTGCTCAACGTCTCGCTCCATTTCGCGGTCCCCGCGTTTTTATTTTGGTGGGTGGCCGGCCTTACGATGGCGGCGGCGAGTCCCGCTCAAGCCAGCGACAGGCCTTGGAACGTTAATTTCGGCGCCGCGTGGAAGCGGACGCTCGGGGCCGTCGCGGCGGCGGCGTTTTTTGGAGCGGGCTGGTACTGGGTGAAAACCTGGAATCGAGAAGTCCATTATTTCGCGGGCTTCAAGCTCGACCGTATGAACGACACGGCCGGCGCCGTCGCCCAGTTGGAAGAGGCCCGTTCCTGGGGGCCGCGCGAGGTCAACATGCTCTACGAACTGGGAAACTCCTACGCCAAGGCACAGCGCTACGCGGCCGCCCGCCAAGCCTATCTGGAGGCTCTGTGGTCGAACGCCGGCTACGATGAGATCTATTACAACATCGGCGCCGTCGACAGCGCGCATCTGGGCCTGGACCAGGACGCGGTGAAATTCCTGCGCGTTTCCCTGCTCATCAACCCGTTGTCGCAGCCGGCCTACAATTCTCTGAGCGATCTTTATCTGCGCCATCCGCGGCAATACGGGGAACAGGCCGTGTCCATTTTAAAACAGGCGGTCTCGATTTTCCCGCTTTCGCCCGACTACTGGAATAATTTGGGATATCTCTACACCTTGCGCAAGCAATACCCCCAGGCCGAGGAAGCCTATTCCCGGGCCCTGGCGATCAATCCCGACTTGCAGATCGCGCGCCATAACTTGAGCGCTTTGGCGCGGCAAACCCGCCTGCCCGAGCCGGCTGTTCTTAAGGGCCTCGACATGCTCGACGAGCTTCGGCGCCGCGTCGCCGCAAAAAATATGTCCAATTCGACCATCGCGCTGGCGCAAGAAACCGCGGAACTGCTCCCCCAGGCGGCCGACGCGAAGTTCCTGCTGGGAACGCTGCTTCTGGCTCGAGGACGCCCGCAGGAGGCTATCGGGCCGCTGGAAGATGCCGTCCAAGACGCTCCGAATAATGAGACCGCCTGCATGAACCTCGCCGATGCCTATCAAGCCGCCGGGCGGCTCGGCGATGCCGCCAACCTCTGGCGCCGGGTCCTATCCATCGATCCGGGCAACCAGATCGCGCAGCGGGAGCTTTCGTCCATCCAAAGCTCATTTAAATAAGCGCGCATTGTAATAATTCAGCAATCCTTAATCCCTATATAGTCTATACCCCGTACGCCGATAGAGCGGCGCGGGGCCGCGCTCATGCAGAGAACTTTGTTTGTCGCATTATTTATGATCTCGGCGACCGCATTTTTTTTTAATCCTGCGACGGCGCAAATGGGATCGTTCGCCGGCGCCCAGACGCCCACGCCGGAAACGGCCGGTTTGAGCCAGGAGATGCAGCGGGCGATTCGGGATTATCAAAAGGGGGATGACTTGTCGGCGATGGACGGATTCATGGATATACTGACCAGCGGCGTTCCTTCGGAGCGCACCATGGCCAATGAGTACCTTAATCTGCTGACCCGCCGCATGGATTTAAAGGCCAGACAGGGCGCCGTGGGCGAGCCGCAAAATGCAGTTGTTCCGGAAGCCCCCGGCCAAGCGCCGGCCGCCGGACCCGGGCCGGCGCTTTCATCGCCGGGCTCTCCGGCGCCCAGCGGCGGCGAGGGCATGAACGAAGCGCTCATGGAGCGGGAAATCAAAGTTAAAATCGAAAGCCTGGCGCAAAAGAGCCTGGATAAGCTGCGGGCCGTCAAGGGCGTTAAAATCGTGGTCGGTCCCGACGGCAATCCGCAGGCCGTGGGGCTGCCGGCCGCCGCTCTTTTCGGTTCCGGCATCAACTTCAAGAAAGGGGCCGACGCCATGGTGGGCCCGTTGACCGACCTCATTTTTGCCCTTGGAAACGCCCAGGTTGAGATTCTGCCGCAAGGGGCGCCGCTGGGCGACGCTAAAATCATAGACATGCGCCGCGCCATGGGGGTTTCTTCCGCGCTTTTTTCCGCGGGCCTCGCGCCGGACAGGGTCAATGTCAATCTCTTGAACTCCCAAGTCAACGTTCCCGGCTCGATCGAAAGCTTCGATGGGATTATTCTTGTCTTCGTCTACGATCAGCCCCTCCAGCTCAACAGCGGGGCGATCGGCGCCGAGAACGGCCCACCCTTATCCTTGGGCGTGGACCCGCCGAGCTTCAGGACGGATAAGGGCGGGGGAAGCATCATCGAATTCTCGGTCGAGGAGCCTCCGGCGGGCATCGCGTCCTGGGAGTTCCAACTGCTCAAGGTGGACGCGAGCGGGTCCGGAGGCTTGACGCCCATCGAGCGCGTCATGGGGGACAGCCCCGTCTTTCATCAAATTTATTGGAATGGGCATTCGCGCTATTTCGGGGCGGCCCTGCCGCCCGGACGCTACGAATGCGTTTTGATCGCGACGGACGGCAAGAATCGGCGAAGGGTCCTGCACCGCTGGATTACCGTTCTGCCCCCGCCCGCCGCGGCGATGCCGGCGCCTCCTCCGGCCGCCACTCCGGCCGCGTCCGCGGGGGCCAAAGGAGCGCCCTCGCCGGACTGGCTCGCCAGCGCGCCCAAGGCCGCTTCTCTCATTGTGGACAGGCGGAGCCTGCATTGGATTCAAATCGCCGGAAAAAGAAGGCCCCGGCGAGAGGCGCGACGGAGAAAGCGCGTTCACGCTCCTAGAATTCTCATCCGGAAGAAAGCCCCGGCCGCTCCCAGTAGCTACGACGTGGCCTTCAAGCAAGGCAGCTATGAGCTGGATTCGAAATACGAAGCGCTCGTCGGCAAAATCGCGGACGCGGCGGCCGCGCAGCCTTCCGACTCTCTCGCGATTACAGGCTATGCCGCGTCGTCCGAGGCCAACGCCGCGCAGTTGGCCCGCAGCCGGGGGCAGATTGTCGCCAATCTTCTGATTAATCGCTTCGGCATGAACCCGTCGCGGCTGCAGGTTTCCTCGAACGTTTCCGATGGATCCAAGGCTCGGGCGATCGTGGAGTTCTCGAAATCGAAATGAATTCCCCGGACATTGACGGACTCATCACCCAGCTCGCGTTCGGCAAGACGACGCCGAGCAACCTTCCCGTGCTGGGAATGCACATCAGCCAGGAAGCCGTTTATCTGGCCGAGACGGCCCTGGGATCCGGAGGCAAGCTGGAGGCCCGGCACCTCGTGCGCGTGCCGATTTCCATCGATCCGAAAAGCGACGCGGAACTCAAGGCGTTTCCGACGGCCGGCGCGGCCATCGACAAGGATTTTCTCTCCGGAGGCTCCAAGGCCGCCGAAATTCTCCGCCAGTCCTTGTCACAAACCGAATGGGCGACGAAAAACGTCGTGGTGACCCTGTCTCATCAGCTGTGCATCCTGCGGTATTTCGTCGTGCCATCAATCGAACGGCGATTTTGGAAATCCGCCATTCCGCTCCAAGCGAAAAAATACATTCCTCTTCCCTTCGAAACGTTGAGCCACGACTTCCAGGTTTTTCCCATCGCGCCCGATGCCGCGAAAAATTCGCGCAGCGGCGTGCTTTTCGGCGTGGCGGCAAAGAACAACCTGGGCAGGATCGTGGATTTCACGAAAAGCCTCGGGCTGCGGCCGATGAGCGTGGAAATGGCGTGCCTTTCGACGCTCCGGTTTTGGGGCAAGGCGCGCCAGGCCGGGAAGCCGAACGTATGCTGCTGCGTGCACTTTGACGGCGGCAATATCCGGATTATCCTTGCGGACAAAGGCATTCCCGTGTTCTTCCGCGAAGTTTTTCTCGGGCCGAGAGTCTCCCTCCAAGATCAGCGGCGCCTGGACTTGGAGGGCTGCGTGGCGTTTTCCCAGAAGCAGTTGGGCGTCGGAAACGTCGAAGCCGTATTTATCAGCGGCAGCGGCGTGCCCTTGGAGAATTGGCGGGAAGCCTTCGGAAAGGAACTGGGAATCAACGCCGCCATTCGCGACGAAGCGGCTCCGCTGGGTCTCAAGCAAGGCAGCTGGGACGGCTATGCCGCGCTGGGAGCATCCTTGAGATTCACGGCGCCTTCGCCGATCTCGTTGGATTTAGGAGGAATCGGAAAAATAGGCGATGATGAAATGAGGGCGGCGCGGACCATCTTGGCGGCTTCCGTGCTGGTCAGCTTGTGGTTCGCGGTCATCGGGGCGGCGCATTTCTTGTCCTACCGGCTGCGGGCCGGCGAGCTTGCGCGTTATCGGGTCGATCCGCAGATCGGCGCCGTTTTAGGCGGGAAGTCGGCGATGGATATTTCCACGCTGCTGGATTCGATGCGCAAGCAATTGACGGTTTTGCAGGGGGTCTCTTCCGGCGGCGCCCCTCCGTCCGCGGTTCTTAGGGACATAGGAGACAGCGTGCCTTCGGGCGTTTGGGTCAACGATGTTTCCTACGAGAACCAAGCGGCCAACGCGGCCTTGGACGGATATGGGGCGCAGTCCGAGGGCCGGAGCCTTGAGATACAGGGCAACAGCCAAGCGTCCACGCCGATCGACGAGCAGAACGCGATTTATGAATTCCGCGATAATTTGAGCGCCGCGCCCGTGATTGGGAAATTTTTCAAGCAAATTCAAATCAGCATTCAGAATCAGTCCCAATACAACGGCGGGCCTGGCTCCGCCGCAAGCCCGGTGATGGCTTTTACCCTGAACGCCAGCGCCCGGAAATCAGAATGAACATCGATTTGAAGCTTTTTCTCAACCGCGCGGTTTCCTCCATTCAAGAGGAAATTCGAAACACGACGGCGACTCTCCGGGACAAAGGATGGCGGCGTTTTTCCAGGGCGTTCGTCGCGGGGGGGGCGTTTGTTTTGGCGTCTTATATGCTGATTTATTCACCGGCCAGCGCCAAGTTGGAGATGATCGGAGAAAGAATCGCCGCGGCGAAATCCGAATTCGACTCCGCCGATTCGTATAAATCGCTGAGCGGCGGCTTAAACGCCATCTATTCCCATCTGCCGTCGAAACAAAAGGGCGACTGGCTCAACGCGTCCGTTCTTAATTGCCTGGAAGAAGAGGGCGTCACTGCGGATTCGATTATGCCCAAGGAGGACGCGGACACGCCCGATTCTATTTTGCATGAGTCGCTCACCGTAACCGCGGGCATGAGGTATTCCCAACTTTTGGCCGTGCTCAATCGCCTGGAGCATCTGCGGCCCCGGGTTGAGATTTCGTCCATTCATCTAAAGAAAGACGCTCAGTCTGTCGGGAACAACCAGGTGACGTTGGAAATCGACACGCTTATCCCAACGCAGAGGTTCACGCCGTGAGACAAGGCGCCTTGGGATGGGGGCTCTTGGCCGTCGTCTTGGCCATTCCCGCGTTCTTGTTTTACCGTTGGAAAACCGGCATGCAAAGCACCCAGGCCGCGGCGATTTCCGAAATAGCGCGCGGCCGTATTCCCTCGGGAGATATTTTCGGCAAATCTCCGGGGCAAACCAAGTTTCGAAATCCGCTGGATTCGTCGGGCGGCCGGGCGGCGCCCATCGCGGCAAAAGCCGATGCCGCCCTTCCCGCCGCGGTGGCCGGCCCTGCGGCTGCTTCTCCCGCTCCCGCCGCGGCCAAGAAGATCGCGCAGCCCGCGGCGTCCGTGCCCGCCGTCTCGCGAAGCTCCGACGCCGCTCCCGCGACCTACGAAATTGAGGTGGCGCGGGACCCGACTCTTTCCCCCGCGGATCTGAGCGAATTGCGGAGACTCCGGCTGGAGCGCGCGCGCGCGGAGTGGCTGCGGCTGCATCCGCCGAAAAGGAAGAAAATAAAAATATACCGGCCGCCCATCGAATCGACGGTCCATTTAGAAGGCATTGTCTACGCGCCCGGCAATTCCATGGCGATTGTCAACAACAACATGACTCTAAAAGAAGGCGACCGCATCGGGAAGATACGCGTCATCAAGATCAATAAGAACTCCGTCGTTTTCGGCTACGGAAATAAAACGTTCGTGAAGGCCATGGGCAAATGAATCGAGGAGGCTTTCGTATGAAACAGCGCGGACAGTTCACGGCGTTTGCGGTTTTCGCGGGAATTTTCAAGCGGCGGACGTTTCACCGGGCGTATGCCGCGGCGAAGAAAACGGCGGTGGTTTTACTTTGCGCGCAAACGGCGCTTTGCCTCGCCGAGCCGGCTTGGGCGCAGAGGCGCGACGCGGAGCCGGAGGTCAATCCGCAGTTCTCCCAGCAGGATCAAAGCGCGCAGCAGCAGGCTAATTCCATGGAGGGGACTCCGGTGGGAAGCTCGCAGTTCCAGGGCTCGTCCCAAGCCTCGTATTCATCCGCCCCGCCGCCGTCTATCGAGGTCGGCCAGCAGCTTCCCTCAAGCGGGCCTGCGCCCTCCAAATCGGTTTCCCCATTGGACAAAGTGGTCAGCGTGCGCCTTAAGGGCGCTCCTCTGGCCACGTTTCTTCAGACCATTTCCGCGCAGTCAAACGTCAACTTCATCATCACGGAGGGCCTGGAAAGCCGGACGGTCACCGTTTTCCTGCAGAAGGTCACCGTCCGGGAGGCGCTACAGGTCCTTCTGGAGCTTAAGGGCTTGACCTATCAGCAGGTGGGCCACAGCAACACCTACATCGTCATGCCCCGATCAAAGACGATTCCTAATCTCATCACGCGGATTTATGCCCTCTCCTATATTCCGCTTATTCCCATCGAGTCAATTCAAGCCGAGCAGGCAAGCATCACTCCGGGATCGAGCGGCAGCGGAATGACGGGCGGAAGCATGTCCGGCCAAAGCAGCGGCTCCTCGACGTCTGGATCGTCCCAGAGAAATACAGGCACGACGTCGGAGGGCTGCAGCGGCAGCAGCAGGCAAGGCCAAGGAGGAGAGCAGCAGCAATCCTCTGAAATTCCCATTCTTGGCATCATCTGCAGCGTGCTTTCTCCCGCGGGACACGCGGAAGTGGACCAGCGCACCAATTCGCTCATCGTGACCGACATTCCCGAGGTGTTCCCGCAAGTCGATCAAATCATCAGCGCGCTCGACAAGAAAACGCGGCAAGTGATGATCGAGGCCCAGATCGTGGAAATCGACTCGGATAAGGAAAACGACTTGGGAGTCAGCTGGGGCGGCAACGACGGCGAACTGGCCAGCTTCACCGGCGGGCAGCGCGACACCAGCTTTCCCATGGTTCTGCCGAGCAATTTGTCCGCCGTCAGGTTTCTGGATCCGGTGGTCAACGTCATCAGCACGCTGGGCACGCAAAGCGCAGCGAGCACGGCCAACAGCAGTTCAGGCGCCTCTCTTCTCAGCACTCCCTTGCTGGGCAGCAATGTCATGACCAGCGTGCTGAACCTCACGTCGCTCCAGGTGATTCTGCGCGCTTTGGTGTCCCATTCCGAAGCGCGTTTCTTGGGCAAGCCGAAAATATTGACGTTGAATAATAAGCCCGCGATTATTCAAACCGTCGATGACCAAGCCATTTTCGTGCCGCCGAATCCTACCGGAGTCAGCGGGGCCACCGTGGTTCCGGTCACGCCGGAGCGCGTGAGCACGGGCTTGACTTTGGTCGTGACCCCGCAGATTAACACCGGCGGCTACATTACCATGTCCGTCAAGCCGATCTTCACCAACGTGCAGAGCTCCGCGCTCTCCAGCGCCCTTCAGCCCGTCTTTGATCCGATTACCCGCAGCGCCTCGACCATGGTACGGGTCAAGAACGGCCAAACGCTGGTGGTGGGGGGGCTTCTCCAATCCACGGAGAACAAAACCGTGCGCAAGGTGCCGTTCCTGGGCTATATTCCTCTCATTGGGTGGCTCTTCACCGACACCTCCTCTTCGCGCATTAATTCAGATCTGGTCATTTTCATCACCCCGACCATCGTGAGCGACTAGACATTAGGAGGCACCGGCCCGTTTGCTTGACTTTTTTGAGGGAGCGGGTATACTTCATTTAAGATGGCACGAATGAGCGAGAAGGCTCACGTAGGGGACATGCTTGTCTCCAGCGGCATCATCAACGAGGACCAGCGGGCCAGGGCGCTGGGATTTTCCAAGGAATCTAAAATTTCCTTTGGCGAGGCCGTGGTTAAACTGGGGTTTTGCGATGATGAACCTATCGCCATTGCCTATTCGAAGCTCCTTGGCCTTCCTTACGCCTCCAAAGAGAACCGAATCCTCAAGGTAGAGAAATCCCAGGGCTTGGACAAGATGGTCCCCGAAGCCTATGCCCGAGAGCATTTTGTGCTTCCGCTCTTTTTGGACGACAAAATTTTGGCCGTCGCGATGGTCGATCCGGACAACATCCTGTTACGTGAGAATCTTCGGGTAATGACCGGCTACGAAATCCAACCATTCGTCGCGACCAAGACGCAGATCATCAAAGTTATCGATGAATTTTACCAAGGAGGCGGAACCAGCCTCATCGAACAAACGATGAATCGCGAACCCTCTGCGGCATCCTCAACGATGACGGATGAAGCCGCAGGTGAGGGGGGCGCAGAAGCTCGAATTGATTTGGACCAGACTCTTGGTAGGACGGGCGATGATCAGGTCGTCAGTCTCGTCAATGCGGTTTTAAAGCAGGCAGTGACCGAAAGATGTTCAGATATTCACCTGGAGAATTACGACGAGCGTGTCATTCTTAGATTCAGGATAGACGGCATCCTCTACGAGCGCATGGCGCCGCCGAAGAAGGCGTTCATGGCCGTTGTGTCGCGCATAAAAATTTTATCAAGGCTCGACATCGCCGAGCGCCGCCTTCCCCAGGACGGGCAGTTCTCGCTGAAGGTCCAGAACCGGCCCATCGACGTCCGCGTGTCCATCTGCCCCACGGTCTACGGTGAGAAAGTCGTCATGCGCTTGCTGGACAAGGCGGCCGTGGACTTGAACATCGAGAAGCTGGGCTTCGACGCCAGGCAGAAGCAGGATTTCTTGACCGCCTCCCAGATGCCGCACGGGCTCATCTTCCTGACCGGCCCGACCGGATCGGGAAAAACCACGACCTTGTATTCCGTCCTCAACACCATTCGGACGCCCGCCTTGAACTTCATGACCATTGAGGATCCGGTCGAAATCAAGGTCGAAGGCTTGAACCAAGTCCAGGTGCGCGCCAATATCGGGCTGACCTTCGCCTCGGCCCTGCGTTCGTTCTTGCGGCAGGACCCGGACGTCATCCTGGTCGGCGAGGTCCGGGATCAGGAAACGGCGCAGACCTGCCTGCGCGCGGCCCTGACCGGGCATTTGGTTCTTTCTACCCTGCACACCAACGACGCCTTGTCGAGCGTGGTGCGCCTGATTGATTTGGGCATCGAGCCGTTTTTGCTCTCCAGCAGCCTTCTGCTGGTCGCGGCGCAGCGTCTGGTGAGGGTGCTGTGCCCCGCCTGCAAGATCCCTTATAAGCCGAGCTCCCAGGAACTCGACATCTGCTTGAAGGAATCCTTGCTGACCAGCCTTCCTAACCCCCAATCCATCACGTTTTACCGCAAGCGCGGGTGCGACAAGTGCATCCGGACGGGATACATAGGAAGGCGGGCGCTCTACGAGATATACCGCATCAACGAGCAGATGCGGGAAGTGATTTATAAATACGGCGGCGACTTGGCGAGGCTCAAGGCTATCACGGCCCAATCGGGGATGTGGAACATGCGGGCCAGCGGCTGGCGCAAGGTTTTGGAAGGAATCACGACCACGGAAGAGGTTTTGGGGAGCACCACTCTTGAGTAGCCGGATTTTGAAGACACTTCGAACTATTAATTAGAATCAGCTATTCATGGCCCGATTCACTTATACGGTTCAAGACAGCCAAGGGCAGACCGTCTCCGGCGCGGTCGAAGCCTCGGATGAAAACGAGGCAATTGGATCTCTCCAGGGGAAAGGTTATTTCATCCTGTCCATCGTTGGAGAAAGAACCCAGACCGCGACCGGCCAACCGGTCAAGGCGTCATCTAGGGGCGGCGTCGGCATCCGGGACTTGGTGTTTTTCGCGGAGCAGCTGGCCACGCTGCTCAACGGCGGTGTCCCTCTGGTCCGGGCGCTTTCTCTTCTAGGGGAGCACTCCTCGTCCAAAGGCCTGCACGACGCCCTTCTGTCGGTGACCAAGGACGTTTCGAGCGGCTCCGCGCTGTACAAGGCTTTCGAGAAGCACCCGGCTGTTTTCAACACCTTGTGGATTTCGCTCGTCCAGGCCGGAGAAATGGGCGGGCAGCTGCCCAAGGCGCTCAAACAGGTGGGAAGCTACATGGAGGCTCAAGCGGAATTGAGAGGAAAGATCATGACCGCGCTCGCCTACCCGGCGGTCCTGGCCTTCATGTCCGTGGGCGTCCTGGCGTTTTTTGTCGTCAAGATCGTCCCCATCTTCGCGAAAATCTTCGATCAATTCCACATGACCCTGCCGCCCTTGACCGCCGCGGTCATCATGGTGTCGAACCTGATCGTCCACCACCTGTTTCTGCTCATCGCCATCGCGATTTTCGGCTATCTGTCCTGGAAGGCCTACACCGCGACGGAAGTCGGCCAGGAAACCAAGTGGAAGCTCATCTTTTCCGTCCCTTTCTTCGGCGCGTTCATCAAGAATATCCTCATTGAGCGCCTGCTGACCACGCTTTCCACGCTCATCGAGAGCGGCGTGAGCATCCTAAACGCCATTTCGGTGTTGGAGCTGGTTTTCTCCAAGAACGTCATCTTCCACCGTCTGCTCAAAGGCGCGCGGGAGGACGTGGCGGGCGGCAAGTCCATCTCCGCGGCGTTCAAGCGGGAAAAAATCCTGCCGCCCTTGGTTACCGAGATGATGTACATGGGCGAGGAGTCGGGCAAGCTTCCGGATATGCTTATGACTCTCTCGGCGTTTTACCGCGAGCAAATCGATCAGTTCACGCGGCGATTCACCGCGATCATCGACCCCATCCTGGTCGTCGGCATCGGCGGCTTGGTCGGCGTCATCGTGTTATCGGTGTTTCTGCCCATCTTTAAGCTCTCGACGCTGGGAGGCGCGCATTGAAGAACTTCTCCGCGGCCGGGTTTACGCTCATCGAGCTTCTCGTCGTCGTCTTGATTATCGGGATTCTAGCCGGAATTTCCGTGCCGTATTACCTTAAAGCCGAGGAAACGAGCAAAGCCAACCAGGGATCTGCCTTGGCTAATATGGTGGCCACCGCGAACCGCATGTATGCGGTGGATCATGGTGGAGTTTATGCTTCAGGGGTTTTTACCGGCGCTTCATGCGGCGGCAACTCCACAAATTGCACCAGCGCCCTTTGCCCTAGTTCTGGTGGGCCAGCGTCCGAATGCTGCCTGATTTACTGCGGCTATTTAGCCCAGCAGGATTGGGACAACAGCCCGTATGAAGTTCAAGCCGTGGCCAACGGAGCTTGCGGCATAGGATCCTGTTCCGGGGGATCTGGTGAGGTGGCCTGCGTCGCGCGTCAGGGGACCAACACGGCCCCTTATAACAATTGGGGCTATAGCGTTGATACCAGCGGAGTTACAAGCTCCTGTGGCGGAGCGCCTACCCCGCCGCAGCAATGAAAGATGGCAATCGGATTATTTAGGCATGAAAACGAAAAACCGCGGGTTCACCTTGGTCGAGGTCGTCATCGCCATGCTGTTGACGGCGATCATCGTCACCGGCGTCTTTAGCCTCGCGCTTACCATTCGCGCCGGAAACGTCCATACCGACAGGAAGCTCATCGCGGATCAGTACGCCCGGCAGTTGAGCTCCGTCCTAAAATCATACGTTACGGCGGACTGCTCCGCGAGCACGGTGAGCATGGCTCCCAAGACCGCGGCGGGCGGTCACAGCTGGTCTCTGACCGGCGTTGCGTCGCCCGGCGGAGTGATATCGGATTCCTGCGGCGGCTGCTACGCTTTGGCTCCCGGACATCATGTCTTGACGAATTTTTTGCCGTCGACCGCCGGCGCCGGCCTGCCTCTGGCGGAAAGCTCCCCCTATAACGGCAGAATCTGCTATGACGTGAATTATTCCGGCGCCTGCACGCCGGATGCCACGTGCACTAATACTGCGGCAGGGGCGCCGTCGTGCCAGAGCGCCACGGCCGCGGGGCCTCCCTCCGTTTGCATCGACGTCTATTGGAACGAGCCGACGCCATGAAAAGAGGATTTACTTTGATGGAGATGATCATCGCGGTTTTCCTTTCGACGATGGTGCTTCTCGGCATCATCGCCGTGGCCGCCTCGATGGTGCGCCAGCACTTCGAGAGCGTCAGCCAGGGTGAAGTGAGCGGACAAACCCTGATCAGCCTCGATCAAATGAATAATGAGATCGAGAACGCGAATTCCCTTGTCGCGCCCAACTCGGCAAGCGCTTCCGGCAACGCGCTTTCCAGCTGCGAGAACTGGTCCCTGCTCTATGGACAGGCGTTGAATCCGGCGCCGGGCGCCCAGGTCAAATCTTATTATTATTGCGCGGCGCTTACGAAGGCGTCCGTGCATGAGCCCGGCGCTTACGATTTGTGGCGTTATTCATGCGCTAAGACGGTCGGATCGCCTGGCGCCAATATATGCCCGTTTCCGGCTCTTGGCGGGGCATGCGGCGTGGGCTCCGCGCCCGCGGTGGGGGGTGCGACTTGTTCGGGTCCGGTTAACGTTGTTTATAACGCTTTATATCTGGAGCCGTCGTTCGGCAATTTTTTTTACTACGACGCCAAAGGCGGTGTCGACATGCACTATATCGTAGGCTATTCCCAGCCGACGCCGCAGAGGCCCACGCCGGTTTCTTACCGGATTGACAACGCCGTCATGATGCAGAAATCCCCCGGAGATGCGAGCGATTAATCCTTATGAAGCGGGTTCAGAAGGGCTCGGTGCTGCTTCAGGTGATGATCCTCGGGATCATCGTCGCTTTTTTAGCCGCGGGCATGGCCGCCATGCTTTTGTCGCGGGGCGGCTCGACGACCCGCATCGAGCAGGGAAACGCCGCCGTTCGTTATGATGGATCCGGCCTTAATATTTTGATCAACGCATGGAATTCAGCCGGCAGCGGCGTTTGCACGAACGATGCCACCAGTATATACTCATGCAGCCCTCTTAAGGCATGCAGCTGCACCTGCACGCCGTCTGCTGCCTACTGGCCGACGGTCGTGGTCTCGGGGAGTGGCGTATGGCCGGCGTGCCAATCGAGCGTGGCGGCGAATTATTCGACCAATTAAATGCCGGCGCGAAGCTTTCAAAAAAAATTTATTATCACCGCCGATGATTTTGGGGCCAGCCCTTCCGTCAACCGCGCGGTGATCAAGGCCCATCGGGAGGGAATTTTGACCCACGCCAGCCTCATGGTCGATAGGGCTGGCGCTCCGGAGGCCGTCCGCTTGGCTAAGGAGAACTCAGGCCTGGGCGTCGGGCTTCACGTCGAGCTCTGCTCCGAGAATCCCGGCGCTTGGGGCAGACGCTATTTTTTCAGCCAAGAGCATCGGCGGCGCATCGAGCCCGAAATCCGCCGGCAAATCGAAAAATTCATGGACCTGGGCCTTAAGCCCACGCACATCGATTCGCATTTTCACATCCACGTTCACCCGGTTATTTTCCCCATCCTCGCACGGCTTGCTCGGGAGTACAAAATCCCCCGGACGCGCCTCCCGGGAGGAGAGTGTTGGCTCTCGCTTCGCTATAGCCGGGAAAATGCGTTCTCCCGCAGCGGTCTTGCCGCCGTTTTTTCTTTGCTCAAGCTCGCTCTTAAACCGTCGGCCGGCGGGCTTGAAGTTCCGCGGCGGTGCTACGGCCTGCTGCGCTCGGGCCTGATGAAAAAAGATTACCTTGAGTGGCTTATCCGGCAGGCTCCGGCCGGCGCCGCGGAGATTTACCTCCATCCTTGCGACGATGCGGCGGCGCGGATCGAGGACAAGCCCACGGAAACCCATTATTCCATCGATGAACTCGAAGCCCTGCTTGACGGCGGCGTGCGGCGGGCTGCTGAGGAATTTAAGCAAGGCTGACGGCAATTAGGGCAGGTACCCGATCGGCTTGTTGTGGACGAGAACTCCGTCGACCAGGAAATCCTCGTAGGGCTTGGACATGGTCAGGTTATGAACGACGACGGCCTTCTTCGGCATCCGCTTTATTGAAACGATCTTAATATCCCACTCAAGCGCCGGCGTGAGGCGCGGATCTCCGCCCGCAAGAGCGACGTCTTGAGGCGCCGCGCCGCTATTTTCAAGAAAGGCCACGCGGTCCCCTGCTTTAAAGTACTGGATTTGCTTGAATCGCCCGCTGGCCGGGTCGAAGAAGGGGTGGATGGGGGTGGCCTCGATTTGAATTCCGTCAGACAATACGACTTTGAGGATAGTATCCACTGTCTTAGTTTCCACCGCGCGCACCTTCTCCGGCACTAAGGCGTAAGACGCGGGGTCCACCGCATAAACGACGTCTCCCGGCTTGATTTTCTCGATGGGCACGCTGCCGGCCGGGGTCAGGACCGGAGTGCCGGCGACGAAACATCCGAAGCCGCCAAGATACACGCATGATTTCGCCAAGCAGGCATATTTGACGGGACAGTAGTGGCCGGTGCAGTTTCCTCCGCAGCCATTGGACGCGGTCATACCGCAACCTAATGTCGGGCTGCAACTGGGAGTGCACGGCGGCGGTGGAGGTGGCGGTGGCGGCGGCGAGGAGCTTCCTGATGAGCAGATGCCGCCGGTGCAGGCGCCGCTCTGGCAGGATGTTCCCACGCCGCAACTGTTGCCGCAACTGTCTGAATAGGCGTTTCCGCACGCGATGCTGGAGACGGGCATGGCGGAGCAGGATTTTTGCGGAGAACATGTGGTGGGAGGCGGCAAGGGCGATGGGTTTTGCGGCGCTACCGCGGGCGGCGGAGAGGAAGATGCAACCTGCGCCTGGCTGCACGTGCTTGGCACCGGGCAGCTGCCGCCGGCGGCGAACGTGTAGGACTTTCCGTTGGCATCGACGCATACGCCGGCCACCGAAGCGGCGTTGGGCGTCGCGGCCGAGGCGACGCATTTATTGGATGGGTCTCCTGCCGAGTAGGAGTAGAAAGGGCTGCTCCAGTTTTGGTTCGCCAGATAGTTGCCGGTGACCAGGGCGTTAACGTTCGGCGCGTAGCTGCCGTTGTCGTTGTAATACTGCTGGTCAGCCGCGGCGATGACCTGGGCCTGGGCCGTGGCGTTGGTCAGCCGCTGATTGTTGATGGCTTTCGTGTATTGGACGTAACCGAAGGAGGCCAACACCCCTAAAATAAGGATGGTGACGACCATCTCGATGAGGGTAAAACCCCTCGCCGAGGCTTTCGCAACGGGAATTAACCGTATCGGCGCGCGTTTCATAAGGCTGGGAAAAGGCGGAAGTAGTATAGTCCCAGAAGGGCTTAAAATCAATGGGTCGTTAAAAAGTTTCGGAGAGGGGTTCGGAGGAAGGCGCGGAAGTTCCGGCTTCCTTTATAGAGGCCGCTTGGCGGCGCTTCCAGGCGAAGACCAGAAAGCCCGCCGAGGCCCAAAGGATCTCGCGGATATGGCGTATAATGCCGAAGGCGAGGCCCTTTGCCGCCGGGAAGCCCAGCCACAGGAAAATGGCCGTTTTCCCGGCTTCCTGGGTCCCGACCTTGGCCGGGACCATGAAGAAGATGGAGTCGATGATGTTGGAGAGCACCTCGATGGCCAGCGCCGTGACCGCGGCGATGCGCATGCCCAGGAAATGGCAGATGACGAACGCCTCCAAGGCGCCGGCTGAATACCCGACCACGAACAAAGCGATGCATGTGGAAAATCTGACGGGATGGGAGACGAGATAGTCGGCCATGCCGTCCTTGGCCTCCCGCCATTTTCCTTTCGTGAAAAAAATGGATTTTGGGCTCGCGGCCAAGTAAAGGGCGACGCATAAAAAAATCAGCATTCCTAGGGCCGCCAAGGTCGCGTATTTTCTTTCCCGCAGGGACAAAAAACTCAGGCGCTCATCGAGCACGAAGACGAGGCCGCCCAGGATGAAGACCATCTGCGCGAGGGCTTGGGCGAATTTGGCGACGAACACGCTGGCGTTCTTGACGGCCTCGGGCCGGACGTCGCCCAGCACAGTCGGGCGGATAAATTCTCCGGCCACGCTGCCGCTCGGGGTGAGGTAATTGACGCCGTCGCCCGCGATGCGCCCGAGGAAAAGTTTGTAGAGCGGAATTCCCCGGCCGTCCTGCGACTTGAAGGCGAACCGCCAGGCCTGGGAGTTGAAGAACTGGTCGCAGAACTGCAGCGGCAGGACGGCGGCGAAGCCCCAGCCGAAAAGCCGTATTTGGGCAAAGACCACGTGCGGATTGAATCTCCAGACAAGATACCCGATGGTGGCGAACCCGGCGACGAGGATGACGCGCTCAAGCCATTTCATTTAGAGTTTCACCGCCGCGATGCCGCGGGAGGCGCCGAGCGAGTCATCTGCGGAGGGTAAAAGGCGGCCATGCGTTCCTATTTCGTAGGAATTCCCGCGCCAGACGACGGGCGTCGATTTCCAGCCTTGGAACCAAGCGTAGAAGCCCATCCACTCGCCCAACGGCAATAAAAACAGAGTCTTGAGCGACGGGGGCGAGTCAAACGCCGCGACGGACAACATGGAGGTTCCCGCCGCCTTGGCCAGCAGAACCGCTCCGGCCAGCGCCGTCGCGGGCAGACTGGCCCCCAGCAGCGCAATTTTTAGGGTCAGCAGGGAGACGCCTTGAAGAAGGAACGTTCCCAGGTAGCCGGAGGGCTGGCACAGGCGGATGGTCCGCGCCCACCGCTCTTGGTGGCGGAGGTAATCGGAAAAACGCGCCAAATGGGGGACGGACTCGATGGCGGAGCTTGAAAACGCCACCGTGTATCCGGCGCCCTCGATGAGCCGGCCCAGCAGGAAATCTTCGGCCAAATGATTCGAGAGACTCTTAAATCCGCCGATTTTGCGGAAGGCCTCGGCGCGGACCGCGATGGCGGCGCCCATGGCGAAGGTCATTCCGAAGCTCGCGGCGGCCAGCGCCTGCGGCAGAAACTGGCAGTTGACCGACAGGGCCTCGAGCCGCTCCCAGGGGTTTGAGGGCGCGGCGATGCGGTAGAAGCAGCTGGCCAAGCCCACGTCGGGATCGCGGAAAGGCGCGACGCAGCGCCGGATAAAATCGGGCGCGACCCGGATGTCCGAGTCCGCCATGATGATCATGTCCGCCTCAAGGCGGTCTTCGGCTCCCGCGAGGCTGTTGATCTTGGGATTGCAGCCCGGGGATTTCTTGGAGACGATAATCTCAGATGGAATGTCCGGGAAATCCCGGCAGACCCGCTCGATGACCGGCCGCGCCGGGTCGGCCTCGTTTCCCAAGGTGAAATAAATCCGATAGCCGGGGTAATTCTGGCGGAAGAAACTGGCCAGGTTCTCATAGAGGCGCCGATCGAGGCCCTTGATGGGCTTGAGGATTGCGACGGAGGGGGTGAAATCTCCGGATGATTTTGCCGCGGCGGAGCGTTTAAGCCGGCGCAGGAAAAAAACCGAGGCGATGGCCGAAAAAACGGCAAAGGCCAGGGAAAATATTCCGGTCGAATAAGCCAGGACGTTGAGGCTGTCGCCGGCAGCCCGCCAGAGCCAATGCGCTGCGCTCATGACCGGAGCTAGGCGATGCCATCCGCCGGGCAGGACGCGGTCCACGGCCTCCCGGAGCATGGCCGTCTAAGCGGCGATTTTCTCCGGTTCTGTCTTGGCCGGCGGCGCGTCCGCGGTCTTGGCGGGGGCATGATGTCCCCGCTTGCCCAAGTAATTGAGAAACTCCTTGCCTTCGCGCAGACGGCGCCGGCGCTCCGCCGGGTCCTTCAACATGCCGCCCAGCATGCGCAGGATGGGCATGGGGCGGAAATAGAACTTCGAGTACATGCGCGAGACCGCGTCGTTGATCTCTTCCGCGCTCAAGTGCGGGTATTGCAGAGTGGCTTCTTGGAAGCCGTCGCCCCGGACCATGGAGTCGTTCTTGAACCACTTGTTCGCCGTCGCCTGGCGATAGAGCTCGGTTCCCGGGTAAGCCGCGGCCAAAGACACCTGGATGGTGTTGACGTCAAGCTCTTGCGCGTAGCGCTGGGTTTCCATCATGGTTTCCTTGGTCTCGCCGGGCAGGCCCAGGATGAACGTGCCGTGGATGACGATGCCGAGCTTGCGGCAGTTCTTGGTGAACTCCTTGGCGATGTCGATGCGCAGGCCTTTTTTGATGTTGTTGAGGATTTGCTGGTTGCCGGACTCATAGCCCACCAAGAGCAGGCGCAGGCCGTTTTCCTTGAAGGTCTTCAGGTACTGATAAGGCACGTTGGCGCGGGAGTTGCACGACCACATGATGCCGAGTTTGCCCAAGCCCTTGGCGATTTCGACGGCGCGGGGCAAGTCCGCGGTGAAGGTGTCATCATCGAAGAAAAATTCCTTTACTTGCGGGAACATGGCCTTGGCGCGGGCCATTTCCGCGATGACGCTGGCGGCGCTCTTGGTCCGGTAGACATGTCCGCCGACCGTCTGAGGCCAGAGGCAGAAGGAGCAGCGCGCCGGGCAGCCCCGTCCGGTGTAGATGGAAACGTAGGGGTGCTTCAAGTAGCCGATGTAGTAGTTTTCAATCGTCAGGTCGCGTTTGTAGACGTCAAGCACGCTGGGCAGAGCGTCCATGTTCGGGATAAATTCCCTGTCCGAGTTGTGCTGGATTTGGCCGCTGGGGGTCTTGAAGCTCAAGCCCGTGATGTCGGCGTAGGGCTTGCCTTCGGCGACTTCCAAAAGGGTGTAGTCGAACTCTTCGCGGCCGACGAAGTCGACGGCCGGAGCGCCCTTAAGGGACTCTTCCGGCATGACCGCGACGTGCGCGCCCACCATGCCGATGACCATTTCGGGATAGGCGTCGCGGAGCGCCTGGGCCACCTTGGCGTCGTTGTCAAAAGAAGGCGTTGAGGTGTGCAGCACGCAGAGCTCAAAGCCCTTGGCGCGTTGGATGACTTCGGCCAGGCTCAAGTCATCGGCGGGAGCATCGATGAGCTTGGAGTTGGAGATAAGCGCCGCGGGCTGGGCCAGCCACGTCGGATACCAGAAAGACTTGATTTCGCGGCGCGCCTGATAGCGCGAGCCGGCGCCGCCGTCAAAACCGGAGTAGGACGGGGGATTTAAGAAAAGCGTTCTCATCGTGGGCATGTCGCGGGTGTCTCCTTGCGTCTTTTCCAGGGCTCAAGCGCCGTCGGCCGAGGGATGCGCTATTTTACCAAAAAATCGGCCTTAAAATAGGGGCCTAAAATACCGTAAGAGCTGCTCCATATTGTCTTAGCCACCGCTGCCTCTTTTCGTAGTCCGGCAATATTGATTTAAGCATGGCCCAGAACTTCGCGGAGTGATCGTGATTTTTTAGGTGACATAACTCGTGGACTACGACATATTCCAAAACGGGGTTCGGCATCATAGAGAGCCGCCAGTTGAAGCGAATGTCCCCGGCCCGAGAGCAACTCGCCCACCTCCGCGTTTGCTCGACAACTTTAAGGGTCTTGGGCGCCACGGCAAGAGCTTGGGTATGCTTGCGTACGGATGCTTGGGTCTTTTCCTGCGTGAGCTTGGCATACCAATCGCGCAGAGCCCGCCGGATATCTTGCCGAAGCTCATCTCCGACTTGGCCGTTGACAAGCACCTTGAGCCTACGGCCCGCCAGCTTGCATATGGGCCTTGGTAATCCGGGGCGGCGCTCCACTTTAAGGCGATAGCTTCGCCCTAACAAAGGAAACGATTCGCCGTTTTTGAATTCCCTAGGTGGAAACTTCTTGGCGAGATCGGCGAAATAAGCCTGTTTTTCAAGAATCCACTCGGCTCTCTTGCCAACGAATCGATGCAACTCCGTTCGCTTGATGAATCTTGGCGCGCGCACCTCAACTAGGCCATTGCGATGGACTTGCAGGGCGATGGTCTTGCGCCTGGCGGTGAGGCGCACCTCATACTGGAGCTCGTGACTCTTGTAGGTGATGGTCGGCATTCTAACGCTTGACCCACTGCTGGGCCAGTTCCATCATCTCGCGCACCAAGGAAGGCAGCGCCTCTTCATCGCAGCCCTTTGTGCGCAGCAAACGCTTGATTTCGCGTCGCATCTCTTTTTGCACGTCCTCGCGCTCAGCCCATTCCGTGACGGCCCGATCCTCGACAATTTGGATAATATCCTTCGCCAGCGCAGCGCGGTCCTCCTGAGTCTTGGCTGGAATTTCCTTCGAGCGCCCGCTGATTAAGCCAAAGAACGCGAACTCCTTGCCGCCGTCCAAGCCCAGCTTGCGCGCGTCCTCATCCTTGTGAGATTCGGCTTCCTTGATTTTCATGAGGGACAAAAAATATTCCGCGTCGCTGATGCGCCCGAGTTTTTCCGCTTCGATGAGGGTTTCCAATTGCTTTTGCAAGGGGCCGTAGAAAGCCGGGTCTTCGCCAATTCGGGCGTGAAGCCTGTCGTTGATGGAGTAGCGCAGATGCACGGCTTTGGCTTTGTCGCTCCCCTTGGCCTTAAGCTGCTCGGAGAAATCCGGCGCGCTAATCGTCAGGGGCTCCAAGAGGCGCTCTATTCCTTCCGCGGCGATGTGCGCGTGAATTAGCGCCTCCACCTTGGCGCTTAAATCCTCCGTGCGCAGCCGCTCATCGCGGTAAAGATTCTTGGCGCCTTCACGGACAGCGCCCAGGAATTTAAAGTCTTTCAAATAAGGCTCAACGCGCAAATCCGGCATCAAGAAGTCCAGGCTCTTGGCAAAGGCGCGATAAGCCTTGTCGAACTCGCCGCGCACTGTTTCATTCTTCAACACATCGAGGCAGCTCTGGATAATCGTCCTGGGCTTGCCGGTCAGCGCAACGCCGGCAAAGAACCCCATGGTCTCCTTGCGGTGGTCGGCCAGAGCCTTAAGCTCTCGCTCCACGTCATCAGTGCGAAAAAGTCCCTGCAAGTCTTCGGCGCTAAATTGCTCAAGAGCGCTGGCCAACTCCTTGCCCAGGCCCACATAATCGACCACGAGGCCGAAATTCTTGCGGGGATAAGTGCGGTTGGTGCGCGCCACGGCCTGCAGCAGCGTGTGCTCCCGCAGCCGTTTGTCCAAGTACATGGCCTGGAGAATTGGCGCATCAAAACCGGTCAAGAGCTTGTCGCAGACGATAAGAAAACTCAGCCCGCTCTTGGGTTCGTTGAAGCGCTCTTTAATGCGGCTCTCCTCTTCATCGCTGCGGCTATAGTGGTCCTGCCAATCTTGCGGGTCGTCCCGCTCGACCGTCATCACGACCTCGGATTGGCGCGGATCGATGAGCCGGTCCAAGGCCTTTTTATAGAGATCCGCGGCGTCCCTGGTCTCCGCGACAATCATGGCTTTAAAGCCGTTGGGCTTAATCGCTTGGTTATAGTGCTCGACAATATCCATGGCGATGCGGTCGATGCGCGGAGGTGCAGATGCCAAAACATCCGGTGTGGCGTACTGCCGCTTAATATCCGCAAGCTCTTTTTGGCTCTTGCCTGGGAAAAGCCCCGCGAGCAAGGAGTCCAGCGACGCGCCGACTAGTTGCAGCTGGGCCAAGCGGCTCATGTACTTGATGGGAACCGTGGCCTTGTCCTCTTCGGCCTGCGCGATGCCGTATTTGTCCAGATATCTCTCGCCCTCGGGGCTGAAATGCCGGTAGGTGTTGCGTTCGCGCAGATCGAGAGGCGTCCCGGTAAACGCGAAAAAAGCGGCGTTGGGCAGAGCCTTTCTCAAATTAAAAGCTAGGTTTCCGTATTGGGTGCGGTGCGCTTCATCGGTTAGCACAATGACGTTTTCGGCCTCGGTGAGCGGCTTTTCGAGCGGCATGCGAAACTTTTGCACCGTGGTCATGATGGTACGGCCCACACCCTCCGAGAGCATTTGATAGAGATCTTTGGAGCTTTCCGCGCGAATGGGATTGGGAAAACCGCAGTCCGCAAACGTGCCTGAAATCTGCTTGTCTAAGTCCCTTCTGTCCGTGACCACAAGGAAATAGGGATTTTTAAGCCGGGCTTCCTCGCGGCGGAGCTTTAAGGCGGCAAAGAGCATGGTCAAGGATTTCCCCGATCCCTGCCAGTGCCAGATGATGCCCTTCTTCTCTTTTTCATCAAGGACGCGGCGCACGATTTTCTGCACGGCCGTAAATTGCTGGTAGCGGCAAATTTTCTTGCGGATTTTGCCCTCGTCTACGTCAAAGGCGATGAAATTACGAATGATGTCCAAAAAGTTTTTCTTGCTAAAGAGCGCCGCGATCAAGACGTCCTGCGCGGCCGGAAGCTTGGGCAAATCGTCTTTATTGACCACGCCCAAAGCCAGCATTTCCTTAACGGAAGGATGCTCGGCCAGATTGGGCAGCTTTTCGCCAGGCGCAGCCTTCCATTCGTGAAAGCCCTCCATGTCCGCGCCCACGGCGCCATACTTGGCGCCAAAGAGATTCACGCCGGCCAGTATTTGATTGCCACGAAACAACGCCGGGATTTCGCGCTGATAGCGCTGAAGCTGCTCAATGGCGTCTATAACGCCTGTCTCCCGCGCGACCGGGCTCTTGCACTCGATGACGGCCAAGGGAATGCCGTTGACAAAGAGCACGAGGTCCGGCCTATCCGCGAGTTTTGGGCCCTTAACCCAGAACTGGTTGACGGCCAGAAAATCATTTTTCTCCGGGTTCTCGAAATCAATGAACTTGATGGTAAGGCTTCTTCGCCCGCCGCCCGCTTCCTGCTCGATAGAGACATTTGAGATCAGATCATGATGGAAGGCCTTGTTCTCGTCCAAGAGCCCTGTCCCCTGGGCGCTCGTGACCCGCCGGATAGCCTTATCAAGCGTTGCCTCCGTCGCTTCGGGATTTAGCTCCGCGAGCTTTTTCCGAAGCCGCCCAACCAATACCACCTCGCGGCGCGAGGATCGCTCACAATTTTCATTTTCCTGCGGGTCAAGCGCTCCGCCCGGGATGAACTCATAGCCCATGCGCCGCAACTGCTCGATGGCGGGCTTTTCTGAGAGCGTGTCTTCGTTAAATAGTGAACTATTCCGAATTATTGACATCTTCAGACCAGCGGCTTCTCAGGCGACTGGGACACCAGCCTATAGCTTTCGATTTCCTCCGTGGTTGGCGTCCGGAATTCGTTGCTTTGAAGTTTTATGTTCTCAATTTTTAGCTTATGGAATCGCGCATCATCCTTGACCTTGGCCGACCAAATTATTTCAAAGGTCAGAAATAGCACGCGCTGGGAATCCGCACCCAATATTGTTGCATAGGAATTTGTGTGAAGCTGGAAATACCTAATAATACTTTTCCAAAAATAACGCTTAGGTGATTCAATTTTTAAAAATTCAGGAGGAAAGAACCAGTGTGTACCACCATTAGTCGGACTCCATCTAAACGTCGATGCACTCAATGCTGCCAAACCCTGGAGACCGGAGGTTTGTTTTTTAGGATCAACGGCATCTTCATAGTAGTTTTTATAATCATTCCTGAGTTTTTCTAAAAGCCGTTCTTTTTCTACCAGGCACGAATCATCATTGTTCTTAAAGAATTTTTCTTTGGCGCGGAAACGGATTTTTGCAATAAACTCACTGTCGAGTTTTTCTTTTGTTAAGCGGAGATATGTCCGAAAATCTTCTAAATTTTCGTATACAGCGAATCGTGCATCTGCCTTAAGTCTTCCTGCTGCAGTATCTTTAAGCATCTTGTCCCTGCAAAGAAATGCAATTTTGCTCTGATCCGAATGCTTGCCAACGAAATCAACAACTGTCTCTAAAATCAAGGCATCTCGAAAGCCCTTTTCGAAATTGTTATTTTTCTCGTTTGCGCTAAATGGTGGGATTCTCCAAATGGCGTCATTCGCCAAACGCCCCCAATTGATTACCGTGTGCGGTAACGAGAGAATGGTCGTCGGTTTATGCGCCTTAACCCAATTGTTGAATTTAACCTCAACGTGCTGCCTGAGCTTCTGCTCTGAAATCTTTGTGCGGTGATGTTTTGCAGTAATAGCAGTAATTTTTTTATGTGCTTCCTCTATGGATCTAAGTTCTCGTACAGCTGGGGCGTAATGTCGGAATTGCAGTTCCTTCCAGACTGTATCGGGAATATAAAGCTTTAACTCGAACTCTTTTGTAACCTCATTCCACAATTTATCGAAAGCGGGACTTACAGCAGGGCCAGTATCATCATGCCATAGAATATTTGTATCGCAGATAACAGAATGCGGAAGAGGCTGTGCCCTTAATATTGGGGTCATAATACCCTCCCTCCATTTTGGAACGCGCCAATTCGCACCCTTCCCCTTAAAAGCATCTGCATCAAGCTCTTTTTAAGCCCTTGGATTTTTTTAAGAGCAATATCCTCTTTTTCGATCTCTTCATCCGCCGCGGATAAAATCTCAACGATTTTCTGCTGCTCATTCAATGGGGGGCATAGAAATTCAAAATTTTTAAACAATATCCATGACGTTCGCGGCATCTTCGTTCCCGCCACTGTCCCAATTGCAAAATCAAAAGCATCCGAAGATTGGAGGCGATAGAATAGAAATTCACTGTATACCGCTTTGGTCGGTCGGATAACAATTATATCGGTGGAACAAACCCCTTCGGATGGGGCAATTGCGATTTTCCTGAGATTAGGACGAAGCTTGCCGAATAAGATGTCCCCTTTTCTAAAAACTGTTTTAAGGCTCGCCACGGACTTGGAATTTCCAATGGTAAGCACTCGCCCATCACCGCTGCCGATATGCTCCAAACCAATATAGGGGCGCGTATCTGTTATTGTTGGCTCGAACCGTTGTTCCGACTGTTCTGCAACATCTTGTAGTCTTACCACGTCCCAATTCTCTGTACCATTGGTGAGAAGGGTTTGCATCAGGCCCTTTTTGAGCGTCTGACTTTTTTCAATGACGGCGCTGGTTTTCTCGATAGCTGAATCCACCGCGGATAAAATCTCGGCGATTTTTTTCTGTTCTTGAACGGGCGGAATCGATATCCATAGATTACCTACGAGTCCCTGACTGAGATTTGGCTGTCCAGAACCCTGCGTAAGAGAAATTAACCGGGATACCTCTGCTTTCAGGGCTTGATAAAGATATTCGCTGCTCAATTTTTCTTGATTGGGCAAAATTGCCAGGATCGCTTGATTGATTGTAGCGCGAATTTTCAATAAGGCAATTTGGCCGGCTGTGGCTCCATACATGGCCAACAAAACTGTATTCTCAGGCACCCATTTGGCGCTACTGCTTTTAAGTCCCACCTCGGTCAAACTTTCTTCCGTTCTGGTTATTAGCCTGGTTCTAAGCTCTCCTGACTTGACCCATGGAATGTTCCCATCAAAGTAGTCCGACCGTGTGCGCAGAGGCGTTCCACCAGAATACATCTGTGCTACCGCGCTCAACTTATTTGCCTCCCAATCCACCGGAATCTCCCCGGCGGGAGTTTTCTTGAACTTCTGCCCCATTGCCAGCGTGGAAATTTGATTAGCCATGGATTGCTCCTGCCTGTACGACCGGGCCTTCTTTTAGGCCGATAATCTCACCCAAAAAGCGCAGGGCGATCTCCTGGCGCATGTCGGAGGGAAGACCGGAGCCGGGCACGGACACAAATAAGCCCGCACGCGCGAACTCCAGGGCCACAAACTCCAGGCTGTCTTGCAGCTTGGAGCCGGCCATGTACTCCGAGCTGGGATTTCCCACCAGCGCGTCCACCGTTCTCCAGGCGTTGGCCAAGCCTCGGAAAATCGCGATCCAGTCAAGCCAACGGGGAAAGGGTCCTGCCTCGTAATCGATGGGCGTCAAAAACTCCCACCACTTTTTTTGGGAAATCCAGTAATTCACCTTCTTGCCCCCGCTGGGCTTGGTGAGCACCAGGCCCGAGCGCGAAAGGTCTGCGAGAGCTTGCTGGAGGCTCAGCCAAAACAGGCCCACGGAGTCCGCGATTTCGCGCGGGTGTCCGCTCTCATGGGTCATGAGATAAAGCAAGGCCTCGGACTTGGCGCCGACGCCGAACAAGGAGCGCATCAAAAAGCGCAGGTTGGCGTGCGCGTTGACCGGGACTTCTTTGGCCTTTTTTTGGATATTGAGGCGCGGACGGTTCAAGTCAAAGGCCTGAAAACTTGGGTCGATTTTATCTCCCTCGGCGCGAGGATAAAACTTGCCTGATTTTTCCTTGAACAATGGCTCAAGAAAGCCGCCCATGGGCGGCTTGCGGTTATGGCAGAAGAGCGCAAGATTTTTCCACTTGCGCTCGCCGCCATGCATTTGGGCATGGCGCAAGGCGCCGCCGATGACGCGCAGGGCGCCGCCTTCCTGGGCGGACAAGATTTGCCGCAGGCGCGCGGTGTCAAGCCAGTGTCCATTCGTTTCCAGCCAAGCCAGAACCTCATCAAAGAGGCGCGGCTCGTAGCGTCCCAGTTCCAGGGAAAAGACCAAGAGCGGTTCGGGGTCTAAAATCCACTGATCCTCTGTCCCAGAGTCGCCTAAAACACCCAAGGCGGACCACTGCCGCCACAAAAAGGCCAGCAGCCGGTCCAGCATGGCTTCCCGGAATTCTCCAAGCGGCAACGCGTATTTCATGCGGACGTCCGCCAAGCCGTGAAATATGGAAGAAGCGATAAAAAAGAAACCGGCCCAAGTTGCGCTTGAGCCTTACGGCTCGGAGGCGTGGCCGGTGTGTTGGCTGTATTATACCTTCTATTGACGGATTTTCCCGGGTCTGCTATACTTTGATCAGGGTTGGTGTGGGGCCCTCTGGCCCTGCGATAAGTTGAACGTTGACCCGTCTGGGCGCGTTGAACTGCCAGTTCTATTTTATTCGTCATCAGAACCCGGGCCGATTGGGATGTTCTTTCCATCGGCCCGTTCTTTTTTGATCACTTTTATCCCTTTTAAAGGGCAGGGATCGCCGCTGGGCAGCTTGCCGGCCAATTCCGCGCTGACATATTGAAAAGCTTTAACTCTTTGGAAAAATTGGGAAATCTCATCCCTGTCCCCTGTAAACCGTCGGCCAATGATATAGCCGCAAATGTCCGCCATCTGAATTCCCGCATTTTCCTTCGAAATGGCGAATAATGGGGCCTTCAATATGCGATCGAACGATTTCCCCACGTGCGATTTGTGAAGGAAATTGCTGACGCTGGCCGATATGCGATTGTTCGTTTGAACGTCGCGATCATCGAAAACCAGTTTGGCAATCATATCGGGATGATTTTCCTTCATGAATTGATTAATCCGCTCGAATAGAAAGAAAAAAGGCCGTTCCAATTGGTTCGGGTTAGCGCAGGCTAAATCCAACTCTTCTTTAGGAAAAGTAACGGTCGCAAAAGCCTTGAGGCCGCTGTTTTCGCACAGAGACAGTATATCGCGCGCGAGATTGAGCTGGGTGCTTTGATCCGAGAATTTTTTCTCCAACTTAAAGTAGTACCGCTGCAACAATCTGTGTCCCTTGATTTCCAAGTTGCCGCCCACAAATCCGAGATGCTTTTTCTTGAGATTGAATAGTTCCAGCGAAAATTGGTTAAAGTTCCCGCTGCCAATAGGAATAGCGCAAAGAACTCCCGCTTTGTGCTTTCTGTCGGCTGACAATTGCCAGCTTTCGTCAATAAAAAATAACATGCTTACCTCTCACGCCTTGTAGCCCAATTCCTTAAGATAGCCCGCGACCTTTTCTTCCGCTTGGGCGCGTTCTTTTTTTAGCTTGACGAGCTCATCGAGCGTCTGCTGAACATCGATGGGCTCCTCGGCCTCGGTGATGTCGATGTAGCGGGGAATATTGAGGTTGTAGTCGTTGCGGCGGATTTCATCAAGCGAAACGGGGCGGCAATACTTCTCGACCGCGTCATAGCCGCGGTAAGCCTTGAGCATCTTCTCGATGTCTTCGGGCCGTAGCTGGTTCTGGCTCTTGAGTTGCAGGAAATCCTTCGCGCCATAGACAAAGAGCACTTTGCCTTTGCGCTGGGCCGGCTTCTTCTTATTGAGGATGAACAGGCAGGCTGGGATGCTGGCCCCGTAAAAAAGATTAGACGGCAAGCCGATGACGGCTTCAACCAAATCCTCTTCCAGGAGTCCCTGCCGAATCTTGCCCTCGGCGCCGCCGCGGAAGAGCACGCCGTGCGGAAGAACGACCCCGGCGCGGCCGGAGGGCTTTAAGACCGTGATCATGTGCTGGACAAAAGCCAAGTCGCCGTAGCCTTTGGGCGGCAGGCCGTATTTGAAACGGCCATAGCCGTCATGCTCGGCGGATTCAATGCCCCAGTTCTTGAGCGAAAAAGGAGGATTGGCGAGCACGATGTCGTATTCAATAAGCTTGCCTTTCTGCAGGAGTTTTGGTTCGCGAATGGTGTCGCCCTTTTCGATGCGCGCGCCGGAGATGCCGTGGAGCAGCATGTTCATCTTGCAGATGGCCCAGGTGCCGATGTTTTTCTCTTGCCCGTGCAGAACGATGTTCTTCGTGTTTTGGCGGATGGCCTTGAGGTGATGAACGGCTTGAACCAGCATGCCGCCGGAGCCGCAGGCCGGATCGCAGACATACATGCTTTCGCGCGGATCGAGAATCTCAACCAACAGCGTCACGACTTCCTTTGGAGTGTAGAATTCGCCGCCTTTTTTGCCCGCGTCATCGGCAAACTGGCCAATCAAGTATTCGTAGGCTCGGCCCAGGATGTCGGGCTCGGAAAGGCTTTCGTTGCTGAGATTAATTTGAGAGAAATGAACGATGAGCTTCGCCAGAGTCGCGTCCGGCAGCCGGTCCTTGTCGTTGAAATCCGCGGCGGAAAGAACGCCCTCCAAGCCGCGATTGTCTTCCTCCAGCTTGTCGTTGGCTTTATTGATGGCGTCGCCCAAGTTGTGGGTCAAGGTCGTCAGGTATTTCCAGTGAGCCTTGGGCGACACGAAAAATTCGTGCTCGTCGGGATCTTCCAGCGCGATTTTTTTGCTCTTTCCTTCCTTTAATAACTTGGCGGCTTCCTCGTCAAAAACGTCCGAGAGGCGCTTTAAGAATAGCAGGCCGAAGATATAATTTTTATAATCAGAGGAGTCTATGGCTCCCCGGAGAATATTGGCGGATTCCCATAAATGACTTTCGAGCGCTTCGAGATTTAGTTTTTCCATGTTGGCGAGATCAGTATAACAGGAAAAACTAATTTCGTCAATATTTAACTTAAATATGCGTTTATCTATTATTTATATAATAGTGTAACTATTATATTACTAAATTAATTTATTATGCTTATGCCTTTGACGCCACCAAATTCGCGGGAAGTGGCCTATAAGGCTTCAAGCGAGTGGATAAAATCAAGAGACTGAGAAAAGCATGTTCCCTGTAAAGACGTCGATTGTAACGGAAGGCATATTCATCCGGGATAGCCTGGCGCGCAAGGAATCTGACGGCGCCTACACCTGGATCGGGGGATAGGGGGATCGATCCGGGATCCGGGGGATCATTAGGGGGATCCAGGGGGGATCATAGGGGGTTATATGGGGGATCATAGGCATCCCGGCGCCGGAGATTTCCACGCGCACGGGGGGATCATAGGGGGTTATATGGGGGATCATAGGGGGATCGCGATCCCCCTGGATAGGGATCCCCCCGATCCCCTATCAACCCCCTCTTCGATCCAGGCAACCCTTGGATGTGAGTTTCTGTCGCATTCCACACGGGTTTTATCAAAATTGGTGGCGTCAAAGGCATAAGCATATGACTCCCAATTTAAAGTTGTCTTTGACGCCGGCCGCGAATTAATGGCGCCGCCAGAAGAGCCCGGGCGTCCAATCGGGTTTAAGCCATAAATGTGGCGGTGGTAGGTGCTTAGGCAGGTCTGCCAAGGTTAAACGGCGGCGGTTCTAGCCGAAGCAGAAGCGTGCCGCCTTGGGGCGGCGGCAAGGTAGCGGCCGGTGTAGGACGCAGAGTCCTTGGCGATTTGCGATGGCGTTCCCGCCGCCACAAGGCGCCCGCCGCCGTCGCCGCCTTCAGGGCCTAAGTCGATAATCCAGTCCGAGGTTCGGATGACATCGATGTTGTGCTCGATGACCAAGACGGTGTTGCCGGCGGAAACCAGGCGGTGGAGCACCTCAAGGAGCTTGGCCACGTCCGCGAAATGCAGGCCCGTGGTGGGCTCATCCAGAATATAGAGCGTCCTGCCGGTGTCGCGGCGGCAGAGCTCGGCCGCGAGCTTGACGCGCTGCGCTTCTCCGCCCGAAAGGGTCGTAGCGCTTTGCCCCAGCGCGATGTAGCCCAGACCCACGTCCTGGAGGGTCTTAAGCGTCCTTGAGATGGCGGGGTGGGCCGAGAAAAATTCCAGGGACTCCTCGACGCTTAGGGCCAGCACCTCGGCGATGCTCCTTCCTTTGTAGCGGATGGAGAGCGTTTCCTCGTTGAAGCGCTTGCCGCCGCACTCCTCGCAGACCACGTAGACGTCGGGCAGGAACTGCATGGAAATGCACAGGGTTCCATCGCCGGAGCAATGCTCGCAGCGCCCGCCCTTGACGTTAAAAGAAAATCGCCCCGGCTTGTAGCCGCGGGCCTTGGCCTGGGGCAGCATGGCGAAGAGCTCGCGGATGGGCGACCAAAGGCCGGTGTAAGTGGCGGGGTTCGAGCGCGGCGTGCGCCCGATGGGGGACTGGTCAACCACGATGACCTTGTCCAAGTTCTCGATGCCCTTGATGGCCTTGTGCTTCCCCGGCGCGTCCTTGAGCCCGTGAAGATTGGCGGCCAGCGCCTTGTAGATGATTTCGTGGACCAGCGTGGATTTGCCCGAGCCCGAGACGCCGGTCACGCTGACGAAGAGGCCCAGCGGGACGCTCACGTTGACGTCCTTAAGATTGAACTGCTTGGCGCCGATGATTTTGAGCCACCCTTTGGGCTTGCGGGCTTCGGGCGCGCGCGGCACGCTCATCTCGCCGCGCAGGTAGGCGCCGGTCTTGGATTCGGGCTCGGCGATGATGGCGGAAAGCGGTCCCTGCGCCATGATGCGTCCGCCGTGGGCTCCCGCGCCCGGGCCCAAGTCGATAATCCAATCCGCGCTGCGCATGGTCTCTTCGTCATGCTCGACGATGACCAGCGTGTTGCCCAAGTCGCGCAAGGTTTTAAGCGTGGCGATGAGCCGCGTGTTGTCTCGCGGGTGAAGGCCGATGGAGGGCTCGTCCAAGACGTAGAGCACTCCGGTCAGGCCCGAGCCGATTTGCGTCGCGAGGTTGATGCGCTGGGCTTCGCCGCCGGCCAATGTCTCCGAGGCGCGATCCAGGGTCAGATAGTTGAGGCCGACGCTGTTGAGAAAGGTCAGGCGCGAGACGATTTCCTTCAAGATGGGGCGGGCGATGACTTTCTCGCTCTGGCCCAGGGACAGGCCCGAGAAAAACTCGGCGGATTTGCCGACCGAAAGGGCCGTGAGCTCGGTGATGTTCTTGCCCGAGATTTTGACGGCCAGGGGCTCGGGCTTGAGCCGGGCGCCTTTGCACGCCGGGCAGGTTTTCTTGCGCATGAAGCGCTCGGCGATGGATTCCTTGACGAACTCGGACTCGGTCTCCGAAATGCGCCGCTCCAGGTTGCGGATGACGCCCTCGAATTCCTGATCGTTCTTGGCCCAACTCGGCTTGTAGGTCCCGCCGCCGTGCAGGATGACGTCCTTGTGCTTGCTCGGCAGGGATTTCCAAGGCGCGCGCGGATTGATGCCGTGCTGGCGGCAGATTTGCTCCAAAATTTCCGCGTAGTAGCCGGACCAGGAGCGTTTCCAGCGGTTGGTGCGGGTCGTGACCGGATCGGCCCAGGCCGCCACCGCGCCTTCCTCGATGGACAGGGATTCATCCGGCACGACCAAGCCCATATCGATTTCGCTTTTGATGCCCAAGCCGCCGCAGCCGGGGCAGGCGCCGTAAGGAGAATTAAAGGAGAAAAGGCGCGGCTCCAACTCGGGCAGGCTGATGCCGCAGTCCGGGCAGGCGTGGTGCTCGCTCATCAGCGCTCCGCCCGAAGGCGAGGACGACGGCTCGATGCGCACGAGACCCTGGGCCTGCTTGACCGCGATTTCGACCGAGTCGGCCAGCCGCTCTTTCTCGTCCCCCTCGGCCTTCAACTTGTCGACGAAAAGGTCGATGCTGTGCTTTTGGTAGCGGCTGAGCGCGGGAGTTTTATCCAGCTCCAAAGTCTTGCCGTCCACGCGCACGCGCGCGAAGCCTTCGCGCTTCAAACGTTTGAAGAGCTCCTCGTAGGTGCCTTGCCGGCTGCGGATAATCGGCGCGTAGATGGAGATGGACTCTCCGGCGTACTGGCGCAGCGCCTCGTTGACGATGGACTGCTGGGATTGCTTGCGCACGCGCTTGCCGCACTCGGGGCAGTGAGGGACGCCGACGCGCGCGAAGAGCAGGCGCAGGTAGTCGTAGATTTCCGTCGAGGTCGCCACGGTCGAGCGCGGGTTGCGCGAGGGATTTCTCTGCTCGATGGCGATGGCCGGCGAGAGCCCATCGATGGAGTCGACATCGGGCTTGTCCATCATCTCCAAAAACTGCCGCGCGTAGGCCGAGAGGCTCTCCACGTAGCGGCGCTGGCCTTCGGCGTAGAGCGTGTCGAAGGCCAGGGAGGATTTTCCCGAGCCGGAGAGGCCCGTGACGACCACCATCTTGCCGCGCGGAATCTCCAGGCTGATGTTCTTGAGGTTGTGCTGCCTGGCTCCGCGGATGACAATCTTGTCCATGAACGCCGATTTTAGTATTTTTAGGGCATCCTCATGAAGAAAGCCGTTTCCTATTTGTGGCGCGCCGCCGCCGTCGCCGCGGCGCTTTTTCTCATCGCCGCGGCGCTCGCGCCGTTTATTCTCGGCCGGCTGTTCCCGCCCGCGAGAATCCGCGCCTTGATCGCTTCGGAGGCCAAGCAGAAAATAAACAGGGACGTTAAAATAGGGAGCGTCGGCTGGAGCCTCATCCACGGCGTGACCATCAAGGATTTTGCGGTCTCCGAAAGGCCCGATTTTTCGGCCGGGACCTTCCTGTCGCTCGACTCCCTGAGCGTTCGGGTGCGGCTTCTTGCGCTTCTTCATCGGCGCCTGGCGGTGGCGAGCTTGACGGTCCAGAATCCGGAAGTCAGCGTCATCGGGCACAAGAACGGGACCTTTAATTTTTCCGACATTTTTTCCACGGCTCCCAAAAACGCGGCCGGCAAGGCCGCGAGCGGCGCCGCGGCGGCCTCCGCGAAGCCGTTTAGCTACGCGGCCGGAAAAATCCTCATCTCCGGCGGCCGGCTTGAGTATCGGAACGAGGCGGCGGGTGAGACGATGGAAATTTCCGGGCTTGACGCCGATATCCGCCATTTCCAGATGATCCGGCCTTTCGCGGCTTCGCTGTCAGCCGCGTTCGCCGTGAAAAAGGGCGGTCAAACGCGGCAGGGAACGGTTTCTTTTGACGGGGATGTCGGCTTGGGCGGCGGGAACCCGGGCCAAATGGAATTTAAGTTCCGGAAAGCGGCCGCGTCCTTTTTGGGCTGGGGCGCGACTCTGTCCGGCGATGCCCAGGATTTGGAGTCGCCGAAGTTCGACATCCAGGCGGACGTGGCGCGCGACGGCGCGCAAATCGCGGACGGCCGTCTTTCCGGCAGCGCCGTTTTCTCCGAGGATCATGAGGTCAAGCAAGTCCGGGCCGACGTCGATCTCAAAAGCCCTGGGTTTAATGCGGCCGATTTGAAACTTTCCGGCCTGCCGAAAGATTTAAGTGTCCCGCCGCTTTCTCTCGCGGGGCGGATTGATTTCGCGAAGGGAATTCTCGGCTTAAGCGGAGTGTCCGTCGCTTCGCCGCAGGTGGGGAACGTCAATATAGAGGGCTCCATCGCGGGCGTCGCATCCGGAAAATGGAACCCGAATCTGAACATTGCCGCGCACTTGAGCGCGCCGCGAATCAAAGCCTCGGCCATCACGCTTCTTCCGCGCGGCGTTCCCTCCGGGCTGATTATTCCGGCGTTCGTTCTTGACGCTAAAGCGGCGCTGTCCGGAGCGGACGCCAATATTTCCGTTTTTAATTTGAAGACCGATTATGGGACGGTCGAGATTTCCGGCGCGGCGCGGCGGCTCTGGAGCGCTCCCGAGCCGGATTTGAACGTGGCCGCGGAACTGAGCATCCCCGAACTGCGCGCCGCGCAGCTGCCGTTTCCGGATGTGCCGCGGGATTTTGTCCTGCCCGCGTCGCGCTGGGACGCCGCCCTGCATATCGCTTCAAGCCAAATAGACGTCAAATCACTGCGCGCCGTGGTGGGGGACAACGATTTGGAAGTTTCCGGCAATGTGTCGCAATGGCGCCAAGCCGGGCGCACGGTCAAGGCGATGCTGACCTGCCGCCGGTTCGTGCTCGGCGAAATAGCGCCGCTGGTTCCCAGTTTGGCTCCGCTGCATCTGGCGGGGAGTGGTTTCTTCGTTTTGGCCGCGCGCGGTCCGCTGACGGACCCCTTCTTGGCGGGGAAAATGAAGTTTCAGGGCTTGAGCGGCGATTTTTCCGGACTGAAATTCGCGGGCTTCGGCGGCATCGCGACGTTCGACGCCCAGCGCATCGACATCCCGAATTTGGACGGAAGCTTCGGCAGCGGCGAGCTCCAAGCTAATTTGACCCTCGAAGATTACGCCACGCCGCATCCGGCCGTCGACGTTCAAGCCGAGCTGAGCAAGCTGGATTTGGGGCAATTGCTGGCGGCCGTTTCATCGAGCGCCGCTGCCGCGCAAAAGCCGTCCGCGGCGGCCCGCCCCTCTCCCAAGGGGGCTTCGACAAAGCTTTTCGCCAAGGCCAAAGGCCAGTTGACCATCGACGAGTTGACGCATCCCAACATCAAGGCCGAGGACGTCCGGCTCTATTGGAATCTTTCCGGCATCGGCTCCGATCTCTCGAAATTAAACGGCTGGGCGCGGATCAAGGTCTCCGGCGGCCGCTTTGACGGGCTGGGGGATCTGGCCGATGAATCCAATGTGGTCAAAGTCCTGACGTTTCCATTTCTTGTTTTTCAGAAAATCGGAAATTTGGGCGGCATCCGGCTATTCCCGAATTTCGATCACATCGCCTTCTTCGGCTTGAACGGCGACTACGCCTTCCGGAACGGCGTCATGACCGTCAAGGACAGCCGGTTTTCAAGCGAGGTGGCGGATTTGGACGCGCAGGGAACCATCGATTTGCCGGCGCAAAAGCTCGATTTGACCATGAACACGCAGCTGGCGGGGCTGGCGCCTTTCCCGGTGGAAGTGTCGGGGAGCTTCGACAAGCCCAAGGTCCACGCGCGGCTGGGCCAACTCTTGGTGCAGCCGGCCAAGCAGATTATCCAAGGGCTCTTCGGGCGATAAGCGCCGCCGCGCGCTATTGTCCGACGAGGTAATCGGAAACGGCTTTTTTAATCTGCCGGGCGCAGGCCTGGGACAAGGAGTCCAGGCTCCGCGCGACCGCGGTCTGATAATCCTGGGAGTCTTCCCTGGCCGAGGGCCGGATGGCCGCGATGGTTTTGGAGTCGGCCGCGTCCGCGGCGCGGATGTCCGCGCTGCTGAGCGCCCGCTTCCAGGGGCTCTCGCTCCCCAAGCTTTCCGACGAGGTGAAAATCGACCCGGTGACGGCGATGTCGAGATTTTTCTGCGCGGCGTCGCCCTGGCGCGCTTGAATTCCCAGCTCGTTTAAGCCTCGGATAAGCCCGTTGGTCACGACGCCCGAATCGTCGCCGTCGATGTGGATGACCACGTTGAGCGCGGCCAAGGCGCTCTGCGCGTCGCTTTGCGCCAACGCGGCATCGACCGGCGCCGGGACGCCTTCTCCGCTTTGCCCCACGACCCTGAGTTCCGCGGACAAGTCCCGGCGCTTGGCCAGATCCGTGACGATGCCCATGGCGTTTTTGGCCCGAGCCAGCGCGGTTGTCGACTGCTTCAAGGCCGATTCAAGCTGTTGAATTTGGGAGTCCAAGTCGCCGATCTGCGCGGATAGGGAGTCCGCCGCTTTCTGGCGATCGAGAACCGCGAGCGCGTAATACTGATCGCTTTGGGGGTCCTGCCAATCCGCGGCGATGACGGCGCCTTCAAGAACCTTGTGAGAAACGGTCCGGACATTCTGCGAGGCCGAGGTCAGCAGGGAGGATGCGTCGGTCTTGCCGCCGCTTTGATCCGTTTCGGTCTGAGAGGCGCTCTCCTGGACGTTGACCTGGGCGGAAAAGATTTTGGCGATTTCGCCGCGGGCGAAATCCTCGGCGGAGGCGCGGCTGTACCCGATGCCGACTCCGGCCAGGTATTGCGCGCTCGGGTATTGCGCGCTCCAATTCTCAATCCAATCGGGCCGCGCCGCGGCGGCGGCGTGGCGGCTCGCTAGAAAGGCGCAGCCTCCGAATACGGGGAGGGCAAACAAGGCGAAAAGACCGGCTGTTTTTTTATTCATGGTTTATAGGGCCGTCCTGAACGCGAGATAGGTGCGTTTCCCGGGGTTGATGGTCACGTCCTTGAACGTGCGGGTTTCCACGAGGGCGCCTGCGGCGTCGCGGAATTGCACGCTTACGTCATGCTTGCCCGCCGGCAATTCCAGGCGGGCGATGCGAATTTGCGACGGCAAGGTCGTCCAGCAGCGCGTGTCGGCGACTTCCGTTCCCGCCGCCGCGCCGAAAGCCACGCCGCGGCCCAGCGCTCGGCAGGAGATATCGCCCAGGTTCCCGGTCCCGAATTTTTTGTCGCAGTAGCCGGCTTCGGCGTCGGCCGCCGTTTTGGCCAGGATGAACTTGACGGTCGCGCGGGCGATGGCTCGGGTCATGATAAGCGCCTTGTTGTCGCGCAGGGTCTTGAACGCGATGGCCGAGATGTCCTCGGCCAATTGGGTTCCGACGGCGGGCTGGGAATCCACGAGGACGTCGGAGGAAACGATGGAGAAACGGTCTTGGACATATTCGGGGTAGGCCACGGTGATGGCGTTCCCGAAAAAACCGGCATACAGGGCGTTGGCCACGCGCGGGTCCCTGTTCTCTTCCTGCCGGTCTTGGCGTAGGGCGACGAGCGCGTCGTTCCAGGCGATTTGAATGGTTTTGGAAATCTTGCGCGGCGCGACGCCGTTGTAATGGATGAAAACGAGCTCGCCGGTGTTCGGGGTGATTTGATCTTGGTCCAGCGGGGGAAATTCGGGCATGGGGGTGTTGTAGTCGGCGGCGTACCATCCGTACGCTTTTTTGGCGGCGTCCATGGAAATGCGGGCGTCGTCGTTCATGCCCTCGTCGGAGTAGTAGAGCGCGTCAAGATAGCGGGCGAAGGCGTCGTCCTTGTAGATGTTGGCGCTTCCGGCGTTGGCGTTGAGGTTGTCGAGGAAGAGCTCGACCTTCCGCGACTCGACCAGCGCGTCGTCGATGTCGCCTTGCAGCGCGTAGTTGAGAGAGCGCAGAATGTGCTCCAGCACGTGCTCGAAAGGCGCTCCCGCGTAATCCATGGTGTTGTCGTTGAAGATGAGCATGCCGGCCATCTTCGTCACGCTTTTTGTGTAGAGGTCATCCATGCGGTGCTCCGCCGTCGCCAAATCCTGGTCGCTTTGCGAGTACTGCCCGCCGTAGTGTTCAATCGCGCCTTTATCCAGATAAAAGAGGACGGCGTTTTTCTTGCCGAACTGGATGTATTTGACGTGGTCGAGATAGGAGTCGGCCGCGGGATAGTTCTGCGCGGCGATGAGGGTGTTGAGCTTCTTCTCGACGCCGGTGGACGGCCCCGCGCAGGAGCAAAGCGCTCCCGCCGCGAGAGCCAATAAAATCAATAAGCCCCCTTTCGGGGGCTTATGAGCGCGCATAATTCGCCGGGCCTAGAATCCCAGTGCGGAGCGCTTGATGTACTTGTTGATTTTGTCCTCGCCGTTCCAAACGATGACGTTGGTTTCCAGGTTGACGAGCTTGAGGTTGGTCTGGAAGGTGACCACGCTTCTGCCGCCGACGGTGTCCTTCATCTCGTTGATGATGCCCTGGAGCATGAAGTCCGCGCCGGTCTCCTGCCCGTTGGCCTTGCGCGTGTCCGCGGAGGCGTTGGCGTCCTGGTCGAGCCGCTCGGCGCGCACGCCTTGGCGGGCCTGGGCGCCGGCCACGAACTGCACCTTGCCGGAGTTGATGAGCTCGCTCTGCAGGTCCTCGATGAAGGAGTCCGTGTCGATGTGCTCGAAGCCCATGTTGCGGACGTCGCCCACGATGACGACCGGCGGCTTGGAGTGGCCGGCGTCCCAGTTATCCAGCCAAGCGCGGGACAGGCAGTCCGATATCATCGTATGGGCCACCTGCAGGGAGTCCTGCTCGTTCCAGCGCCCGCTCAAGTCTTGGACTTGGTTGGCGCTTTCGCGCTTGACGCTGATGGAACTGCACCCGGCGAATCCGACGGCAACGGCTAGCGCAGAGAAAGCCAATGCTTTTTTCATGGTCTGCTGGAAGCGTTCTCCTTTCGGCTAGTTCGCCACGTTATGCTTGGCTTCCTCGGCGTTCAAGGCGTCGAAAGCCTTATTCGCGTCCTGCTTGACGTAGTCCCGGACCTGGGCGTTCAAGTCCTTGGACTGATTCAGGCTCTGTTGGACCGCGTTCATGTCCAGCTTGCACAGCGAGTAGTAGACCGGGGGATTGACCGAGCGGTCCACCCAGCGGTCCACGATGACGGCGCCGTGCAGCGTGAACTCGGCGAAGTTCTTCATGGTGCTCGACACCATCTGCTCCTCAGAGGACTTGGTCATGTCGCCGGCCGTGGTCGAGGCCATGTAGTCCTTGGTCAAAGTCGCCACGTAATCATTCATGATTTTTGCGAGCTCGCCGCGGGCGCGGTCATCGGCCGACATCTGCGCCAGGGGGATGTTGCGGATGCCCTGGACGCTGCCCACGCCGTAGAACACGCTTTGGCCGCCGTCCTTGAAGGCGCCGTTGCCCTTGTTGACCCAATCAGGGGCGTTCTTCGCGATGGGGGACACCACGTAATGGTGGCAGCCCGCGATGAAAGTCAATCCCAGTCCGGCCGCCAAAAGCCCCGCGCACGAAACAAACTTGTTTTTTAGATTCATGATTTTCCTCCCTCCCGGACACTCCTACGCGTTGACTCGGGCAGTGTAGCAGAGCGTCTTCGCTGTTGTCAAGATTGGGCAAGGATGGTATGATGTCCGGCGCGATGCAGAACGAGAAAAATCTGGCGTGGCTTGATTTGGAGATGACCGGCCTTGAGCCGGAGACGGAGACCATCCTCGAAATCGCCACTGTGGTCACCGACAGCGATCTCAACGTCCTGGCGGAGGGGCCGGTCCTGGCCATCCATCATGACGACGAGGCCTTGGCTAAAATGGATCCCTGGTGCGTGGATCAGCACGGCAAATCGGGTCTCACGGATCGGGTGAAGGAATCAAGCGTCTCTTTGGCCCAGGCCCAGGCCCGGACCCTGGAGTTCATCGCGTCCTGGTGCCTGGAGAAAAAAGCGCCTCTGTGCGGGAACACCATCGGCCAGGACCGGCGCTTCCTCGTCAAGTACATGCCCAGGCTGCACGACTACTTCCACTACCGCTCCATCGACGTGAGCACGATCAAGGAATTGGTCAAGCGCTGGTATCCGGGCGAGAAGTACGTTTATTCAAAAAGCAAGCAACACGAAGCCCTCGCCGACATCCGCGAGTCCATCGCGGAATTGGCGTACTACCGCCGGACGATTTTCAAGAAGTCCCTGGAAATTTAGGCTTTTCTGACGTTGGCCGCTTTGGGTCCTTTCTCCGTTTGCTCGATGTCGTATTCCACGGCCTGATTCTCGGCGAGGCTTTTAAAGCCGTCTCCTTGAATCGCGCTGAAGTGCACGAAGAGATCCTTCGATCCGTCGTCCGGCGTGATGAAGCCGTACCCCTTCTGATCGTTGAACCACTTCACTTTCCCTTTCGACATGGTCTTTCCTCTTTCCGCTTCCGGTCCACGGGGCCTCCAGGCGCGCCCCGCCCGCGCGACGGCAGTCCTGCTCCTTAGTATAGCCCCGCCCCGCCGGAGGTCAAGGGGAAATCAGCGGCCCAGCGCGCGCAGGGATTCCTGGTAGACTCGAAAGAGGCGCGTGGGCCTGCCGCCGGGAGGCAGCATCTGCTCCAAGGCGTACCAGAAAAAGCCCCCGCACACGGAGTGGGGAACGGCGCAGGCGGCCGGGGTATAAAGATTGATTAGATCTTCGCGCGCCCCCTCGATATCATCGGGCTTGAGCCACCAGTAGCCCCGCTGGCGTCCGGATTGCCCGTACTCGAAGTCTCCGATCATGAGCTTCTTGCCGGGCAAAAATTGGGCGGCCTTTTGGAAGATGTCCTCGAAGGCGACGCCCACGGGGTTGTCCTCGGGCTCCAGGCTCAAGGCCACCGCGTCGATGTTCTGTCCGAACCCTTGCGGAGCGTAGCGGGAGAGCCAGCCATTTAGGGAATGCGCGAAGTCCGGCGCGGTCGGGCCCCACCAGTAGAGCGTCGCGACCGTCTCCAGCCGCGGATCGATTCCCTTTACCTCCGCCGCGGCGGCCTGGGTGATCGCGAAGGTCTGGTCGGTCGAGAGCGGCGTCTTCATGCCGCCCAGCCAATCGCCGTTGATTTCATTGCCGACTTCCCAACTGGGGACGAGGCCTTCGTAATGAAGCGCGAGGTTCTTGGCGCGCGCGGCATAAAGTGGGGGAGTGAGTCCCGGGGGCCAACTGGCCGAGTCCAGCACGCAGCCCATGATCTTGATGCCCTCCCTGTTGAGATCCTGGACGACGGCGTCGTAGGTGTTGAAGGAATTTGCCTGGGAGTAGGTGAAATCAGAGGGGTTGGGCGCGAAGGCCAAGCGCACCCAGTTGACGCCGGCGTCCTTGAGGGTCTTGATGACTTTCTGGTAATCCGGCAGCCGGTTCTCAATAGTCGCGTCCAGCGTGACGCCGAAGCGGAGGTCGGCTTTTCGCTTGGCGTCAGCGGCGATCTGGAGCCCGTGCTCGAAGAGCATGCGTTCCCAGGCCAGGGCCGTGGTCTGCAGGGCTTGGTCGGCCTCGGCCGCGCGCGCCGCGCCGCTTTTAGACGCCTTGGTTTCGAAAATCAGCTTTTCGGCTTTGGCCGCCAAGCGCTTGGCCTTGCGGCTCGGCCGGTAAGGAGGGCGCATGGAGTCCAAACGGCGAAACCAAGCGTCCCGGAACAGGCGGTACTCCGTGAACGCGATTTCCTCGTTGAGATAGACCGCGCCGCCGCTGCCGAAGCCGGCGCCGCCGTTGTCAGCCAAGACCGTGGAAAACCCGTCGCCCGGAATGGGCCAAGTCAGGGCGATGGATATCCTGGGCGCGCCCGTCCAGCCGAGGCTTAGCCAGGGGCCCGACTGCGCGATTGCCGGCTTTTGGCCCGAGAGGCCGTCGAGCCCGTAGACCATGACGGCCGGGCCGCTTTGGCCGGGAAGCGGGCTGCGGTCGGCGCGGCCCGTGAAGTTGAGAAATTCCTCGAGGCTCATCAGACGGCCGCGGGAGTCGTAGACGAAGAGCTTCAGACTTTGAGATTGGGACGGCGCCGCGGTTTCGGGGGCGGCCTGCAAATCTTGCGCCGGGGCGGGGGAAACGGCCGCGCACCACGCGACCGCGGCAAGGAGGGCGAAGGCGGCGGGCCGCAGGCGCGGTCCCCGCTTAATAGCGGCCACGATTTCTGATTCTCCGAATCCAAAAACGGAAGTCCCGCCAATGCTCGGGCCCGAAAAAGAGCGCATAGCCGGACAATCCGGCCAAAAGCTCCACGCGCCAAGCCGGGCCGAACATAAAAAAGCTCAGCAGAAGATAAGCCCAGGTCGCGACGCCGATCCATTTTATTTTGACCGGGAAAAAGAAGAAAAGCAGAATTTGCGCCTCGGGATTGAGGCGGGCGTAGGCCAGAAACAAGGCGGCGTAGACGGACGTGTTGGAAAGCACGGCCCCGTAAAGAACGGAGGCCGCCACGGTCGCCAGAGCGCTGACGAGGCAAAACAGCGTGAATCCGAACTCGCCCAGCATCCAATCGAGCTGCGGAAGGAAAACGAAGAGCCAGAGGATCCAGATGAGGAGCCCCAGGGCGTCGAAGGCATAAGGGACGAAAAGGAACGTCAGGGCGCGCCAGATTTGTCCGCTCAACAGGAGCGCCGGATCCAAGAGAAGCTGGGCCGGAAACTGCGGGTTGAAGAAGTTCAGCAGGCCGACCGCGACGTTCATCCCGATGAGGAACTTGGCCAGCCCCGGAATTTGGACGAAGCCCAAGCGCCTTTCCGCTTTGCCGAGCCACGCGGGAATCACGGGCGCATCATACTAATTTTGTATAAAAGGAAGCATGGCGGCGCGAACCGGCTGGCGCGAAAAATGGCGCGCGCGATTTCCTCAAGCCAAGTTTGACGAGCCTTTGAGCCGCCACACCACGTTTCACATCGGCGGCCCGGGCGATTGCTATTTGGAAGTGGGAAATCCCGATGATTTGCGGGATTCGGCGGCGCTGGCCGCCGAGCAGGAGCTGCCCGTTTTTTTTCTGGGGCAGGGCTCGAACCTTCTGGTTCTAGACCGGGGGATTCGGGGCGTCGTCGTCCGGCTCAAAGGGGCCTTCGACGCGATTGAAACGCTGGATCACGGGCGCGTTCGCGCCGGGGCCGGGGCGCGCGTGCCGAAGCTGGCGAGTTTTTGCGCGCAAAAAGGCCTGGCCGGCTTGGAGCCCCTCATCGGCGTTCCCGGCACCGTGGGCGGCGCCTTGGTCATGAACGCGGGCACGCCGGACGGGGAAATCGGCCCGTGGGTCGCGGAAGTGGAAATATGGAACGCGGAGAAGCGCTGCCGCCGCGTTTTGCCGCGCGGCGAGCTTCGCTTTGGATACCGCTCCAGCAATCTCGGCGGCCGGATTATTTTAGGCTGCGTCCTGCAATTGAATGCCGGGGACAAAGTTGATATAATGAAGCGCGTTCGAAGCTATCAGCGAAGGCGCTTGCAAACTCAGCCCATCCATACTTACAACGTGGGATCCGTTTTTAAAAATCCACCCGGCCGCTTTGTGGCCAGGCTCGTCGAGGAGGCCGGCCTCAAGGGCCGGGCCGTGGGCGGTGCCCGCGTCTCTCCGAAGCACGCCAATTTTATCGAAAATTTTTCCGGAGCGACGGCGCGCGACGTCCTGGAACTCATCGAACTCATACGGCAAAAAGTGCGCGAAACTTTCGCTGTGGAACTCGAGCTCGAAGTGAAGGTCGTCGGTGAGGCTTAAATCCCGTTTTCGCCGCGGCCACGCGGCGCCTCGGCCGAAGCTTAAAAGGCAGAACCTCCATAAATTTCTGGCGGTCGCCGCCGTCGTCTTGCTGGCCGGCTGCGCCGCCGCGGCCGCGCTTCATTTCGGCCGGCAGCTGCTGGCCCTGAAAAAATCGGCCGCGGCCGGGCCTGCCAGAAGCGCGGCGCCGCGGAGCTCTCCCAAGGAGATCGCCGCGCGCGTGACACGGGGCGGCAAGCCGGCGGGGTTTCTCTCTTTGGACGGGCGATTGTTCCAGGCGCCGGCGTCGCTTTATTCCGGCGCCGTTCCCCAGATCGAGATGGGAGAGGCGGGCGGGACCGATCTTGTTGGAGCCGCGAAATTCCTCGCGGAAGCGGCGCGCGCGCAGGACGGCCTCTCTCCTCTGGTCCGCTTGAGCTACGTCTCGCCGCAAGACGGCTGGAAGGCGTTTTTCGCGGACGGCACCGAGGCGGAGTGGGGCGATTTTCGATGGACCGATCTTAAAATCGAGCGCATGCGCCAAGTTCTCAACGACGCCAAGGACGACTTGAGCGGGCCGGCGAACGTGGATTTGCGCTATTTCGGCGACGGCCGCATCATTCTGAGGGCGGCGTCCGCAAAATCGGTTTCCATGAGGTGATGCTAATGGCCAAACAGGACGTGATCGCAAGCCTCGACATGGGCTCGAGCCGGGTGAGCTGCCTCATCGGCGCGGCGGAGGACAGCGGCGCCACCCGGATTTTGGGGGGCGCCAGCGCCGCCTGCCGGGGAATCAAGGGCGGCGTGGTCATCAACATCCTGGAGGCCGCGCAGACGGTCACTCACGTCATCGAGGAAGCCGAAGCGTCCGCGAAAGCCGTGGCGCGCAGCCTTTATCTGGGCGTGCGCGGCGCCCACTTGAAGTCGTTCAACAACCGCGGAGCCTTCAACATCGCGCGGACGGATCGGGAAATCACCGCGGAGGACGTGCAGAACGTGCTTTCCAACGCCAAGGCTGTGCCCCTGCCGGCCGATAGGGAAATCCTGCACGTGGTGCCCCAGGGATTCTCGCTGGATCGCCAGAGGGGCGTTCCCAATCCCGTCGGGATGGAGGGCTCGCTTCTGGAAGTCGAGGTCCATATCGTCACGGCTTCCTCCGCTCACGTCAACAACCTGGTCAAGACCGTCAACCAGGCCGGCTTCGAGGTCGCGGACGCGATCTACGGGCTTTTGGCCTGCGGAGACCTGCTCGTGACTCCCGAGGAAAAAGATTTGGGTTGCCTGCTCATCGATTTGGGCGGCCAATCCCTGTCGATGGGCGTCTACTCCGAGGGTTATCTGCGCTACTCCAAGGAACTGCCCATCGGCGCCGATTTCATCACGCGGGATTTGGCCATCGGGCTCCACACCTCGCTGGTGACGGCGGAAAATCTCAAGAAGGACCACGGCGTGGCGCACCCTTCGCTTTTAAACGGCGACAACGAAATATCGTTTAGCGGCGTGGATGGGCGGACGCCCGGCCGCATCAAGACCTCGAACGTCATGGGCATCATCCTGCCGCGTGTGGAAGAGATTTTCTCCCTGATTTCGGACGATTTGCAGGGCTCGTCCTACGCCGACGTGGTGGCGCCGGGCGGGGCGGTCTTGACCGGGGGCGGAGCCCTGATGAAAGGGATTGCCGAGGCCGCGCGCCAAGTTCTGGACATGCCCGTGCGCCTGGGCATGCCGCATCCCGACTTCTTCATCTCCGGGGACGAGTGGATTTCGCCGACCTACGCGACGGCCCTGGGCCTTTTGCGCGCGTCCCGCGATCCCTCCTGGAACTCCATGGCGGGCCACGGACGCCAGCTGGCCCGGAAAAGGCCGATGTGGATTCGGCGCGCGGCCTCCGTTTTGGAGGATCTGTTTTGAGAATCCAAATCAGCGAGGATTTGGCCGAGCATTCGGCCGTCATCAAGGTCGTCGGGGTGGGCGGCGCGGGGGGCAACGCCATCAACCGCATGGCCGAGGCCGGCATCCGCGGCGTGGACTTGATCGCGGCCAACTCGGACGCGCAGGATTTGCGCCGCAGCCTGGCCCACGTGCGGGTCCAAATCGGCGACAACCTGACCCGCGGACTGGGCGTGGGCGGCGACTCGACCAAGGGCCGCATGGCCATGCTGGAGTCGGAGTCCCAGGTCAAGGAAATCCTCAAGGGCTCGGACTTGGTCTTCATCACGGCGGGCATGGGCGGCGGCACGGGAACCGGCGGGGCTCCCATCGTGGCCTCCTGGGCGCGCGAGATGGAGATACTCACCATCGGCGTGGTCACCCGGCCATTTTCCTTCGAAAAATCCACGCGCGCCGGCATCGCCGAGGAGGGCATCCAGGAAATGCGCAAGAGCGTCGACACGCTCCTGGTCATTCCCAATCAGCGCCTTTTCGACATCATCGATTCGGACACCACCACCGAGACGGCTTTTCGGATGGCCGACGACGTGCTGCGCAAATCCATCCAGTCCATTTCTGACGTGATCACCACGCCCGGCATCATCAACATGGACTTGAACGACATCAAGGCCGTCATGAAGGACGCCGGCGACGCCTTGATCGGGATGGGCGAGGCCTCCGGACCGGGCCGGGCCGCCGAGGCCGCCAGGGCCGCCGTCCATTCGCCGCTGCTGGAAAACGCGGTCATGGACGGCGCCAAGCGCCTGAGCGTCAACATCACCGCCCGCAAGGCCAGCCTGCGCATGGCCGAAATCGACGAAGCCATGGGAATTATCGGCGGCGCGGCCAGCCAGGACGCCAAGATCAAGGTGGGCGCGGTCTACGATGAATCCATGACGGACGCCATCCGCATCACGGTCATCGCGACCGGATTTCCCAGCAGCCGGCCTTACCGCCGCCGCGCGAAGCCCGGGCAATCCCTCTCCGTGGGCATTGAAGGCCAGGCTGTTCCGGGTCTGGGGCCGGACTTCGAGGCCGCCATCGCCGAGACGGGAAGCGACGGCTCTTCTCCGAGCGATCCGGCGGATTGGCTCAAGCCCGCCTTCCTGCGTTTCAAAGCCAGGAAGATCAAGTAATATGGATTTCCCTTCCCTCATTCAGAAGCTCGTGCAAAGCCGCGGCAGCGATCTCCACGTCAGATCCGGCGGCCCGGCCTATATCCGCGTCGACGGCGAGCTTTCGCAGGCCGCCCCGGATGTCTTTAGCGAGGAACAGATCGTCTCCATGCTGTCGTCCGTGGCGACCCCGAAGGCCAAGAAAATATTCGAGCAGCGCGGCGAGTGCGATTTCTCCTTCGAGGTTCGCGACGCCGCCCGGTTCCGCGTCAACGCCTTCCGCCAAAGGCAGCGGCTCTGCCTCGCGGTGCGCCTGATTCCCATGAGAATTCCCACCATCGAGGAGCTGCGCCTGCCCGTCGCCACGGTCAAAAAAATCGCCGACAACGGCCGCGGCCTGGTTCTCATGACCGGAGTGACGGGCTCGGGCAAGTCGTCGACCTTGGCCGCGATGGTCGACTACATCAACGAGACGCGCGCCAACCACGTCATCACCATCGAGGATCCCATCGAATTCGTCCACAAGGACAAAAAATCCATCATCAGCCAGCGGGAAATCGGCGAGGATACCTCCGACTACGCCGAAGGCCTGCGCATGGCCCTGCGCCAGGATCCCAACGTCATCATGGTGGGGGAAATGCGGGATTTGGAGACGACCTCCGCGGCCCTGACCGCCGCGCAGACGGGACACCTGGTGTTCGCCACGCTCCACACCATCGACGCCATCCACACGATTTCGCGCATCGTGGATCTTTATCCGCCGCACCAGCAGCATCTGATCCGCATCCAGCTGGCGGAGAGCCTAAAAGCCGTCATCAGCCAACGCCTGGTCAAAGGCGCCAAGGGCGGACGGCTGCCGGCCTTGGAAATCCTCATCGTGACGGCCCACGTGAGGAAGCTCATCGAGGACAATAACACCGTGGGCATTACCGAGGCCTGCGCGAAGGGTCAATTTTACGGAATGCAGACGTTCAACCAGTCCTTGGTCAAGCTTTTTCGAGACGGGCTCGCGACGGAGGCCGCCATCATGGAGGCCGCGACCAGCCCGGACGACGTCAAACTCGCGCTGCGCGGAATCGAGCAGGAAGTCAGGCAAGGGGGGTAGACATGTTCGCCGAAGGCTATATCGGAATCGCCGGGACAATCGGGGTGGGGAAATCCACGTTGACCATGGAATTGGCGCACGCGCTCAATTTCGAGCCCATCCTCGAGGAGGTGGACGGAAACCCTTATTTGGAAAAGTTCTACCACGACATGAGAACTTACGGGACGATGATGCAGGTCTGGCTCTTGAACCACCGCTTCCGCCAGCACCGGGAATTCGTGACCCGCATCAGCCTGGGGAAAATCCGGGGCGTCGTGCAGGACCGCACGATTTGGGAGGACACGATTTTCGCCCGCATGCTCAACGCCCATCCCGATAAAATCATCTCGGACATCGATTACAACACCTACCTCGATTTGTTCGACAACATGGTCCTGCGCGAGCTGGTGTTTCCGCAGCTCCTGATTTACCTCGACTGCCGGCCGGAGATGGCCATGGAGCGGATCAAAATGCGCGGCCGGCCCATGGAGCAGAGCATCGACTTGGATTACCTGCGCTTTCTCAAGAACAACTACGAGCAGTTCATCGGGGAGATGGAGCGGGCCGGCGTGCGCATCCTGCGCATCAACTGGGAGAAGTTCATGCCGATTTCCGAGGTGGTCCGGATGGTCCACGAGTATTCGCTCAAGCCCTCCAGCTTCACGAAGTGGGTGCGGCCGCTGCGCCGCGCGCCGTCGGAAGCGGCATCCAAGGCCCGCGTCGAGCCCGGGAAGGTGAATGTCTAGCGTCCCCGTCAAGAATTCCACCGGATGGGTTTCGACGGGCGGATTTTTCCGCGAAGAGCGGTTGGTTCGATTGGGCGTGCCCCACGGCGTGACCACGCGGGCGCTGGGAAGCATGAAGGACGCGAAGCTCCGTCGGGCGGCATTGGAGAAGGCCGGCATCGGCGGGCTGCCGCTTTTTCTGCCGCATCAGGTCCACGGGACAAAAATCGAGCCCATTGAGAGCGCCCAACCCATGGAAGCGCCCAGGGCGGACGGGTGGATTTTCCGCCGCAAGGACGTCGCCGCCGGGGTTTACGCGGCGGACTGCCTGCCGATTTTCATCTGGGAGCGGAGCGGCGAGGCCATGGGCGTTTTTCATTCCGGCTGGCGCGGCACCGCGGCGGGAATGCCGGAGGCGGCCGGCGCCGCGTTCCGAAAATTTTACGGCCTCGGGGCCGAAAGACTTTGCGCCGCGGTGGGGCCCCATATCGGGCCGTGCTGCTACAAGGTGGGCGAGGACGTCGCCGCGAAGTTCGCCGCCGCCAGCGCGCGCCGCCGCGACGGCGCGCTTTATCTCGATTTGGGCGCCGAGGCCAAGACCCGGTTTGTCCGGGCCGGAATCGCCGAAGAGAACATCTCCATTTGCAAAAGCTGCACGTGCTGCGAGAGCGCGACTTTTTATTCCTTCCGGCGTCAAAAAGAGGACTGCCGGATGATGGCGTTTTGCGCCTTGAGCCATGGCTCTTGAGATAAAGCCGCGGCCGTGCCTGGGCCGCATCGCCGCCTACATTCCCGGCAAATCCATCGCGTCGGTCGAGCGCGAATTCGGCTTGAAGCGGGTGGTCAAGCTCGCGTCTAACGAGAACCCGTTGGGCCCCTCACCCAAGGCTCTGCGCGAATTCCGGAAGTCCGCGGCGAAAATGTTTTTATACCCGGAGGGACGAAGCCCGGAGCTGCGCGAGGCCGTGGCGCGGTTTCACGGATGGGAGGCGGCCGGCGTCATCATCGGCAACGGCTCGGACGAGATCATCCGCCTGGTGTGCGAGGCGTTCCTGGATCCCGGCGACGGGGCGGTTTTTTCCCAATACGCTTTTCTGCGCTTCAAGCAGCAGGCTCTTTTAATGGGCGCGGAACTGCGCGAGATCCCCATGAAAAATTGGACGCACGACTTGAAGGCCATGGCCGCCGCGGCTCAATCCGGCGCCAAGGTCGCGTTCATCGCCAGCCCTAACAATCCCACGGGAACCTACAACACCGAAGCGGAGATGGCGGAGTTCCTGCGCGCGGTCCCGCCCTCGGTGGTCGTCGTTCTCGACGAGGCTTATTGCCAGTTCGCGGCCGCGCGCGGCGACTATCCGGAAAGCCTCCCCGATTTGGTCAGGCGGCATCCCAACCTCATTGTTTTGCGCACGCTCTCTAAGGCCTATGGCCTGGCCGGACTGCGGTTGGGCTACGGCGTGGGGCATCCCGAACTCATCGGCTGGCTCGATCGGATCCGCATGCCCTTCAACGTCAATCTGCCCGCGCAAAAGGCCGCCATCGCCGCCCTCTCGGATGAGGCATTTGTGGCACGGAGCGTGGCGTTGGCGCGGCGCGAAGGCGAAAAATTGGCCCGCTCCCTTGGCGATTGCGGCTTGGACGTGGTCGGCGCGAGCGCGGCCAATTTCCTGTTCATCCGCTCGCCGCTGCCGGGAACCGCCTTGTTCGACGCGCTGCTCAAGCACGGCGTCATCGTTCGGCCGCTGGACGAGTACGGACTTCCCCACCACGTGCGCGTGAGCATCGGCGATTCGGCCCAAAACAAAACGCTGGTTTCCGCGGTTAAAAAGGTCCTGCGCGGGCAATTGGCCGCGCTCGCGGCTTGACTCATGCGCCCGCGCAAGAAGGGATTCATCATCGCGATGGACGGCCCGGCCGGCGTGGGCAAATCCGCGGTCGGCCACCTTCTGGCCAAGAAATTGGGCTATTTTTTTCTCAACACCGGGGAGATGTACCGGGCGCTGACTTGGAAGGCGCTGCAGGAGGGGCTCGAACCGGGCGGCGGTCCGGCTATCGAGGCGTTGGCCTTGAGGTTAAAATGGAAATTCCAGCCGACAAGCGACGGCACGCTTAAGACCTACGTGGACGGCGAGGACGTCGGCGCGCACATCAGGGACGAGAAGGTCAGCGCCAACTCCAGCCTCGTCGCGGCCCACGCGGGCGTGCGCCGGTTGATGTGCCGGCTGCAGAGACGGCTGGGCAAGGACGGCGGCGTGGTCATGGAGGGGAGGGACATCACGACGCATGTTTTTCCGGACGCGGAATTCAAGGTGTATCTCGACGCCTCGGTCGAGGAGCGCGCCGACCGCCGCTACCGCCAGCTCAAGGCCTCGGGCAAGCCGGCCGATCGGCAGAAAATTAAAGAAGCGATTTTAAAACGAGATCTCAATGATCTGCAAAGAAAGATAAACCCTCTAACCAGGGCTTCGGACGCGATGGTCATCGATTCGACGCGGTTGACTTTGCATCAGGTGGCCAATAAAATATTGAGAGCCGTCAAAAATGCCCCTCGCCCATGAGCGTCCGCTTCCAGCGTTTCACCGCGCCTGCCAATGGGGCATCAATGCCTCGGTCCGGACGATTTGGGATTTCCGGATTTCGGGCTTCGAGCACGTCCCGGCGACCGGACCGCTCATCGTCGCCGGCAACCATTCCTGCTGGGTCGATGCGCCGCTTCTATTTTGCGCCGTCAGCCCTAAGCGTCCCATCACTTTTCTGGCCAAGGCCGAGCTTTTTCGCAACCGATTTTTATCCTGGTTTCTCACCCGAAGCTGGAGCATCCCTCTCGATCGGCGGGGCGACGTTTCCGCGATGCGCGGCGCCTTGGAGGTTCTCGAAGGCGCCGGCTGCCTGGCTCTTTTCCCGCAGGGGACGCGAGCGCGGCCGGGGAAGGATCCCAAGCTTAAGCCGGGGTTGGGGTTCTTGGCCGCGTTGGGCAAAGCTCCCGTCGTGCCGGCCCGGCTCGTTAATATGGACCGCTTTCCGTTCGGACGGCCTTTGGAGATTCGCTTCGGGCCGGGCCTGGAATTTTCCGGAGATCCGCACAGCCGCGAGGAATGCGTCGCTTTCGCCGGCCGGGTCATGACGCGCATTTTTGAGCTTTAATATTCGAGGGGGAAGACCGACATGGAAGAGCGCAACGGGGAAAAATCAAGCGAGGAGAAGGTTTCTGAAAGCGGGGAAAGCATGCAGTCCCTGCTGGATCAGCAGGAGCTGCTTTCCCAGAAGCTCTCGGAACGCCAAGTCGCCTGGGTCAAGGTCATCCAAGTCACGGACAAGGAGGTCATGGTCGACATCGGGGAAAAGCAGGACGGCGTCGTGGCTCTCTCCGAATTCGAAAAGGCCCCGGCCGCGGGCCAAAGAGTCCCCATCGTGCTTCTTTCGCGCCGCGGCCCCAGCGTCGCCCTGTCCCACAAGCAGGCGGTTTTGGAAATCGGCTGGCAGGCCTGCCGCAAGGCCTACGAGGAAAAATCTCGCGTGCGCGGCCGCGTCAAGGCCGCCATCAAGGGCGGTTTTTTGGTGGACGTCGGCGGGGTGCCGGGATTCATGCCGGCGTCTTTGTCCGATTTGCGGCCGGTGAGAAATCCGGAGCTCATGGTGGGGACCGGGGTGCGCTGCGCCATCGTCGAGCTCAACGAGGCGAAGAAGCAGGTCATCATCTCGCGCAGGGCGGTGCTCGAGGAAGAATCGAACAAGCGCCGGGAAAAAATTCTCGCCGAGCTTCGGCCCGGGCAGGTCCGCATCGGCCGCGTCGTCCGCGTGGGGCCTTCGGGCGTGGGCGTGGACATCGGAGGCTTGGAGGGCTTCGTGCGCCTGGCGGATTTGGCCTGGGGCAAGCCGGACATGAAGGCCTACGAGCGCGGCGCCAAGTTGCGGGTCAAGGTCCTGTCCAAGCCCGAGGCCCAGGACGCCCTCGTGCTTTTCAGCGCCAAGCAGCTGCAGCCCAATCCAGCGGACGCCGTCGCCAGGAAGTATCCCCTAAAGATGATCGTCAAGGCGGAAATTTTGGAGTCCCTGCCCGAGGGCGTCAAGCTCAAAATCGGCGAGAAGCAGTCCGCTTTCTGCCCGCTGCGCGAATGCGAGGAAGGCGCCGCCTACAAGGCCGGAAGCAGGGTCTCGGCCGTGGTCCTGGGCGTCCATCCGGAGACCTTCGACGTGACCGTGTCGCTCAAGCGCTACGCCGAAATCGAGGGACGAAAGAAGGCCGCCCAATATCTGGCCCCGCCCAAGCCCTTGACGCTGGGCGATCTGCTTTCTCCCGGAGCTGAGTGAAGCAGGCGGGAAGCGACCGCTGGATTCTGCATTTTCCCCGTGCGCCAGGACGCCGCGCCCGAAAACAATGATCGCCTACCGCCGCGAAAAGCTCCATTTGGACGCATTGAGCGCGCGCAGCCTCGCCGGGCGCTTCGGCACGCCGCTCTATGTTTACTCCCGGAAAACGGCCTTGGAACGCTTGGCGCGCCTGCGCGCCGCCTTTAAGAAGCTCTCGCCGCTAGTTTGCTACGCGCTCAAGGCTAATTCCAACCGTTCCTTTTGCCGCATCTTCGCGGAGCAGGCTTGCGGCGCGGAGGTCGTCTCCGGCGGAGAAATTCTGCGCGCCCTGTCCGCGGGATTCAAGCCCGGAACCGTGGTCTACTCCGGAGTGGGAAAAACTCGGGAAGAAATACGCCTGGCCTTGCGCCGGAGGCTTCTGGCCTTCAACGTCGAGTCGCGGGAGGAGCTTTTCGCCATCGAACGCGAAGCGGCAAGGTTGAAGGTCGTCGCGCCCATTTGTCCGCGCATTAACGCCGACATCAGGACCGGAACGCACCCGCACGTGGCGACGGGAGAAGCCGGAAATAAATTCGGGGTGAGCCCCGAGGAAGCTCTCGTCCTGGCCCGGACCGCGCGCCAAAGCCGGTGGCTCCGCGTCGCGGGCCTGCAGTCGCACCTGGGATCGCAGATTTCCTCGCTAAAACCGTACGAGGCGCTGCTGCGAAACATGGGGGAGCTCGCCGAGGAATTGAGGCGGCGGGGAACGGTTCTCGAGTTTTTGGACATCGGCGGGGGATTCGCGGTTGACTACGAAGGCGGGGGAGACGCTCTTGATTTGACGGGCCTGGCCCGAATCGCGGGAAAAACCATGAAAGCCTGCCCCGACGCCAGGTTCATCGTGGAGCCCGGGCGCTATTTGTGCGCGGACGCGGGGGCGTTGCTCACGCGCGCGCTCTACCGGAAAGAAAGCTTCGGCCGGAAATTCCTCATCGTGGACGCGGCCATGAACGACTTGGCCCGGCCGGCGCTCTACGGAGCCAAACACCCCGTCTGGACGGAACGCAAGGGCGCAAAGCGTGAGAGAACCGACGTCGTCGGCCCTGTGTGCGAATCCGCGGACTTCCTGGCGCGCGGCGTTTGGCTTCCAAAAACCATGCCGGGCGAGCTGCTGGCCGTCGCCAAGGCGGGGGCTTACGGGTTCTCCATGAGCTCGCAGTACAACTCGCGTCCGCGCGCCGCGGAGGTGCTTATCGAAAGCGGGAAAGCCAGGGTGATCCGCCGCCGAGAGACCATGAAAGAGATCGTGGGCCTGGAAACCTAAGCCTTGCTATAATGAAAACCCATGGGAAAGAAGGCTAAGAAGCGGGAAAAGCTTGCCCAAGCGGCGCAAAGCCCTGCCGCCGGCACGGCTGTCGAACCTATTTCGGCGGCGGGGAAAAAAGTCATCGCTCTAGGGATAGGCGTCCTAGCCCTGGGGTTCTTTGTCTTGACGCTCACCGACCGCATGGGGCGCAATTGGGCTTCCGATGCGGCGCCGTTCCTAATTCTGGGAGGCTACGCGATCATTGGCCTGGGCATCTTCTGCCCCGACCGGACCCGACCGTCCCCCGACCAAAAACCCACCTAAGAGTTTTTCTGCCGGCATATTCCGGCGCCCACGATGCGTCTTTCGGGTTTTTAGGGCGCCCTCCTATTTGACGGTTTTTTTCCCTCCAGCCTTTCTTGGGTTTTTAATTGCCCTCAATTTGGAGGCAATCTTTCCCGGGTTTTTCCTTGTGTCTCGCTATTCCGGTTGTTTCCAGGCTGACTGGTTCCGTGGGTTCTTTGTTGGGTTTTTCGCGATGCCGCTGCGGGCCCAATTCTTGCCCAAAAGTCGGCAACTTCCGGGGCCAGTTTTTATCGTGGTTTTATTTTGGGGAAATTTCTGGCAAAATTCCGCGTTCTTTTTGACCGCTGGTTTTAAATTTCAATAATGAATGGAGAAATAATAAATAAAATACATATAAATAACAATAATTTATAAATATGTGATGTTATTTATAGATATATAGAGGCGTCGCTTAGAGCGTATTAATGTAACATAATATTTATTATCAATACTAATTAATATATCCCCTTTCAGGGAAGTCGTCCGTGGTTTTAATGCAGTATTCGGACTGATGGACCGGGCGAATTGAGCAGTAGCGGGCTAATTTACGGCAAACCGGTGATGGTTCTGCTTAGTTCGTGCGCCAGCAGGTAAGCTTTAATTCTTCCGGGGCCGGTGAGCTCGTAGCGCCTGGCGCGTTTGGCTCCGGAGGCGATGATTTGGCCTTGGGATAGGCCTTCTTGGATGGCCCGGTCTATCCTTAATATGGCGTAACCAGAGCTCCTGAGCCACTTGGCCAGCAGGGTGGCCCGTGGTTTCGGCTCATTTAAAAGCTTTTCCGCGGCCGCCAGGAGCACGAGGCAGGCCTCTTTTTCGGAGTGCTCGGCCTTGAGCTTGCCGCGCAGCTGGATCTGCCGGTCGCCGCGGCGCTCGATAACGGCGTCCCAGGAAATGTTGGGCGCGCCCGGCTCTGTCGGGCCGCTCCGTGCGCCGCCGCGGTTTTGAGCGGGCGGGGCTGCTGCTCCTGGCGCTGTCGCGGCTGCTTCCCGGAGCTCGGACAGGAAGACGTCTTTTTCTTCGGTGATGAAACTCCGGGGGCCCTCGGCTTCGAATTCGGCGCCGCCGGGCAGCTTGATGCGCAGGCGCAGGTTCGGGGTCTCGTGTGCCATGTCCGCCCTCATGATGGCATAAAAATATATTTATGTCAATTTCATGTTGATAACTATTTAAACGTATTTAACAAAGATTAATATGCCTTTAAATATATTTATATGCCGCTATAATGCCGAAATAAAGACAACGGCGATGTGGATAGGGCTGTGGATTGTTGGATAGGATGGGGGCTGGACCCCGTGGGCAGGCCCTTAGAAGCGGCCGGATACTTCGAGGTCCACCTTGCGCGCCGTTCCCCCGCCCGGGTTGATGGCCGGCCCAATCTTGAACAGCGCGTAGGTGATGGAGGCGTCAAGGCTATTCGTCAAATCGTAGCGCAGGCCGATGTCCCACTCGTTGCCGAGCGTTCCGGTGGTGTTGTGGACCCGGTCGGCCTGGAAGAAGTAATAATCGAGGTCCAGGGCGACGCCGTGGTAGGCCGGAGGCGTATACCCGGCGCCCACGACGTCGATGCCGCTGGCGTTGGCCGGCAGGCCGCTGGGGCTGCCTCCCGGCGTGTAAGTCCCGCCGAAGGCGCTGTACGGCGTCGCGCCGAAAAATTCCCCGAAGCCTTGGCGGTCCAGCCCGTCGAACTGATGGCCGTGGGACGGGAAAAAAGCGGTGTCCGTGGTGCTGCCGCCCGGGTTGTAGCCGCTGCCGTGGGCCACGGTGATGCGCGCGATGCCCTCGCCCACGTGGTAGAGCGGCTGCTTCCATTTGGCGCGCAGCACCTCGGCGTTGCCGTTGTAAGCCACGCGGCCCAGGGGATTGCCGGCGCTATCCACCGCCCCGTAGCCGTAGCCTTTTTCAATCGCGCCCTCGCCGTCAAAGAACATGGGGCCCACGTTGATGGTGTAGCGCAGGCTGGTGAAGCTCCTGAGCGCGTGCGAGATGGTGCAGGACGCGGGCCCGCCGCCCGAGCCCGCCACGCAGCCGGGCACGGTCTCCGCGCCGGGGTCGTGCTCGACCAGCTCGTTGATCTGCCACAGGCCGTCGGTGGGAAAGGCGAGCGTCAGGCCGAAAAGATCCAGGCTGTTTCCCCCCGCCGGACTGAAATACCCTCCCGCCGGCGCGCTGGACGCGCTGAACGCGTCGGTCTTGAACACGAAGAGCTCCGTCTTCATGGTCCACCAAGGCAGCGGGATGAGCAGCGTGGCGCCGGTCAGGCCCGCGCCGTCGTCGTCCAGGAGCAGCCCGCCGCCCAGCTTGAACGATCGCCGGCCGATGGTCGCTATCATGGATGTGCCGAGAAGATCGTGGATGCGGATAAAGGCGTTTTCCAGAAAGGGCGTGAAGTCCGTGCTCGGGTAATTGGCGGCGACGCGGTTAAAGGGCGTGGGCATGGTGTTTAATCCGGGCGCGCCCAGGGCGTGAAGCAGGACTTTCACGTCCATACTTTGATCTCCGCCGCCCAACGTTCCCAGGTCGATTTGGTCGACGGCGAAGCCCAGGCGGGCGTCGTCAGCCATGAAGGAGTGGTTATTGGAGCCATGGGTGGTCAGGGCCAGGTTGTCGTAGGCGACGGAGTCGAATTTGTATTGAGCGGTCAAGTCGAGGTTTGCGGCCCGGGACGGAGCGGCCAGCGCGCCCGCGGCCATGGCGCAAAGCGCCGCGCGGGCCGCGATCGAGGATATTTTCAGGGAGCGATTTTCCGCTTGCGCGGGCATAACGAAACTATCCTATCAAAATCGGCAAAAAATGCCTACCGAACCGCTTCCGCCTTCACTCTATGGTCTTGGCGCGGGCGGACCGTTCCATCGCGGAAACCTTGCGGACAAGAGCGTTGGCTTGCGCCAGCCATTGCAGGCGGGCCTTGGCCGGCATGAAGCGGAATTCATCGAGTTTTTCCTTGGAAAATAACTGCACGATTCGGCGCTCCGGGCTCATTCTTCGCGTCCACCGTCCTGCGGCCTAGTGGTTCATCTCTCTAGAATTGACGGGTAGAGCCGCTTGAGTTTTATTCGAGCATCCGCGGTGGTGAACCGCCAGTCCACGCGCCCACTGGCCGCGTTGCGATCTTTCTCCCACGCCGCGACTTCTCGCGCCAATGTT
>DATLUA010000026.1:0-1489 GCA_035533295.1 Elusimicrobiota bacterium | reverse complement strand
CCTAGCAGCCCGTGGTGGAAAGGGGGCGATTTTGAGAATCGCAGGCCCACGGGGATCACGCCGCCAACAGAGCGGGCTGCGGGTTGGAAGGCGCGCCGGCCGGTCTCGGCGCGGCCAGACGCGCCACGGAGGCGAAAATAGCCGCTGGCAATGCCCAAAAAGCCCTGAACAGGGCGGCGGCGCCCTGCAGACTCCGCGGTTTGCCCATTCCGAATCGCTGCCGCATCAACAGCCCCAGATTCTGCGCGGCGGTATGGATGTGCAGGCGCTTGAGGATGTTGGCGTGGCCGCGCAGGTGCGTGCGGCGCATTCCGCCGGTGCCGTAGGCGTGGGCGAAGCTGCGTTCGATCAGCTCGCCGCGCCGTCGCAGCAGCCGCTTGCCGCGCCTCCCGCGCACCCGGCGCCGATTGGCCCGCATGCGCTCGCGCGCTTCCCGCTTGCCCGCCCAATCGCGCCCCTTGCCCTTCTTTTCCGGCAGATAGGTCCTCACCTCCGCCGCCTCCATGTTCGCCAGCACCTGGTCGCTGAGATAGCCCTTGTCGGCGACGATTTCCTGAACGCCGGCGGCGCTTACGTTCGCGCCCGCGGTCTGCGAGGCCATCAGCCCCGCCACCTCTTCGCCCGCCTGCGCCAGCGTGCCCATCACGGTCGCCGTGTCCCCCTGGTCGGCGGGGTGCAGCTCCACCGCCACCACCGCTCCGGTGTCCATGTCCACCGCGTGTTCGGCCTTGTGCGCGATGTGTGTGCTGCCGTCCTTCATCTTGGCAATGCGGCCGTCGCGTTCATGCGGGTTCACCCACTCGGCATTCGAGCCTTTGCCCTGGCGCTTCCGGTCCAGCCGCGCCAAGTCTTCCCGTGTCGGCGTTTCGATCCCGCTGGCCTTCGCCAGCCCCAGCAGAAACTCCTGGTATCCCGCGCCCGTATCGCGCCGCACGATGCTGCGCATCGCCGCGTTGGCCTCCAACGTGGTCGCGTCGATGCCCAGGGTTTTGCCCTTGACTAGACCGGCCTCCGCCAGCCGCTCCAGGATCCAGGCGAAGATCTCGTGATGCGTCTCGGCGTCAACCAACCGCCGGGTGCGCGAGATGGTCGAATGATCCGGCCCGGCCTCGTCCACCGACAACTGCAGAAACGACCGCAGCGACAGCGAATCCGCCGCCCGCCAGGCGATGCCCCGCTCCGAGTCGATGCCCTCGAAATAGCCCAGCATCAGCAGCCGGAAATACATCCCCGGCATCAGCCCCCGCCGCCCCACCTCGTTGGCATAAAACCGGGCGCACCGCTGTTCGCAGAACTCGTCAAACCGCTGCTCCCCCAGGAACCGATTGAGACGCTGGTAAAACGGGTGGCCCGCCGTCCGCGGCAAATCCGCCGCCGCCACCCACAACGACTCCTGCTTCCGCCGCTTCTCCCGCTTCCCCATGGCCATGCCTGCTACTACGAAATCACCGCCTCGCCGGGCTCACGCCCGCTTCCAAAAAAGTCGCCG
>DATLUA010000025.1:0-4561 GCA_035533295.1 Elusimicrobiota bacterium | reverse complement strand
GTAGAATAGCGCGTCGCTTGGAGGCGGGGGCGTTTTCATCGACCAGCAACCCGACGGAGAGAACGGCCGGGGGCCGAAAGACGCGGGACCTTGGGCCATCGCTCTCAGCGCGGGAACGGACATCGTCGTCTCCGTGCTGGGAGGTTTTTTATTGGGCCGCTGGCTCGATGAGAAGCTCTCGACCGGGCCGTGGCTTTCGATTCTCGGATCCTTTATAGGGGTGGCATTCGGGCTCTATGAACTTATTCGCATCGCCAAAAGCGGCGCGCGCGGCGGCCAGAAGCGCGGCTGAAGGGGCGCTGGGCTTTCTGGCCTGCGCGGCGGCCGCGCGCCTGCTGTGCCCGCGCCCGGATTTTTTCGCGGCGGCAGTTGGGCTGGGCCTAGCCTGGGCCGCGGCGGCCGCGGGCGTGGCGGCCCTCTCCGCGGCGAGCAAAATCTCTTTTTCCGCGAGCCTGGCCGCCTTCTGGGCCGGCATCGGGCTGCGGGCTCTCGTTTTTGCCGCGCTGGCCGCGCGCTGCGCTTTGCGCCCCGGCGGCGCGGAGCTCGCGGCCTTGGTGGCCTACGCCGTCGGCGTGGGCGCGGCTCTGCTCTTTCTTGAAGTGCGCTGGATGGCGGGGGCGGCGTGAACTTCGACGCGGTGGCCGCCGAGCACGTTCTGGATCACCCGATTGCGACCCTTTTTACCGTGCACGGCATTTCCGTGATGCTCACGCTGCACCTGCTCATGATGTGGATCGCGGGCGCGGTGCTCCTGGCGGCGGGCAGCCTGGCCGGCACGCGCACGGCCGCGGGCGCCGCGACGCGCTCGTGGATCGAGCCCATGGTTCTCTACGTGCGCGACGACATGATGCGCCCCTTCTTCGGCCACGACACCGAGGCCTTCCTGCCTTATTTCCTGACCCTGTTTTTCTTCATCCTCATCCTGAACCTGGCCGGCCTCGTGCCCGAGGCGGCCACCGCCACGGGCGATATCTCGGTCACCATCGCCCTGGCCCTGTGCACCTACGTGCTGGTGCATTGGGCGGGCGTCAAGAAGCAGGGCGCGGCCTCGTACTTGAAGCACATCGTGCCCTCGGGCCTGCCGCTGGCGCTCATCCCCTTCATGTTCGTCCTGGAGTCCGTGGGCCTTGTCGCCAAGAGCGCGGCCCTGTGCATGCGCTTGTTCGGCAACATGATCGCGGGGCACTTGGTGGCGCTGGGCTTTTTGTCCCTCATCGTCATTTTCGGCGCCATGAGCCGCGCGGCGGGCATCGCGGTCATCCCGGTTTCGGTGGGCCTGACGCTGTTCACCTATACGCTCGAAATCCTGGTCGCCGTCATCCAGGCCTACATTTTCACGATTTTAACCGCCGTCTTCGTCGGGATGGCCGTTCATCCCCACTAGGCGGCGAGGTCGCACGCGGGAGGGCTTGGGCTCTCCCGATCACGAGCAAGGAGAAACAGACATGGGTGTGGGTGCGGGATACATCGGGATCGGATTGGGCGCGGGGCTCTGCCTCGTGGGAGCCGGCATCGGCATCGGCCTGGTGGCCGCGGCCAACTGCCAAGGCGTGGCGCGGCAGCCTGAGGCGGCCAACACGCTCTTCACGCAGATGATCATTCCGGCGGCCATGATCGAGGGTCTGGGCTTTTTCGGCCTGGTCATCGTTCTTCTGGGCGCGCTGGCTTTGGGCAAGGGCGTTCCGGCGGCGACGGGGTCGTCCGCTCCGGCGGCGACGCAGGCGGCGCGGTAATCAATCGCCCCCGCTCCGTTCCCTCCTTATATGAGGAGGGGGCGGGCGGGGGAAAATTTGGAGACACGGCATGAACAAGCTTCTCACCCCGGAGCCCGGGATCATCATTTGGACCATCGTCACGTTCCTGGCGCTGGTCGCGCTCATGAAGAAATTCGCCTGGGGCCCGCTCCTGGCCATCATCGACGAGCGCGAGAAGCACTTGCAGAGCGAGCGCGAGGCCGCGGAGGGCGCGCGGGCCGAGGCCGAGCGGATCAAGAAGGAGATCGAGAACCAGATGGCGGGCCTGCAGGCCGCCGGCCGGGAGATCATCGAGAAGGCGCGCGGCCACGCCGAGGGCCTGGGCGCGCAGATCAAGGCCGCGGCCGAGGAAGACGCGCGCAAAATAAAGGAAAAGACCGTCGCCGAGCTCGCCGCCGAGAAGGAGCGCCTGGTCGCGGGCCTGAGGAAGGACGTGGCCGGCCTCTCCGTGCTGGCCGCCGAGAAGCTGCTGCGCCGCTCGGTCGACGAGGGCGTGCAGAAGACCGTGCTGGACGCGTTTTTCAAGGATTTGGAGAGCCGCGAGGCCGCGCCGCGCAACTAGGGACCCCATGAACTCCTCCGATCAACTCCTGGCCGGGCGCTACGGCAAGGCCTTGTTCCTGGCGGCCGAGGACGCGGGCCAGGACGCGCGCGTGGCGGAGGATTTGTCGTCGGCTCAGGAGGCCCTGCGCGAGTTTTTCCCGCTTTTAAAAAACCCGCAGGCGCCGGTCGCGGAGAAAAAGGCCCTGGTGGACAGGCTCCTGGCCAAGGGCGCCTCGCCGCTTTCGCGCACGTTTTTAAAGCTGCTGCTGGACAAGAAGCGCTTTTCGCTTCTGCCCGCGATTTTGGGCAAGCTCGGCCGCCTGTGGGACGAGAAGAACAAGCGCGGCCGCGCCAAGGTCTGGACGGCGCGCCCCCTTTCCGAGGGCGAGCAGACGGCGCTGCGCGCGCGCCTGGAGAAATTTTTCGGCAAGACCGTGGAGCTGGACGTCAAGCAGGCCCCCGAGATCATCGGGGGCGTCGTGGTGCGCCTGGGTGACTGGGTGCTTGATTCAAGCCTGCGCGGCAAGCTGCGCAACCTGGGGGAGACTTTAAATGGCGATTAGACCGGAAGAGATCACGGAAGTCATCAAGCGCCAGCTGGAAGGCTACGAGGCGAAGACCGAGCTTAAAGAGGAAGGCACCGTGCTGCAGGTCGGCGACGGCATCGCGCGCGTCTACGGCCTGGAGAACGCCATGGCCGGCGAGCTTTTGGAGCTTCCGCGCGGCGTGACCGGCATGGTTTTGAACTTGGAGCGCGAGAACGTCGGCTGCGTGCTTTTGGGCCCCGGCCACCTGGTCAAGGAAGGCGACCCGGTCAAGCGCAGCGGGCGCATCATGTCCGTGCCCGCGGGCGACGCGTTGATCGGCCGCGTGGTCAACCCGCTGGGCGAGCCCCTGGACGGCAAGGGCTCCATCAAGACCAGCAAGACCCGCCACATCGAAATCGTGGCGCCGGGCATCATGGAGCGCCAGCCCGTCACGCAGCCGCTCCAGACCGGCATCAAGGCTATCGACGCCATGATTCCCATCGGCCGCGGCCAGCGCGAGCTCATCATCGGCGACCGCCAGACCGGCAAGACCGCGATCGCGATTGACACCATCATCAACCAGAAAAACGATCCCAACCGACCCATCTGCATTTATGTGGCCATCGGCCAGAAGCAGTCCACCGTGGCGTACGTGGCCAAGACCCTGGAGGAGAACGGGGCGATGGACTACTCCATTGTCGTCTCGGCCTCGGCCGCGGACCCTGCGCCGCTTTTGTTCATCGCGCCCTACGCCGGCTGCGCCATCGGCGAGGAATTTTTGTGGGGCGGAAAGCACGTGCTGGTCATCTACGACGACTTGTCCAAGCACGCGCAGGCCTACCGCCAGCTCTCCCTTTTGCTGCGCCGCCCGCCGGGCCGCGAAGCCTATCCCGGCGACGTGTTCTACGTGCACTCGCGCCTCTTGGAGCGCGCCTGCAAGCTCTCGGATAAAAACGGCGGCGGCTCCCTGACGGCTCTGCCCATCATCGAGACCCAGGCGGGCGACGTGTCCGCCTACATCCCGACCAACGTGATCTCGATCACCGACGGCCAGATCTTCCTCGAGCCGAAGCTGTTCAACTCAGGCGTGCGCCCGGCGATCAACGTCGGCATCAGCGTCTCGCGCGTCGGCGGCAACGCCCAGATCAGCCCGATGAAGAAGGTCGCCGGGCGCATGAAGCTCGATCTCTCGCAGTTCCGTGAGCTCGAGGCGTTCTCGCAGTTCGGCTCCGAGCTCGACGCCGACACGCAGCGCACGCTGGCGCGCGGCGAGCGCCTGGTGCGGACGCTGAACCAGGGCGAGCGTCAGCCGCTCGCGGTCGAGGTCCAGGTCGTTCAGATCTACGCTGCCACAAACGGCTACGTCGACCGCGTCAACGTCGACAGGGTCGAGCACTTCCTCGACGGGCTGGGCGATTCGGTCAAGGCGACCAACGCCGAACTGCTGGCGAAGATCGCCGGCGGCGACTGGTCGGACGAGACGGTCGAAGCCGTCGACGCGGCTGTGAAGCAATACGCCGAGGACTTCGGCTACGACCTCGACGAAGAGGGCCACCCGATGGACGAGGAAATCGCGGTCGTCGCCGCCTAAGGCGCGCGGCCGCGCCCATCCGAGCGAGAACCCGAGAGCACCCGAGAGCACCCGAGAGCACCCGAGAGCACCCGAGAGCACCCGAGAGCACGCAGAGCACCCAGAGCACCCAGAGCACCCAGAGCACCCAGAGCACCCAGAGCACC
>DATLUA010000024.1:0-1402 GCA_035533295.1 Elusimicrobiota bacterium | reverse complement strand
AACGGCTCGCGCAGGAAAAGCTCGCTCAGGCCGAGATACCAGTTGGGAAACGCGCCGAGCTTGCCGTCCCGCCGCGAGACGGGCAGATCGCGGCCGCATTCCGGCAAAACCGTGCCCGGCTCGGCGAATAGCCGCGGCCGGTTCCAGCCAGCGTCGCCCAGGCTTGCTAGCGATTGATCGAGCGTGCTTCGCGCGCGGGGCGCGGTAGTCACACCGACCGCCCATGTGGTTACGTGCCGCTCGCCGTACGCCCCGGAAGCAGGCTCACGGCACGAGCCGCGATTACCGTCGGCATGCACTTGAACAATGTTTGTCGCGAGGCATTCGTTGTTTGCCGCGAGGTATTCACTGGCCGCGGGTTCTTCGCGGCACTGGCACGTTGCGCAGACGGCCGAACTGACCAAACCCTGGGCCGAGTGAACCCGTGGACTGAGGCAGGCGAAACGATCGCCTTGCCAAGCCAACTCTTGGCGCGAACGACAGCCGAGCAACCCCATGGCCGACTCCTTCCGACACGGAAGCGAAAAAACACACGGGACGCGGAACAAGCGGGAATGACATGTGATCGTCTAATCACCCGTCCCAGAACGTCATCTTAAGGTTCCATGCCAGCGTCTGTCAACAAGCAGGCTCGGCCGCGCCGCTGGCCGCAGGCAGGATTCAGCCAGGTGAGCGGTTCTGTAGGGAGCGCCCTCCGTGGCGCTGGCGCGAAGCTGGCGCGACGTCGTCTGGCCGGGCACGGAACGCCACGGAGCGCGTTCCCTACAGAGGCTGCCTGGAAACTGAGCACCAAAACCGCCCGCGTCCTCGGCGAAGCGAGGCAAACAAAACCGCGCGTCCGCACGCTTCGCCGATTGATCTTTTCGCCGAGGCCTTCGTTGGTCTATGATTCTCGGCCAACGAGACCTTCCTTGGTGGATGAATGGCAATTCTCCAGACCCAGGAGGGTCTCGTGTCATTTTCCACATCTGGCCATTCAGGGCCAGCCGGATTTTCAGTAATTCTCAAGTCGTTCTTGCAAAAGCCCGGCTTGCCGTTCGCCGACGTGTTGTCGGCGGAAACGATCCAAGCGGCCTTCGATGCCGAGGGGGTAGCCTTCGCCCAGGAAGATGATGCCGTTTACACTCCGCAGATCACGCTGTGGGCCGTCTTGTCGCAAGCGATCTATGCCGCTCACCTAAATTGACCCGGCTTTGCTCATCTAAATTGACCCACTACTTGGAAAGAAAAAGGTGTTCGTCTTTCAAGTAGTCGCCGAGGAGGGGTTCGGCAGCGAAGCTGGCGCGGCTCGGCAAGGACTGCGGCTTGGCTGAGCGATACGTGGTGGAGCGATTGTAGGGCAGGCGTTGGTCGTTTTTGGTCCGCCGCGCATAAAAAACCTCGGCTCGCCTCTCGAAGCGTG
>DATLUA010000023.1:0-51854 GCA_035533295.1 Elusimicrobiota bacterium | reverse complement strand
TAGCCATCTCAAAAGCCTTGACAAACGGGACCGGACCTGATATTAATGTAACAGGCCACCGAGAATTCGGATGCGCCGTTGTCTTTTCTTAAAAAACGCGCCGAGAACGGCCTCCCAAGATGGAGGTGTTTCGGCGTTTTTTATTCGCCGGCGACGAGACGATTTGAATGGCTGATTGGTCCAAACTGAAGACGCAGGCAATCGCAATCGCGAGCACCGCCCGGAGCCGGGTCAAATCCCTGCTGGCCGGAGGGCCCGTCTTGTCGGTTGATTTGGGCGGCTCAGCCATCAAAATCGCGCTTATCGCCGAGGAAGCCGGGGGCCTGGAGATGAAGGCCTGGGGGCACGCGCCCTTGGACGTCGATCCCGAGGCCCCGGCGGATGATCGCAAGGCGAAGATGATTGACGTCCTGCGCCAGGTCCTCTCCATTAAGGGGCTCAAGCTCAAACGCGCGGCGACCTCGCTCTCCGGCAACTCCGTGCTGGTGCGCTACGTAAGGTTCCCATCTTTAAGCCCCGCCGAGCTCGCCGCGGTCCTGCCGATCGAGGCCGAGCCGTTCATACCCTTCGACATCAACGAGGTCCAGCTGAGCTTCCACGTCCTGGGCGAGGCGGAGGAGGACGGCCAGAAAAAAATGGACACCGTGCTGGTCGCGGCCAAGCGGGATCTTGTGTCCTCCCGCGTGGACGTCCTGCGGGATGCCGGGCTTTCCCCGGCCCTCATCGATGTGGACTCCTTCGCGCTGGAAAATGTCTGCGCGCGCCTGCCGGAAGGCCAGGCCGGAACGACTTTGTGCCTCAACATCGGGCATTCCGCCACGAATCTCTCCCTCATCGCGGACGGCGCCACGCGCGTGGTCCGTGACATTTTCATCGGCGGACACGCCGTCACCAAGGCCGTGATGAAGGAGCTTTCCTGCGACTACGCCCGCGCGGAGGAGTTCAAAAAATCGTGCGGACTCTTCCTGGACGAAGAAAAATCACGGGCGCTTCAGGAGCAAAAAAACGACGAGTTGGCCGCGGCCGCGGCCGCGGCGCAGGTCGTCAAGGACTTGGTCACCGAAGTGCACCGCTCCGTCGATTTCTATCTTTCCCAAGGACCGGACCGGGCCATCACGGGAGTCGTGCTCTCCGGCGGGAGCGCCCGGCTAAAGAACCTGCCCCATTTTCTCTCCGAGGATCTCAAGGTCCCCGTGAGCCTCCTCAACCCCATGGCCGCGCTCAAGCAAATCCCCGATGATTTTCCAGCGGAACTCTCCCCCTCTTTCGCCGTTGCCGTCGGCCTGGCCCTGCGCTGCGCGGGAGGCGCGCCGTGATCCGCATCAATCTCGTTCCGCAGGAAATCCTGGACAAGGCGCGCCAGAAGCAGTTCATCATCAAGGGCGCGGCTGGAGGCGTCGTCCTCATTCTCATCCTGGGCCTAGTTTCCTTCGGCCAATACCTGCGCCTGAGGGATCTCCAGGGCCAGTCCGCCAAGGCAGCCGAGAAGCTCAAGAAGCTGCAGGTCCTGGTTTCCGAGGTCCAGGAACTGCAGAAGACGGAAAACGGCATCCGCGATCGCCTCAACATCATCAACGGCCTGCTCAAGAACAGGCCGCTCTACCCGGACTTCATGTCCGATTTCGCGCGCGACGTGCCCGGAGGAATCCAGGTCCAGAACCTGACCACCACGGGCGGAGGAAGCGCCGGGGCAACCCTCAAAATTTCGGTCAGCGCGCGGGCGCTGAGCAACGACGACATCGCAAGCTGGATCGGCGACATGCAGAACTCAGGCCGCTTCACCTCGGTCGTTCTGGGCGCCGTTTCCGCCCAGGGCGCGACGCCGCACCAGGCCTTCTCGTTTACTCTTGACGCGACCTATAGCCCGAACCTCTAGCGCGACGCCATGAATTTTAAACTAAAGTTTAAGAAAATTTCCCTCGACAAAAAGGCCCGGCAGGCGCTGGCCGCGGCCGGCGGCGGCGCCTTCGCGATTCTCTCGCTCTACGTTTGGCTCTTGTGGCTGCCTTTGTCCGGCCAAATCGCGGCCGCGAGGAAAAACCTCTCGGACGTGAACTCGAAAATCGCCCAGGCGACCCAGGAAGCGCAAAAAAAACACCGCCTCGATCTCGAACTCGCCCAGTTGAACCAAACCGCCGCCGAAGCCAGCCAACGGCTGCCCCAGAGCAAGGACATCCCGGCCGTTCTCGTCGCGGTCAGCGATTTGGCCGCCCAATACAACGTCCAGCTACAGAGCTTCGTCTCCAACAAGGAAATCAGCCGAGGCTTTTTCAACGAGCTTGATTTTTCCGTCGCCGTCCTCGGCACCTACAACGACATCGGCCGGTTTCTCGCCGCGCTCTCGCTCCAAGAGCGCATTTTCAACGCGGCCGACGCGGTCTACGGCAATCCCAACACCGCCGGGCAAATTCCGGCGCATTTTACCCTAATCGCCTACCAATACAAAGGCTGAGGCGACCGGAGGCTTGATTCATGACGACGGCACAAGGACTTGCGCGCACTCTCGAAAAATCAACTGCCGGGCTCTTGTCCCTGCTTCTGGCGGCTTCTCCGGCAATGGCCGGCGCTCCGGCTGCGGCCAAGGCTTCGGTCCAAGCGCCCGCGGCCGTGCGCTCCATCTCGATTAAGGGCGACGAGGTCCGCATCGGCCTTGATGGGCGCGCGTCCTACGAGGACTTCATCCTCTCGCAGCCGCCCCGCATCGTGCTGCAGATTTCCAACGCCACCTACCACCTTTCGCAAAAAGACTTTCCTGGCCAAGGCGTCGAGCTCAAGGGCGTTCGGGCGGGACAATTCGCGACCGCGCCCGTCCCCGTGGCGCGGGTGGTCCTCGACTTGACCAAAGCCATCGCCTACCATGTGGCCATGGACGGCGACGATCTTCTGGTGAGCCTCGCCGCCAAGGCGGCAGGCGAGGTCAAAGCCGCGGCCCCGGCTCCAGCGGCGCCTGCAGCGCGAGTCCCGGCGGCAACCTCCTCGGCGCAGGCTTCTCCGGCGGCCGTTCCCGCCGCCCCGGAGACGGAGACGGATCAGCAGGCGCCCATCGACATCCTTGGCCGTCTTCCTACGGACAAGGTCACGCTGGACTTCGACCAGACCGACGTCAGGGACATCTTCCAGCTTTTCGCCGCCAAGGCCGGCATCAACATCATTTATGGCCCCGACATCCAAGGCCAGCTCACCCTGCACTTGAACAAGGTCCCCTTTAACGAGGCCTTCCGCACGGTCCTGGACATGCTCAACCTTACCACCGTCCAAGTGGGCAACAACATCCTGCGCGTGCTGACCCCCGCCGCGCTCACCAAAGTTCAGAGCGAGGCGGCCACGACGACTCAAATCATTCCGCTCAACTATGCCAAGGCCAGCGACTTGGCCTCCACCATCCAGCAAATCATCACGGCGGAGAAAATTCCCGGAGAAGCCATTTCGGACAGCAAAACCAACTCCGTCATCGTCACCGCCTCGCCCAGCAGCCTGACTCAAATCGCGCAGATGGTCGAGCAGTTGGACGTCCGGCCCAAGGAAGTTCTCATCGAGGCCAAGATGGTTGAAGTTTCCTTGGACAACAGCCTTGATTACGGCATCCAATGGAACGAAGTATCTCAGGGAGCCAACGGCGGCGGAACGGACTATACCGGACTGCCGTTCACCGAAACGGCGCCCACCGGCGGCACCAGCGGCACCAACAGCCAACTCAGTTACAGCAACTTCCTTGCCAACCAGCCCGGCAAAACGATCCCCAGCTTGGGCAGCGCCGTCACGGGCACCGGGGTAAGCCTCGCGCCGACCTCGGCCTTTGGGGCGTTGACCCTGGGCCGCATCACCAGCCATTACATCCTCAACGCGACCTTGAGCGCCGCCGCGGCCGCGAACAAGGTCAAAATTCTCTCCGATCCTAAGATCGCCACGCTCAACAACCAGCCCGCCAATATAAACGTGGTCACCAACGTGCCCTATGTCACAACCACGATCGTGGCGGGCAACACCGGCACCAACGTTCCCCAGACGGTCAATTACGCCACGGAGGGCATCCAGCTGACCGTGACCCCCCTTATCAACGCGGACGGACGCATCACTCTGACCATCAATCCCAACGTCAGCCAGCCCTCCGCCACGGCCAGCGCAAACGCGGCGACGGGAGCTCCCGCCCTTGACACTCGCAGTGCGCAAACCACCGTCATGGTCAAAAACGGCGACACCGTCGTCATCGGCGGGCTTATCCAAGATTCAGTGACCAATGACATTTCCAAGATTCCTCTTCTGGGCGACATCCCGATTCTCGGCTGGCTCTTCAAGAGCACACACAAGGTCCACAATCGCAACGAACTGCTCATCTTCGTGACGCCGACCATCATGACGGACTAGGGAGCCGGGTGCCGGCCATTGGAATCGGACTTCTCGCTGCTCTCGGGCCCCTGCTCCGGGGCGCGTGGGATCTCTGGGCGCAGACTTTCTTTTTCTGCCTCTGCATTTTTCTGGCCGCCTTATGGCTGGGAGCCCGCGTCGCCAACGGCTATCTACCCCTGCCCTCCAAGAAGGTTCTGCTTTGGTCCGCGGCGCTCGCCGCCATCGCCGGACTGGCCGCGTTTCTAAGCCCGGTCCGCTTCTATAGCCTTCCCGCGTGGCGGGATTTGGCCTTGGGTTTGGCCGTATTCCCGTGCTTGAGCTTGGCTTCGCGCCGCAACCGCGAGCGGCTGGATCAAGCCGTGCGCGCCGCCGCTTGGCTGGCGGTGGCCCTGGCCTTCTACCAACATTTCAAGCAGAGCGCGGCGAGCCCGGCCGGGCCCTTTCCCAACAAAAATCTGATGGCGGCGGCCGTCCTGCTCTGGCTGGGCGCGGCCTGGGAGACCGCGGACTGGCTTCTGGCCGCGGCGCTTTTTCTCGTGCTGTTTTGGGATCGCAGCGTGGGCGCGTGGCTGTCCCTGGCGGCGGCGCTGGCGCTGAATCGAAAAAACGTTCCGAAGGCCGTCCAGATCGCGGGCGCCGCCGTCGCCGTGTTCGCGCTGGGGGCGCTGGTCTTGAAGCTCCAGTCCCCGGACGCCGTCCACCGCTGGCAGTGGTGGTCGTCCGCGGCTCGCATGATCCGAGACAAGCCTTACTTGGGCTACGGGCCGGGCTCTTTCGCCTACGTGTTCCCGGCGTACCGCAAGCCCGGCGATCCCTTGGGCTCGCTCTACGCCCACGACTATTTCCTGGAAATCGCCGCCGGCTGCGGCGTGTTCTACGCCCTGCTCTGGCTGGCGGGAATTTTGTCATTTTTGCCGCGCGCTTCTGCGCCCAAGCGCTTCGCCGTTTCGGCGCTGCTTATCCAATCCCTCTGGGATTACCCGCTCTCCATTCCCGCGCTTTTTTGGCTCTTCTGCCTTTTCGCCGCGGACGGCGTGCCCGAACCCGCGCGCGGAGCGAACATTCCGGGCCGGTGGAAAATTCCGGCCTTCGCGGCGGTTCTCGTCCTCGCCTGGAGCCTGGAATCAGGAGCCTGGGCCCTTTTCCGCGCCGATCAGTGGGAGGCGCGCGCGGTAGCCGCGGCCAAAAACGGCGCGCGCCCGGACGCGGTGCGCGATTTGCTGCGGCGCTCCGAGCATTCCGCGCCGGACCCGGAGACGGAGGAGCTCTTGGCCGCGTTGACGCTCGCGTCCGCGCCGGGACCGCGCCTTTCTCCGGCCGATTCGGCGGCGGCGCTTGACGCGCTCAAGAAAGCGGCGGCCCTGAACCCCTACCGCTGCGAAACGTGGAACCTGATGATCCGACTGGAGGAAACGCGCGGCGCGGCCGGCGCGGCGGCGGCCGATTTCCGCCGGGCCCTGGCCTACTGCCCTCGCTTAAGGGAAAATCAGAGCGGCCGGCCGTGAAGCGCCTGGAAATCCTGGCTCCTCGTGACAAGGATCTCCTCCTGCTGGCGCTGCTCGCGCTGGCCGTTTTCGTGCGCTTTGCGCCGACGTGGGCCCGGGGGCTGACTTCCTTTTGGGGCGATTTGACCTACCTGCAACACCCCTGGCGCGCGTTCGACGCCGAGACCCTGCAGGCGGGCCGGCTGCCGCTGTGGAATCCTTATCTCTACTTCGGCATGCCCGCGGCCGCGACCATGCAGGATTCCCTGTTCTACCCCGGCACGCTGCCGTTTTTCTTCTGCGGGTTCGCCGCCGCGCTCCTGGTTTATCACTTCCTGGAATATTGGCTCTGCGCGGCGCTGAGCTATCTCTGGCTGCGCTCCTGGCGGCTCTCGCGCGGAGCGGCCCTGGCTGGATGCGTGAGCCTTTCCTGGGGCGGCGTGATGCTGAGCCGCATGCCGTTCTTGAACCATTTGGCGGTCCTGGCCTTGGCTCCGGCTTTTTTTCTTTTCTTCCGCCGCCCGCTGCTTTTAAGCCTGGCCTTGGCGCTGGCTTTCCTGGCGGGCTACCCGGCCTTTCTCGTCGGCGCGGCCCTGCTCGCCTGGATATTGGCCGTCATTTTTATCCGGCGCGCCCGGCGCCTCAACCTCCTGAAGGACGCGTGGAGCTGGAGCCGCGCCGCGGCGGGCGCCATGGCCCTTTCGGGATGCCTTCTTCTGCCCGCGTGGCAGCTGCTGTCTCTTTCGCCGCGCGCGCATGGGCTTAAGTACGCCGATATTTTCCGATTTCAATTTTCTCCGGCTGATCTGCGCCAATGGGTGAGCCCCTGGCTCGTGCCCTGGCCGGCCTTCAACCCGGCCGTGGAGTGGTGGAAGTGCTGCTACGTCGGGTTCCTGGGCTGGGCCGCGGCCCTCTGGGGGCTTTGGACCCTGCCGCGCCGCAAGGCCGCCGGGCTCGCGGCCGTTCTGCTCGCGATTGGGCTCCTCATCTTGGGCAACTCCAACCCCGTCTCGACGTTCTTGTGGCGGCATGGCGGCCTTCTGCGCTTCATCCGCTACCCGGGCAACCTGGATTATCTGGCCGCCTTCGCGCTCTGCCCCTTAATCGCCTTGGGCGCGCAGCGCTGCCCGCGGCGCGGCCTCGCGGCGGCGGCTCTGTGGCTGGAGCTCTCGCTCTGCGGCCTTCACGCCTTTCCCTTGGCGCCGCGCGGCTTGTTCACCTCGGCGGGACCGCTGGTGCGGCGCCTGCAAAACGATCTTCACGGGGACCGATACCTGCTCTCGCCCAAAACCCTGGAACTCGATCGCGGCCTTTCCTACTCCGATTGGAAGCACCGCCTCTACGGGCTAACCAACGCCCCCTACCATCTGGCCGCCGCGGGAAATTTCGGGGACCCTTTGTCTCCCCGCGCGAATTTCGCCTTCATGAACCTTCTCTACACCCGCGCCTCCGCCGGCGCAGCCGCCGCGCTTTTTCCCTGGGCCGGAATCGCCGATCTAGTGACGGGGAAAAAACTGCCGCCGACCGGCCTGCTCTTGCCGCAAGGGCGCACGCTCTGGCGCGTCTACGCGGCGCGGAGGAAAATTTCGCTCGCCTATTTCTTCGATGAAAAAGACGGCGCGAATATCCCAAAGAACTTGGCGGCGCCCGCCATGCCGCGGACCGCGAAGCCGGTCGCATGGCGGAATCCCGACGGAGGGGATTTCGAGGCCGCGGGAAAAAGCTCCGCGCCGGGATGGCTCTTCGTGTCCTGGCCGCGCTACCCGGGATGGCGCGCGCGGCTCGTCACGCCCGCGGGCGCGGCGGCGGCGGCGATGGTTCCGGCGCTGGAATTGTTTCAAAAAACGCGCGTGCCGGCGGGGGCATGGACCCTGCGGCTCCGCTACGACCCGGCGAGTTTCCGCTGGGGCCTTTGGCTGAGCTTGGGCTCCGTCATCCTCATGGCGCTGGCGGCCGCGCTCCGGCTCCGCGAGGCTTTGCGTGCGAACTAGAGACTTCGCGCTTTTCGGATTTTTCGCGGCCTTGATTCTTTTTCTGCTGGCCCCCTGCTGGTTCGACGCGCGCGCGGCCCTGTTTAATTTCGGGGATCTTTACGCCTACCACTACCCGCTGCGGCATTTGGCGGCAAGTTCCCTGGTGCGGGGCCGCCTGCCTTTTTGGAATCCCTACATCTTCGGGGGAACGCCGCTTTTGGCCAACCCGCAGAGCGCGGTCTTCTATCCCGTTTCGCTTCTAGGATTTTTCTTTCCGCTGGTCCTGGCCTTCTCGTGGGACTACGCTTTCCACCTTCTCTGGGCGGCCTTGGGCGTCTGGCTCCTGGCCCGCGCCTGCCGGCTGCCGCGCCCGGCGGCCTTGGCGCTTTGCGCCTTCTACGCGCTGTCCCCGTTTCTCATCTACCGCGTGACCGAGGGAATCCCCACGCTGCTGGCGTCCTTATCGTGGGTCCCTTGGTGCTACTTGGCCTGGCTGAGCGCGGACTTCTGGCTTTTGAGCGGCGTCCTCGCTCTGCAATTTTTATCCGGGCATCCGCAGTTTTTGATCATCAACGCCCTAGGAATGCTGCTCCTCGCCGCAGGCCGGGGCCGGTCCGGGGGCAAGCCCATCCTGCGCTTAACCGCGGCGGGCGCGGCCGCCTTGGGGCTTTGCGCCGCGGTCTGGCCGCTGACCTGGCAGTTTCTTTCCCTCTCGGTGCGGCGCATCTGGTCGCCCGCCTTCAGCCTGGGCTATTCCTGGTCGCCCAAACTGCTGTCGACCTGGATTTGGCCCGGCGCTTTCGGAAACCCCATGACCGCCGGCTTCTCCGGGTTTCCCTCGCTATTTTTCGAGCGCTCGTGCCTGTTCATCGGATTTTCCGGCTTGGCCCTGATTCTCCTCGGGCTGCGCCGCCGGCGCGCCGCGGCCGGAGCGCTCATCCTCGTCGCGGCGGGACTCTTCGTCGCCTTGGGCCGGCACAACCCGCTCTACCGCGCCGCCGTGGAAACGACCGCCCTTGATTTCCTGCGCACGCCTTCGCGCTTTTTGCTCCTGACTTTTTGGGGCCTTCTGCTTCTGGCCGGCGGGGGACTGGCGCGGATCAAGCGCTGGCCCGGCCGGCGCGCGTTTTACGCCTTGGCGGCTTTGGCGCTGTGCGCCGAGCTTTCCGGCTGGGGCCGGCGCTTCTTGAAGCCCCAGGCCACCGGGCCTTTCCTGGGATTTAATCCCGTCATCGCCGAGACGCTCGGGGATAGGCCCGTGCGCGTGATGACCGATCCGGGCTTGGCCAACCCGGACAAGACCATGCTCTACCGCGCGATGAACGTCAACGGCTACGACGCGTTCTACCTGGAAAGCTTCGCCTTCTACGCGGCTAGAAGCGAAGGCCGCCCGGCGGCTGACGCGAGCCGATCCTATTTGACGAACGCAAACACCCCGGAGATGCGCCGCCTGGGCGTGGACGATTTCATCGCGCGGGATGGGACGCTGCGGCCGGCCAAAGGACCTCCCCGGCCGCTGGTTTTTTTCACCGACGGCGCCAAATCCGCGGGATCGGCGCTGGGAAAAGCCGGGGTCTTCATGGAAAACCCGGAGACTTGGCGCGTCACGGCCACGCCGTCGCCGCGCGCCGCGGCGTTGGCCGTCTCCATTCCTTTTTATCCGGGGTGGCGCGCCTATCTCGACGGCCGCCGCGTCCCGCTGGCGCGCTGGGACGGTTTCTTGCAGGACATCGCCCTCCCGCAAAAGCGGGAGGCGCCCAAGACGCTGCGCGTTCTTTTGCGCTTCACGCCGACCCTCTGGATTTTATGGCTATGGGTTTGTATCGTATCTTGGTCCCTGTGGCTGGCCGCCGCCGCCCGAGCCGTCGCGCGCGGCGCCGCGCCGGCGGGATTTTCAGACCTTCATTCATGCTGAGCTTCACGCGCAGGCACCTTTCCGCGGCGGCCACCCTGGCAGTCACCCTGGCCTTCCTGGCTTTGGCGCTCCGACATGTCCGCGTGGACAAGCTCTGGGACATCTTCAGCCAAGCCCGCTGGCGGTGGGTCGCGGCCATGTGCGCTTTCTCTCTCGCCGATTTGATCGTGCGCGCCTGGCGCTGGCGGCTTCTCTTAAGCGACGCGGCTCCGGCGGCGCCCGCCAAGCTGCTCTTCCGCCTGGAGGCCGTGGGCATCGCGCTCAACAACATCCTTTTTCTCCGCCTGGGAGAATTCGCGCGGGCCTACATGGCCGGCCGCGAGCTGGACATCCCCGTGCTCGCCGCGCTTTCCAGCGTCGGCGTCGAGCGCGCCCTGGATTTGGCGGCGCTCTTGTCCCTGTTTTGCTGGGTGGGCTCGACCTCGCCCGATTTCTCCTACCCGAGATTTTTGCGCGCCGGCGCCGTTCTTCTCGTCTTGACCCTCGGCGGGCTCGTTTTTCTCGCCGCCGCGGGAAAGCCCTTGAGGCCCGGCGGCTCCTGGCACCGGAAACTCTCGCGCTGGCCCAAAATCCAGGACCTGGCCTCGCAGATGGCGCTGGGCGCCTCGGTCCTGCGCCGCCCGGCCGCCGCCGCCGCCGCCGGAGGCAGCCTGGGCCTGTGGATCATCGACAGTCTTTTCTACTGGGCGGGAGCGCGGGCGCTGGGGCTGGGCTCGGTGCTGGGATTCAAGCGCTCGGTGCTGGTGCTGACCTGGTCCGGCGCGGGCACCGCGCTTCCGGCCGCGCCCGGCGCCTTCGGCACGTTCGAGGATTTCGTCAAATCCCTGCTCATGGATTTCAAGGTTTCGGCCCAAAAAGCTTTCGCCTACGCCTTTTTCAACCACATGGTGGCCTACATTTTCGTGACCTTGCTCGGCTTGGCCTTCCTTTATCAGGAAGGGCTCTCGCTGGCGGAGCTCAAGAGCGCCTTGCGCCATGGCCGAGACTCCTAGAAACCGGCGCTTGAGCGTCGCGATGGTGAGCGCGAGCTTTCATCCCTACATCGGCGGCGCGGAAAAGCAGGCCCTGGAGCTGGCCGCGGCCCTGCAGGCGGGAGGCGCGCGCGTCACCGTCTTGACCCGGCGCCTGCGCGGGCTGCCGGCCGAGGAAACCGTGCGCGGCGTGCGCGTGGTCAGGCTCCGGTGCCTGGGGCAGAAAGGCTTTCTCAACGCGCTAAGCTTTGGCCTATCGCTTTTTCTCCACCTTCTCAACCAGTCGGCGTTCTACGACGCCTTCCACGCGCACTTGGCCGGCTCCCCGGCGCTGGCCGCGGTTTTGGCCGGGCGCTTCCTTAATAAGCCGGTCTGGGTGAAGCTGGGCGGCGGGCGAGGCGTGGGCGAGCTCTCCGGCTCGGCGAAAACCGTCCCCGGACGCCTCAAGCTCCGGCTTCTGGCCTGCTTGAAGCCGCGCTTCATCGCGGTGAGCCCCGATTTGGTGGAGGAAGCCGCGGCTTACTTAGGACGGCGCGTCGGCGTGCAGGTGGTGCCCAACGGCGTGGACACCGCGCGCTACCGGCCCGTTGCGGCCGCGCGCAAGGCTGAGTTGCGCCGAAACCTGGGCTGGCCCGCGGAAGGTCTGGGATTTGTCTACACGGGAAGGATCGCGCCGGAAAAACGCCTGCCGTATTTCCTGGAAGCCTGGGCCGACGCCTTGAAAAAATTCTCCGGCTCCCGCGCCTTCATCGCCTTCGTGGGAGACGGCATCGAGGCGGCGCGCCTGAAGGACATCGCGGCTTACGAGCGGATGCAAGACCGGGTCTTTTTGGCGCCGTCGGCGGACGACGTGGCGCCCTTCTACGGCGCTGCGGATATTTTCGTGCTTCCCTCCATTTCGGAGGGGCTCTCCAACGCGCTTTTAGAAGCCATGTCCTGCGGGCTCGCGATTCTAGCCAGCCGCGCGGGCGGCACGCCCGAAGCCGTGGCCGAGGGGCATAACGGGCTTTTGTTCGCCCCGGAAAACACCGAGGAAATCCAGGCGCAGATCAGGAAATTCCTGGACCACCCCGAACTGGCCGCGCGCCTGGGCCGGGAAAGCCGCGAAGTCGCCCTGGAAAAGTACTCCCTGGCCGAGGTGGCCAAGCGTTACGAAGCCCTCTACGCCGAGAGATGATCTTCCTTCCTTAATATAGCCGCAGCAGCGGCCCGCTGGTACCCGTCTTGACAAGCGCCGGGACTCGCACAATACTATGGGCACGACGCCATGCCCAGAATTTTTGCTAAAAAAACCAGCCTGATTCTCGGCGCCTATCTTCTGGCGGCAGGGGCGGCCTTCGCGTCCGCGGATCCTTTCCAAGCGGCTTTGCAAAACGCTTTTCTAAAAGCCAAAAACGCCTTTATTTCCGGCCAGCCGATTTACGGCGCCCTGGACGCGAACCCCACGGCCGCGCTCGTGCAGGCGCTCAACGCCCCCGGCGATCAGGATTCGAATGCGGCGCCGCGCCGCCAAGAGTTGGCCGCGTTTTCCACCACGCTTCAAAACGTGAACACGATCCAAACCATGGCCGCGGGCGACGGCCGCGACCCGCGAAAAATCCAGGCTCTCATCTCGGCCGCGGCCGCCCAGTGGCGGCTGACTCCGTCCGAGGCCGCGCGCTGCCGCGAGCTCTATTTGGGCGGCGCCTCCGGAAGGCCCGGCGGCCAAGCGAGTCAACGCGCGTCCGCCGCGGCGGAGAAGGCAGCGGCCGAGCAGCGCGCGGGACTCCAGAAAACCGGCGCGGCGGCCCTAGCCTCGGTCCAAGGGCAAATCGCCGGCTGGCGGTCGCCCGGCGCGGAAAATATTCCCCGGGCCGCGGGCGACGCAACGGCGACTACGGCTTTTCCAGCTCGCACCCGAACCGGCGCCGTTCTTCCCGAAGCCGGGCTGCAAACCATATCCATACCCGCGGTCCCCTCGCCTGCGGAAGCGAATCAAATACGAGACGCCCGGGACGTCCAAGCGGCGGCGGCGGCCTACCGGGAAGAAGGCGGAACGGTCTCCAATAGTTTGGCTTACTGGCGCGCGCGGGAAAACCAGGACATTCGCCCCGGCGAATCGGCGCTAGGGTATACCGCGCGCATCACTTCGGCAAAAATCATGGCCGGAGTGCTTTCCCTCTCCGGTCTTCCGCAGTTTGAGAAAGCGGTTTCGCAGTACGGCTATCTTTCAGCCACCGACGCTTCCGCGGGAACCAAGGTGAAAGCGGCGGCCGCGGCGGCAGGGCGCGCCGCCGTCACCTTCGTAAGCCTGGGCGGCGCCGACGGCGTCCTCGGGCCGGCCTTCAAAGCAGGCGGGAAGCTGCTCTCCAAAATCCCTCAACTCGCCGGGGTCGCGGAAGCTTCTCCCGAGGCGGTGGAGTTATTCGGGCACGGGTCCGATCTCGAGCCCGAATTAGCGATGGGCCACAATGCCGCAGAGGCAGGCAGTGCCGTCCGCTACGGCGACTACTCCATGCATATCGCCGGACAAAGAACCGCCGCGGAATTAGGGTTGGACGTCCGTCCTGTTTTAGCCGATCGAGTGGGGGTCAGCGAAAAAGCTTTAGACGCCGTGGAATCCTTGGGACGGCAAGCCGGATCGACCTGCGCGCGCTACGGCATCGCGGCTTGCGCCATCGCCAACGGAAGAACCGATGTGACGATTGGGACGACTCTCAAAGCGGCGAGGGAAGTCTTGGCGGAAGGTTCAGGAGAAGAGGAGCGCCTCGCCGCGACCGTGGAAGAAACGCAGGAGCTCAACCAAAAACTCGACGCCAAGGGCATGGATCCTATCGGCGTCAAAAAAACCATGGACAAGCTCGGCCTTTCGTATGAATCCATGGGTTTCCGCCAATCAGAACTAATGAGCGCCGTCAAAAGCGGCGATATGGCGGAAGTCTCGCGCATCCAGAGCGGATTCCTGAAGGAAATCGACGGACAGCTGGAAAACGGAAACGCGGTCATGGCCGCCATTTACACGGGCGCCAAGGACGGAGGCTCCCACGCCTACCATGCCATCACCATCCTAGGCAAGGGCATGGACGCAAGCGGCGAGCTCATTTACGAAATTTTTGATTCCAACGTCGGCAAAGTCATCCCCTATCCCGCGGACAAGCTTTACGTTTATGGGGCGGTCGTCGTCAAGTAGGGTCCGGCATCCCGCCCTCGAACGTGGCGATTTTCTCCCGCCACTCCTCACTGATGCGGCAAGTCTTTTGAGCGGCGTAATCGTAGCCCACCAGCACGGCCTTGGCCAGCGCGATCAGCCGCCCGGAGGATTTCTCCTCGACGCGGTGGCTCATCGAAAGGCTTGACTCTCCCACGCCATCGACGCGGCAGCCGACCAGAAGCGTTTCGTAATGGAAGGCCGGGCTCTTGTAGTCGATTTCCGTGCGGGCGATGATGACCCCGAACTCGCGGGGCTCGGTGCGGCCAAGCACGCGCCTAAGGTAGTCGATGCGGGCGCACTCCAGGAAGCTCAGGTAGCGGGCGTTGTTGACGTGACCCATGGCGTCGGTGTCGGCAAAGCGCATCGGCACCTCGGACACAAGTCGGAAGCCTTCCATGGTCGAATTCTCCGGCGCTGCGAAACTCTGCGCCCGGCAGGACTTGAACCTGCGACCCTCCCGTTATGAGCGGGGTGCTCTAACCAACTGAGCTACGGGCGCTAAAAGCGGACTTGTCCGCGACATTTTAACACTTTCGCGCTCGCGCCCAGAGCCCGCCCTCGGGGCGCAGGGTGATGAGCGGCTCAGGTTCGACGCCATGGCCCCGGGGGAGCTCCAAGCGGAAGCGCGGCAGCAGGGTCGCCAGCACGATTTGCGCCTCCATCAAGGCGAAGCCGTTGCCGATGCATTGGCGCGGCCCGCCGCCGAAGGGAAAATAGGCGAAGCGCGGCAGTCCCGCCGTCCCGGCCCCAGAAAACCGCTCCGGCTTGAAGCGCTCGGGCTCGGGCCAAAACGCGGGGGCCCGGTGGGTCAGGTACGGAGAAACGACGACCAGGCAGCCGGCGGGAATCTCGAAGCCGCCCGCCGCGTCCTTTCCCTCGGACATGCGCGAGATGACCCAGGCCGGAGGATAAAGCCGCAGGGATTCCTTGAGCACGCAGGACAGGTAGGGCAGGCGCGGCAAATCCCCGACGCCGGGAGTCCGCCCGCCCAAGACCGCGGCCAGTTCCTCTCGGAGGCGGGCCTCGGCGGACGGATTTTTGGCCAGCAGATAAAAAGTCCAGGCCAGCGCGTTGGCCGTGGTCTCGTGGCCGGCCGTGAACATGGTCATCGTCTCGTCGCGCAGCTGCCGGTCGTCCATGCTCTCGCCCGTGTCCTCGTCTTTGGCCTCCATCAGCATGGAGAGAAGATCCCCCTCGGGGCCGGCGGGACGCGCGCGGCGCGCCGCGATGATGCCGCGGACCAGCTTGTCCATCTCGCCCACCGCGCGGCGAAACTTCCAGGTCGAGGGGGCGGGCAAAAAATCCAGGAGCGGATTGGTGATGCGGCGCATGCCGTATTTCAAGATGACGGCCATGGAGCGCTCGACCGTCTCCTCGCCGCCGGAAATTTCGGCGTCGAACATGGAGCGGCTGACCACCCGCAGGGTCAGGCGCATCATCTCGGAGGCGACGTTGAACTCTTCGCCGGAGCGCGCCTTCTTCTCCCAGCGCCCGGCGCACGCCAGGGCTTCCTCGGACATGATCCGCGAGAGCCCCGTCAGGCGCTCGCGATGGAAGGCCGGCTGTGTGAGCCGGCGTTGCCTGAGCCAGAAGCTCCCCTCGCTGGTCAAAAGCCCGTTGCCCAGGAACTGGGCGATGGCTTTAAAACCCCGCGACTGCTTGTTGTAGTTGCGGTGGTTGTCCACCAGGACGCGCTGGATGTGATCCGGATGTCGCAGGATGAATCCCACGCGGTGGAACGCCAGGAAACGGACCACGTCGCCGAATTCTTCGGCGGAGCGCAGAAAAAATTCCAGCGGATTCTTGCGCAGCGGCGCCAAGCTGCCCAAGAGCCAGTTCCCGCGCGGCCCCGGCGCGGCGGCGCGGCTCACACGGCGGCCGGACGGCGCTGGACGCGCATACCGCGTCCAGCGCGGGCGGCGCGGATTTCCGGGGCCAGATCCCGGTAGTAGTCCTGGAGCGGCCGGGCGTCTTGGCCCGCGGCGGAGGTGGCCTTGGCCGCGGCGATGGCGCCAAGAGCCGCCTGGCAGCTGCGGATATTGGTGATGAAGGGGACGTCCAGCTCCAGGGCCGTGCGCCGAATGATGAAGCCGTCGGCCCGCTCGCGCTTGCCGGACGGCGTGTTGACCACCAGGCTCACCGCCTTTTGCCGGATGAGGTCGGCCACGTCGGGCTTGCCCTCGCCGATCTTGGCCACCGGCGCGGCCTCGATTCCATGCCGGGCCAAAAATTCCTTGGTGCGCCGCGTGGCTATGAGCGAAAAGCCCAGGCGCAGAAGCTCGCGCGCGACCGGAACCAGCGCGGGCTTATCCTCGTCCTTGACGCTTAAAAACACCGCGCCGGACTTGGGCAGGCTCATCCCGCTGGCCTCCTGGCTCTTGGCGAACGAGCTTGGAAAATCAGGGCCCAGGCCCATGACCTCGCCGGTGGACTTCATCTCGGGCCCGAGCCGCGGGTCCAAGCCCGGAAACTTGATGAAAGGCAGCACCACCTCCTTGGTCGCCACGTAGGGCAGCCGCGGCGGCGCCTTCAGGAGCTTTGCGGACAGCAAGCGCCGCAGGGGCCGGCCCATGAGCACGGCGGTCGCGATTTTGGCCAGCGGAACGCCGGTGGCCTTGCTCACGAAGGGCACGGTGCGCGACGCCCGCGGATTGGCCTCCAAAACGTAGAGCGTCCCGTCCTTGACCGCGTACTGCACGTTGACCAAGCCTCGCACGCCGAGCTTCAGGGCCAAGCTCCGGGTCGCGCGGCACACGGCGTCCAAGACTTTGGGAGACAAGGAATGCGGCGGCAGCGTGCAGGCCGAGTCCCCGGAATGGATGCCCGCTTCCTCGATGTGCTCCATCACGCCCGCCACGAACACGTCCTTGCCGTCCGAGACCGCGTCCACGTCTATTTCGGCCGCGTCGGCCAGGAAGCGGTCAATGAGCAGCGAGGAATGCTCCGAGGCGCTCAAGGCCTTGGCCGCCAAAGTTTTCAAGGAGGCGTCGTCGTAGACGATTTCCATGGCCCGGCCGCCCAGCACGTAGCTGGGCCGCACCATGACCGGATAGCCGATGCGCCGGGCCGCGGCCAGCGCCTGGCGCGGATTTTCGGCGATGCCGCTTCGCGGCGCCAAGAGCTTCAAGGACTTGAGCACGCGGCCGAAGAGCCGCCGGTCCTCGGCCAAGTCGATGGCCTTGGGTTGGGTGCCCAGAATCCTCACCCCCGCCTCGGCCAAGGGCCGGGCCAGGTTGAGCGGCGTCTGCCCGCCGAACTGGGCCACCACGCCCAGGGGCTTCTCGAAATCCAGGATTTCCAGCACGTCTTCGAGCGTCAGCGGCTCGAAGTAGAGCCGGTCCGAAGTGTCGTAGTCCGTGGAGACGGTCTCGGGGTTGCAGTTGATCATCACCGATTCTTGGCCCATCTCGCGCAGGGCCTGGCAGGCCTGCACGCAGCAGTAGTCGAATTCGATGCCCTGGCCGATGCGGTTGGGCCCGGAGCCCAGGATGACCACCCTGCGGCTCTTGGACGCGCGCGTTTTTTTCGCGGGCGCGGACGGCGCGGGCGCCAGGCTCGGCGCGCCGGCGTAAGTCGAGTAGAAATAAGGGGTTTTTGATTCAAACTCCCCGGCGCAGGTGTCGATGAGCTCAAAGGCGGGGCGCACGCCCAACTCGTGCCGCAAGGCGCGCGCGCGCGCGGCCTTGGTCCGCCGCGCCCGGGCGATTTGCTCGTCGGAAAATCCCAGGCGCTTGGCCTCCTGCATCAGCTCCGCGGTGATTTTCTCGCGGCCGAGACGCGCTTCGAAGCGGGCCAGCTCCTCCATTTGATTGAGGAACCACGCGTCGATGCCGGTGATTTTGGAGATTTCTGAAGCGGACATCCCGCGCTCGAACGCGGCCTTGACGAACTCCAAGCGCGAGGACGACGGCGTGGCCAGGCCCTTCATCAAATCTTCTTCCGACGCGGCGCGCGCGGACTCGAAGCCCTTGCGGCCGTTCTCTAGGCCGCGCAGGGCCTTTTGCAGCGACTCCTTGAACGTGCGCCCCACGGCCATGACCTCGCCCACGGACTTCATCGCGGTGTCCAAGGCGAACTCCCCGAACTTCTCCACCGCGAAGCGCGGCACCTTGGTCACCACGTAATCCAGGGCCGGCTCGAAGCACGCGGGCGTGGCCTTGGTGATGTCGTTGGCGATTTCGTCGAGCGTATATCCCACCGCGAGCTTGGCCGCGATTTTGGCGATGGGAAAGCCCGTGGCCTTGGAGGCCAAGGCCGAACTGCGCGAGACCCGGGGGTTTATTTCCACCACCACCCGCCGTCCGGTCCCCGGGTCGACCGCGAACTGCACGTTGCAGCCGCCGGTCTCCACGCCCACCGCGGAGACGATTTTTCGCGCGTCGTCCCTCATCTCCTGGTACTGCCGGTCGCTCAGGGTCTGGACCGGCGCCACGGTGACGGAGTCGCCGGTGTGCACGCCCATCGGATCGACGTTCTCGATGGAGCAGACCACCACGAAGTTGTCCTTGCGGTCGCGCATGACCTCGAGCTCGTATTCTTTCCAGCCTAAAATGGATTCCTCGAGCAAAATCTTGTGAATCGGGCTCATCTCCAAGGCCGCCTGCGCCTTAGAGAGCAGCTCGCCCTGGTGGTAGACGATGCCGCCGCCGGCGCCGCCCAGCGTGAAGGACGCGCGCACGATGACGGGAAATCCCAGTTCCCGGCCCGCGCTCTCGGCCGAGGCCAAATCCGAAACGGCCAGGCTCCGGGGCACGTCCAGGCCCAGCTCCTGCATGCAGCGGTGGAATATCTGCCGGTCCTCGGCCTTGCGGATGGATTCGAGCTTCGCGCCGATGAGCTCGACGCCGTATTTTTCGAGCGCGCCGCGCTCGGCCAAAGCCACGGCCAGATTAAGCGCGGTCTGCCCGCCCAAGGTGGCCAGGAGCGCCTGAGGCCGCTCGCGCGCGATGACCCGCTCCAAGACTTCCGGCGTCAGGGGCTCGATGTAAGTCGCCTCGGCCATGTCCGGGTCGGTCATGATGGTGGCGGGGTTGGAGTTGACCAGCACCACGCGGTAGCCCTCCTGGCGCAGGGCTTTGACGCCCTGCGTGCCGGAGTAGTCGAACTCGCAGGCTTGGCCGATGACGATGGGGCCGGAGCCCACCACCAAAATGGTTTCAAGATCGGTCCGTTTAGGCATGGCTGGCCAGCCTCCTGCGGCGTTCGGCCATGAGCGCCGCGAAACGCGCGAAGGCGTCAAGGGCGTCGTGCGGCCCGGGCGCGGCCTCGGGGTGGAACTGCAAAGAGAAGACCGGAAGCTCGGCGTGCGCCAAGCCCTCGCAGGTCCCGTCGTTCAAGCTCTTGTGCGTGGCGCGCAAAAATTTAGGCAGGGACTCTGTGTCCACGCCGAAGCCGTGGTTTTGCGAGGTGACGGCCACGCGGCCGGTCTCCAAGTCTTTCACCGGGTGATTGGCGCCATGGTGGCCGAACTTGAGCTTAAAGGTCTTCGCGCCGAAAGCCAGGGCCAGAAGCTGGTGCCCCAGGCAGACGCCCATCACCGGAATGCCCGACTCCGCAAACGCTCGCGCGGCGGCGACGCCGTAGCCCGCGGCCGCCGGGTCGCCGGGGCCGTTGGACAAGACGATGCCCTCGGGGCTGAACGCGAGGACGTCCCTGGGGTCAGCCACCGCCGGGAAGACTTGCACCGCGGCCCCCAACGCCGCCAAGCGGCGCAAAAGACCGTACTTGACCCCAAAGTCCATCACCGCCAGGCGCCAGCTTTCCGCGCCGCCGCTTTGGCTCCAGGAAAAAGTCTTTGGACATGACGCGGCCTGGGCCAAATCGGCCCCTATTAAGGAAGGCGATTGGCGAACCTTGCGCAAAAGGCTTTGGGAATCTAAATCGACGGTGGAAATGACGCCGCGCAAGGCGCCTTTCTCGCGCAGGCGCAGGGTCAAGGCCCGCGTGTCGATTCCGTCAATGGCGACCACGCCGCGGCGCGACAAATAGTCCGGCAGGCTCTCGGCCGACTGCCAGTTGGACGGCTTGGCGCAGATTTCGTGCGCGATAAACCCCGCCAGGCGCGGCTGGTCCGACTCCTCGTCGCCCGGGATGACGCCGTAGTTGCCGATATGCGGGTAGGTCATGGCGACCAGCTGGCCCATGTAGGACGGATCGGTGATGATTTCCTGATAGCCGGTCATGGCGGTGTTGAACACCGCCTCGCCGAAGGCTTCTCCCGCCGCGCCGCAGGAACGCCCGGAAAAAATCGCTCCATCCTCAAGCACCAGCAGCGCCGCCTGTCTCATTCCAGCACCAGCCTGGGAACTTTTTCTACGCTCCAATCGTATGTCTTTATAGGATGTGGGGGGTAGTTCAACTGGTAGAACAGCTGTCCCTCAAACGGCGAATGTGGGTTCGAGTCCCGCCCCCCCAGCATCCCAGATCCTTCCTGCCAGCCGTCATGGGACAGGGCAGAAGGGGTCGCCTGGCCACGGCTTGACAATACGTTGAAGCGTGTTATAATCATGAATGAGGGACAGCTTGAACTACCCAAGCCCCGGGAAACCGGGGCTTTTCCTTTTCCAGGGGGCTTAAGCCCCCCTTGCAAGCCCCTTGATCCACTACCCAGGCCTGGGGTATACCCCTTCCTTATGCAGGGGGGTATATACAGGATTGCGGCTTCTCATTTGCCTTGAAGGAAGCTTCCCTCCATTTTCAAGCAGTCGGCAAACTCAGGCGGTACGTTCATATAAGCATCTTCTGCTAAAGACGCGCCTTTTTGAAGGCTCTCTTTGGCTTGCGGCAAAAGCTCATGGGTTTTAATCATTTCTCGGCAGAATTGACTTATCACATATGCGCCTATAGATTTAAAAGCTGCCTCATTAGGTGGAAAATATGCCACTTGCCCCTTTGCCACACGCATCAGCTCTGCTAAGTTTGGCCCCGTTTGTGGATTTGTTTCCACTTCGGTCAGCACCTTAAATAATTCTTCTCTTGGAGCCGGAAGGATGCAAAGAGGAAGCCAGGCGCCGAACCGCTCATTTGCGGATTCTATAATTTCGCTCAAATTGCCAAGAATTTCGGGATAATAAGGACATTGCATCATTTCCTTTATCGCCTCGTTAGTATCGAATGTCCCTGGACGTTTCTCTTCCATCAGCTCGCCTCCAGTGTTAATTTTCTCTGACACGCTTCTAACTTTTTTATTCGATTCACGCTTATGGAAAAGTTAGTAAGGATATCGGCCGTCATATCAGGCCGGGACCCTTCGGGCTCGGCACAGATGCATCTGGGGGAATTTCCATGGCATCTAATGCTTGAAATGCCTCAGGCCCGTGAAGACCAGGGCCAAATTGTTTTCGTCGGCGGCCTTAATCACGTCCGCGTCGCGGATGGAGCCTTTAGGCGCCACAATCGCGCGCGCGCCCAAGGACGCGGCCGAATCCACGCCGTCGCGGAACGGGAAAAACGCGTCCGAAGCCAGCACCAGCGCCGCGGGAGCCGCGTTGCCCGCGCGCAGGTATTCCTTGTACTTGACCCCGGCCATGAACACCGCGTCCACGCGCGAGGTCTGCCCGCCGCCGATGCCGACCGCGGCCTTGGGACCGGCCAGCACCACGGCGTTGGAGCGCGCGTGCTTGGCGCAGGCCCAGGCGAAGCGCAGCGCCGCCTCTTCCTCGGCCGACGGCCGGCGCGCTGAAACGACCTTCCATTCGGAGCCGTAGAGCTCGCGGTCGGGCTCCGAGACCAGCACCTCGGGGCCGACCGAGCGCAGCTGCCAGTCGCCGCCGGGCGGCACGGGCCGGACCATGAGCCGCACGTTTTGCTTCTTTCTTAAAATAGCCAGGGCCTCGGGCTCGAAGGCCGGAGCGACCAGGACCTCCACGAAGCGCTTCTCCAAATCCGCGGCCACGGCCGCTGTCACCGGACGGTTAAATCCCAGCACACTGCCGAAAGCCGAGAGCGGGTCGCACGCCCAAGCGTTCGTGAACGCCTCGGCGATGGTCTTTCCGACGGCCGCGCCGCAGGGCGAGACGTGTTTGAACACGACGCAGGCCGGCTCCGAAAACTCCGAGGCGGCTTCCCACGCGCCCGCGGCGTCCAGGAGATTGTTGTAGGAAAGCTCCTTGCCGTGGAGCTGGACGAAGCCCGCCTGCGGTTTAGCGCCGTAGAGCGCGGCTTTTTGATGCGCGTTCTCTCCGTAGCGCAAATCCTGGATTTTGTGCAGGGCCACGGAAAGCGTCGCGGGGAAATTTCCCGCGGGCTGGGCGGGATCTCCCGCGAAGGCCGCGGCGATTTGCGCGTCGTAAGCGGCCGTGCGCTTGAAGGCGGAAAGCGCCAAGCCGCGGCGCGTCTCCAGGGAGAGTTTCCCCTCCGAGCGGCGCAGTTCGGAGAGGATGGGCGCGTAGTCCTCGGGCGAGGACGCCGCGGCGACGGCGGAAAAATTCTTGGCGGCCGCGCGCAGCAAGGCCACGCCGCCGATGTCGATGTTCTCGACGGCCTCGTCGCCGAGCGCCCCTTTTGAGCGCGCCAGCGCCTTGGAAAAAGGATAGAGGTCGACCGCCACCAGGTCGATGGGCACGATGCCCAAGGCCTGGGCCTGGGCCAGATGAGTCGCGTCGTCTCGCCGCATCAGGAGGCCGCCGTGCACTGCCGGATGCAGGGTTTTGACGCGGCCCGAAAGAATCTCCGGAAAGCCGGTCAGGCTCTCGACCGGCCGCGCGGGCACGCCCGCCGCGGCCAAGGCCTTGGCCGTGCCGCCGCTGGCGATAATTTCGACGCCCAGATCCGAGAGGCCGCGGGCGAAATCGGCCAAGCCGGTCTTGTCTGAAACCGAGAGCAGAGCCCGGCGAACTTTATCGGACGCGCCGGAGCCGCCGGGCGGCGAAACGGAGACCCTGCCGTTTTCCAGGCGCAGCCGACCCTCGGCGAAAAGCCGGACGGCCGAGGCGTAAATTTCTTTTTCCCGCAAGCGCACGCGCTCGCTCAAAGTCTCCGGCGTGTCGTCCGGAACCACCGGCACCGCGGCCTGGGAGATAATCGGGCCGTGATCGTAGCGCTCATCGAGAAAATGGACCGTGCATCCGGAGACGCGCGCGCCCGCGGCCAGCGCGGCCTCGTGGACCTTGCGGCCGTAGAAGCTCTGCCCGCCGAAGGCGGGCAGGAGCGAGGGGTGCACGTTCATGGCGCGGCCGGCGAATTCGTCCAGGAAGGGCTTTTCCAGCTTCACTAAAAATCCCGCCAGGCAAACCAAGTCGGCGTGCGCCGCGCGGCAGGCCTCGGCCACGGCGCGGCTGTAATCCGCGGGCGACGCGGACTTGGCCGGCTCAAGGACCGCGGCTTCGACGCCCGCGGCTTGGGCGCGCTTAATGGCGCCTGCGCCGGCGCGGCTGGAAATGAGCAGCGCCATTTCGGCCGGAATTTGTCCGGCGCGGCAGGCGTCCAAAAGAGCCTGAAAGGTGGTCCCCTCGCCGGACGCAAGCGCCGCGACGCGGATCACGCGAGAACCACCTGGTTTTTTCCGCGGACGATGCCGCCGATGGCATAGAGCTCCGGCAGAACTTTCCGCGCCAGGGCCGCGGCCTGGGGCCGCACCACCACGGCCATGCCCACGCCCATGTTGAAGGTCCGCCACATCTCGGTCTCGGAGACGCCGCCGCGGCGCTGGAGCTCCCGGAAAATCTTGGGCGTGCGGCAGTCCTTCCGGCGCACCACGGCGCAAACGCCCTTGGGCAAAATCCGCGGCAGGTTTTCCACCAAGCCCCCGCCCGTGATGTGCGCCAGGCCCAGGATATCCGCGCCGTGCGCGCGCAGGCCGCGGCGCAGGCGCTCGATGTGGGAAACATAGATGCGCGTCGGGGTCAAAAGCGCCGGGCCGCGGCGCTTTAATTGCGCGCCCGAGAAAATCCGGCGCGCCAGGGAAAAGCCGTTGGAGTGCAGCCCCGAGGACTTGAGCGCCAAGACGACGTCGCCGGGGCGTATCTTGGATCCGTCTATTTTCTCGGCGCGCGCCACGACGCCGACGCAGAAGCCCGCCAAGTCGTACTCGCCCGCGGCGTAGAAGCCCGGCATCTCGGCCGTCTCGCCGCCCAAAAGCGCGAGCTTGCCCTGCCGGCAGCCCGCGAAGATGCCGTCTAAAATCCGGCGCGACTTGGCCGGCGCGATTTTCCCCGAGGCGTAATAGTCCAGGAAGAACAGCGGTTTGGCGCCGCAGGCGACCAAATCATTGACGCACATGGCGACCAAGTCGATGCCGATGGTGTGGTGGCGGTTTGCGGCAAAGGCGATTTTGAGCTTGGTGCCCACGCCGTCGGTGCAGGCGACGAGATCATAGGGCCCCGGGCCCGCGAGTTTCAGGGGAAACAAGCCCGCGAAGCCTCCAATGGCCGGCGCGCGCTTGGCCGCGTAGGCCGCCACGGCGTCGCCCGCGGCCGTGTCCACGCCCGCGGCGCGGTAGCTCATCCGAGTCCTGCGTGCTGAGTGCTGGGCGCTGGGTCTTGAGCCGTTGCTCATAACTCGTTACTCGGCGCTCATAACTTCGCCCGGCTGCCGGGCTTGACCAGGGGTTTTTTCTCGCGGCACAAGGGGCACTCGGCCGCGGTCCAGGTCCGCAAATTCATTTTCAGCAGGCTCGCGAAGGGCGCGCCCAAGCCCGCCGATTGTCCGGCGCTGCGGTCCACCACGGCCAGGGCCGCGACGACCTTGGCGCCTGCCGCGCGCGCGAGCCCCATCACCTCGCGCGTGGATTTTCCGGTGGTGACCACGTCCTCCACCACCACGACCGGCTGGCCGGGCGCGAGAAAAAACCCGCGGCGCAGAACCATCGCGCCGTCCGGCCCTCGCTCGGTGAAAAACGCCCGGCAGCCCAGGGCCTTGGCCGTCTCCTGGCCGATGACCACGCCGCCCAAGGCCGGCGAGACGATCGCCGCGGGCTTCTCCGGGCAGAGCTTGGCCAGCGCGCGGCCCAACTCCTGGGCTAGGTCCGGATAGGACAAGACCAGCGCGCACTGCATGTAACGGTCGCCGTGGAGGCCGGAGGAGAGTTGGAAATGCCCTTCCAGGAGCGCGCCGGTTTCCTTGAAAATTTTCTCCAAGCCCGCGCCGGTCAAGTCGGTTTTCCCGCTCATGAAAGCCTCAGCCTCGGCCCTTTGGGAACCTCGTGTTCCGCGGCGCGCTTCATGGCGCCCAAAATCCCCTGCGCCGCGCGCAGAGGGTCGGCCGCCGCGACCACGGGACGCCCCACCACCACCGCGTCGATGCCCAGACGCGCCGCGGTCTCCGGCGTGGCCACGCGCTTTTGATCGCCGGGGTCCGCCGAGGCGGGCCGGATGCCGGGAGTGACGAAGCGCAAATCGAGATATTTGAGCGCGCGGCGCAACGCCTCCACGTCCTGCACCGAGCAAATAAGCGCGTCGGCGCCGCACTCCCAGCCGGTCTTGGCCAGGCTCTTCAAGAGCCCCGCCAGCGACGCCTTGGGAGAAATCGCCTTGACGTCCTTGTCCGCCATGCTGGTAAGAACGCCCACCCCCCAAATCTTGGGCCGCGGCGAGACCTCCGCCGCCGCGCGGATCATGTCCGCGCCGCCCAGAAGATGCAAAGACACCGCCTCGACGCCGAGCTTCTGGGCTTCGCGCACCGCGGCCGAGACCGTGCGCGGGATGTCGTGCAGCTTTAAATCGAGGAACACCCGCGCGCCGGCTTGGTGGACCAGGTCCACCGCGCGCTTGCCGTGCGCGGTGAAGAGCTCCAGGCCCACCTTGTAGAAAGTGACCGTATCCTTCAAGCGGGCCAGAAGTTCTTTTTCCTTGGCCAGCGTGTCCACGTCCAGCGCGACGATGAGCTCGGTCGTCATGCCGCGGTCCCCGCGGCGGCCGAGACGCTGGAAAAACCGTTTTGCGCCAAAAGCTCCGAGAGCTCCCGCAAAGCCGCCCGCGGCGCGCCGGGACCGCGGTAGACCAAGCCCGTGTACATCTGCACCAGGCACGCGCCCGCGCGGATTTTCTCCAAGGCGTCGCCGCCCGAGAACACTCCGCCCGCGGCGATGACGGGCACCTTGCCTTGGCCCAACCGGAAAATCTTGCGCACCAGCTCGGTCGAGAGCGCGCGTAAAGGCCGGCCGCTTAAGCCGCCGCGGATGTCGCCCAAGCTCACCGGAAGTCCCAACCGCGAAATCGTGGTGTTGCCGGCGACGATGCCGGAGGCTTGGCTCTTTGCCGCGTCCACCAGCGCGAAGAGCGCCGGGTCGCTGACATCGGGCGAGACTTTGATCAAGACGGGCTTGCCGGCCTTGTTCTCGGCCCGCACGGCTTCCAGGATTTTCTCCAGCTTGCGCCGCTCCTGCAGCTCGCGCAGGCCGGCGGTGTTGGGCGAGCTCACGTTGACGACGAAATAATCGCCGTAAGGCTCCAGGATTTTGAAGGTCTCGGCGTATTCCTGGGGCGCGCGCTCGGGCGGGCAGTCCGCGTTCAACCCCAGATTGATGCCCACCGGCACGGGGCTCTTTCCCGCGAGGGAGAGTTTTTTCGCGCAGGCCGCGGCGCCGGCGCCGGGAAAGCCCAGGCGGTTGATGATTCCCTCCTGCCCCGTCAAACGGAACACCCGCGGCCGCGCATTTCCCCGCTGGGGCCGCAAGGTGACCGAGCCCATTTCCAAGAAGCCAAAGCCCAGCGCCGGCAGCACGCGGCTCATCCGGCAGTTCTTGTCGAAGCCCGCGGCCAGGCCGACGGGATTGGGAAAGTCGAGGCCGAAAGCCTTGACGCGCAGGTTGGCTTGGGGCTCGGCGGCGAAGCGGTCGAAAAGAAGCGGCGCGCCGGGAACGCCCTGCGCCAGCTTCAAGATCGTGGTCACGGCCTCGTGCGCGCGCTCCGGCTCCAGGCGGAACAAGAGCGGCTTAAAAACGCGCTCATAGAGCATGGACGACGCGGCCCCCGACCAGCGTGAACCGGACTCGGCCCTTCAAGCGCGCGCCGATGAAAGGCGAGTTGCGGCTCTTGGAGACAAACGTTTCGGGCACGGTCCAAAACGCGGACGGCGCGATGACGGCCGCGTCCGCGTCCATGCCGGGCTTCAAGGCTCCCTTGGACTTTAAGCCCAGGAGCTGGGCCGGAAAAGAGCTCAGGCTCTCGACGAAGCGTTTCTTGGAAAGCTTGCCGCGATGCACGAGCCGGGTCAGGATCACGCTCGCGGCGGTCTCAAGGCCGATGACGCCCGGCGGCGCCGCATCCCAGCCCGCGGCCTTGGCCCGGTCCGCGTGCGGCGCGTGATCGGTGGCCACGGCGTCCAGCGTTCCCTCTTGCAGCGCGGCGGCCAAGGCGTCGCGGTCTTCCTTGCCGCGCAGCGGGGGATTAATCTTGAAATTCGCGTCCTGCCCGGGCACGTCGTCCTCGCACAAGGCCAGATGGTGGGGCGCGACCTCGCCCGAAACCAAAAGCCCGCGCGCTTTGGCCCAAGCCAGGGCCGCGACGCTCTGCCGGGCGCTCACGTGCGCCAAGTGCAGGCGGCAGCCGGTCAACTCGGCCAAGGCGATGTCGCGCAGGACAACCGAGGTCTCCGCGGCCCAGGGCGTCATGCCCAGGCCCTTTTTAAGCGCGGCCGGGCCCTCGTGCGCCAAGCCGCCGCGACTCAAGCCGGCGTCCTCGCAATGCTCGATGAACACCAAGCCGCAATCCGCGGCCCACTCCATGGCGCGGCGGGCCAAGGCGGCGTCTGCGACCGCGCGGCCGTCGTCCGTGATGGCCTTGGCCCCGGCCGCGGCCAGGCGCGCGATGTCGCTCAGGCGCTGGCCTTGGCGGCCCAAGGTCGCGGCCGCGGCGAAAAGCACGTTGACGCAGGAGTCTCTCTCGGCCTTCGCTTGGAGCAATTCGAGAAGCGCCGGATTATCCAGCGCGGGCTCGGTGTTGGGCATGGCCAGAATGGTGGTAAATCCGCCCGCGGCCGCGGCTTGGGCCGCCGTGGCCAGCGTCTCGGCCGCTTCGCCGCCGGGCTCGCGCGCGTGGACGTGCATGTCAATCAAGCCCGGCACGACCCAGCAGCCCGTGGCGTCCAGAATTTTGGCCGGGGCTTTTTCCGCGCCGCGCGGGGTTTTTCCCGGCGGCAACAGGGCGCGCACCTTGCCGCCCTCGATCAAAACGTCGCGCCGGGCTTCCAGGTTCTGCGCCGGGTCGATGACCAGCCCGCCGCGGATTAAAAGCGATCCCGTCTCGGCCGCCGGCGTTTTATGCCAGGTCATGGCGCCGCCTCCAATCCTCGATGAGCGAAAAAGCCGCCATGCGCACGTAGACGCCGTTTTCCACCATGGGCAAAATCGCGGACTGCGGCCCGTCGGCGGGCGCGTCGTCTATTTCCACGCCGCGGTTCAAGGGGCCGCCGTGCATGACCACGGCCTCGGGCGCCAGGGCCAGGCGGCGCGCGGTCAAGCCGTAGGCCGCGCGGTAATCCGCGAGCGAGGCGAAAAAATTGTCCTTTTGGCGCTCCAGCTGCAGGCGCAGGCAGTAGATCGCGTCGGCGCCTTTAAGCGCCGCGTCCAAATCGCGCTCGATTTTGGCGCCCAGGCGCGCGAAGCCCTCGGGAACCAGCGAACGCGGGCCGCAGAAAACCACGCGCGCGCCCATCGTCCTTAAGCCGCAGAGGTTCGAGCGCGCCACGCGGCTGTGCAGCGCGTCGCCCACGACCACGACCTTCAAGCCCTCCAAGCGGTCCTTTTTTTCGCGCAGCGTGAACAAATCCAGCAGCGCCTGGGTGGGATGCTCGCGGCGGCCGTCGCCGGCGTTCAAGATGGACGCTTGGGTCTTGGGCGCGACGGCGTCCAAGGCGCCGGAGGTTTCCTGCCGCGCCACGATGTAGGAAACGCCCAGGGCCTCCAAGTTTCGGACGGTATCCAGCAGAGTCTCGCCCTTGGCGAGGCTTGACGCGGTGGCGGAAAATCCCAGGACGCTCGCGCCCAGGCGCAGGGCCGCGGTCTCAAACGCGCTGCGCGTGCGGGTGGAGGGTTCCGAGAAAAGAAAGGCGAGAAAGCGGCCCTTGAGCTTGGGGTCGGGCGGAGACTTCTTGAAGGCGGCGGCCAAATCCAAAATGGCTTCCACTTCGGGGCGAGAAAGGCCTTCTAACCCCAGCAGATCCTTGCGGTTCCAGAGTGTGTGCGCCACCGCCCTCCCGAGACGCGAAAATCGGCTTTGAATGCCGGAAGGATTAGACTACTTTTGCGCGGCTGGGATCAAGCGGCGTCGCGTCGGGCGCGGTTGACAACGAGGACGTTCCCCGCGACGGCGGCGTCCACCGGGGTCTTCTCCAAAAACCGGCGCAGATCCGCGAGGGTCTCCACGATGGGCTCTCCCATGACGTTGAGGCTCGTGTTGAGCGCGCAGCCCGCGCCCGTCCGGCGCTTCATCCCCTCGAGCAGGCGGCGGAACGGAGGATTCTGGCCGGGGCGCACCGTTTGGATGCGCGACGTGCCGTCGGCATGAACGACCTCTTTGAGCCGTCCGCGATAGGCCTCGCGCACCTTGGGGGCGAAAGACATGAACGGGCTCTCGAATCCGTTGGGAACCTCGAAATATTCGGCGGCATCCTCCCAAAGGACGGAGCATCCGTAGGGCCTGAAGCCCTCGCGGCCTTTGACGCACGCGTTGAGATAATCCCTCATGCCCGGCCGGGACGGATCGGCCAGGATGCTTCGGGAACCGAGAGCCCGCGGCCCGGATTCGCTGCGGCCCTGGAACCAAGCGATGATTTTCCCCTCGGCCAGCGCGGCCGCCGCGACCGCCGCAGGGTCGTCCAATCGGCGCGTTTTCCATCCCTTGAAAACCTCAAGGCATGTTTTTTCCTTCGGCGCGGACTTGGCCGATCCGAAGCTCCCGGTTTGCGACTCCCAGGACAGCGGCCGCCAGGGCTCGCCGAATTCCGCGTAGCGCAGAGCGGCGGCCGCGCCGAAGGCGATGGACTCGTCCCCGGGGAACGGCGGAACGTAAACGGACGAAAAAAGGCCCGACTCCGCCAGCTTCATGTTGGCGGCGCAGTTGAGGGCGCACCCGCCGGTCAGGATCAGGTTTTCCGCCTCCGGAAAGCGGCGCTTCAAATCGGCCGCCGTGCCGAGCAGCCATTCTTCAAAATGCCCCTGCACCGCCGCGGCCACATCGGCATAATGCTCGAAACGCCCGGAGCTTTCCCATTCACGCTTGCCCCGTCCGCGGAAGCGGTTCTCTTCTCCCAACTCCCTGAAAAAATTCTCCTTCTTTCCGATCTTAAGCGCCTCCGGGCGGCCGTAGGCCGCCAAGCCCATGACCTTGCCCTCCTGAAATAAATCGTTAAAGATGTAAAGGCCCGAGCCGCAGTAGAATGCCCCCATGCTTCTGCGGTCCCTGATTTCAGGGCCGTCGATGAGAGTGTATCCGTCTCCAGATCTTTGCCACTCCTTCATCGCGCACTCCAAGCGGGAGCCCGACTGCTTATAGACGGTGTAGAACTCGCACGCTTCGCCGGAAAGATCGGGCGGCGCGGGAAATTTCAGGATCTCCTCGTGGCCCGATGGAAACCCTCTGCGAAAATCCCCTCTTCCGTCGTTGACCAGGATAAGCGCGCGTTCAAACGGAGAGAGCGCCGCGGCCGCCCGGGCATGGCAATAGTGGTGGGTCAGGCGCCGCGTGCGCGGATAAAAAGGGGACAAGAACTCCAGGCCGGCGAGTTTGATGAAATTTTCGTAAACGCTCTTAAGAGCGGGCCCGACCGAGAGGCCGTGATCTTCATAAGGATCCCAAAAGCCTGGGTTTCCGGCGATTAGGCCCGCCCGGGCGCGGACGCCGGCAGGCATCGCAAACGCCAGAAGATCCAGATGGCCGTGATCATGCTTGACCCGGGTGAAGCGCTCCTTAAGCAGAAGCTCCGTCTCCGAAACGGCAGCGCCGGCAGGCATGACGCAGACGGCGGCGTCGTGTGAAAAATGGGTGCCGACGTAGCTCTCGGATATGGAGCGCGGCATCCGCAGCCGCTAGGCCTTCTTCATCGGGCCCGAGCGGGCCGCCAAGCGCTCGTAGAGCGCGTCCGGCGCGTGGGCCACCACGCGGCGCATGAAAAAAGCCATCGGCCAGGGGAAGCTCACCACGCGCTTTTTGCGCTCTATGCCGGAGAGAATAATCCGGACGGCGGCCGGGGTCTCCATCAAAAAGGGCATGGGGTAGCGGTTCTTGGCCGTGAGCTCGCTTTTGACGAAGCCGGGACAAATCGTGGTCACGCTCACGCCCGTGCCGCGCAGATCCACGCGCACCGATTCCAAGAGCGCGATGAGCGCCGCCTTGCTGGCGGAATACGCGCCGTGGCCGGGCAGCCCGCGGTAGCCCGCGAGGCTGGCCACGCCCGCGATGCGCCCCGAGCCCGCTGAAATCATGTCCGGGATGACGGCCTCGAGCCAATAGGCCGCGCCCAGCACGTTGGTCGCGAAGGTTTTTCTCAACGTCTCGGCCTTGAACGCTCGCGCCCAGCACGCCTCGCTGATGCCGGCGTTTAAAATCGCCCAATCGAGACCGCCCCAGGCGGTCTTGATTTGTCCGTAGTGCCGGCGCACGGTTTCCGGATCATCGACGCCGCCCAAAAGCTCGAGCGCTTGGCCGCCCGCGCCCCCGACCGCCTCGGCGGCCTGCTTCAGCTTGTCCTCGCGGCGGCCGGTCAAGGCCACGCGCGCGCCGCGCCGCGCCAACTGCACCGCCATCTCGCGGCCCAAGCCCGAGGTGGCGCCGGTGATCAGAACGCGCAACGGCGTGTCGGAACTCACCGGGCGCGTCATGCCGCGCCCAGTGCCGCGGTGAGGAATACGTTTTGAAAAATATTTTCTGTTTCCGCAGGCATGGCCGCCATTGTAGAATAAATGCGCCCCGCCATGTTTGAACTGACCGGCGACCAAAAAAAGGCCCAGGATCGCATCCTGGCCTGGCTCAAAACCAAGGACTCGTCCGCGCTTACCCTGGGCGGCTACGCCGGCACGGGCAAGACCACGGTCATCGCCCGGACGCTCAAGATTTTCGCGCGAACCAAGTTCCGCACCGCCTTTTGCTGCTTCACCGGCAAGGCCTCCGAGGTGCTGGGCAAGAAGCTCGCCGCGGAAGAAGCCCTCTTCGCGCAGGACTACTGCGGCACCATCCACGGCCTCATCTACTCGCCCGTGACCGAGCCGGACGATAACGGGGAGGAGACGATTCTGCGCTGGGAGAGAAAGCCGTCCCTGGACTACGACCTCATCGTGGTCGACGAGGCCTCCATGGTCTCGGAGGATCTCTGGAGCGACTTGCGCGCCTACGACATCCCCATTCTGGCCGTGGGCGATCACGGGCAGCTGCCGCCCATCCACGGGCGCGAAAGCATCATGACCGCGCCCGACATTCTGCTTGAGAACATTCACCGCCAGGCCGAGGACAACCCCATCATCAAGCTCTCGGTCCTGGCCCGCGAGACCGGGCGCATCCCGCCGGGACGCTACGGCGACGGGGTCCTAAAGACCGACGACCCCGAGTCCGTGTGGCATTTTCCCTTGCCCGGGAGGGTGATGTTTTTGTGCGGCTACAACAACACCCGCGTGGCCTTGAACCGCGCCGTTCGCGAAAAATTGGGCGAGCACGCCAAAGGCCCGCGGCCGGGCGAGCGGGTCATCTGCCTGCGCAACGCGAGAGAGAAAAAAATTCACAACGGCGGGCTGGGCACGCTTTCGGCCTTGAAGGAGCGCGGCGAGCATCTCTACGACGCGGAAGTTCTGATGGACTCGCAGGTCAAATTCAAGGGCGCGCTTTGCCGCGCGCAGTTCGGCGCGCGCTACCCCCTGGACCGCGACAACCCCGCCTACCGCGCGCAAAAAAACGGCTATCTCTTTGACTGGGGCTACGCCTTGACCGTGCACAAGGCCCAGGGCAGCGAGGCCGAGCGCGTGGTCCTGATCGAGGAGCGCCTGCCCAGCATGACGGACGAGGACTGGCGGCGCTGGCTCTACACGGGCGTCACGCGCGCGGTCTCCCAGCTCGTCATCGTCGGCGCCGAGCCTTAACGCGCGCCGGCGGCTTAGATTCCGCCGCCGGCGCGCGTTAATCTTCGGGCAGCCGCCTGGAGATTTTCTCGAACAGGAGCAGCAGCCGGCCCGCGTCCGCGCGGTCCAGGTTCCAACGCAGGATGGAGTGGCGCAAATGCTTTATCTGGGCGCCGCGAAACGCGGCATCCCTATAATCCAGCCGCTCAACGACGCGGGAAATGGCGGCGAGCAGATTCTCCATTTGCCGCGCGGGCGGCAAAACGCGCTTCTTGGCCGGCGCCGACGGCGCGGCGACGGACCCTTTCGCCGCGGCGCGCGCCAGTTCGTAGCCGACGACGGCCACGGCCTGTCCCAGGTTCATGGACGGCGCCTCATCCAAAGTCGGAATCTTGAGCCAAGCGTGGCAGCGGTCCAAGTCCTCGTTGCGCAGCCCGCTTTTCTCCGGACCGAAGACGATGGCCGCGCGGCCCGCGGGCGGCAGGCGGCGGGCCAAGAAATCGCGCAACTCCGGCAGCAGCACCAGAGGCTGGGAAAGATTGCGCCTTTTGCCGGTGGAGGTTCCCAGCACCAGGTGGCAGTCGCTCACGGCCTCGGGAAAAGACAACTTCCGGGCCAGGCGCAGGACCGCCTCCGCGCCGTCGAGGGCCGCGACGCTCTCGCGCCACACCGGCTCGTAGGGGTCGACCACCGCCAAATCCTTCAAGCCGAAGTTGGCCATGGCGCGCGCCGCGGCGCCCACGTTGTTGGGATTGCGCGGGCGGACCAGCATGACGCGGATGGATTTTTCGTTCATCGTTGGAGCTTCCTTATAATTATATAATGCGTCGCCTCCATGAAAAAAACCGCCCCGGTGTTTTTGGCGTTTTTGGCCATGGGCTTCGCGGACGTGGCGGGCCCTCTGGTGAGCCTGGCCCAGCAGACCTTCGCCCTCTCAACCTTCATGGCCGAGCTGCTGCCCTTCTCGGGCTTCTTGTTCTTCGGCCTGCTCTCCGTGCCCATGGGCGTGCTCCAGGACCGCAAAGGAAAAAAATACCTGCTCGTGCTGGGGCTCTCGGTCGCGCTGGCCGGGCTCCTGATTCCCATTGTCTCCGGCCTCTACGGCCCCAAGCCCGTCATCGCCCCCGGCGCCGTGGGCCAATTCTACGTGGTGATGGCCTCCATACTGCTCTTGGGCGCGGGCGCGGCGATTTTGCAGGTGGTGGGCAATCCCGTCATGCGCGACGTCTCGCCGCCGGGCGCCTACTCGCGCAACCTTTCCCTGGCCCAGGGCGTCAAGGCCGTGGGCTCCTCGCTGGGCTTTCTCCTGCCGCCCCTGGCCCTCGCCTACCTGGGGCTTGACTGGCCGCTGCTCTTTCCGGTCTACGCCGCGCTCTCGGCTCTGGCGCTCTTGGCCTGCCTGCCGCTCGAACTTCACGAGGCCAAGGACCCCGCGTCCGCGCCCGCCACGCTGGGCTCGTGCCTGGCGCTCCTGGCCCAAAACCGCTTCGTGCTCCTGATGAGCGCGGGCATCTTCGTCTACGTGGGCGCCGAGGTGTGCCTGAGCTCGGGCGTGCCGCTGCTCTTGAAAAACGTCTTCGGCATCGGAAGCTTCGGGCTGTGGATCAGCTGGACGCTTTTTTTCCTGCCTATCATGCTCGGGCGCTTCGCCGGGGCGCTTATCCTGCGCCGCATGCGCCCGGCGCTGTTTCTGGCCCTGACCAGCGCGCTTTCCATCGCCGGGCTGCTGCTCCTCATCGCCGGACCGCGGGACGCGGCTTTCTTGGGCTCGGTCCTGGCGGGGTTGGGCTTCGCCAACGTCTTTCCCCTGATTTTCTCCATCACCGTCGACGCCTACCCGGCGCAGAGCAACGAAATCTCGGGGCTCATGATTACGGCCATCGTGGGCGGCGCGATTATCCCGCCCTTAATGGGCCTCCTGGCCGACGCGGCCGGCTCGGTGCGCTGGGGATTTCTGACGCCCTTGGCCGCGTTTGCCTACATCGCCTGGCTGGCGGCCGCCAACCTGCGCGCCGAGGCCGCGCCCGAAGCGCCTGCGGAGCCGGCCCTGCCTTGAACGAAACGCCCATCGCCCAAGACCAGCGCGTCGTCCTCACCTTGGACGCGGGCGGCACCAACCTGGTTTTCTCCGCGATGCGCGGCGCCAAGCCCGTGCTGCGCCCGCTCACCCTTGAGTCCAAGGCCCAAGGCCGGCGCGAGGAGTGCCTCGGGCAAATCATCAAGGGCTTCGCGGCCGCGCGCGAAAAGTTGGGCCGCGCGCCGGCGGCGATTAGCTTCGCCTTTCCCGGCCCGGCCGATTATCCCGCCGGCGTCATCTTGAACCCGCCCAACGTGCCGGCCTTGCGGGGCGGCGTGCCCCTGGGCCCGATTCTGGAGGAAAAATTCGGCCTGCCCGTGTTCATCAACAACGACGGGGATCTTTTCGCCTGCGGCGAGGCCATCGCGGGGTTCTTGCCTGAGGTCAACCGGGCGCTGGCCAAGGCCAAGAGCCCCAAGCGCCACCAAAATCTTTTCGGCCTGACCTTGGGCACGGGCCTGGGCGGCGGCATCGTCGCGGGAGGACGGCTTTTGCGGGGCGACAATTCCGCGGCGGGCGAGGCTTGGCTCCTGCGCCACAAATTAAATCCCGGGCTCCGCGCCGAGGAAGGCTGCTCCATCCGCGCGGTCAAGCGCGTCTATGCCGAGGAAGCCGGTCTAGCCCTCGCGGACGCGCCCGAGCCGAAAATCATCCGCGGCATCGCGTTGGGACAAGCGCCGGGCAACCGCGCCGCGGCCCAAGAAGCTTGGCGGCGCCTGGGCGAAGTGGCGGGCGACGTGGTGGCCCAGGCGCTGACCTTGATCGACGGCTTGGCCGTGGTGGGCGGCGGGCTTGCCGGCGCGGCGGAGTTGTTCATGCCGGCGCTCGTTGAAGCCGCCAACGCGGGATTTTCCGCGCCCGGCGGGGCGTCTTGCCGCCTGGTCGCGCGGCTCTTTAATTTCGAGGACGCGGCCGAGCGCCGGGCGTTCCTTAAGGGCGCGGCGCGCGAGATTCCGGTGCCCGGCTCCAAGCGCGTGGTGCGCCACGACCCCTTGCCCCGCGCCGCGGTGGGCGTCTCGCGCCTGGGCGCCAGCCGGGCCGCGGCCGTGGGCGCCTACGCCTTCGCCGTGAACCGCCTCGACGAGGCCGCAGGTTAAGCCATATTGTTAAATTATAGTTTATAATATATACTAAACTATAAATTATGAAGACTGAGACACGTAGTAAAATAATTGAAATTATAAGGAAAAAAAATGGCACCCGGCCTATCGAATTAGTTAAGCAACTCGAAATTACCCCGCAAGCCATCCATCGCCACCTCAAGCTTCTCGCGGTCGCGGGACTCATCGAATCGCACGGACGCGGCCCGCTGACCCGCTACTTCATCGCCGGAAAACCCCAGTTGGATCGGGTCCGGCGCTGGCTTGCCAGCGCCGCCAAGCCCGCCGAAAATCCGGAGGAATTCGTCTGCCGGACGCGCGACGTGTTCACCGCGCGCCTTCCGCGCCTGGCCTTGTTCGCCCAAGCCGGACTCAATGAGGACGACGCGCCGCTGGTCATCGCGGCGGCGGGAGAAGTGGGCAACAACTGCTTCGATCATAATCTGGGGAGCTGGCAGGACGTTCCGGGGTGCTGGTTCGAGGCCCAGGCCACGGGCGGACGGCTTTGGCTCTGCATCGCGGACCGCGGGCAGGGCATCTTTAACTCGCTGGTCCGCGCGGACCCGGCGCTCGCGGACGAGCAGGCGGCCCTGGCGGCGGCGTTCGAGAGAACTCTTTCCGGACGGGCCCCGGAGAACCGCGGCAATGGGCTGAAGTTCGTCAGGAACGTCGTCAACGGCGGCGAAGGGCGCGGCCTGGCCTGCCGCTCGGGCGCCGGACTGGCGGACTATGGGCGGCTCGGCCCCGAGTGCCGCGCGGAGTTGGCCGGCTTTCCCGAAAAGCCCGGCGGCGCCGTCACCCTGATTCTTTGGAGGCTGGCATGAGAATACGCTTGGAACAGTACGGGGCCATCCTGACGTCCCGGCCCGCGGGCCGGGAAGCGGCGCTGGCCATGAAGGCTCTCCTGAGGCCCGCCGCGGACGAGACGATAGAGCTCGATTTCACCGGCGTCGTTTCCGTCGGCCCTTCGTGGCTCGACGAGGTGCTGAGCGCCCTGCGGGCGGACTACGGGCGCGGGCGCGTCGTGTGCCTTCCCACGAAGAACGCCTCGGTCGCCGAGTCCCTCAAGGTGATCGACGCGGACCCGGGCCGGCCGGGATTTTGATAAAATCACCGCGTTCCATGGCCAAATTCCAGAAAATTAAGCGGGTCAAGAAGCCCTGGGGCTGCGAAATCTGGTACGCGCAGAGCCCGCACTATCTGGGAAAAATCATCGTCATCGAGAAGGGCAAGCGCCTGAGCCTGCAGTACCACAAGAAAAAGCACGAGACGGCCTACGCCCTGCGCGGGCGCTGGGTGCTGCGCCTGGGCAACAAGCGCCACATCATGAAGCCCGGCAGCGCCATGGCGATACCGCCCGGCACCGTGCACCGCTTCGAGTCGCCTTTCGGCCGCGCCACGCTCCTGGAGGTCTCCACCCCTCAGGCCGACGACGTCGTGCGCCTGCAGGATGACTACGGCCGCGGCAAATAAGCCCCGGGCCGCGCGAACTCGAATGAGCGAAAAAATCAAGGTCATCGAGGTGATCGACCGCGGCGGCCAAGGCGTCGCGGCCGGCCAGGCGGCGGCCGTCCGCGACGGGCTCGATCCCGCGCGCTTCGAGGTCCGTTTGGTCCCGGCCTCGGAAATTTCTCCGGCCAAGAACTGGGCCGCCTTCAAGAAGCTCTTGAAGATTTTCCGCGAGGATCGGCCGGACGCGGTGCATGCCCATGGCTTCAAAGCTGGGCTCCTGGCGCGGCCGGCCGCCAAAATCGCGGGCGTGCCCAAGATTTTTTATTCCCCCCACGGCTACGAGTTTTTGCGCCAGGACCTCTCGGCCGCGGCCAAAATTCTCCGCTTCATCGCGGAATGGTCGGTGTCCTGGATGGGGGCCATCGTCGCGGAGTCGCCCAGCGAGGCGGCGCTGGCCAGGCCGCTGTCCTGGGGCAAGCCCGTGCGCCTGGCGCCGCGCGCCTGCTTGATTGAGCCGCCGCAAGAGCCCCTGCCGCGAAAAGAGGGCCTGCTTTTCTTCGGCGCCTGCGGGCGCATCACGGCCGCGCGCGATCCGGACGCCTTCGCGCACCTCTGCCAGCGCCTGACCGACGCGCGCTATTCCATCCGCTGCGCCTGGATCGGCGCGGGCGCGGAAGAAGAAGCCAAGCTGCGCCGGGATTTGGAGAACATGAACTTGCTGCGCAAGGTCGAGCTCACCGGCTGGCTCGACCCGCAGGAAACCGCCAAGCGCCTGGCGGGTCTGGACGTCTTGGTCCACGGCACGAAGCACAACGTCCTGCCCAACGCCGTCTTGGAAGCCATGGCCCTGGGCCTGCCGGTCGTGGCCTCGGACCTGCCCGCCTGCCGCGACGCGGTCGTCCCCGGCGAGACGGGGTTTTTGGCCAAGGACGACGTCGAGCTTCTGGAGCAGTGCCTGAAATTGGCGGACGACCCCGCGCTGCGCCGCCGCCTGGGAGACGCCGGCCGCGTCCGGGCGCAAAAGGACTTCAGCCTCTCGTCCCTCCTGCAAAAACTCGAAACGCTGTATTCCGCTTAAAACGACCTGGTCCGCGCCCGAGATTATGATAAAATCCGCGTTATGCAGGCTGTTATTTTAATCGGCGGCGTGGGTTCGCGCCTGCGCCCGCTGACGTGCCACGAGCCCAAGCCGCTTTTGCCCCTGGTCAACGAGCCCTTCATCCACTACCCGCTCAAGATGCTGCGCAAGCACGGCATCCGCGACGTGGTCCTGTGCACGTCCTACAAGGCCGAAACCTTTCGCAAGGTTCTTGGAAACGGCAAAGCCCTGGGGCTGAACCTGCGCTTCGCGCACGAGAAGCACCCGCTGGGAACCGGCGGCGCGCTCAAAAACAGCCAGCGCCTGCTCGGCGACTCCGGGCCCGTCCTGGTCTTGAACGGAGACGTCCTGCACGCCCTGGACGTCTCCGCCTTCCTGAAATTCCACCGCCGGCGCAAGGCGGACGCCTCCATCGCGTTAATCCGCGTGAAGGACCCGACCCTCTACGGCTTGGTCCACACCGACGCGACCGGCCGGGTGGTGAAATTCGTCGAGAAGCCCTCGTGGGACGAGGTCGAGACCAACACCATCAACGCCGGCGCCTATATCCTGGAGCCGAAAATACTCGACTTCATCCCCCCGCACGTGCCCTATTCCCTGGAGCGCTCGCTTTTTCCCCTGCTGCTGCAGGCCAACCGGCGCTTTTTCGGCTACGTCTCGAAAGGGTACTGGATGGACATCGGGACCATCGACAAATACCTGCAAGCGCACCTGGACATCATGGGCGGGCATGCCTTTGGCCACCCCGCGGCGTCCGGGCATTCCTTGGCGCTCGCCGCGGGCGCGCGGCTGGGCCGCCACCTGGATAGGGGCGCGGCCGCCGTCGTCGTCGGTCGCCGCGCCGTGGTGGAGGATTTCGCGCGGTTTTCCGGCGGCGTCTGCATCGGCGAGGGCGCGCGCGTCGGCAAGGGCTCTTTTCTAGAGGACTGCGTGGTTCTGGCGGGCGCGCGGATCAAGGAGGGCGTGAGCTTGAAGCGCTGCGTGGTGGGGCAGCACTGCGTGGTGGAGACGCAGGCGCAGATTTCCCCGGGCGCGGCCCTGGCCGCGCATTCCCGGGTCCGGGCTTACAGCCGGCTCTAAATCAATTCATGAAAGTCGTCATTCTCTGCGGCGGACAAGGCACTCGCCTGCGCGAGGAGACCGAGTACAAGCCCAAGCCCATGGTCGAAATCGGCGGCCGGCCGATTCTCTGGCACATCATGAAGCGCTACGCCCATTACGGGTTCAAGGAGTTCGTGCTCTGCCTGGGATACAAGGGCGACGTCATCAAGGACTATTTCTACCACTACGGCCTGCACCGCGGCGACGCCACCATCACGCTGGGCAAATCCCACGGCGTCGTGTTCCACGACCCGCACCCCGAGGAAGGCTGGAAGGTGACCTTGGCCGAGACCGGCGAGAACGCCATGACCGGCGCCCGGGTCAAGCGCGCGGCTAAATACCTGGGCCGCGAGCCGTTTTTCCTCACCTACGGCGACGGCCTGGCGGATATCGATTTGAAAGAGCTATTGCGCTTCCACAAGAGCCACGGCAAGCTGGGCACGGTCACGGGCGTGCACCCGCCGTCGCGCTTTGGCGAACTGCTGGTCAAGGGCGACAAGGTGCTCACCTTCAGCGAGAAGCCGCAGACCCATTCCGGCGCCATCAACGGCGGGTTCTTCGTCTTCGAGCATGAATTCCTGAATCTCCTCTCGGACGACGACTCCTGCGTGCTGGAGCAAAAGCCGCTCGAAAAATTGGCCGCCAAGGGCGGCTTGCGCGTGCACAGCCACCAGGGTTTCTGGCAGTGCATGGACACCTACCGCGATTTTCAGTTCCTGAACAAACTCTGGGACGGCGGAAAAGCCCCCTGGAAAACATGGGCGTGACGGCCGGCTTCAACGGGGTTTTTTCGGGCAAGACCGTATTAGTGACCGGGCACACCGGGTTCAAAGGGTCCTGGCTTTCCTTGTGGCTCAAGGAGTTGGGCGCCAAGGTCGCCGGCTATGCGCTAGCCCCCGAGACCGCTCCCAATCTCTACGATCAACTGGGGCTCTCCCAGCTGATGGATTCCCGCCTGGGCGACGTGCGCGACTTTTTTCTTCTGCAGAAAACCATGCAGGACGTCCGCCCGGACATCGTCTTTCACCTGGCCGCGCAGCCGCTGGTCCGGCGCTCCTACCAAGAGCCGCTGGAGACTTTTTCCACCAACGTGCTCGGCACGGCCAACCTGCTTGAGGCCGCGCGCAAAACCAAATCCGTGCGCGTCTGCCAAGTCATCACCACGGACAAATGCTACGAGAATCTTGAGACCGCCCGCGCCTACCGCGAGGACGACCGCCTGGGCGGCCGCGACCCCTACAGCGCCAGCAAGGCCTGCGCGGAGCTAGTCGTCTCCTCGATGCGCGCGTCTTTTTTTCAGGAAGACGGCGCGGCGTCCGTGAGCTCCACGCGCGCCGGCAACGTCATCGGCGGCGGCGACTGGGCCCAAGACCGGATCATCCCCGACTGCGCGCGGGCCTTGGCCGCGGGCCGGACCATCGACATCCGCAACCCCCGTTCGGTGCGGCCCTGGCAGTTCGTCTTGGAGCCGCTCTGCGGCTATTTGCAGCTGGCGATGAAGCAATGGGAGAGCCCCAAGGACTACGCCGAGGCCTGGAATTTCGGGCCGCGGCCGGGCTCGGCGCGCCCCGTGGGCGAGGTGGCTGATTTATTCGTTAAAGGCTGGGGATCCGGCCGGTGGCAGGCCGCGGCGCAAGACGGACAAGCGCCTCATGAGGCGGGACAGCTCCAGCTCGACAGCGCCAAGTCCGCAAAGCGCCTGGGCTGGCGGCCGGTTTATACGCTCGAAGAAGGCATCGCGCAAACGGCTCGGTGGTACAAGGAATCAGGAAAGCCGGGCTTCGACGCCTTGGAGTTCACGCGCCGGCAGATTCAAGACTACATGAAGGCCGCGCGCGCGGCCGCGGCCCCGGCGCGTGTCTTTAAGGCCTGATCCCGACGGATAACTTGAGGCCGGCCGCGTGGAGCAAATGCAGAACGCTGCCCAGGTGCGGGTTGCCGCGATGAGAAAGCATCTTGTACAAACTGACGCGATTAAGTTTTGACCGTCTTGATATCTCGGACATTCCGTGAGCTTCCGCCACGTCCCGAAGCGCCAGGAGCAAGGTGTCAAGGTCGTCTTCCTCCAGCGCCGCGTTGATGTATTCGGCGGCTTCAGAAGGTTCCTTGAGCGCCTTAATCAAGCTGTCATGATAATTTTTCGCGGGCCTCATGAGATCGCCTCCGGTAATCATCCCAGTAATTCCGGGCTAATTTTATGTCTTTCATTTGGGTGCTTTGATCTCCGCCGCAGAGAAGAATAATGATTCCAGCCAACCCTCGAATGGACAAATCCCAAGAGCGGTTTGGTGGATATCCACTTCTTTAGGAGTGGCGTCCATTTCCCCATATTCGGTATACGATTGATATGGGTGAAAAGTTCCCACGGCTCTCCGACGGGGCGGGCGGCTCTTTTGTTATAATGGCTTCCATGCCCGCCGAACTCAAGCCCACCGTCGATTCCGCGCTGCGCGAGAAGGTTTTTGCGGCCGTGCGCGAGTACTACGCGGCCGCGCGCGGCAAAAAAGAGTTCGTTCCGGGAAAATCCGACGTGCCCGTCTCGGGCTACGTCCCCGGCGTGGACGACATGCTCTCGCTCACGGACGCCTCGCTCGATTTGTGGCTCACCGCCGGGCGCTTCGCCGCCGCGTTCGAGAAGAACTTCGGCCGCCGCCTGGGCCTGCCGCACGCGCTCCTGGTCAACTCCGGCTCCTCGGCCAATTTGCTGGCGACCGCCGCCCTGACCGCGCCGGAGTTAAAGGACAAGGCCTTGAAGCCGGGCGACGAGGTGGTGACCGTGGCGGCGTCTTTTCCCACCACGGTCAATCCCGCGCTGCTCTACGGCGCGACGCCTGTGTTCGCGGACGTGGAGTTAGGCACCTACGACGCGAACTTCGACGAAATCGAGGCCGCCATCGGGCCCAAGACCCGGGCCATCATGCTCGCGCACACGCTGGGCAACCCCTTCAATCTGGAGCGCGCCGCGGCCTTGGCGCAAAAGCACGACTTGTGGCTCATCGAGGACTGCTGCGACGCCCTGGGCTCTACTTACAACGGCAAGCTCGCGGGAACTTTCGGCGACATGGCGACGTTCAGCTTTTACCCCGCGCATCACATCACCATGGGGGAAGGCGGCGCGGTGGCCACGGCCAACGGGCGGCTCGACAAAATCCTGGAGAGTTTCCGCGACTGGGGCCGGGACTGCTGGTGCGCGCCGGGCAAGGCCGACACCTGCGGCAAGCGCTTCAAGTGGCGGCTGGGCGAGTTGCCCTGCGGCTACGACCACAAATACATTTACTCGCATTTGGGCTTCAACTTGAAGGCCACGGACATGCAGGCCGCCGTGGGGCTCTCGCAGATGAAGAAGTTGGACGGCTTCATCGTCGCGCGCAAGAAAAATTTCGCCTATCTCAAGAAAGGCCTCAAAAAATTCGAGGAGTTCTTGATTCTGCCCGCGGCCACGCCCAAGAGCGACCCGGCGTGGTTCGGCTTTCCCCTGACCGTGCGCGACGGCGCGGGCTTTAGCCGCGAGGCCCTGACCGGGTTTCTGGAGAAAAACGGCGTGCGCACGCGGCTCTTGTTCGCCGGCAACCTGCTGCGCCAGCCTTATTTCAAGGATCGACCCTACCGCGCGATTGGTGATTTAAAAAATACGGACAAGGTCATGAAGGACACGTTCTGGATCGGCGTCTACCCGGGCCTGACCGAGCCCATGCTGGACCACGTCCTCGCGGTCTTCGCGGAATTTGTCAAAAAGCTCGTTGGCGGCGCGAATACCCCCAACTAATACAATAAAATAACGCATCCTACGCCCCCGGCCTCACCTGGATAATAAGCAGAAATATTGGCCTGGATAGTGAAATTCCAACTTTTTGTGGCGGCTGAAAAAACGCGTTTAAGTGCAGGGAAAATCCCTTCCTTTATAGGGACGTCGGCACATTTATTTCCATCTGAGCCAGTCAGCCACTTTGTATAATATATGCGCGGGCCGAATATGACTAAACCCTCGGAAAAACTCAAAGTTGCGATTATCGGTAGCGGCAACATCGGGACTGACCTTCTGGTTAAAGTCCTTCGCTCGCAATATCTGCAGTGCGGCGCGTTTATCGGCCGGAATTTGTCATCGCCAGGAATGGCCAAAGCCATGAGCTTGGGCGTCCAGGTTTCCAGCGAGAGCATCGGCTACATTGAAAAAAACCCGGACTGCTGCGATCTTGTTTTTGACGCGACCTCGGCCAACGATCACAAGCTCCACGCTCCAATTCTAAAGCGGCTTGGCAAAATCGCCGTCGATTTGACCCCCGCGCAGGTCGGCGGCATGTGTTCGCCCGCCGTGAACATCGCCGAATGCCTGGACATGCCGAACGTGAACATGATCACCTGCGGCGGCCAAGCGTCGATTCCCATGGCCCACGCGCTAAGCAAGACCCATGAAAACATCGATTATATCGAGGTTGTCTCCAGCATCGCATCGCGCAGCGCGGGACCAGCCACGCGACGGAATTTGGATGAGTACATCCATACGACCGAAAACGCGCTTAAGAAATTTTCTAGCTGCGCTCGTTCCAAAGCCATCTTAAATCTCAATCCCGCCCAGCCCTGCGTCAACATGCAGACAACTCTGCTCGCCAAGGTGGATAAGCCCGACATCAACGGCTTAACTGCTTATTTCAAGAAAGTGGTCGAGCGGGTGAGAAAATATGTTCCCGGATACCGCGTTCTGGTCGGTCCGCTACTTGAAAATAATCGGGTCGTCATCATGGTGCGGGTGACGGGGCTCGGCGACTATCTCCCGGCTTACGCCGGCAATTTAGACATCATCAACTGCGCGGCGCTGGCCATGGCGGAAGAATACGCCAAGAAGATGGCGGCGGTCGGCGCCAAGGGGTAGGCCATGCCTGCGATTCTAATCAGCGATCCCACATTGCGCGACGGCAACCATGCCGTGCAGCACAAGCTGACGCTCAAACAAATCGCGGTCTATTGCGACGCGGCCGACGCGGCCGGAATTCCGATCGTGGAAGTCGGGCACGGCAATGGCGTGGGCGCGTCCTCACTGCAGCTTGGCGAATCGGCGAGCCCGGACATGGCTGCCCTGCGCATGGCGCGAGAGCATCTGCCGCATTCAAAGCTCGGCATCCACATGATTCCCGGCTTCGCCACCATCGAGAAGGATTTGAAGGGTGCGATTGCCGCGGGCGTTGACGTCGTCCGCGTGGCCTCCCACTGCACCGAAGCCGACCTCACGGAGCGCCACATCGGCTTCGCGCGGGAGAACGGCCGCACAGTCTACGGCGTTCTGATGATGTCTCACATGGCGTCCAAAGAATTGCTCGCGGAAGAAGCCGGAAAAATGGAGAGCTACGGCGCGGAAGGCATTATTTTCATGGACTCATCGGGCCACTATCTGCCGCAGGACGTCACGGAACGCGTGAAAACCTTGACCACGGCGCTGTCCATCCCCGTTGGCTTTCACGCGCACAACAACCTCGGCATGGCCATCGCCAATTCCATAGCGGCCTTGGACGCCGGAGCGGCGATGCTCGACGGGTGCGCGCGCGGCTTCGGAGCCGGGGCCGGGAACGCCCAGCTCGAAGTCCTGGTCGCGGTTTTAGAACGCCTGGGCTATCAAACCGGCATCGATTTATACAAACTCCTCGACGCCGCTGATTTGGCCGAGCGCGAGCTGATGAAAAACGTTCCTTCGATAAGCTCTCTTAGCATCGTGAGCGGCCTCTCCGGCGTTTTCTCCGGCTTCGCCAAGCCCGTCGCTCGCGCAGCCCAGCAGTTCAACGTTGATCCGCGGGATATCTTCTTCGAGCTGGGCCAACGTAAAGTCATCGCCGGGCAGGAAGATTTAATCATCGAAGTTGCCAGCGATTTGGCGAAGAAAAAAGTCAACAGCCTTCTGGAAGCCGCATGACCCAGGCCGCCATAGCGCAAGTCCGCCAAGACTGCTGCGAGGCGCTCTCCGGCCTTGAGCGCCAGCTTTCGCAGCTCAAGAGCGATCATGTTCTGATCACCGGTGGGACCGGTTTCGTCGGCTCATGGCTCGCGGAAGCTCTGGCTTGCCTCAACGACGATTTCCAATTCGGCGTAAAAATATACATTTTGGCCAGAAACACCGGGCGCTTCCAGTCGGCCTACCCCCATTTAGCCGACCGCCGGGACACCACGATCATCCAGGCCGATATTCGGGATTTTTTTGATGTGCCTGCAAAAATCAACTGGATCATTCATGCCGCGGCGACACCGGACAATCGCTTCCATTCGAGCAGTCCCGTGGAGACGATGAACGTCATCGCCAGCGGCACGATGACCCTGGTCAAAGCCGTGGACCGTTGCGTGAATATAAAAAAATTTCTCAACATCAGCTCCGGGCTCGCCTATGGCCCGCAGCCGTGGGATCTTGAGAGAATCGCGGAAGGCTACACGGGGGCTCCGGCCAGCGGCGCTGTTTCATCCGCTTACGCCGAGGCGAAGCGTTTCGCGGAAACCTATTGCGGCGCGGCCAGAAGCCAGCAGCGCCTTCCAATCGTCACGGTCAGGCCTTTCGCTTTCCTGGGCCCGTATCAGTCCCTGGAAACGCCTTGGGCCATCAACAATTTCATCCGCGACGCCCTAACCGGAAACGTGCTACGGGTCCTTGGGGACGGGCAGACCGTGCGCAGCTACATGTACGGAAGCGACATGGCAGCTTGGCTGCTCCGGATATTGACCGATGGAGCCATCGGCGCCGCCTACAATGTCGGGAACCCCGAGGGAATCACGCTCGAGCGCCTAGCCCAGCTTGTCGCCGAGCGGTTCAATCCCCGGCCGGAAATCCGGCTAAACGCCTCGAATTCAGACGCGCGCCATCATCGAACGATTTTTATTCCGGATACGACGCTTGCCACGACTAGCCTGGGGCTTTCGATCAAAACGCCTCTTCCCACCGCCCTTGAGCGAACAATCCAGTGGAACCGCGCTTACCACGCCGGCTCCGCGAAAGTCGCCGCTTAGTTGCTTTTCTGCCGTATTTTTTCCGACTTAGCATGTAGACCGTCAATCATGTTGCGCTTCAGTTCGTCGTATGAAAGAAGCGGCGACAGGTCTTCCAACGGCGGGGAAACCAATATCCCATCAGGCTGGGCCGCGACGGAAAGCTTAGGAGAAAAAAATTGCTCGGGGTCCATGAAAACCTCGCAGATCAGTGGACCAGGAAGTTTTTGAATCTCGGGAATGATTCTGTCAAAATCGTTCCATGTCCTGATTTGAAACGCGGGCATGCCGAACGCTTTGGCCAGGACCGAAAAATCCGGACAACTGACGCCGGACGCGCGGTTCACGGCGGAATAGCGGCCATTGAGCAACGCCTTCTGCGTGTGCTTGATCATCAAGTAGCCATCGTTATTAAAAATCACCAATTTAATCGGCAATTTATGATGCACGATGGTCTGCAGTTCCTGCAGGTTCATCATCATTCCGCCATCGCAATTGAGGCAAAGCACCTCTCCACGGTTGCGCGCGAAGGAGGCTCCGATGGCTCCCGGCAAACCGTATCCCATTTCGCCAAGGCCAGTGGAAGTCATCAACCGTTGTCCCGGACGCACGCGCAACGTTTGATGCCCGCTCAAAAGTGCCGTGCCCATATCGGTGACAACCACTTGATCTTCTTTCAAACAGCCGTTCAAGCGCTCCATAAAGGCATAAGAGTTGATAAAACCATTTTGGTCTTTGTGCTCGGGACCGACCCACGGAAACCGTTTGCGGAATTCATTGCATTGACTAATCCACGCCTGCGGAGCCTTAATCGGTTTCTTAATATAAGAAAGCGAGGCGCGGAGGAAATCTCCGGCATCCGCAGCGACGGCAATGCTGTAGCGTTCCTCATATTTTTCAAGCTCTGTCCTATCAATATCCACGACTATGATTTTAGCGCCGCGGGCCAATTCCGAGATATCGTAACCTACTTGCGGCACGGCAAGACGCGTTCCTATCGCAAAAACGCAATCACTATTTTGCAAAACAAAATTGGCGCATCGTTGGCCATAAACTCCCGCGCGTCCATATACGCGCGGATGGTTCGAGTCAACCATGTCGATGCCCGCCCAGGAGACCAGAATCGGAACATCCAATTGTTTTAGAAGCTGCTCCAAATAATTGCCGCCATCAGCAAGCCTGATTCCATGGCCCAGCCATAGCACGGGCCTCTTGGCCCGGGCGACCTCGTCCCAAGCTTTTATCACAAGCCCGCCAAGCTCTGAACCTCGGACCGAATTATCCTGCAATTCCGTGGGATCAAATATTTTTAAGTCTTTCGCATCCACCATTGCCGCCTGCACGTTCATTGGGACATCAATCCAACACGGGCCGGGCCGGCCGGTTGACGCGATATGGTAGGCCTTTTGTAATTCATAAAGAATTCTATCCGGCTCCATAATACGAACCGCATATTTGGTAACCTTTTTAACCATCTCCACACTGTCAAATCCTTGAATGCCCCACATCCGCAACGGATTGGCGGCCGTGGTATGCTTAGAATTTTCATTGGAAGCAATAACCAACCCCGGAATCGAGTCAGCCCACGCGCTAATAACGCCCGTAATGCCGTTCGCCGCTCCCGCACCCGTGGTTAAAATGGAGGCGGTTATGGTTCCACTGACACGGTAGTAGGTTTGCATCGCCATGCATGCCGCCTGCTCTTGGTGCACGCAAATGATTTGCGTGAAGCCGCGATTCTGGATTGAATCGAATATATGGGCGTTGCCGGAACCGATGATGCCAAAAACATGCTTCATTTCCCGCTCTTTAAGAAATTCCGCAATAATGTCTGAAACTTTTAGCATGAATGCTAGAATACAAAAATGGCTGTTAGTCGGGCTATTTTTTATAGAACATGACGGCATGCTCCGTTGATTCCGACCTGGACGGCGTCCTGGCCCAAACCAGGAATCTTTGGGGCGACCTGCGCGGAGCTCGGCTCTTCATCACCGGCGGCACGGGCTTTTTCGGCTGCTGGATTCTGGAAAGTTTTTTTAAAGCTAATCGCGAATTGAGCCTGGGCGCCAAAGCCGTGGTCCTGACCCGCGACCAGGGCTCCTTCCGGAAAAAGCGGCCGCACTTATCCAATCACCCGGAGCTTTCTTTTTTGGCGGGCGACGTCCGCTCCTTTGATTTCCCCAAAGGCGGCTTCACCCACATCATCCACGCCGCGACCGAATCAAACGCCCCGCGCGTCTTCGACTTCGCCGCGGCCTGCGGCGCGAAGAACCTGCTTTTGACCAGCTCCGGCGCGGTCTACGGGCGCCAGCCCGCGGACATGACTCATATCCCCGAGGACTACCCGGGCAGCGTCGAACAAAACGCCGCGAAGCCGGCCTACGCCGAAGACAAGCGCTCGGCCGAGCTCCTGGGCGCGGCATCGAGCGCGCGCGGGCTGGAAGTCAAAATCGCGCGCGGCTTCGCCTTTGTCGGCCCCTATATGCCGTTTGACGGGAGCTTCGCCGCCGGAAATTTTATCCGCGACGCCGTTCAAGGCCGCGCCATCGAAGTTTCCGGCGACGGGACGCCTTACCGCTCCTATCTTTACGCCGCGGACCTGGCCATCTGGCTGTGGACGATTCTCCTGCGCGGCAAAAGCCTGCGGCCCTACAACGTCGGCTCGGAAAAGCGCGTCGCCATCGCGGAGCTGGCGGACGCCGTCAAATCCGCCGTCAACCCCAATCTCGCGGTCCATATAGCGCAAAAACCGCGCGCCGGCGCGCCGCCGGAGCAATATGTTCCCTCGACGCAGCGGGCGCGCGAGGAGTTGGGCCTGCGCCAGACCGTGGACTTGCCCGAGGCCGTCCGCCGCACGGCCAAGTGGCTGGAGAAATCAAATGCGTAAGCTGATCAGCATCGTTTCGCCGTGCTATAACGAGGAACATAACATTCAAGTGCTCTATGGGCGCGTGTCGGCGGCGATTGCGTCGCTGGCTGATTTTGAGTTTGAGATGATTTTCATCGACAACGCCTCCACGGACGGCACCGTCGCCGCCGTTAAAAAAATTATTGAAAAGGACAAGCGCGTCCGCCTCATCGTGAACGCAAGGAACTTCGGGCATATTCGCTCGCCATTTTACGGGCTTCTCCAGGCCCATGGCGACGCCGTCATCCTCATGGCCTCGGATCTCCAGGATCCCCCCGAGCTCATCGGACGGTTAGTCGCCAAATGGACCGATGGATTCAAGGTCGCCGCGGCGATAAAAAACGAAAGCGAGGAAGCGCGCGGCTTCTATTTTATCCGGAAGATGTATTATGAAATCTGCAACCGGATGGCGGACATCGAGCTCATCAGCCAGTTCACCGGCTTTGGCCTCTACGACAAGGAGGTCATCGGCATATTCCGCACGCTCGATGATCCCTATCCCTATCTCCGCGGCCTCGTTTCGGAAATCGGCTTTGAGGTCGCGCACGTCCCATTCAAGCAGCCCGTCCGTGAACGCGGAATCACCAAGAACAACTTCTACACCCTCTTCGATATGGCCATGCTGGGCATCACCAGCCACTCAAGAGTGCCCATCCGATTGGCCACCTTCGCGGGATTCGCCTTGGCGGCCGGCAGCCTTTGCGTGTCTATCGCCTACATAATTCTAAAACTTATTTTTTGGAACGCCTTTAAAATCGGCACCGCGCCTATTCTTGTCTCCCTATTTTTCTTTGCCGCGGTCCAGCTCATATTTCTGGGCCTTATCGGCGAGTACATCGGCGTCATCCGCCTTCAAACGCGCCGCAGGCCGCTGGTAGTGGAAAAGCAAAGAATCAATTTCCCCGCGCCGCCGCAAGCATGACGAACATCCTCACGAAAAAAAATATCACCTCGCTGCTGTGCTTTTTGGTTCCCGTCCTGCTGGTTTTTTCCCTTCCCAAACTAATCGGCTTTAAGCATACGGGCTGGGACACGCACGATTTAGCCTTCACCAATTTCGTGTATTTCAGCGATGCCTTGACCAGTGGCCATGTTCCTTTATGGAATCCGTTTATCCAATCCGGAACATTCTTCCCTTCCCTAAATAACATCGGCCTGTTTTCGCCTTTCGAACTGCCTTTCGCTCTGATCGCCCGCGTGCTTCCGCCGCTGACGGTCTTCGAATGGCTGATTCAGTTTATCGTGCTTCTGGGCGGAATCGGCGCTTACACTTTTTTCCGCTGCGAAAACCTGGAGCACGATCTCGCCTGCCTGGGCGCCGTTCTTTATGCCTGCACCACGCTGGAAGTCAACGTGGGGCAATTGGGATTTGTTTTTTCTTTCGCGGCGCTGGCCTGGATGCTGGCGACCGCGCATGCCGTCGTCTCCGACAAAGGCTCGCGCCTTGTCTGGCCGATTTTTGGGATCATTCTTGGCTTTGCTTTCTCCTGCGGGTATCCCTGGATGAATTTCGTCAATGTCGGCATATTTTCCAGTTATGCGGTTTTCATTTATTGCCTAGCCCGGCCGCGAGCGGACATTAAAAAAACTATCGCCAGATTCGCCCTGTTCCTACTGCCGCTTCTGGCTACCTATTTAATTCTCATTGCTCCTGGATACCTAAATCTCCATTTCAACTACGCCCATTTTTTCGGCGATTACATTAATCCCGAACCGCGATTGCGGGCGCTGGGCGCGCAAGCAGAGCATTTTCAGTATCAAAACCTATGGCAATCCCTCGGAACATTGATTAGCCCGATAACATTAGGAACCCCTCCCGGATGGACGATGGGAGCGGGCTGGATCCCGTTTCTTCTTTTAATCAATGCGGTGTTTGAAAGACGGAAACCACGCGCGTCATATTTCTACTGGACTGCATTGTTAATCATAGGAATCTTATATGCCAATGGAATCCGACCAATGCCGCATTTGGCGCGAATCGTGCCCCTATTCAACGCCAATAGATGGTGGGTTCTGGGACTTGATTACAGCGTTGTCGCGCTGATTGTTCTGGCGCTGCTCCAGACGCAAGATTCTTTTAATCAATCGTCATTAAAAGCTGTCGGCAAGGCGAAAATATATTCACTGCTATTTGCGGCCGCGCTAATTATATTTTTGGGTCTTCTCCAAACTGAGTGGGTGATTTTCGCTTGATTTCATATCGGATCAAGCATGCAGGTGAGGACCTTGAGGCGCAAGTAGTCCTCGTCTCGCAGCCCGTAACTGCGCCGCTGGATGACGCGAATCTTGTTGTTT
>DATLUA010000022.1:0-1261 GCA_035533295.1 Elusimicrobiota bacterium | reverse complement strand
TGCGCAGCGTGGCCAAGCCCTACGAGTTTTACTTCACCCAGGCGCTCTCCTATGAAAACTTAGGAAAAAACGCCGAAGCTTTCGCCGCGTTCGAAAGAGGCATAGAATCCTCTCCGGATAATTTTCTCATTCCCCTCTACGCCGCGCGCCTGCGCTTTTTGACCCAGGACATAGAAAAGGCCAAGGCGAACTTGCGGTTGAGCTTGAAGCGCGCCCAGGAGGCGGGACGCCGGGCGGATTTGATCAAGTTCATTCAATCGAGCGCCCTTTTTTCCTCGATGGCCGATGATTCGGTGCTTTCCCCGCTTTTAAGCCAAGCCGGCGGAACGCAGACGGATCAGAACGGAGACGGCGCCCTGCATGACTCCATCAGCAATCGAACGGCCGCGGTCCCTTTGCCCCTGCCGTCCTTGAGTCCCGATGCCCGCGCGGTGCTGTCCCGCATCGCGTCCGGAGACCGGGCTTTTGGCGCCGCGCATTACGCCGAGGCGCTTAAGTCCTATCAGGAGGCGCTCGGGCTTGATTCGCGAATGGAAGTTTTGGGGAACAATCGGGCGGCGCTCGTCCAAGGGCAGATCGGGCTCTGCCATCGGAATTTGGGGTTGACCGCGCTCGCCGCGGCCGATTTCAAGCAAGCGGTTTCCTTGATGCCTTTCGACGCCGAGGCGCACTACCAGTTGGCCGAGGCGGACGCGGTGCTGGGGAGGACGGCGCAGTCCCTGGAGCAGCTCAAGTGGAGCCTTGAAACCGCGCCGTCGCAGGCGGAACTGCGGCGCTATTTGGTTTTGTCGAAGGTGGAGTCTGATTTCGGCGCGGTCCGCGGCCTGTCCGGCTACGCCGCGCTGGCCTCCCGCTATTCCTCGGCGTCGGTCGTTGCCGACCGCTGAGAGCCCGCTCAAAGCCGGAGCGTCGGACTCGTTTTGCCATGGGCGCTGATATCCAGCAGGAGCCTTTTCTCACGCGCATCCCCGCGGGAAATTCCATGGCGCCCATCGGCCGGGGATGGGCCTTGGGCGTTTGGGGCTACGCCCTGGCATGGTTCTTGGTCAACGACCGGTTGAAGCTCGCGGCCTACAAGGTTTTCGATCCGGCCGCGCCCGCCATCCTGTCAAAATAAACGTGCCCCCAAGGAGAATCGAACTCCTGTTTCAGCCTTGAAAGGGCCGCGTCCTAACCGTTAGACGATGGGGGCGATGGTGAGCCCGGTGGGACTCGAACCCACGGCCACATGCTTAAAAGGCACGTGCTCTACCAGCTGAGC
>DATLUA010000021.1:0-21799 GCA_035533295.1 Elusimicrobiota bacterium | reverse complement strand
GCATTTTTGAAAGTTTGCTTGCCGAACCCGCCGGAGAGATTTTCCGCGCTACGAATGGCACGGAGTTGCCTCCTAATTCAGGATGGGCCGATACGGCGCGGTTTTTTCATCCCGGACAAGGCGCGGGCTGCAAATCAAGGGGAAACTCTTTTCTCGGCCTCTATGGCTGCCTGCACCCCCAGGCCGCGACGGCCTGGGACTTCGAACCGCGAACAATCTGCCTCTTTGAAATCGACTTAGAGGCCTTGGCGGGCGCCGCCGCGGGCGGCCAAGCGACCCGGTTCGAGCCTTACAGCCAATTCCCCGGCTCCTGGCGGGACATTTCCATTGTCTTGCCGGAAGATTCCCTCTATGAGCAGGTCGAAAAAACGGTCCGAGCGGCGGCCGGGGAAAGCTTCCAGGGCGTCGCCCTGACCGACGTTTTCTCCGGAAGCTCCATCGGCGCCGGAAAGACCAGCATGACGCTGCGGCTTTTCTTTGGACGCGGCGACCGCACCCTCACGGATGACGAGGTCGCGGCGGCCGTCCAAGGCATCGTGAGCGCTCTGGATAAAAACCAGGGCGCGCGCCTGCGCGGGAAATGACGCTCCACGGGCTCAAAAAGCTCGAAGCCTTGGCCGAATCGTCGGCTAAAAAGCTGCGCCAACTCGCCGAGGACAACGCGCGCCTGGCCAAGGACGCGGCCAAGCTCGAAGCCGAGAACAAGAGCTTGAAAGAGCAGGTCAAGCGCCTGGCGGCGGGAGCCTCCGCGCAAGCCCGGTTGCGCGCGCGTCTGCTCAAGATTTCCCGCAAGCTGGAGAAAATAGGGTGAACGACAAGGTCGACGTCGAAATTTTCCGCCGCCGCCTGACGGTCGAAATCGAGGGCCTGACCCCCATCGAAATCAGCTCTTTGGCCCAGAAAGTGGACGAAAAAATCCGGGAGATTTCCGAGCAGAACGAAAAAATCGCGGACAGCTCGAAGCTCGCGGTGCTGGCCGCCCTGGCCTACGCCGCGGAGCTCTCCCGCGAAAAGGAGGGCCGCGAGACGGAGCGGCTCTTCTTCGAGAAAAAAATAGAGGAGCTCTCCCGAATACTGGAGTCCGCCTTGTCGGCCGCGGGCGCCGCCTCTTAATGCCGCAGGATTCGAAGCAGAACGAGCTCTTCCAAGGCGCCTCGGCGCCCGAAAGCCGGCCCCTGGCCGCGCGCATGGCGCCGCAAACCTTGGACGAGTTTTTCGGCCAGGAAAAAATCCTGGGGCCGGGACGGATGCTGCGCCGCCTCGTCGAATCGGGAAAGTTTTCCTCTGCCGTCTTTTTCGGGCCTCCCGGCTGCGGCAAGACGGGCTTGGCCGCGATTGTCTCCAGATCCATCGACGCGAAGGTCACAACGCTCAACGCCGTGGCCGCCGGCGTGGCCGACATCAAAAAAGCCCTGGACGCGGCGCGCTATGATCTGAGCTTGGGCAAGCCGACGCTCCTGGTTATCGATGAAATTCACCACTTCAACCGCAGCCAGCAGGACGCTCTCCTGCCCGCGGTCGAGCGCGGCGAAGTCATGATGATCGGGCTCACCACCGAGAACCCGTCCTTCTCCGTCAACGCCGCGCTTTTGTCCCGCGTGACCGCTTTCGAATTCGAGCCGCTCTCCGAGGACGATCTCAAGAAGCTCATGGAACGCGCCCTCAAAGATAAAAACCGCGGGCTGGGCGCCTTGAAGGCCGAGCTCTCCCCCGAGGCGGCCAAACACCTGCTGCGCTTTTCCGGCGGCGATGCGCGCCGGCTCTTGAACTCCCTCGAACTCGCGGTCTTGTCCACGGCTCCCGTAGACGACCGCCGGCGCGTGAGCCTTGAGGTCGCGGAGGAGTCCATCCAGCGGCGGCAAATCCGCTACGACAAGAAGTCCGACGATCACTACGACCACATTTCCGCCTTCATCAAATCCATGCGCGGCTCCGACCCCAACGCGGCGCTTTACTGGATGGCCAAGATGCTCGCGGCGGGCGAGGATCCGCGCTTCATCGCCCGCCGCGCTCTTATCTGCGCGGCCGAGGACGTGGGGCTGGCCGACTTCCGGGCGCTTTTGATCGCCGACGCGGCCTTCCGCGCGGTCGAGTCCCTGGGCATGCCGGAGGCGCGCATTCCCCTGGCCGAGGCCGTCGTCTACATCGCTTCGGCGCCCAAATCCAACTCGGCCTACCTGGCTATCGACGCCGCTTTGTCCGAGGCCAAAAACGGCGCGCGTCGGGAGGTGCCGCTGCACTTGCGCGACGCCAACATGGACGCCGAAAGCCGCGGGCACGGCGCGGGATACAAATATCCCCACGATTATCCCGGGCACCATGTGGCGCAGAATTACATGCCAGACCCCGTCAATTTCTACGAGCCCGGAAGCCTCGGCGGCGAGGCGGAAATCAAGAAGCGCCTGGACGCGCTGCGCGCGCGCCTTAAAAAGGAAGCCGGGCATGGCCAAGACTAGCGCCGCGCCGGCCGACGGCGCCAGGATTTATACCGTCTCCGAGGTCAACGGCCTCGTCCACGATCTGCTGGAGAACAGCCTGCCGGAAATCTGGATGGAGGGCGAAGTCTCCAACTGCCGCCTCTACCCCTCCGGGCACACCTACCTGACGCTCAAGGACGAGGAGGCGCAAATCCGCGCGGTCCTCTTCAAAGGCGCGGCGCTGGGGCTCAAGTTCAAGCCCGAGGACGGGCTCAAGGTCCTGGTCCGCGGCCGGGCCTCGTCCTACGTCAAGCGGGGCGACTTGCAGTTCATCGTCTCCTGGATGGAGCCGCGCGAAAAGGGAGCTCTGCAGCTCGCCTTCGAGCAGTTAAAGGCCCGCCTGGCCGCGGAAGGCCTCTTCGATGAGTCGCGCAAAAAACCATTGCCGGCCTTCCCCGCCTGCGTCGGCGTGGCGACTTCCGGGCAAGGCGCCGCGGTCCACGACATGGTTTCGGTGCTGGGGCGGCGCTGGCCCTTGGCCCGCGTCCTGATTTATCCGGTCAAGGTCCAGGGCGAGGGCGCCGCGGAGGAAATCGCCGCCGCGGTGCGCGATTTCAACGAATTTTTTCCGGAAACGGACGTCCTTCTGGTCGGCCGCGGCGGAGGCTCGATGGAGGACCTATGGGCCTTCAACGAGGAAATCCTGGCCCGCGCCATCGCCGAATCGAGGATTCCCGTCGTGTCCTGCGTGGGGCACGAGACGGATTTTACCATCGCCGACTTCGTCGCGGACCAGCGCGCGCCCACGCCGTCGGCCGCAGCCGAACTGGCGGCTCCCGATTGGCGCGCCGTGCTCGGACGAATAGAGTCGCAGGAGCAGGAGTTGGCCGCGGCCCTGCGCGAAAAAATCCAGGCTCTCTCCGAGCGTCTCGCGCGGGCGTCATCGCACCCTCTCTTGCAAAGCCCGGAACGGATTTACGAGGATAGGACCCGATTCCTGGACGATCTCTGGATGCGGCTTGAGGACGGCGCGGCGCAGGCGCTGCTTAAAGCCAAGCAGGCCTTGACGCTCAACGCGGCGAAGCTCGAAGCGTATAGCCCGCTCAAGGTGCTCGGGCGCGGCTACGCCATCGCCGAAAAACTTCCTCATCTAGAAATCATCCGTAGCGCCGGCCAAGTGAGGCCTGGGAACCGGCTGCGCCTGCGCCTGGCCGAAGGCCGAATCGAATGCGAGGTGGCCATGACCGAAGGGAATGGTTTGCCTCCGAAGGATATAGGAGGCAAACCGTGACGAAAAGCGTTAAGAAAGACTCCTTCGAGGAGCGCCTTAAAAAACTCGAGGAGCTGGTCGCCGAGCTTGAATCGGGCGAGCACGGGCTGGAGCGGTCGCTGGAAACGTTCGAGAAAGGCGTCGCCCTGGCCAAGGACTTGAGCGGTCAGCTTGAGGAGGCCAAGGCCAAGGTGGAGGTGCTTATAAAGGATCAGGGCAAGATGCTTAAGAAAGCCTGGGAGGACTCCTAAACGCCGCCGACTCAAACGCCGCGGCGCTTTCTCGTCGTCAGCCTGGACAACCTGGGCGATCTGGTCTTCGCCGCAAGCCTCGTTCCCGCGATTAAGTCCCAGGCTCCGGACTCTTTCGTCGGACTTTGGTGCAAGCGCTACGCTTCCGGCATCGCACCCCTGATTCCCGGCCTCGACGCCTGCCACGCCGCGGACCCCTTTTGGGACAGGAGTCCCGGACGCGGGAAAGGACCTTTGGCCCCTTTTTTGAGGACTTGGCTGGAGGTCCGGCGCGCGAAGTACGACGCGGCTCTGCTGGCCTCGCAATCCTCCAAGACGGCGGCGGCCGCCGCCTTGGCCGGCGTCCCCCGGCGCGTCGGGTTTGCCCGCCCGGGGACCTCCAGGTGGCTGACCGACGCGGCCGCCGCCGCGAACCCCCGCAAGCCGGTTCTCGCGGAACTCTCCCGGCTCCTGGCACCGTTGAACCTTGCCGGCGCGCGCCTGGCCTGCGTTCTTGATCGCGCGCCGCTGGCCCAAGAGCGCCTGCGGCTTAAGCCATTTTTCGCCGTTCGCACGGCAGCGCTCCATCCCTTCGCCGGCGCGGTCGAACGTTGCGCCCCCCTCGCCCAATGGGTCCGACTCTCGAATATGCTTGAGGAGCGCGGCGTTCCGACCCTCTGGTTTGGAACGGCGGCGGAGCTTAAGCGCGTCAGGAGCGTCCCCAATCCGCGATCGTCCTGGAATTACGCCGACGATTTGGCGGGAAGCTCCCTTTTTTCCGCCGCGGCCGCGCTGTCCTTGTGCGGCGTCTTTATCGGACACGATTCGGGGCCGCTGCACTTGGCCTGCGCCTTGGGAATTCCCAGCCTCGGCATTTACTCTCCCGGAGAGCCGGAACGAACTCCGCCGCAGGGAATCGGACGTTCGCAAATTCTCTCCAGGGCCCGGCCCCAGGACGTTCGCGCCGAGGACATGCTCGCCGGATTAGAGTCCCTGCGCATCTAGTCTCTTCTGGGTCTTTCGCTCCGAGAAGGCTCTAGGCCGAAAGGGACTTGTATCGGCTGAAGATACCAGAGTATAATCCAGCAACCATGGCACAAAAGACCCCTATTCTCCGAAGGACATCAGCCGCACTCGCCGCGTTCCTGCCGGGCCGCAAAGCGCTTTCCTTAAGCGGCTCGGTACTGCTTGCCTCCTGGCTCGCGGTGGGCGCCGCCGCAGTCGCCCAAGCCGCCGCGCTTCCTCAGACCGCCCGACTCGAATCTATTTTTTCGGCGCAAAGCTTCGACGGGCTCGGAACCGGAGCCGCGCGCCTCGCCCCTGGGGCGTTCGCTCCCGTTCCGCTGCCCATCGCCGTCCCAGTCCAGCAGCCCGCGGCCGCAGCCCAAGAACCTCCCGTCGTGCCTGATACGCTTTGGGCCGGCCTGCCGCCGCTCAACCAAGAAGAAGCGGCCCTTTTGTTCCAAAACCTGCCGCAGGCCAATCCGGCGGACGCTCGGCGCCTGGATTTGGCCGACGCCGATCTCATGATCGCCCAGGCCGTCTCGCGCAAATACAACGTCTTGGAACTCTTCACAAACCCTTCCTGGACGCAGAACAAGCTTTATTTCGTGGATGGGCCGGACGTGGCCAAACTCATGGCCAAATACGCCATCGACAGTATGGTTCCGGCGGAGGGAAAGGCTCAGGACGGCAAGCCCTACCACATGCTGGCGCTCGTCATCGGCCAAGGCCGCCTCGCCATGCTGATGGACCGGAGCAATTTCCGGTACAAATACGTGGAGAACCACGGCCGCGACTCCAACACGATCATCGTGACCTCCAATGTCGTCAGGTGGACCATCCATGCGCCCGGGGATTTGATGGTCTCCGGTTTGAAATGCGCCCATTTTCTGGTCAATCCCACCATCGAGGAGATAACCCAAATCTCGCCTTCCCAGGCGCGGGTGCAGACGAATTGGGGCGACAAGACCATCTCGATTTCCCCCATCGTGCTCGGCAACGGCAAAAAAGTTTCGGCGCAAACGCCGCTGTCGCCGGCGCAGTATGTCCCGGTCATCATCCTTCCGCCGGACTTCAATTGACTCTTCGCCGTCGGGCATGACGCGAGGCGGGGGAAAGCCGAAAATCCGCGTCGTCTTCTTCGACATCGGCAACGTGCTCCTCCGCTTCAACGCCAAAGCCTTCGTCCTGCACCTCTCGCGCGCGACCGGACGCTCCCCGCTGACCATCGCCGGCTATTTTTGGATTGAGGATTTCTCCGACAAGCTCGAACGGGGAATCCTGACTCCGGCTGAATTTTTCAAGCTCTTCTGCTCGAAGCTCGGCTACAAGGAGACTTGGAGCGTATTCATCAAGGCTTGGTGCGACTTCACCCTGAATCCGGAAACGGAAAAAATCATGAATAAAGTGCGCCTTCGCCATAAAGTCTATCTGCTCTCCAACACCAACGAGCTCCATTACGACTTCATCCGCCGCAATTATTCCTTCCCGCGCCGCGCGCACGGCGCCTTGCTTTCCTACCGCCTGGGCTTGCGAAAACCGGAGCCGGCGATATACCGCGCGGCCTTGCGCCGTGCCCGCGCGGCGGCCAACGAATCCATATTCATCGATGACCTTAAGAAGAACGTCGCCGCGGCGCGGCGGCTGGGCATTAACGCGGTGCTCTACAAGAATCCGGCTGATTTGCGCGCAAAACTTGCCGCTCTTGGCGTCGCCGTTTAAAGCCTTGAAAAAATCGCGCGTCAGGGCCGACGAACTGCTGGTCCTGCGCGGCTTGGCGCCCACCCGGACCAAGGCCAAGGCCTGCCTCATGGCCGGGCAAGTGTTCGTGGAGGGTCGCGCGCAGACCAAGGCCGGCGCCTTGCTTGACGAGGACGCCGAAATCGAGGTCCGCTCCCCCTGCCCCTACGTGTCCCGCGGCGGCCTGAAGCTCGCGGCGGCGCTTAAGGGCTTTGGCGTCTCGCCGCGCGGGCGCGTGTGCCTCGACGTGGGCGCCTCCACCGGGGGATTTACCGACTGTCTCCTGCAGGAAGGCGCGGCCCGCGTCTACGCCGTGGACGTGGGCCACGGCCAACTCCACGCGACATTGGCGGCTGACCCGCGCGTCGTCAGCATCGAAAAGACCCACGCCCGGAATTTAAATCCGGTGCTGTTTAATCCGGCGCCCGACTTCGCAACCGCGGACGTGTCGTTTATCTCGCTGACGATGGTCCTGCCCGCCATCGCCGCCTGCCTGAAAGGCTCCTGGGAGCTTCTCGCCCTGATCAAGCCCCAATTCGAAGTGGGCCCCAAGCTCGCCCCCAAGGGCGTCGTGCGCGATCCCGCGGCCCGCGCCGCGGCCCTCACCAAGGTCCGCGCGGCCGCCCAAGCCCTGGGCCTCCAGGAAGCCGGCGTTTTTGAATCGCCGATCCACGGCCCCAAAGGCAACATCGAGACCTTTATCCGCCTCAAACCGGCCTGCGGAAGCGGAAAACGTTTTTGAAGAACGCTTCCTTTCCGCGGCACCGCGGGCGGGCATATCGCCCGCGCGGCGATTGCGCGGCACGGGGAAATTTATTAGGATATTTCCAAGTTTTCATAATTAATTCACGAGAAGAGGCACAGAATTCATGGCGACTAAAAACGAATCCGTGAAATACAAGCACGCCGAACGCGCCGCGTGGCGCCAGGTGGACAAGGAAGCCGTCATTCTGGACCTCGAATCGAGCGAGTATTTCTCCCTCAACGAGGTCGGCGTCGTCATTTGGGAAAAAGTGGGCGAGGGCGCGGATTTGGACGCCATCGTGGAAGCCGTCTGCGCGGAATTCGACGTGGACGAGGCCAAAGCCAAGAAAGACGCGACCACGCTCATCGGCGATCTGGTCAAGAAAAAGCTGCTCGAAGTCAGGAAGTAAGCAGGACCGGCCGAGCCCGCGGCGGCTTGCCGGCGCCAAGATTGGGCTAATCCTTTTATGGAAAAAGAACGCCGCTTCGAAGGCTCCGGCCTGTGGGCCGTGATTCTGGGCGGTTCCTCCGGCTTCGGCTTGGCCGCGGCCAAGCGCCTGGCCCGGGCCGGGATGAACATCCTCGTCGCGCACAAGGACAAGGAAGGCGCGGTCGAAACGCTCATCAAGCCCCATTTCGACGATATCCGCGCGCAGGGCGTCGAGTTCGTCGCCCATAACGTCAACCTTTTCGACGAGGACGGCCGCGGCGAGGTCTTCGAGAGCATCGCCGCGCGCGCGGGGCAGGGCAAGGTCCACCTTTTCCTGCATTCCGTCGCCGCCGGCGCCTGCAAGCTGATGGTGGACGCCAAATCCCCCGACTTCCGCGGCCAAGCCCTCAAGGGCCTTTCCGAGGCGCTCGCGGCCCAGGGCGTCCAGGCTTCGCCCGACGCGCTCAAGAAAGCGGTCAACGACGCGTTCCATCAAAAGGGCTGCGACGCGCTCTACACCTTGGCCGAGAGCAAGATTCCCTACAAGGACGCTCTCCTCGGCGAAGAAGACTTGCAGAAAACCGTCTGGATGATGGGCTACGACTACCTGCTCTGGGGCCGCGAGCTTTTAAAGGACGGCCTTCTAACCAAGGACGCCCGCTTGGTCGCCATGACCTCCGAGGGCAACGAGGTCGCTTGGCGCGGCTATGCCGCGGTCTCGGCCGCCAAGTGCGCCCTGGAGGCGTCCTGCCGCGCCATGGCCCTGGAGCTGGCCCCCTACGGCGCGCGCGCGTGCGTGCTCCAGGCCGGCATCACCGACACCCCGGCCGGCAACGCGATTCCCAATTTCGACTTGATGAAGGCGCAGGCCCGCCTGCGCAACCCCTTTCACCGCCTGACCACGCCCGAGGACGTGGCCGAAACGATTTACACCCTGTGCCTGCCGGGCTTGGCCTGGACCAACGGCGCCGTCATCACGGTCGACGGCGGCGAGTCCATCTCCGGGATTTAGCGCCGTGCTCTCCATCCTGGGGATGGGCTCTCATCTCCCCGAAACGGAAATTTCCAACGAGTTCCTGCATGAACAAGTCGGGCTTGAGCGCGGGCCGGACTGGGTCAAGTCCCGGTTGGGCATCTATAAGCGCTACTCGGTCCTGAGCAAGGACTACATCTTAAAGACCAAGAACCAAAACCCGGTCCAGGCGATGATTCACGCGCGCGCGCGCGGCGAAACGCCGGTCATCATGGGCGCCAAGGCCGCGAAAAAAGCGCTGGCCCAGGCCGGCGTGCCGGCCGAGAAAATCGGCCTGGTCGTCGCCAACACCGACACGCCCTTTAAAACCATCCCGTCCACCGCAAACCTCATCGCCAAGGCCCTGGGCGTGGGCTCGGGCCCGCATTGCGACGTCAACAGCGCCTGCTCGTCCTTCGCGCGGCACATGCAGTTTCTCTCGGACATGGAGCCCCGCCTGCCGGAGTTCGTCTTGTGCGTGCAGACCGGCGCCTACACCACGCGCACGGACTACTCGGCCAAAAGCGCGGACGGCTACATCTGGGGCGACGGCGCGGCCGCGGAAGTCTTATCAGCCAAGCGCGCGGGGCGGCTCGCGGTCGAGCCCCTGATTTTCGAGACCGATCCCACGGGCGCCGAGGACATCGTCATCGACGCGGCCGGGCATTTCGCGCAAAACGGCGCGGCGGTGCGGGAGTTTTCCATCCGCAAGACCTGCGAGATGTTCGAGGACATCGCGCAGAAAAAAGGGCTCTACGCCGAGGACGCCTACACCGTGGCGCACCAGGCCAATTACGTCATGCAGGATTCCATCATCGGCCACCTGCATCTGCCGCCGGAGAAGCACTTGCGCAACGTGCACACGCAGGGCAACATCGCGGCGGCGGGCTGCCCGTCGGTCATCGCGCAGAACTGGGACAAGCTGCATAAGGGCGACAAGATCGTCTACGCGGTGCTGGGCTCGGGCCTGGCCTGGGGCGGCGGGTACATGGAGGCGCTCTGACCGAGAGCCTTGACAAATGATATTATTGGCGATATCATAGTAGATGAAGAACGGCAAGCTTCTGGGGCGCATCAGGCGCAAGAGGCAAAACGTCCGCTTCGACGATTTCGTTCGATTGGTCAAAGCCGTGGGATTTAAGGAGGACAGACAGGCCGGCAGCCACCGGATGTTCCATCACGAATGCGGCGCGGTGCTTAACCTGCAACAGGAGCGCGGCGAAGCGAAGCCGTATCAAATCAAACAATTTATCGAGATGGTCGATTCCTACGGACTCAACGAGGAGATGGGAAAATGAACGCGAGCCGCTATACCCGCAAGGTGTTTTACAGCGAGGAAGACCGTGGATGGATTGCCGTCGCTCCTGAAATCTCGGGATGTTCGGCCTTCGGAAAAACGGATGCCGCCGCCCTCCGGGAACTCGACGTCGCCATCAAGGGGCACTTGGCCGTGCGCCAAAAGCACGGTTTCTCCATTCCCAAGCCTATCAGCGGCCAAAAATTAGAGGGCAAGATTTTACTGCGGCTGCCAAAGGCCCTCCAACGAATCCTAAAAGAGGACGCGGTGGAAGAGGGCATTTCCGTGAATCAGTACGCGCTCTATCTTATTTCCACGGCGCGAGCGCAACGGCAGGCCGCGCAAAGCAGAACCGCCTGATGTTAATTGCCGAATATATGAGGTCCGGCCTGGGGCGGCGGCTGCATGGAGGCGCGGTGAAGCCCGCCGTTAAAAACGAAAAGCCCCGGTTTCCCGGGGCTTGGGTAGCTTGCATCCGTCCGTCAAACCTCAGTTTATCAGGCGACGGCTTTTTTATCAATAGGCACTGGGCGCAATATGCCGCGCCCAGCGCCAGCGGAAAGGAAGCGTTTATTAAAAACGTTCTCCGCTTCCGCAGGCGGTCGCATCCCTTTATACGATCAAGGTCGGCAAAAAGTTCCCGTTTTGAGGCTGGAATCATGACGGCTCATACCCGCTCATACCCTATACACCCCCTAGCCACCACCCCGTATACCACCTATACACCACCCCGTATACCACCTATACACCACCCTATCTATACTCCTGCAACCCCCTATCTATACCCCTGCAACCCCCCTGCACCCCCCCTAGTTAGACCCTATCTGCCTATCTGCTGCCTATCATTTGCCTATCTTATAACGCGTTTTTCCAGCTATTTCCGATTGACTTCCCATTGGCCGCCAGCTATTTACTATTCGCTTCCTATCAGCCGCCAGCCTTTTACTGGGCCGCAAGGCATTTTCCGTATGCGGCCTGGTACTGCTGGCCTTCCGGCCTGCGGTATTCTTTTTTTCCAGCTATTTGGGGGCAGGGCCCTGCCAAAGGCTCATCGTCAATTTGCGTATCCTAGGCAAAACGTTTTGCCGCAGCTTTGAATTCAAATCGCGATATATTGATCGTTTTTTATGCAATCCGCCGATGGGAGTTATCACATGAAACGAGAAACACGGTGGGCAACGCGCGTGAATGAAATATACCATCAACAAAATAAAAAGATTGACGCCAATTTTAAAGATTCACGCACTCGCGGTGCATTGCGTGTGGCAACGAACATCACGAAGCAACGAAAAAAAGCCGTCATCGCTGGGAAAAAAATGGAAGTTGGCCTTGAACGTCTGCTGACTGTAGGTTTGATATCTGATCCCAAATGCAAAGCTGGCAGCATGAAAATTAGCAATCAATTTAATTTGCTTTCCGGTATAGGTGGAAATTCACGCAAGAGCAAAGTGGAAAACGTCGATATCCTTATCGCACGAAATAACAGGGTGGAATTCATAGAGCTTAAGTCTTGGGAAGGCAAAGACGACCCAGTTGCAGCCGCTGAAGAGATTGTGGGGTATTTTATCAGCTTCATCCTGGCGCGAAAAGCAGGAGCGTATGGGAATTTATTAGAGCCGGCAAATTGGCAGAAGTTTCAGCTTACTGTTTTGGCTCCGAAAAAATACTATGAAAATCATCAAGAACATTTCCCCACCAAATGCTTAAAGACGCACGAGACGAAGTTGAACGAAGCATTGAAAAATAAGAAATCTCTGTTGCTCGAAGTTAAGCAGGTGGAATTTTGTTTCCGGTCGTTCGATATGGATCAGGAAATATTCAGAGAACATTTTAAAGACCTTTACACCATTCAGAATTACGCGCGCAAGCAGTTCAACAGCTGGACGGCCCTTTAATGAAAATCACCTCCTTGGCTATCGGCAGGGGATTCGCTCTTGCGCTAACATTCAACTCTTTGTTGTCGCCGCAAGCACCAGACCGATGAATAAGGCTGATGAAAAAATTAAAAAATATTTACTTCATCTCCAAATAAACTTTAAGCTTCCCATTTACTACATGGAGTTCAGATGCGAGGACAAGGCGCTGGGACAACTGGTTTAATTTGATGCGAACGAACAACACTGCCGTCAAGTCGCCGAGGCTAAAGATTTCGGAATTCGTCCGGGGACACGCCCGCCTGCTTGAGCAAAGCGGCGAGCAGCCCGCGCTTCATTTCCCGCGCGTGGAAGGGAACGACGATGCGGGGTCCGCCGAGCTTGAGCAAAACCACGTGGCTTCCCGACTGGTGATCAACGCGGAAGCCGAGCTTCCCAAGCTTGCGGATGAATTCCTTGGGCTTGACGCTTCCCAAGCGGCCCGGCATCAGGCGGGGACTGAAACTAAGACGGATTCCACAACTTCGCGCACATCCTTGGGAACGCTCTCGCCGTGCTTCTTGAGGCTCGCGCAGTACGCCTTGATGGCATCGCGCGCCATGGTCTCAGCTTCTTCCAGTGTCTCGCCTTGGGTGGCGCAACCGGGGAGCGACGGGACGTGCGCGACGTATCCGCCTTCCGGGGCCTGCTCGTATACGACGGTGAATTTTAAGACGCGCGTCATCGGTGAATTCAGTGTATCAGACAAAGGGTTGCCGCGCAAGGGCCGGGATGCGCGCCTTTTCGTGTTTTCGATTGCGCGGACAGCCTGACCAGGAGCCATTCATGCCTAAAGACATCGCGGTCGTCACGGGAGCCTCGGGCGGCATCGGTCGCGCCGTGGCCAAGGCTATTCATGAAAAATCCGAGGGCGAAATCCACGTCTGCCTGCACTGCCGCGGCAACCAGAAATCGGCCGAGGCCCTGCGCGCGGAAATTCCCGGCTCCTTCGTCGTCCAAGCCGATCTCTCCTCGGCCGCCGGCCGCAAGGCGCTCCTGGACGCCGTTATTAAGGAAGGCGCGCCCTACATCCTGGTCAACAACGCCGGCGTGGACAAGCCGCACGAGCCCGCGCTGCAAATCTCGGAGGCGTCCTTCGACGCGATCCTCGGCGTCAACTTGAAGAGCCCGGCGCTGTTGATGCGCGACTTCGGCAAGGAAATGGCCGCGTCCGGCGCGGGCGTCATCGTGAACGTGAGCTCGGTCCTGGCGCGGACAGCCTTGGTGGGCAGCGCGCTCTACCGCGCGTCCAAGGCCGCCCTGGAAGCCTTGACCAAGCAGTTCGCCGCGGAGCTGGGCCCGCGCGGCGTGCGCGTCAACGCCGTGGCGCCGGGATTCATCGAAACGCCCATGACCGAGGCCATCGCGCCCGAGGTCAAGAATAAGATTCTCTCCCAAATCGCTCTCGGGAATTTCGGCGCGCCCGAGGCCGTGGCCCAGGCCGTCTGCCATTTGATCGAGAACGACTACCTAAACGGCGCCGTCCTGACCGTGGACGGCGGCATGGGGCTTTAAGGAAAAGCTATGAACGTTTTGACCCCGCGGGAAGTCCTGGCCCTGGTGCCCCAGCAGCGGCCCATGCGCTTTATCGATGAGATTCTTGAACTCGACGAGGAGCACATCCTGACCTGCTACACCTGGAAGGACGAGGATTGCGCCGGGCACTTTCCGGGCAACCCCGTGGTGCCGGGCGTGAAGCTCATCGAGATGGCCGCGCAAACGGGAAACGTGGCCTGGGGCATCTACCACATGGGCCGCACGGTCTCGCCCGAAGAGATGAAACTCTTGGTCGGCTTCTTCACCGAAGTCGAGCGCGGCGCGTTCAAGAAAATGGTGCGTCCGGGCGACAAGGTGGCGGCCCAGGCGACTTTCGGGGACGATGGGTATTTCCGCAAAAACAAGGTCGTGAGCACCGTGGAAATTCAATTTATGGGCGGGCCCAATGACGGCGAGGAGATATTCTCCTGCAAAACTTCGGGCCTATGGGTGCCTAGAAATTCGGAGAATCTCAAATGAGAAAGCGCGTGGTGGTGACGGGCCTGGGCGCGGTCGCGCCCAACGGCGTGGGCGTCCAGGCGTTTCGCGAGGCCTTGAAGGCCGGGAAATCCGGCATCAGCCGACACGAGGAATTACGGGAGCTCAACTTTGCCTGCCAAATCGGCGGCATTCCCCCCATCGACGAGGACGCCATCTTGAAGGTTCTCCCCGAGGCCGACTACCACAAGATGAGCGAGGCCATGATTTACGCGGTCCTAGCCGCGGTCGAGTGCGCGAAAAGCTCGGGCGCGACGGTCGACCCCAAAAACTATCAGAACGGCCCGGTCGACTGGAACTCGGGCGCCATCGTGGGCTGCGGCATCGGCGGCATGGACACGGTTTTCCAGGAGTTGACCCCGGTTATGGCCGAAGCCAAGGAGCAAGAGCCCGGCCGCGGCACCATCCCCATGGGCGCGGACATCGTGCCCAAGGTGATGAACAGCTCGGTCTCCGTGGCCGTGGGACGTTTTTTGGGCCTGGGCGGGCAGACCAGTTCGAACAGCTCGGCGTGCAACACCGGCACCGAGGCGATTTTCGAGGCCTGGAAGCACATCCAGATGGGCTTTGCCGACTCCATGTACGCGGGTGGGGCCGAGGGCACGCACTACGGCATTTGGGCGGGCTTCGACGCCATGCGGGACGTGCTCTGCTCGCGCTTTAACGAGACGCCGGAGAAGGGCTCGCAGCCCATGGGCGCGGGCGCCTGCGGTTTCGTGCCGGCGGGCGGGGCGGGCATTTTGCGCTTGGAGACCCTGGAATCGGCGCGGAAGCGCGGCGCCGAAATTCTTTGCGAGTTGGTCTCGGCCTACTGCAACTCGGGCGGGCAAAGAGACGGCGGCACCATGACCTTTCCCAATCCGGACGGCGTGGCGCGCTGCATTAGGCGCGTCATCGAGGACTCGGGCGTCTCGCCCGCGCAGATTTCCCTCATCAACGGGCACCTCACGTCCACGGGCGCCGACCCGCGCGAGGTGGCGAGTTGGTTGAAGGCTTTGGAATTGCCGCCGGAAAGGTTCCCCCTCATCCAGTCCACCAAGTCCATGATCGGCCACAGTTTGGGCGCGGCGGGGGCTTTGGAGTGCGTCGCCGTCGCGGACCAGATCGCGAACGGCTACGTGCATCCCTCCATCAACTGCGACGAAGTCCATCCGCAAATCGCAAAAATCACCGACAGCATCCCGCGCCAGGCGCGGCAGGCGCGGCAGGCGCAACTGGACTACGTCATCAAGGCGTCTTTCGGCTTCGGGGACGTCAACGGCTGCCTGCTTTTCAAGCGCTGGGACGGAAAATTTTGATCTTGCCGCCCAACGCCATCTCGTTTTTAATCGGATAATCCGAATAGCGGATGCCGCGGTGGCAGCCCACGCGCACATTGACGCAGTTTAAAATCGGGCGGCCGTCCGCGAACACCCGCGCGTCGGCGTTGATGAAGGCGTCGCCGTTGCCCGCGTGGACGAGCTTCAAGACGCCGACGTCATAGATCAGTTCCCGGTCGCCCGGTTTGATTTCATCGAAAACCTCGACCTGCTCGAATCCAAGAGCGCGTCCCGTTCCCGCGTTCCCGCTCCAAGCCAGGAACAGGCCCATGAGCTGCCAGACCGCGTCGATGGAGAGCGCCGTCGGCTTGACCCCGTGATTCATGGGATAAAACCAATCGCTCGCGTCGACTCGCCGCGACGCGATGATCCGTCCGGTGCCCAGAGCGGGGTCGCGGCGGATTTCGTGAACCTCGCCTATCTCAAGCATCAAGGAAGACGGAAGAAGCCCCAACTCCACGGGACAATCCTTCACCAGCGCGCCTTGCGAGACGGCCAGTATTTCAGCCGGGCTAAAGCCGGTCTTGGCCCTGAACTCCTCATAGCTCAACTGCTGGGTCAAAGGCGGGGCCGGACGGCGCACGATCGCGGGCGCTTTAGCCCCGTCGCTTTGCCAAAAACCGGTGCCGACTTGCACTTGGCCGGCGGAATAGACGGGCATCCCGTCGACCTCGACCGCGCCCTTGCCGCCCAGCAGCGTTTCGCCCTCCGAAGTCTCGCACGACAAAACGTCGACGGCGCAGCGGATGGTCCCGTCGTAGGGCCGTATTTGGCCGAAGAAGGAAACGTTCTCCATCCCCAGCGGCTTGCCGCAGCCCTTGAGGCCCCGCCAGGCGGCGAAGAAGATCAGGCACTGCCAAAGCGCGTCGATGCCCCAGCAGCCGGGCATGACCGGATCACCCAGGAAGTGGCAGGCGTAGAACCACTCGTCCGGACGGTTCCGCCTCAACGCCTCGATGCGGCCGGTTCCGGAGGCCTCGTCCCAACGAATAAGAGGAATTTCATGGAAAGGCAGCAGCAGCGATGACGGCAGTTGCGGCGCTAAAGCGAGAATCTCGTCTTGGCTGAAGCTGGTCTTCGCTTGAAGCTCTTTTAGCGTCATTCCGTTCAAATTTATACTAAAAAAATACGATTTAACGGAGCCCATGCCGGTGCCTCCCCTGCTGAGGGTGTAGCGTATCCAAGGAAGATAGGCGTTGAACTGGGCGAAGATAAAAGTAATGCCGGCAATGATGATCGCGCCAAAAATATAGCGCGATCTGGCGCTGGCCGTAATTGCCGCGCTGGCAAGCGCTTGATACTTCATTTTTTTCCAGTCGGTATCGGAATTTCCATGTCACCACCTCACTGAAACGGAGACTCTGTTCGTGATGCCCAAGCCGCCGTAGGGCGCGAAGGCATAGTCCAAGTCGAGGTTCTTGTCGGTAAAGCCAAGTCCCGCTGAAATGCCGGAGACCCCGGTGATTTGGTTCAGGGTCTGGGAGCTGTAGCCCGCGCGGCCGGACAAGCTCCAGTCATCCTTGATGGGAAGGACGTACTCCGTGCCTGCGGCAAAGTAAGGGCCGTTGTCCCGGGGAAGTCCCAGGTCCAAGCTGGCCAGCCAGCGCGGCGTGATGCGATAGGCGCCTCCGGCCTTGAAGGTCAAGGGCAGGTTCTCGGGCGCGTTCCCGTAATTCAAGGTTCCCCCCAGGTTCGCGACGGTCAAGGCCAGCGTGAGCTTATCGTTTAAATAGGCCGGACTCAAGACGCCGGCGTCGATGGCCGCGGTCTGGGCGGATTCGAGCACGTGGGAGCGGATGTACTTGATCGCGCCGCCCAGGGAGAAGCCGTTCGCCATTCCCAAAACCCCAGTCCCCATCCCCCGCAGTTTATAGGCGTAGCCCGCCGAGACGGCCAAGTCGTAGGGCGTGAAGCTCCCCACGTTGTTGTAGCCGGCGTCGGTCTCCGTGATGGCGCCGGCGTTCAAGTATTGCGCGCCCAGGCCGAAGGCGCCGGAGGCGCCCAGGTTCTGGGCGTAGGCCGCGTAGTCGTAGTAGCTCGAATCCAAATAGGCCGCGTGCATGAAGGTGGCGGCATGATGCTCCACGCGCAGGAGCGCCGCCGGGTTCCAGTAGAGGGCGTCCGCCCCGTCCGCGACGGCGGTGTAGGCCCCGCCCATGGCCATGGCGCGTCCCCCCACGCCCAGTTCCAGGAACTCGCCCGCGGTCGTGCCCTTGGCCGCGGCGGAAAAGTTCTGAGCGGAAGAAAAGGACGGAACGGAAAGAAAAGAAAGAACGGAGAGAACGGAAAGCAACGGCGCTTTCTTCTCCACGATTCGCCCGTTTCCGTTCTTCTGTTTCATCCGTTCTTTCCGTTCCATCCGTTACCGCTGTATCGCCGCCTTAAAGGTCTTGGTCGTGCCGTTTCCTTGGGCGAAAACGAAGTAAACGCCCGTGGCGCAGGGCGCTCCGCTTTGGTTGGTCCCGTCCCAGGAGGCGTCGCCCTTGGCGTCCGAGTTCATGTCTTTGACTAGAGCCCCGGTCAAGGTGTAAATCCGCAGCCGGGCGCCGGCCGGCAGGTTCTTGAACTTCAAGGGCTGGCAGCCGGGGCGCAAGGGGTTGCAGGCGATTTGCACGGTCGCCACGGTGTTGGAGGCGGTGTCTTGGGGCGCGGCGGCCGGGGCCATCAACTGGTAGAGCGAGAAGTGCATGGTCTGCGCGCTCACGGTAAAGCTGGAGGGGTTCACTGCCGAGGCGTAGGCCTGCCAGTCCTGCAGCTGCGGGTTCCAATAATAGACCGCGAGCTTGGAGAGGTCCGTGCCGGGCGGCAAGGCCGCGGGATTATAGGGCAGGACGATGGTGACGGGCTTGTTGAACTGGGTCCCTTCGGGGCCGTAGACCACGCCGGAGGAGACCGCGGCCACGTCGTTCTGGCGCAGGCTTTGGGCCTGCATGAGAGCGTCGGCCGGAGCGGGAGCGGTCTCGGGAGCGATGGAAATCTCCATGTCCTGGTTTAGCGCCCCCGGAGGGATGTCCACCTCCGCCCGGTCATTCCGCTTCAAGTCTCCGCCGTCATGGGCGCGGACCAGTTCCTGCGTCACGTCCGAGATCCGGACCAGCGCCGGCGAGGCCGCCGTGGGCGCGCCGTACTCCTCGATGGCGTCGTTGTTCCGGTCGGCGACGAAGAGATTCCCGGAATCGTCCAGGGCCAGCCCGGCGGGGTTGTTGAAGACCAGTCCGGCGTTCTTGGCCTGGATGTTGCCCAAGGCCCCGAAGACCAAGGTCGCGTTGCCGAGAGGATCAAAGCGCTCAATCCGGTCGTTGTTCCGGTCCGAGACGTAGAGGCAGCCCCCGTCCGGGTCCACGGCCACGCCCTCGGGCCGGTGGAACTGCCCGACGCCATTGCCCGGCCCGCCAATGGTGGAAAGAAGCGTACCATCTTGCGCGAACTTCAACACCCGGTCGCCTTGGGCATCGGCCGCGTAGATGACGCCCGAGGAATCCACCGCGATGCCGTAGGGCGTGCCCAGATCATGGCGCTGCGGCCGGAGGCCGGAGTCTTCCTGGTCCGGGTCCTCTGGTTTTGCCGGAGGAACGATGGATGGAAGGCTGAAGGCCTCGATGAAGTTGCCCAAGGGATCGAACTCCTCGATACGGTTGTTGTTGGTATCGGAGACGTAGATGTCGCCCCGCGAGTCCAAGGCGAGGCCGGAGGGATGATTGAAGGAGCCCTTGGCATTTCCGGGGTGGGACATCTCGTCAAAATCGCCGGGATCGTCGTGATCCTTGCGCTCCTCGTTCCCCTTCTGCCGGCTCAATTGGAGCAGGACTTGGCCGGATGGCGAAACCTCGATAACGCGGTTGTTGTTGGTGTCCGCGACGAAAATGTTCCCTGCGGCGTCCACCTTCACGTCCTTGGGCTTGTTCAAGCTAATCCGGCCCTGGATGCGGTCGTCGGGATCGTCTTTTGGCCCGTCGCCCCGGCCAAACGCCGAGATAAACACTCCCGTCGCGGTGAAGACCTCCACCTGGTCATTGTTGGTGTCGGCGACATAAATATTCCCGTTGGGCCCGACGGCCACGCCCGTGGGCTTGTTAAACCCTCCTCCGTTCCGGCCGTTGCCTCGTCCGCCCTCCAAGGCCAGCAGGAGAGACGGATTGCCCACGTAGACCGTCATGGTGGCGATGGTGACGTTGTCCAGCAAATCCGAGGCGGTCAGGCGCAAGGTCTGGTAGCCGGAAAGATTGGCGGTGTTCCAGACGCCCAACGTGCCGGAAGAAACGGCAACCGTGCCCGAGCTGATGATGGTCCAGCCCGTGGCGGCGTTGACGCCCGGGGCGAAGTCCAGGACGTAGCCTTGCAAGTGGGCGTCCGTGACCGTGCCCACGATGGGGACCTTGCCGCTAAAGACGCTGCACAAGCCCGCCTCGGAGGCCGAGGGCGAGCGCAGCAGGACCAAAGGCGGCGTGGAATCCAGGACCACGGAACTGGACTTCGCCACCTCGGCGTTGCCCACGTGATCCACGCTATAAAAGGAAAGAGCGTAGGGACCGTCCGGTTGGGCGAGAGTAAATGTCCCCGAGACCACGGCGAAAGGCGTGGTCGAGGCCGGAGGCCGAACGTCCCCGCCGCCTTCGGAAAAGGCGTTGGCGAGCGGGGGCGCCGTGCCGATGGAAACGAAGGACTGGGAGACGCCCGAGGCGACGCCGTTGAGGACCGGATCGGTCGAGACGATGACCATGGGCGTCATGGAGCTGACCAGCACGACAGATCTTGAGAGCGCGACATTGGGCTCGCCGATGGCGAGGAAAGAAATCGGGGGCGTGTTGTCCACGGCGATGGTCGCCACATGCACCGCCTCGCGGTTGCCCACCACGTCCTGGGCGAAATAGTCGACGGTGTGGAGACCGTCCGAGGAGTAGCTCAGGCTGAAGGCGCTGTTAAAGACCTGGCCCACGGCGGGGTTCGAGTCCATAAAGACCAGCGCCGGGGCCGAGTCCACGCCGACTTCCTGAAAGGCCACGCCCAAGCCCTGGGCGTCACCGACGGAAACCAAGTCGTCAATCGAGGACAAGGTGTAGGTGGATCGGCCGGTCACGAAGGTGACGCTTGAGGCGCTGACGTAGTTGGGCGTGCTGACGGCCAAAGTGGTCCTGGGAGGTTCGATGTCTTTTATGACTTCAAGCACGCCCGAGCTTGATTGAGGATTGGGAATGACGACGAGACCATGGGACAGATTTGGGTAATCCGCCACGGCGGCAATTTCAAACGGAATATCCTCAGCCGTTGAGGTTCCGATATTCACGGGCGCAGTCAGCGTCAAGTCCGCCATAGCCGTGGCCCCCGGATTAATGGTCACGGAGGATGAAAGAACCGATCCGACATCCGAATTTGAAGTAAAGAAGCTCAGATCAAACGTGTCCGTCGAATTTCCCAGATTAGTGACCAAGACCGGCGTCGTGGTGGATTGGCCCACTCTGAGCTGGATCAGGCCAGTGCTAAGCGCGATGGCCCACGCATGATTTTCCTCCAATTGATTACGCAAGGTAGGCACAAACTCGTAGGAGTCCGGCCCCGTTTGCTGGATGGACGTCACCAAATTAAAAAATATTTTGGCATCGGAGAGCGTTGCGGAGGACACACCGAATGGCAGCGGCACATCGACGGTCGGGGTTGAAAGGCTGAATTGGACGGTTTGGCCGTTGTCCGCTCGAACCCCGGAGACGGAATCAATGATGAGATGCACGCCCGAGACGGCGCCGGGCAGGGGAAATCCGGCCGCGATAAGCTCCGGAATCCCCGAGAAATGGGCCGCTTCCAAATCGACGGGAGTGCCGGCCGTCGTCAATCTCAAAAATTGATTGTTTTCAACGAGATCGATTTCCTTAAGAGTCATGAGGATGTGGGAAAAAATCACGCTTGGGACGCAGGCACCCACGGAAACCGTACCTCCGGCGCCAATATTCACGCTATAAGTGACACTATTATCAGTGAGAGTCGCCTCTGAAGCCGCGGTGCTGGCTGTCGATGTAACGATATAAGTCCCAGGAGGAGTTGTGCAAGGAGGGTTTATTTTTGGGTTTACCGTGCGACATAGATTGGGGGATGTGGCCGAACTAGAACCACCTGCCGTGATGGTGCCTGGCGTGGTGGCTACAACAGTACCTGGCGGATTTATCGGAGTGAATACGGTTGCCGTGCTTAAAAACAAAACGGAGCTGCCTGGCGCGTTCGCTAGTCCTGTATTGTTGACTGTGGCAATCAAATTAAAGTCCCGCGTTCCACCGGCTAGTGCAACACTCGTAGCGTGAGACTCTCACGCGGTAAGCTGTATTCTTCGTGTTGGATGACACGAGGAGAACGAGATGGCTTACAAGCGCGTGACGGCGGAAGAACGAGAGTTCATCTACCG
>DATLUA010000020.1:0-38902 GCA_035533295.1 Elusimicrobiota bacterium | reverse complement strand
AGCGATAGGCATCCCACAGGCGCTTGTGTTTTTGCATCCGGTAATCATGCCAGATTTCCAAGCCATCAAAATAGCCGTGCCTTCGTCGAGGAAAGATCGTTTATCACCCTGTTTTTACCCACTCAGTTTGGAGAAGACCCTTTATAATTATGCGATGGCTGTCGCTATGCGCGACGCGGAGCTCGCTGAGGCGGCTTCCGAACGTATCCGTGAAGCATTGGGTTTAATCCTGGGCGGCGTGTATATTAAACCTTTTTGTCCAAATGGAAAGGGGAATGCAACCTGCCAAGTGCTTCTTCTTGGCAGGAATGGGTCCGCTGCTTACGGGACCCAGTGGCATTCATTGCGCAACACGGCCGAAGACCTCGTCTCTCGCATTCAAGGCCTGATTGATCAGTCGTCCTATCGCAGCGTCAGAGGCCTTTTGGAATCCCTGCGCGAAGGGATGCGTCGGGCGGGTGCATTATTCCAAAAGCTGGGTGATCCCATGTCGAAGGAACAGCTTCTTGAAATTGCCAGTCCGGAGCTGTGTGAAACGACAAATGGATTAAAGGAATGGGGGCAGGGCCTGAATAATTCTACCGCGGACGCCAGTCGCCTTTCCGAGCAAATAACAAAAATTATTCGCTTCAGTGGATTCAAGGCGTTCGAAGAAATTTTGACGGAACTCCCAGAATGTAATGCGATTGTAAAGAAACTGGAAAACGACCCGGAATTAAAGAATGCGCTGGTGAATTAGCCATGCCGCAAGCCCCCGTATCTTTCCCCGAGACAAAAACACGCTGGAAGTCTTATCCTGCCTACAAAGACTCAGGCGTTGAGTGGCTGGGAGAGATTCCGGCAAGGTGGCTCCTTCTTCGGCTGCGCTATTGTGCACGAATAAATCCGACGAAGTCGGAGATTAGTCGCCTGCCGGACAATACGGTAGCGTCCTTTGTGCCGATGGAAGCCCTAGGAGAATATGGTGGAGTCCATCTTGAGGAGACGAAGACGCTGTGTGAGGTTTCGGGCGGCTACACTTACTTTCGTGAAGGCGATGTACTCCTCGCTAAGATCACCCCATGCTTCGAGAACGGCAAGGGTTCTATAGCAGAGGGTCTCGAAAATGGCCTTGGGTTTGGAACAACCGAGTTGCATGTGCTTCGCCCTGGACCTACCATAGATCGACGCTTCCTATTCTATCTGACCACCAGCCACCCATTTCGGCATATCGGAACCGGCTACATGTATGGCGCAGGCGGACAGAAGCGTGTGCCGGACGACTTCGTAAGGAATTTTCGGCACCCCATCTCCTCAATTGAAGAGCAACGCGCCATCGCGGCGTTCTTGGACCGCGAGACGGCGCGCATCGACGCGCTCATCGAGAAGAAGCGGCGGCAAATCGAGCTTCTTCACGAGAAGCGCGCCGCCGTCATCAGCCACGCCGTGACCAAGGGCCTCGATCCGAAGGCGAAGATGAAGGACTCCGGCGTCGAGTGGCTGGGAGAGATTCCAGAGCATTGGGAAATTATCCCTCTTTTTACAATAGCCCGCGAGCGTGACACGCGAAATACGGGGCTCCAAGAAATGAACATCCTTTCTCTCAGCTACGGAAAGATTGTTCGCCGGGATATTTCCGATAATTTTGGTCTTATCCCGGAGTCGTTTGAGACATATCAGATTGTAATCCCTGGCAATGTCGTGCTTCGTTTAACAGATCTACAGAATGACAAGAGAAGTTTGCGAGTGGGCTTGGTGGGAGAGCGTGGAATTATTACTTCTGCTTATATTGTCCTGGACATTATAGAGGGGGTTTCCGCGAAGTTTCTCCACTATTTGATTCACAGCTACGATGTTGCCAAGGTCTTTTATAATCTGGGTGCCGGCGTGCGGCAAACCATGAAATTTGAGGATTTAAAACGGATGCCCATTGCGCTTCCAAAACTTAAGGAGCAGCGCGCCATCGCGGCGTTCTTGGACCGCGAGACGGCGCGCATCGACGCGCTCATCGATAAAATCGAACAATCCATGAATTTGCTCCGCGAGGAGCGCGCGGCGCTCATCTCCGCGGCGGTGACCGGCAAAATCGACGTGCGGGAAGAATAAAATGGACGCGCGAGTCGGGCGGGCGATTGATGCGTGCTATGGATAAATGCCCCCAAAGGGGTTACAATTAAGGCCGCCGCAAGACAGTCCCATGGGAGGCTGAATCAGTGAAGAAGATTCATTATCAACTTTCCCTCAAAGACGCCGCCTGGGAAAAAGGGGAAATCGGCATCAAGGCGCTCCGGGAATTGCTCGATATCGTGCTGGACTGCGCCGAACGCGGATTGCGCCTCGCCGTCGAGGGCGAGAGCGTTAAAAGGGGAAAGGCTCCCGCGTGGTTGATCCGTTCCTTGGATTTCGTCATCACCGGACTAAAACCCGGATCAACCATCGTGCAGTTGGAAGCTCCGACGCTCGGAGAAACGGCTCGGCCGCAAATAGGACAACAGGACTTGTGGATCGAGACTCCCCAGGACAGCGACACGGCGCTCTCGCTCATGTCGCGGGGCTTCCTGAGCGCGACCCAAGGGAGCAATAATCTGGAAAATCCGTATTGCGACGTGGGCGTTCTGGAGGGCTTGCTTAAGTTCAAGCCCTATTTGACCGCTTATGCCAAGAATTTGCAATTTGCTTGCCGGGAAAAGCCTGGGGAAAACTTCCATATCGGAGAACCCGAGCTGAAAAAAATTGAAAGCGTAAGAAAAAAAACCCCCGAGCCCAGGGCCTTCGTCGTTTCAGGGCTGCTTGACAGCATCAAGCATAGCGCGCGCCGCTTCCAGCTTGCCCTAAGCGACGGGCAGGCTTTGCCCGGCATCGCGGACATGGAGTTTTTAAAAACGGAGGATTTGCGCGGCCTGTGGGGCAAGAAAGTGACCGTGAAGGGGATGGTTTATTTTTTTCCTTCCGGCAGGCCGCGGCTCATCGAAGCGCAACTGCTCAAAGCCATGGAATCGGGGGAGGCGGTTTTCGATAAAATGCCCGAGCCGGAAACGCATCATATGCTTATCCCGCAGGGGCTTGCGCCGACGTCCAATCGCCTGCTGCGGGACGCCTGGGGCAAATGGCCCGGCGACGAGTCCATCGAAGACTTGCTGTCAACCCTCCAGGGGGGATAGTTTCTGGCGATTTTCGTTTTGGACACGAATATCCTTGTGGGGATTGTGCGCGGAGCGGGATTCGCCCAGCGCGTTATCGATCAACACAGGATTTACGATTCCCCGAACTTTTCGCTGATTTCGGTGGTCAGCAAGGGCGAAATATATTCGCTGGCCCGCCAATTTCAATGGAGAAGACAAAAAATGGATGCCCTTGAGGCCATCATAGGGCAAATCCCTTCGGTCGATATTTCCGATGAAAAAATCCTGATTCGTTATGCGGAAATCGATGCGTTTAGCCAGGGAAGAGACCTCTCCCGTTCTTTGGGAAGCAGCTCGCGCAACATGGGGAAGAACGATTTGTGGATTGCGGCGACCGCTTCCGTTTTAAACGCGCACCTCGTCACAACGGATCAGGATTTTAACCACTTGGATACAACCTTTTTAAAATTAATTCGAGTTTCCGCGTGATTCGCGGCCGGACATAATGCCCTCCGCTCGCGCCGAAGACTTTTTGCTCTCTCGGATCGGCTATAATGTGCCCAACACACCCGCCACGCCTCTCAGCTTTTGGGCTGATGCGCAACTTGGGCGGGTTTCTTTTTGCCGCCCATGAAAATAAAACTCGGCCTGCCGGACGGAATCGGCAGCGGCATCGAGGGATTTCAAAAACTCATTAATTTCGCCGAGAACGCGAAGCAACATCAATTCGCGAGCCTGGAAATTGATTTAAGCGGCGTCCGCTGGCTGGACGCCAACATGTGCTCCCCATTGGGCGCCATTTTATACAAAATCAGCCGGAAGCCGAATGCCGTCTCACTGGCGGGCTTGAGCCAAAAATTAGAAAAAATCCTGTCCAAGAATGGTTTCTTGGCCGCTTACGGGCGGGAAAAAATCCCCGACACTTACGGCACCACCATCGAGTACAAACGCTTCGAGCCCGCGGATGAAAGGTATTTCGCCTCCTACGTCGAAACCCACCTGAAGGGGAAGGGGATTCCCCCGATGTCCGCGGCGCTGCGGAAAAAGTTCCGAGAAAGCATATTTGAAATTTTCAGCAACGCCGTGATCCATTCCCAAACGAAATTCGGTATATTCTCCTGCGGCCAGTTTTTCCCGGTGAAGAACCGGCTCGATTTTTCCTTGACGGATTTGGGGGTGGGCATTAGGGAGAACCTGAAGCAAATGGCCGGACTGGATTTGCCCGCGGCGGAGGCGATCCAGTGGGCGATGGAAGGCAAGAACACGACCAAGAAGGGCGCGATTCCAGGCGGCTTGGGGCTTAAGGTGCTCCGCGAATTTATAACGATGAACAAGGGCAGGATGCAGATCGTCTCGGACGGCGGCTATTGGGAGCTTAATGCCGGCGCCGTCAACACGCAAAGCTTTTCCGTCCCGTTCCCGGGGACGACGGTGAACATTGAAATCAATACCGCCGACGCCGCTTCTTATTGCCTTGCATCCGAATTGTCGCCGGCGGACATATTCTAAAAGAGTCATCGGGGAGACATGAAAAACAAATTGACGATTAAGGCGTTTGAAATCGTGGGCAGCAAATTCTGCGTGTCCTCGGAAGATGGAAATAGGCTCTATCAGCAGATCGCGGACGCCTTGAGGCAGAAGAAGAGGGTGGATGTTTCATTTCTCAATGTCGAAAGCTTGACCTCGGCCTTCTTGAACGTGGCCATCGGGCAGCTTTACGGGAACTTCTCGGAGCAGGATATCCGGGGCGGGCTCACCGTCAGCGACATGCAGGATGACGACATGGCGCTTTTAAAGCGGGTCGTTGATACGGCCAAGGAGTATTTCAAGGACCCCGAGTGGATTAAGGCGGTCAGGAAGGAAGTGCTGGGAGACGCGGATGCGAAGTAAAGTCTTTTCGGTCGCCGATTACGCCTTTTCCGAGGGCGAATCCTTCCTGATCGACGCCAATATCTGGATTTTCCTTTACGCGCGGCAAGATCTAGACGATCGGAGAATCAGCGCTTATTCGGAAGCCTTGAAGAAGATCGCGGAGAAGCAATGTCCAATCTTCGTGGACGTGCTGGTGCTGTCGGAATTCATCAACAGATACGCCCGATTGGAGAAGGCGGCGAATTTGAATTTCAAAAGCAGGAATTTCAAGGAATTTAGGGACAGCGCCGAATTTTCAAACGTCGCGTCGTCCATCGCCGTCGCTTGCCGCAAAATCCTCCGGCAATGCCGGCGGACGGAAAGTCTCTTTGAATCCGTTGATATTGACGCCGTTCTGAGCGGCTACGGAAAGTCCCGTCGCGATTTCAATGATCAGATTTTGGGGGAAATATCGCGCGTGAAGGGCTTGAAAGTCATCTCCCACGACGGCGACTTTCTCGACTTGGGAGTGACCTTGCTGACGGCCAACCGAAGAATTTTTTCCGCCGGATAAGATCGCCGCGCCTTCGACCCCATGCCCGGGCAACACACCGAAGCCGCCTTCGAGACCGCCATCGAGGACTTTTTGCTCTCGCAAGGCGGCTACGCCAAGATCGAGCCGGAGGGCTACGACCCGGCGCGCGGCCTATTCCCGCGGGTTTTCTTGGACTTCGTGCGCGAAACCCAGCCGAAAGAATGGGAATACTTGAAGGGTCTCCAGAAAGACAAGGCCGAGGAAACGCTCTTGGACGATCTTTGCCCGGGCTCTCGACTCCGAGCACGAGGGCTGCCTAAAGGTCCTGCGCCACGGCTTCAAGTGCTTTGGGAAATATTTTCATGCGGCCTACTTCGCGCCGGAGAGCGGCTTAAACCCAGAGACGCAACGGCTCTACGCGGCCAACCGGCTTGCCGTCACGCGGCAGCTTAAGTATTCGGCCAAGAATAAAAACAGCATAGACGCGGCCCTGAGCCTAAACGGCATTCCGGTCGCCACGCTTGAGCTCAAGAATCCCATGACCGGGCAGATTTGGCGGGACGCCGTTATCCAATACCGCGCGGATCGCGATCCAGTCGAGTTAATTTTTCGCTTTAAGAAGCGCGCCTTGGTCCACTTTGCCGTCGATCCGGACGAAGCCTACATGACCACGCGGCTTTCCGGCCCGAGCACGCATTTTTTGCCCTTCAACAAGGGCCGCGACAACGGCAAGGGAAATCCGGACAATCCCAACGGGCACAAGACGGCCTATTTGTGGGAGGAGGTTCTCAAGCGCGATAGCTTCATGGATATTCTAGCGCGCTTCATCCACCTCCAAGTCGAGGAAAAGAAAGCGGGCGGGCGGCGGGTGACCAAAGAGACCATGATCTTCCCGCGCTACCATCAACTCGACTGCGTGCGCAAGATGGTCGTGGATGCCCGGTCCAAGGGCGCGGGCCAAAACTATTTGATCGAGCACTCGGCCGGAAGCGGCAAGAGCAACTCCATCGCCTGGCTGGCCCATCGTCTCTCGGGGCTCCATGACCAAAAAGACGGGAAGGTCTTCGATTCCGTGGTGGTGGTGACCGACCGCATCGTCCTGGACCAGCAGCTGCAAAACACCATCTACGACATCGAGCACAAACAGGGCGTGGTCCAAAAAATAGACGTCGACTCAACCCAACTGGCTCAAGCTCTGGCCTCGGCTGTGCCCGTGGTCATCACCACGCTTCAGAAATTCCCGTTCGTGACCCAGAAAATCGGCGATCTGCCCAAGCGCCGCTACGCCGTGATCATAGATGAAGCGCACAGCTCCCAAGGAGGAGAAACGGCGGCGGATTTAAAGGGCGTCCTGGGTCAAGCCGCCATCAAGGACGAGGCACGCCAAAAAGCCCAGGAAGACGGCTTGCCCGATTACGAAGAAGAGATTCTGCGCGCCATGGCCAAGCGGGGCCGGCAGGCCAACATAAGCTTCTTTGCCTTTACCGCCACGCCCAAATACAAAACCCTGGAAGCTTTCGGCACGCCCGGCCCGGATGGGAAGCCCGAGCCTTTTCATCTCTACAGCATGCGCCAAGCCATCGAGGAAGAATTTATTCTGGATGTTTTGAGCCACTACACCAGCTACAAGACCTATTACCGGCTGGTCAAAGCCGCGGCGGATGACCCGGAGGTCGACAAGCGCAAAGCCGCCCGGGCGCTGGCGCGCTTCATGAGCCTGCATCCGCACAACGTCGAGCAGAAAACCGAGGTGATGGTGGAGCATTTTCGCCATTTCACCATGCACAAGATCGGCGGCAAGGCCAAAGCCATGGTGGTGACGCAAAGCCGGCTCCACGCGGTGCGCTACAAGCAGGCGTTCGACAAATACATCCAAGAGAAAGGCTATTCGGACATCAAGACGTTGGTGGCCTTTTCCGGAACCGTGATCGACCATGACGCCGCGGGCGCGGAGTTCACCGAGGTTTCCATGAACGGCGGCATCCGCGAAAAGGAACTGCCCGAGCGTTTCTCTACGGATGAGTTTCAGGTGCTTTTGGTCGCCGAAAAATACCAGACGGGCTTTGATCAGCCGCTTTTGCACACGATGTACGTGGATAAACGTCTCTCGGGCATCCAGGCGGTGCAGACGCTCTCGCGCTTAAATCGCACCTGCTCGGGCAAGGAAGACACCTTCGTTCTTGATTTTGTCAACGAGCCCGCCGAAATTCAAGCGGCGTTTCAACCCTACTACGAGCGGACGCTTGTCGGCGAGCGAGTCGAACCGCGCCAGCTCTATGAACTGCAGGCCAAATTGGATTCTTTCCAGGTCTACCACAAGTCCGAGGTCGAGGAGTTCGCCAAAGTTTTCTACAGGCCGCGGGAAGAACAGACCGTGACTGGCCATGCGCGCCTAAACGCTTGCATCGATCCGGCGGTCGGCCGTTACAAGGCTCTTGCCGACGATGGCGTGCGCGAGGAGTTCCGCAAGAGCGTCGCGGCCTACCGCAATCTCTACGCCTTCTTGTCCCAGGTCATTCCCTTCGGCGATTCCGACTTGGAGAAGCTCTATTCCTACGTGCGGTTTTTATTAAGCAAGCTTCCCAGGGGCGAGCGAGGTCCGATCTATGATTTCAATGAGGAAGTGGCGCTCAAGTATTATCGCCTGCAGAAGATCAGCGAGGGCAGTCTGACGTTGGATCGCCGTGGCGGCGCCGAAATCGCCGGCCCGGTTTCTTTGGGAACGGGCGCAGTTCGAGACGGCAAGGTCAAACTGTCCCAACTCATCGATATCTTAAACGACCGTTTTGGAACCACCTTCAAGCTGGGCGACCAATTGTTCTTCGATTCCATCAAGGAAGACGCCGCGTCCAATCCCGATCTGCGGCAAGCCGCCTTGGCCAACACCATGGAGAATTTCGGCCTGGTCTTCGCCAAGGCCTTGGAAGGCATTTTTATCGATCGCATGGACCAGAACGAAGAGATCGCCGCGAAGTTCATAAACGAGAAAGGTTTCCGGGAAGCCGTCGCGCAACATTTGCTCAAACAGGTCTACGACCAGATTCGTGCGCAGAAAAATGCGGGTAAAATCGCATGAACCCGCAAAATCGTATTACCATGTCAAATAAGGCAATATTGCTTTTGGCAGACCCAGGCGGTGTATAGCGCCGCCCCGTTGCGCGCTGTGCCTTGCGGTCAGGACTTGTTTCTAGAAAACGTTTTCCGCTTCCGCAGGCATCGCCTGGGGCTTGCGCCGCTTCTTGTGGCGTCGGGCCTTCACCGGACCGCCTATGCCTTGTTCTCGGCGAGAGAGGTGTAGATGAAATCGCGCAACGACTCGTAGCGGCCGAAGCGGATCATGTCCCTGGGAGAGACGTTTCCGAGTATGGGGTTCGGCAAGCGAAACCAAAGCTCGGTCTTCTGGGCGTCGCCCTGGAAGAATTGCGCGACGAGGTTAACAAGCGTCACCCACTCGGTCATACGCTGGCGGACCGGCTCTGGCATGCGCTCATCGTATCGAACGGAGGCGACTGGGACGCTGGTCGCCGATGCTATGTCCTTTTTCTCGAACTCGAAGAAGCTCAGGACTGCTTTGCTCTTGGGGTGGCCGCCCTCAAGCAGGCCCATGTAGTCGCGGTCGGGAACGTAAGAGAATATTTCGGCAGTGGGAGCCATCTCAGCCTCCTATGCGCCATACTTCTGCCATAATGTTACCATATAAAGCGTACCGAATCCATAGACGTTTTGTTAAGTCCCTTGACACGCTATAATATATCAGTCCCAAAACAAATCAACGACGCCTAATCGGCGACTGTCCGCTGGCCTTCCGGCCCGCGGTAAGATAAAATACGCGCACGGCCATGGAATTGGATCGCCGCCTCGAGGACAAATCCGCGCGCGTGGGCGTGGTCGGCCTGGGCTACGTGGGCCTGCCCTTGGCCGCTGAATTCTGCCGCCGGGGTTTCCGCGTCGACGGCTTCGAGATCAGCCGCCCGCGGCTGGCGGCCTTGAAGGCGGGGCGCTCCTACGTGGACGACGTGCCCTCCGCCGACATCGCCCGCTTTTCCAAGGCCGGGCTCTTCAAGGCGCACGGAACGTCCCAGGCGCTCTCGGGCTGCGAGGCGGTCTTCATCTGCGTGCAGACCCCGCTGCGCAAGACCGGCGAGCCCAACCTGGGCCCCATCACCGAGGCGGCCAGGACCCTGCGCCGCTATTCCAAGAAGGGACGGCTCGTGGTCCTGGAAAGCACGGTCTTCCCCGGCGTGACCCAGGAGTGGATTTTGCCCATCCTGGCGGAGGGCGGCCGGCGCCTGGGGCAGGATTTTTTCCTGGCCTTTTCCCCGGAGCGCGTCGACCCGGGCAACAAGAATTACGGCATCGCCAACACTCCCAAGGTGGTGGGCGGAGCCGACGCCGAGTCGACCCGCCTGGCTTGCCTGGCCTACGCCCAGATTTTGGGCGACAAGGTCGTCCCGGTGTCGAGCTCGCGCGCGGCCGAGGTGGTCAAGCTTTTGGAGAATTCCTTCCGCTCGGTCAACATCGCCTTGGTCAACGAGATGGCGCTCATCTGCCACCGCCTGGGCCTGGACGTCTGGGAAGTCCTCTCCGCCGCGGCCACCAAGCCTTTCGGCTTCATGCCCTTTTACCCCGGGCCGGGAATCGGCGGCCACTGCATCCCCAAGGACCCCAAGCTCCTGGCCTGGAAAATGCGCACGCTCAACTTCGAGCCGCGCTTCATCGAGCTGGCTTCCGCCATCAACGGCTCCATGCCGGCCCACGTGGTCGAGCGCGTCGCCGCCCTCCTTAATAAGGACAAAAAACCGCTCAACGGCAGCCGCATCCTGGTTCTGGGCGTGGCCTACAAGTCCGGGACCTCCGACTACCGCGAGTCGCCGTCCTTGGACGTGATGCACCTGCTGCTTGAGGCCAAGGCGCGGGTCGTCTATCACGATCCGCGCGTTCCCTCGCTGCGCTTGGACGGGAGCCTGCTCAAGTCCCGGCCGCTGACGGCGTCGCTGCTGCGCTGGGCGGACTGCGCCGCCGTTTTGACCGCCCACCGGGGCATCGATTACGGCGCCGTCGCCCGCGGCGCCCGCCGCGTCTTCGACGCGCGCAACGCCGTCCCGGCCGGACCGGCGGTCGAAAAGCTCTGATGGCCGGGGAATCCCGCTGGCAGGAGCAGTGCCTGGAGGCCTTGAAGGCCATCGGCAAGGCCTTGGGCCAGATGAGCCTCTATCGCGTCGGGCACCCCGCGGTCGCCGAGACCCTGAAGGCCGCCTTCGGCGCCCTGGAAGCGGCGGAGCGGGAAAGCGGCGGCGCGGAGATATCTTTCTCCGTCACCCAGGGCAAGATCATCGCCAACGGCCGTATCATCGGCATGGCCGCGAAGCTGCCCAGCGCGGCGCCCGGATTTTTCGAGCGCCTGCGCGTCGGGACGCTGACCTTCAAGCCCGGCCTGCGCATGGAGGAGTTGGAGGCTTTTTGCGAGCTCTCCGCGCTGCGGCGGGAAGCCTTGGGCGGCGTTTCGCCCAAGGACTACTTGTCCAAGCGAGGCGTCGAGCACATCATCCTGGATGAGGCGGTTTACGCCAAGATCAACGCCGGGCCCGGCAAGGCCGGGCAGCCGGGGCTTGGCCCGGGGAGCGGCGCGGCTTCTCCGGGAGCCGGCGGCGCGGGGGCGGACGCCGACTTCGCGCCGCGCCTGGCCGGCGAGAAGTCCTTGGACGCAGCGATGCGGGCGCTCATCGAGCGCGCGGTCGCGGACCCGGGGCAGAGGGAAAAGGTCCGCGAGGCCGTGGCCGGGTTTTTGGAGCAGGACATCCGCCGGCGCGTGGACGAGGCCACGAAGCCTCTGCGCGAGGCCAAGACCCGCGTCGAGAACGAGCAGGCGCGCACCGAGGGCGTGCTGCACCAGGCGGTCGACGGCGTCATCGTGGTGGACGAGCAGGGAAAAATCCTCATGATGAACCCCGTGGCCGAGCAGGTCTGGGGCGCGCCGCTCGCGCAGGCGGCCGGCCTTGCCATCGTGGAAAAAGCCGGCGAAAACCAGGTGGTCACCTTGGCCGCGGAGTTGGCCGCGCCCGCGGATCGGCCCATCGACGCCCGGGCGCGCACGGCCGCGCCGCCGGATTTGCGCCGCAGCGTGCAGGCCTCCGGCGCGGTGGTGCAGACCGAAGCCGGAAAAATCGTCGGCATGGTCGCCGGTCCCACCGACGCGGCCAAGCTTCGGGAAACGGAGCGCATGCAGCGGGAGTTCGTCGCCCACGTGACCCACGAGCTGCGCTCGCCCCTGTCCTCCATCCGCGCGGCCCTGGAAATCCTGCAGGGAGAAGCCGCGCCCAAGCTGGGCGCCGAGCACGGCCGCATGCTCTCCACCGCGGTCAAGAACAGCGATCGCCTGGCCGATCTCATCAGCAGCATCCTGGATTTTTCCAAGATCGAAGCCGGCCAGATGGAAGTCCATCCCGGGAAGGCGGACGCCGAGGCGCTGGTCCGGGAAGCCGCGGAGAGTCTCGCCGCCTGGGCCCTGAAAAAAGGCATCCGCATTTCCTGCGAGGCCGCGCCCGGACTGCCGCCCGTCCGCGCGGACGGCCCCAGGACCGTCCAAGTGCTTATCAACCTGCTTTCCAACGCCATCAAGTTCACGCCCACGGGCGGGGCGGCCATCGTTCGCGTTGGCGCGGATCCCCAAGACGGGCGGCGCCTGCGCTTTTCGGTCGCGGATACCGGGCCCGGCATCGCCAAGGACCAGCAGGACAAAATCTTCGACAAGTTCGTCCAAATCGCGGCGGGGGAGCTTCATCCGGGCGGCACGGGCTTGGGCCTGTCCATCGCCAAGGCCTTGACGCATCTCCAGCAAGGACGCCTGTGGCTCGAAAGCGACGAGGGCAAGGGCGCGACGTTCTATTTCACGTTGCCTGTGTTCGTCGCCCAGTCCTCCGACGCCGCCGATGGGGCCGATAAGCCCGCGGCGAAGCCCTGGTGGAAGCGAATTCTGGGCCTCTAAAAGAGTGCTGAGTGGCGAAACTCAGGACTAGTCTTTTAAAGCTCCCGCGCCAAGGCGTAGCCCGAAACGTCCCGCGCCCCGGCGCGCAAAAGCGCCTGGGCGCACCCTTCCAAAGAGGCTCCCGTCGTGCACACGTCGTCGATGAGCAGCGCGCGCAGGCCCTGGAAATTTAGTCCCTTGACCGCGAAGGCGTCCGCCAGGTTCTCCAGGCGCATTCGCCGGCCCAGCGTCCATTGCGGCTTGGTGTTTTTTACGCGGATGAGCCCGTCTACGGCCGCCGGAATTCCCGCGCGACGGCCGAGTTCTTCGGCCAATAATCGGGCCTGATTGTAGCCCCTTTCGGCCAGCCGCCGGCGGTGCAGCGGCACCGGGATAAGCACGTCGGGACGGCCCAGTTCGGGGAAGCTCGGCAGAATCCGAGCCATGTGGGCGCCGGCCCAGAGGGCGGCGGACTTGCGCCCCCGGTATTTGAAGGCATGGATGAGCGACGCCGACGCTTCCCGGTAGAGGCAGGCGGCGCGGATCATCCGGCACGAGGCTTTGGCCGCGCGGCAGGCGGCGCAGGGAGCGCCGTTGCCGGAAGGAACGCCGCACCGCGCGCAAAAAGGGCGCTCCAGCGGCCGCAGCCGCCCCAGGCACGCTCCGCACAGAGGGGCCTCCGCGCCGCGCGGCAAGTCGCGGCGGCAGTGGGCGCAGGTCTGCGGCCAGAGAATATCCAAAAGAAGACTTTGGATGCCGGCGATGCCCATGCCTTTGATACGAGCGAGGCCGCCGGAAGGTTCCCCGGAATTTTTGATAAAGTTAAACCGCTCATGGACTCCTTCCAACCCAAGCACAATAAGTGGCTGGTGACCGGCTCGGTGATGCTGGGCGTCTTCATGTCCGTCATGGACATCACGGTCGTCAACGTCGCCATGCCCCACATGATGGGCAACTTCGGCGTCGATTTGCTCAGCGTGGCCTGGGTCTCCACGGCCTACAGCATCGCGGAAATCATCATGATCACGATGTCCCACTGGTGGACCGTGCTTTTGGGGCGCAAGCGCTATTTTCTCTTGTCCATGGCCGTCTTCATGGCGGGCTCCATTTTATCAGGCTTCGCGCATTCCTTCGCCCAGATCATCATTTTCCGGATGATTCAAGGAATCGGCGGCGGCGGGCTCATCCCCTGCGCCCAAGCCATCGCCCGGGAAACTTTTCCCGCGGAGGAGCAGGGCATGGCCATGGCCGTATTTTCCATGGGAGTGATTGTCGCTCCCGCCATCGGGCCCGTCCTGGGGGGATGGCTGGTGGATCACTACGGCTGGCCGTTTATTTTCTTCATTAATATTCCCATCTGCATTCTGGCGATAGCCATGACCAGCGCGTTCGTCGAGGATCCGCCGTATCTTCAGCGGCATTTCGAGAACATCGACGCCGCCGGCATAGGCTTGCTCACGGTGGGCTTGAGCCTCATGCAAATCGTGCTCGAGCACGGAGAGGAAGTGGATTGGTTCTCCTCGCGGTGGATATGCTTCGGAGCGGCGGGAGCCGTGGTTGCCCTGGCGGCGTTCGTTTTTTGGGAGCTGCGCGTCCAAGACCCCGTCATCGATTTCAGGCTCCTGAAGGATCCGTCCTTGAACGCCGGCTGCATCATCGGCGCGGTGGTCAGCGTCGGCCTTTACGGCGTGGGCTTTCTCATTCCGCAATGGAGCCAGGAGCTCTTAAGCTATGACGCGACTCAATCGGGCCTGCTGCTCCTGCCGCGGGCCGCGATGATGTTCTGCCTGATGCCCCTGGTGGGGCGGCTTTACAATAAAGTCAGCCCGCGCTGGATGGTCTTGGCGGGAATCGCCATGCTGGTCATGTCGTACTGGCTTCTGGCCCGCCTGCCGCTGGCCGTGGGTTTTTGGACGTTCCTGCCCGCGATGGTTTTGGGCGGCGCCGGCATGGCTTTCTCCATGGTGGCGCTCTCCACCGCGGCCTTGAGCCGCATCCCCAAGAAGCGCATGACCGCGGCCTCGGGAATCTACACGCTCGCGCGCCGCGTCTCGGGCAATATCGCCTACGCCGCCCTGGGAACCGTCTTGGCCCGCCGGATTCAGGTCCATCGGTTTTGGCTCGCCCGGGACGCGAGCCCCTTCAACGCGTCCTACCGCGCCTACTCCGGCGCCGCGGTCGGCTATCTGCGCCGTTTTGTCGGCGTTTCTCACGCCCGCGTCCTGGAAGCGGCGCTGGTCAACCGAATGATCAACCGGCAGGCGTCCCTGATGTCCTACAACGACGCTTTTTTCATCATGGCCGGGCTCTTCGCCCTGTCGATTCCCTTGATTGTTCTCCTGCCCCGCGCCGGCCTTCCGGACGCCGCCTCCGCTCCCGCCGACTAAAACGCCGATCAAAATCCGATAGCATCTAGAACTGGAAGGTCAGGTTGGTGCCGAAGGTCACCGAGATGTAGTCGTTGGTCTTGATGTAGCGGTTCAACTGCGCGGCCACCGCGCCGTTCAGGGTCAAGCGCAGGTTCTGCGCGATTTGGTAGTCCGCGCTGGTGTTGTAGCTGAAGAGCTCGAAATCGTTGGCCGCGGTCACCGGCGAGTACTTGTAGTCCATCGACAAAGTGTTGGTCCAGATGACGCGGTTGATGAAGAGCAGCGGCGATTTCATCAAGAGCGGAATGTAGAGCCCCTTGGGCATGCTGATGTCCGCGCGGCTGATGAGGCTCGGCGTGACGTCCGTGTCGTTTTGGGCGTAGACGCCCAGGCCGTTCTTGTTGGTGTCGTGGTTGTAGAGGACTTTGGGCGTGAGCGAGAACTTGCCCGCGTTGAAGGTGGTCTGCACGGTGGCGTCCTGGTGTCCGGTGATCTGCGTGTTGACGTCGGCGATGAGGCTCTGGCTGTCGGAGGCGCGAAGGTTGGCGCTGACCAAGCTGTCGTATTTCTTGAAGAGCATGCTGCGCAGGTCCATGCTGTAGGACTGGTCCGTGGCCAAGCTTTGCCCCACGGTGAGCGTCCGGTGCGCCTCGACGCGCAAGTCCAACTGGGTGTTGGCCATCCAAGACTGGCTGTGCAGCATCTGCTCCAATTGGCTGATGTCGGTCACCAAGTCCGGCAGCGTCGTCGAGATGACCCGGGAGGGCGTCCCGGTGGTCTGCCCGCGCTGCAGGCTGTAGACGAAGTTGTTGGAAATGGAAAGGGTCTTTAGCGGCGCCCAGCGCCCTTTGAGGCCGTAGTTTTGCAGGGGCAGCCAGCGCTGGGTCGAGTTGACGGTGTCCTGCAATGTCTGGGTCTGCAGGATGGCCGCCGGGTTCGTTGGATGGAGCCCATTGCGGATCCACAAATCGCCCATGGGGTTGAGGCCCCGCTCCACGTTGTTCCACACGTCGCCGTCCTGGATTTGGTAGCCGTTGACGATGTCCAGGGTCTTAAGCAGCTTGGAATTGGGAGTGATCTGGCCGAAGTCGATGGGCAGGGTGACGGCGCCGTTGGAGTTGCGGGTGATGGTCTGGACGTCGCCGTAGCTGAAGGTGTAGGTCGAGACGCCCACGACCACGCTGGTGGTGCTCACGTTGCTCTGAGAGATGGTGTTGACGCTGTAGTTGACTTGGGGGTTGAGCCAGCGGTTGACGCGGAAGTTCGAGGTGAAGCCCGCGGTCTGGTTGAGCGAGAGCGGGTAGCTGAAGCCCTGGCCGTGGCCGGAGCTGAAATTCTGGCGCTGTTCGGTGACCGTGGTGAGCGCGTAGTTGGGATCGAATGAGGATCCGTTCCAAGGCACGAAAGCCAGCTTGGCTCCGTAGCTGTTGGTGATGTCCGTGGTGTTGTCGTTGCCCGGCTGTTCCAGGATGTTCAACGAATTGTAGTTGACGCTGTACTTGGAATAGGAGTAGGTCAGGTTGATGGTGCGCGGCAGGAAATGGCTCTGCGTGGGCACGCCGTACTGCAGCGCCGAACTGTAGGTCTGCCGGTCGTCCGTGCGCCCCAGGAGGGCGTAGTCGATTTGGTTGCGGGTGTAGCCAAGGGTCACCTGCGGCAGGGCGCCCAGGTTGAAGGTGCCTTGCGCGGCGCCGTTCCACGTGACGACCTTGCCCTCCTGCAGGAGGTTGACCAGGTTTGAGAGGCTGCCTGTCTGCGCGACGTCGGGCGTATTGACCACGGCGCGCGAGACGTTGAAGCTCATGGGGAAATAGCGCAGGCGCGTGATGTTCATGTAGGCGTTGTCGAGCTCGTTGTCCTGGTTGGACACGACCGAGGTCGGGGTCTGGAAGTTGCGGTCCACGTAGCGCGACTTGGCGCCGAAGGTGCCCCAATTGGGCACGGAGAAGTCGCCCTGGAAGTCGTAGGCGTTGCCCACCCGCGTGATCGGCTTGGCCATGAAAATCTCGTCGAGATAGAGAGATTCCTTGCCCTCGGAGCCCTGGGCGTATCCGGACGGCGCCGGCGCCGCCCAATACTGCGAGGGTCCGGTCGGCTTGGCGTTCGCGTCAAACGTGTAGCTGGAGAGCTTGACTCCCGCCACCAACTCGGAAACCTGCTGGAGGTTGGGGGCTCCGCTGCTCACGATCACGGTGCCCGGCGGATCGGAGCCGTCCGCCGTCCAGCTTTGCGCCACGCGGAAGGCGTTGAGCGCCTGGTCCACCTTGATGAGCTTCCAGCCCGTGAAGGTGATGGGCACGTCGATTTCAAAGAAGCTCTGGTCCGTTCCCGCGCGCAGGAAGAAAATATTGTTGCTGCAGTCCGCGCCGCCCGTGGCGCAGGTGGAGCTGTTGGGCAGTTGGGCGTTGCCGTAAACGAGGAAGTCCAGCTCCTGGTGCTGGCTCATGTCGATGGCGGGCGTGAAGATTCTTTTCGTGACCACCACGGCGCTGACCGTGCTGCCGGTGGTGGAATACTGGGCGCCTTCGAGCGAAAGCCCCTGGTACTGCATCTCCAGAGCCTGCTCCTGCACGTTCTGGGTGTTGGACTGCTGCTGCAGGTTGGCGAGGCTGCCGTAGAGCTCGTTGAAGACCATGCTCGCGTCGCCGCCGGCGTTGTAGATCGGGATGTAGTTGGGGTTGGTGGCGTTGTTGATGGGCTCGATGAGCATGCTCTCGCCGGCGATGGGCGGGTTGTTGGTCGCGGGGTCCACGGGCGAGCCGTTCTGCCAGCTTTGGCCCAGCACCGCTATTTTGGCGAATTGGAGAGTGCCGCTGGTGGCCGAACCGGTGTGCAGGACCGAGATGGTGATGTTCTTGATGTTGGTCCACGCGCTGACGTTGGCGGTCGAGATGTTCAGGGGGATGTCCAGCACCATCCAGCCCTGGTTGTTGGTGGCGCCGTTAAAGTCGATGTTTTGATGGACGGTGCCGCTGGAATCTTCAAGGCAGTTCGCGCCGGAAATCAAGCATCCCGAGCCTTGGACGAAGGACGGATTGAGCGAGCGGACATATCCGTAGTTGTCGCCCAGGCCGTCGTCGGGCTTCAAGACCCCGGTGCCGTAGAGGTCCTCCGAGTCGATGCGGCCGTTGTTGGCCCCGTAGCGCGCGCCGGGCAGGCCGGAGGGCTGGTAGAGCCAACCGATATCCTCGCCGGGATCCAGGACGCCGTTGCAGTTCAAGTCCTCGGTCTTGGCCGCGTTGGTGATGATGGTTCCGTTGGCGCAGAATAGCGTGGTTCCTCCCGTGCCGTCCATGTCGTCGCTGATGCCGCCCAGGCGGAAGTTGAGCGAGTTGTCGGAGTTGTCGCCGTACATGACGACCTGGAGGATGGTCTTCTGGGAAAAATCCAGGCCCGTGGTGGAGAAGGGGAAAACGATGGACTGCTCCTGCGATTGGGTGTTGGAAAAATCGTAATGCAGATCGAGCACGTTTTGGGTCTGTCCGGTGTTGGCCTGGGCGTTGGGCGTGATGTTAAGAATGGGCACGCTGGCGTTGGTCCAGGTCAGTTTCGTCGGATCGCTGGGTCCCGTGTTGGAGGGGGAGGTGCCGACGCAGTCCGGGGGAGCCATGTTGCCCTGCGCGGTGGAGGAAATGCTGCCGCACGTGGGGTTGGTGGCGATAATCCAGGAGCCGTAGAAAAGGCTGGCGTCGGTCTCCTGCGAGATGCCCTCCATGTTGTCCACGATGGCGAAGCTGTTCAAGTTGAATTGCTGGCGGCTCTGCGCCACCTCGGCGCTCAGGTTGGTGGCCGTCAGGGCGCCGGGAATGACGTTGATGTCCTTCAATGCGGTGTTGAAGTCGTAGACCATGAGGCTTTGCGCCAAATCGCTGATGTCGGGCGTGGTCGGAGATTTCGAGCCGGCCTGGTAGAGGAGCGTCGAGCCGATGCTGAAGTGCTGGTTAAAATCGTAGGACAGGCGTCCACCCAGGAGAGATGTGTTGGAGATGCCGCCGAAGGCCGAGACTTCGTAGCTGATGTCGATTTCCGAGTTGGCCTGGATGCGGTCCGGGTTGAAGAAGGTGATAAATCCCCCGGCGTAGTCGATGTAGTAGTCCACGTTGCGGTTGAGCTTCTGGTTGTCCAGGAGCACGATTTCCGACTGGGGCACGATGTTGGGCTCCAAGGTGAAGGTCTTGAAGCGGTAGCTGAACTCGGCGTGGATGAGGCGCTCGGAGATGGGCGTGGGCGCGTAAATCTGGGGGTCGATGGTGGCCGAGTCCCCGACCGCGGCGAAGGGCTGCTGGAGCTGGAAGAGGCCGTCCGCGAAGTCCACGTTGATGGTTTGCGGATAGATCTGCTGGGGGTTCAGGCTCGAGCCGACCTCGGCGCGCGTCGTGGGATCGAGCACTTTTAGGATGAAGTTGCCGTGGCCGTTGTCGTTGACGATGGCGGTCTGCCCCAGGTTATAGAAGGTTTTCATCTCCCGGTCCCAGCCGGATTCCGAGGGCGTCGAGATGTAGATGTCTCCCGAGGTCTTGATGAGATGGGGGCAAGGCTGTCCGGCCAAGGAGCCTGCGCCGGCGGGTTCAACGCAGGTCGGGGCGACCGCGGTCAAGTTCGTTGTCGAGGCTTCAACCGAGATGTTGTGGCCGGAGGCGTCGGTGAAATCGATGGCCACCACGTCGCCCGGCTGGCGCGGCGCCCTGAAGTGGATGATGCCGTGGACATAGTCCATGATGTAGTCCGCGCCGGGAGAGAGCTGGATGAAGGACCCGGTGTAGGTGGAGCTGGGCACGGCGAAGTCCGTGGCCGTCAGGGTCACGTTGTTGGCGTTGACCTGGGTGATGTTCTGGTTGGAGAGATAGACCCGCTCGCTGCCCTGCTTGATGGGGAGCCGGGCCCCGTCGCCGAAGGTCAAGTCGTAGTAGGTGTAGCGGATGTAGGAGGTGTCCGGGAGATCCTCGGAGACGAACTGGGAATTGCCGAAGAACTGCTTGGTGTGCGTGGTTCCCTGGGTGCGGCTGGCGATGGCGGTGAACTTGGCGCCCTTGTACTGAAAATCGCCCCGGATGCCGAAGAGCTGCTTGTCGTAGGAAACGAACTCGGTCGCGGGGAGGGACAAGTCTATGTCGCCGAAGGAGACGTTCTGCACCACCTCGCCCGAGTCGCCGGTGTAGACCACCGAGATGTCCTGGTGGTTCTGCTGGGTGTCGTCGTAGTTCACGTTGACCGCGATTTTGGGGCCGATTTTTCCCTGCATGCGCAGCTGGAGCTGCTGGGTGATTTGCAGCGCGTTGGTGACCATGGGCTGGCCGGTCGCGTTCTGGGAGTGCAGGAAGCGCTTCTCCGAGTAGGACACGCCCACCACCTTGCGGCCCGTGACGGACAGGCTGGTGCCGTAGGTGGGAAGCTCCAGCTCGGGCGGCGGCGGGTTGGGCGTGCCGGTCGAGATGGCCAAGCCCTGCTGGGCGAAGAACTCCGCTTCCTGCTCCCGCAGCTCCTGCTGCTTCTCGCGCGCTTCCTCGTTCTGCCGCGCCACGTTGTATTCCTGCTGGTTGTAGGAGATGGCGGGGAGCTTCTCGATGAATTCGGAGAAGCCCACGGGGGCGGGCGCGGTTGAGGCGGAGGGCTGCTCGAAGAGGCCCGCGATGGCGGCGGTGGACATGAGCTCGATAGGCCCCGCGTTCTTGATGGCTTCCGGGGAAACCGGAATAATCGCCGGCGCGGCCTGGGTCGGGGTTTGGGACGGGGAACTCCGCGTCTGGCTCTGCGAGGGCGAGGAAAGGTCCGGATCATAGGGCGTCGAGAACTGAGCCCACAGGTTTATTCGCGCGGGAAGATAACAGAATGTTAGTAAAACGGCGAAGGCGGCGTGGCGGCGGGTCAGCACCGAATGGAGCCTTGTCGCGGAGGGGGTTGGGGCGCGGCGTCTTTCAATGTTTGGCTCACTCTGCTGCGCCCGCGGGAAAATCTCGAATCTTCATCCGGAACGGGAAAAAGAGGCGATTTTCTTCGCGCGCAAAAATATAAAATAAGTATAACTGGGGCCTTGATCTTGTCAAGATCGGCGCGGTTAACGCCGGCCCCAGCCGGGAGGAATTCATGGCGCAAACCAAGTCGGCTCCGGCAGCGAAGACGGCGAACAATCTCAAGGCTCTTTCGGCCCTGGGCCAGTCGGTATGGCTCGATTACATCCGGCGCGATCTGCTGACCACGGGGGCGCTCGCGCGCCTCATCGAGGAGGACGGCTTGAGCGGACTGACCTCCAATCCGTCGATTTTCGAGAAGGCCATCGCGGACAGCCCGGATTACGCGCCGAAGCTGCGGGAGTTGAAGGCCAAGCCCGGCCTCTCCGCCATGGACATCTACGAGGCCGTCGCCATCGACGACATCCGCGCGGCGGCCGACGCGCTGCGCCCGGTCTACGACAAGACCAAGCGCCGGGACGGCTACGTCAGCATGGAGGTCTCGCCTTACCTGGCCCGCGACACGCGGAGCACGCTGGCCGAGGCGCGGCGGCTCTGGAAGGCCGTGGGAAGGGAGAACCTCATGATCAAGGCGCCCGGCACGCCGGAGGGCATCCCGGCCATCGAGACGCTGATTTCGGAGGGCATCAACGTCAACGTGACGCTTTTGTTCTCCCGCGAACTCTACGCCAAGGCCGCCTGGGCCTACGCCGCGGGCCTGGAACAACGCGCGGCCAAGGGCCAGGACATCTCCGGCATCGCGGGCGTGGCCAGCTTTTTCGTCAGCCGCATCGACACCGCGGCCGACGCGCGGCTGGCCGAAGCCGCCAAGGCCGGCGGCGAGCGCGCCAAGACGGCCGAGGGCCTGCTGGGCAAGGTCGCCATCGCCAACGCCAAGCTCGCCTACGCGCTCTACAAGGACATCATCGCGGACCAGCGCTGGCGCGCCTTGGAGGCGAAGGGCGCCATGACCCAGCGCCTGCTCTGGGCCAGCACCAGCACGAAGAATCCCAAGTACCGCGACGTGCTCTATCTTGAGGAGCTTATCGGCCGGGACACGGTCAACACGGTCCCGCCCGCGACCCTGGACGCCTTCCGCGATCACGGCCGCGCCGCCGCGACCTTGGAGCAGGGCTTGAGCGAGGCCAAGGCGCAGCTCGCCGCGCTGGAAAGCCTGGGCATCTCCTTGAATGCCATCACCGATGAGGTGCTGTTTCACGGGGTCAAGCTTTTCGCGGATGCGTTCGACAAGCTCCTGGCCGCGGTCGGAAGGCCCTCCTGACATGGAAGCCGCGGTGAGCTTGAACGGGCTGGAGCCGCGGCTGCCCAAGCCGCTGGCGGACGCGGCGGGCCAAGCCCTGCGCGCCTGGCAGGACGAAGGAAAAATGAAGCGCCTTTGGGCGCGCGACGCGGGCCTCTGGACCGGAGCGGACGAGGCGCGTTGGATGGGCTGGCTTGACGTCATCGAACGCCAGCTCGCGCGCGTCGCGGAGTTCTCCGCGTTTCAAAAGGAGATCAAGGCCGCGGGGTTCTCCCGCGCGCTTTTGCTGGGCATGGGCGGCTCGAGCCTGTGTCCCGAGGTGCTGCGCCTGAGCTTCCAGGAAACCCCGGGCTTCCCCGAGCTTTTGGTGCTCGACTCCACGGATCCGGAGCAGGTCCTCTCCTTCGAGCGCCGCCTCGATCCGGCCAAGACGCTGTTCATCGTCTCCAGCAAGTCCGGCGGCACGCTAGAGCCCAACATCCTCATGGACTATTTCTGGGCCGCGGCGCAAAAAAAACTGCGCGCGGGAAAAGCCGGCGCGCATTTCATCGCGGTCACCGATCCGGGCTCGGCGCTTGAAAAAACCGCGCGCGAGCGAGGTTTTCGGCGCGTGTTTCACGGCGAGCCTTCCATCGGCGGGCGATACTCGGCGCTTTCCGATTTCGGGATGGTTCCGGCCGCGGTCATGGGCCTGGACGTCGCGAAATTATTGGACGCGGCGCGGGGCATGCAGGAGGCCTGCAAAAACTCCCGCTTGGAACAGAACCCAGGCGCGGTCTTGGGAACCGTCTTGGGCGCGGCGGCGCGGCTGGGCCGCGACAAGGTCGCCTTTATTTCGTCGCCCGGCATCCGCGATTTGGGCGCGTGGCTGGAGCAGCTGCTGGCCGAGTCCACCGGCAAGCAGGGCAAGGGGATTATTCCGGTGGATCGCGAGCCGGCCGTCGCGGCAAACGTTTACGGCTCGGACAGGCTTTTCGTCTATCTGCGCCTGGAGGCCGCGCCCGACGCGGCGCAGGACGCCCGTGCCGCGGCGCTCGAAAAAGCCGGCCATCCGGTCGTCCGCGTGTCCGTCGCCGATGCCTACCACCTCGGCCAGGAGTTTTTCCGCTGGGAAATCGCCACGGCCGCGGCCGGCAGCCTCTTGGGCATCAATCCCTTCAACCAGCCGGACGTCGAGGCGAGCAAAATCGCGACCAAGGCGCTCATGGACGAGTACGAGAAGACCGGCTCGTTTCCGAAGGAGACTCCGTTGTTCGAAGAAGGCGGGATTAAGCTCTTCACGGACGCGGCCGGCGCCAAGGCCCTGGCCGGCGCGGAATCATCCTTGGCCGGATATCTGCGCGCGCACTTGGCGCGCTGGAAAAAGGGCGACTATGTCGCGCTCCTGGCTTATCTCGAGATGAACGCGGAGCATGGGGAAATTCTGGGTGCCGCGCGCCGGACGATTGTGGAAAAGACCGGCGCCGCCGTGTGCCTGGGGTTCGGGCCCCGCTTCCAGCACTCCACGGGCCAAGCCTACAAGGGCGGCCCCGATACCGGCGTATTCCTGCAAATTACCGCCGAGCCGGCGCAAGACGCGCCCGTGCCTGGGAAAAAATACGCCTTCGGCGCGGTCAAGGCCGCGCAGGCGCGCGGGGATTTCGCCGTGCTCTCGCAGCGCGACCGCCGCATCTTGCGCGTCCATCTGCCCGGCGCCCGAAGCCTGCCGGCCCTGGCCGAGGCTTTGCGCCAAGCTTTGGGCTGAGCAAGGGAAAAATATCGTGGCCGAGCCGATGATTCTCGCCGGAGACGTGGGCGGGACCAACACGCGCCTGGCGCTCTTCGAGGCCGGCGCCGCGGCGCTCAAGCCGGCCGTCCTGGAGATTTATCCCAGCCGGAACTATGCGTCCTTGGGCGAGGCGCTCGAAGCGTTCATCGCCAAGCACCGCGCGCGCGTCTTGTCCGCCTGCCTGGGCGTCGCGGGGCCGGTCAAGGACGGGCGCGTCGAGGCGACCAACCTGCCTTGGGACATCGACGCCCGCGCCCTGGCGCCGTCTTTATCCGGCGCGCCGGTGCGGCTTTTGAACGATTTGGAGGCCAACGCCTGGGGATTGGCCGAACTTTCGGACAAAGACTTCGCGCTGCTCAATGCCGGCGCGCCCGGCGCCGCGGGCCACCAGGCGCTTATCGCCGCGGGCACGGGCTTGGGCCAGGCGCTGCTCATCGCCGAGGACGGGCGCAAGACGCCGGCCGCCACCGAGGGAGGCCACGCGGACTTTGCGCCGCGCACGGACGAGGAGGACGCCCTTCTGGCTTTTTTGCGCGGGAAGTTCGGGCGGGTGAGCTATGAGCGGGTGCTCTCGGGGCCGGGCCTGGTCAACATCTACGATTTTTTGCGCCAGGCCCGGAAGATGCCCGAACCCGCCTGGCTCGCGGCGGAGATGAAATCGGAGGATCCCTCGGCGGCGATCTCAAAGGCCGCCTTGGAAGGACGCGCGGAGATTTGCGCGCGCGCCCTGGAGATGTTCGTCTCGGTCTACGGAGCCCAGGCCGGAAACCTGGCGCTTTCGGTGCTCGCGCGCGGCGGAGTGTTTTTGGGCGGAGGCATCGCGCCCAAAATTCTGGCCGAACTGCGCAAGCCGGCCTTCATGAAGGCCTTCCTGGACAAGGGCCGCATGCGCCCGGTGTTGGAGTCGGTTCCCGTGCGCGTGGCGCTAAACGACCACGCCGCTCTCTTGGGCGCAGCCCGCTGCGCCCTCCGGATGGCGGACGCCTCCGACCGCTGACGCCGCGGTCGTCCGGGCGGCGTCCTCTCCGGCCACGCGCGAGGCCAAGACGAGCTGCGCAAGCGCCAAAATCCCCACGCCCGCGCCCACCAGGCCGAAGGAAATCCGCATGCCGGCGCCCAAGGCGAAGGCGGCGCCCATTATGGCCTTGAGCAGGACCGACGCCGCGTTGGCGCCTAAGCGCGAGGCGGCCGTCACGCCGCCGGCGGCCTCCAAAGGCGTCGCCTCTTGGAGCCGGCGCGTGAGCGAGAGTCGGGCGCCGGCGTTGGCCAAGGAGAAGAAAAACGCCGCGGCCATCATGACGGCGAGGCCGCCCGGAATCCACCCCGCGGCCAGGCTGACGGAGCCCGCCGCGCCTAGGGCGATCCAGCTCGCCGCGGAACCCAAATCCGGGAACCGTCCGTACAGAAGCGCTCCTCCGACGCCGCCCAGGGCGAAGGCGGCGCCGAGCCACCCCGCGGCGGCGGGCGAGTGGAGGATTCCCTTCGCGAAGAACGCGGAGAAGAGCTTGCGTAAAGGATAAAGGTTTAGCAGCGCCAAGCCCACGCAGGCCAGCAACAGGGTCTTGTCCGTCAGGGCCAGCCGCAGGCCCGCGAGGCTGCCGCCGCCGCAGGATTCGTCCGAGCGCTTCGCCGCGCGCGGCTGTTGGGGAATGGCGGTGAAAATTAGGGCGGCCGCGGCGAAGCCGACCGGGACGGCGGCTTGAACGGCGACGCCCTTCATCCAAAGCATGAAGGCGCCCAGCATCAGGGGACCGGCCACGCCGCCGATTTCATAGGCCAGCTCGTAGCGGGAGTTAATCCGATCGAGCTTCTTCGGGTCGTTCTCGCCGAGCTCCAAGGGCACGGTGTGCACCGCGGCATCCGTAAATCCGCGCACGAGGGCGTCCGCCGTGTAGGCGGCCATCGCGCGGCCCAGCGTGAGGGCCCCGGCCGCCCAGGCGATAGGAATGAGCGCCAGGGCCGCGGCGCGCAGGAGCGTCGAGAGAATCAGAAGCCGGCGCGCGCCGATGCGGTCGGCGGGCCAGCCGCCCGCGAAGGTCCCCGCCATGTGGACCGCGGTGTCGAAGGCGGCGAAGAGCGCCGCGTCGCCGAAGGAGCCGGAGAGCTTGAGGATGAGCAGCGGCTGGGCCAGATGGAGCGCGCTGTTGGCGAGCTCGGAAACGAACGCGCCGCCCAGCAGGCCGCCGAGGGGGACGCGTTTTTGCGCCGCGGCCTCAGGAGCCATGTCCGCCGGCCTTCTCCAGGGCCGCGAGCTTTTCGAGATAGCGCGCGTGCGCCGCGGCGATTTCGTCCCGGATGGCCAGCGCGGCGGCGACCAAATCGTCCCAAGAGGACTCCAAGTGCGCCTCGATGTCCGCGGGCGAGCCTTTGACGGAGAGCGCGTGGGCGCGGCCCAACTGCGTGCCGACCGCGTAGGCCAAGTCCTCCTGCTGCTCCTTGTCCAGCATCTTCTTGATTTTGGCGTTCTGCGGCTGAATCTGCCGCACGTAGTACTCGACGCCGTCCAAGTCCGCGTAGCCGGGCCGCTCTTCCCATCCGGGGGCGAGCAGATTGCCCGCCTCGATCATGCGCCGGCCTTGCGAGGAATAAGGGTTCGTGAACCACCGCGTGTCCGGATCGGCCCTGACCTGCTTGAAGTTGAGAAAAATCCTGTCCAGCCCCGACTTCGGATTTTTGGGCGCGAGCACGGCAAGGTGGATGCTCCTAAAGCCCATGGAGCCTTGCCCGCGGCCGGCCTCCTCGACGAAATAGTCGTCCAGAAGGCCCTCTTCGCCGCGGCTTTTCAGGTAGCCGCGCAGGAGCGCTTGGATTTTAGGATCGGAGGGCGGCAGCGGATCGGCCCGCATCTCCCGCGTCCAGCCCTTTTCCGCGGCCAAGTAAGCGTCGGTCGAGGCCTCGTCCTTCTTGGGCTCCTTGTCCTTCAAGGCCCGCGCCTCGGAGAATGGGCGGTCCGGGTGGCGCAGGCCGTGGAGATAGCCTTTCTTCATCTGGCGCAGAACCTTGCCGGACAAGAGCCCCTGCGCTGGTTTTTTCTGGCGCAGCGAGACCGAGACCATCAAGCGGGCCAAGTCCCAGGCGTAGGGCCCCAGGCGCGCGCGGTCGAAGTCGACCATGGCCGCGCCCCGCGCGGACTTGGCGTAGTTGTCGACGTGGGGCGAGCCGTGCAGGAAGGCCTGCGGCATGGCCGAGGCGTCCAGGAGCTGGGCGAAGCGCCCCTGCATGGGCAAAAGCATGTTGCGAAAGTAAAAATGGACGCCGCGCTTGGGGTGCTTGTAGTTCTCGCGGATGTTCTCCGCGTCTCCGGCGGGGTCTTTGTCGAAGAGGTTCTCCGCGGACGACGGTTCGTCTTGGCGCTTGTAGTCGGAGATCGGGCCCAGGATATTGCCCGCGCGCTCGGAGACTTGGCGGCGCAGGCTCTCGCGATCCTGCCGCGCGTCCAAGACCGCAAAGCCGAACTCCTTGGCCTGCCGGTCGTAGGAGTCCGCCACATGGGCCTGGAAAATCCGGAAATTCTCCGCGTCGTCCCGGGCGAAACCCATGTCGCGGCCCGCCGCGTAGTAGTTCTGCCCAAGGACCGTCGTCCGCGGGCCGTCCTCCGCGAAATCCTCGGAAAGCTTGAGCCGGTCCTCGGTCCGCGCCAGAACGCGGCCGATGGCCGCCTCGACCGGCAGGCGGAAATAGAACGTCAGGTCCGGACGGAGGACCGAGGCGTAGAGCCGGCGCAGCCAGAGCGGGTCGTTGCCGCGCACCGAGTCGCGGGCCAAGGCGGTGTAAAAGTAGCGGTCGGAGAGGACGATGGAGCCCTCCCGCAGCGCCGGAAGGATGACGTGCTCCAGCCTGTCGGAGAGGTCGGCGGCGTTGAGCGCCGCGAACGTGGCCGGGGTGAGCGTGCGTTCGCGCTTGGCCTTCTTGACGGCTTCGGCGACCAGGTCGGAGGAATTCCAGCGCGTAGTCACGACGCTGGCGCCTTGCGACTCGAGCGACTCCTTGAGCATATCGAGCTGCGTGGATTTGCCCGAACCGTCCAAGCCTTCGACCACGATGAGCCGGCCGGGGAGCCCGTGCGCGGGCGAGAGCTTGGGCGCCGCCGGGCGTGCCGCCGCGATGGCCCCGGCCAAGGCCGCGGCCGCCAATCGGCGCGAGAGCCAAAACTGCGAAGCGGCGATGAGGCCCAGGCCCAGGCCGACGGCGAGAAAGGCATGGATGGGAGAGGCGAAGGCGAAGGCCAGGCCCACGCCGAACTTCAGCGCCGCGGACATCAGGTTTCCCGAGAAGCGCGTCAAGCCCATCACCGAGCCCTCGGCGCCATGAGGGATGTTCGACTGCAGCGTCGACGCGACGGAAATCCGGGCCATGACGTTGGTCATGGCGAAGACGAAGCAGCCCAAGGCCATGGGCAAAAAAGCGTGCGGTGCCATGGCCGCGGCGAAGGCCAGCACGCCGGCCGCGCCCCACTTAAGCCAGGACGGGGCGGGGATTTTTTTGTAGAGCCGGCCGTAGAGAAGCGATCCCAGCACGCCGCCCAAGCCGAAGGCTCCCACGAGCCAGGCCGCGTCGTTGGGCGATCCAAGGACGTTTTTTGCGAAGAGCGCGGGCAGCACGCCCTTTAAAGGGTAGACCGTCACCAGAAGCGCCGCCAACATGGCCAGACGCAGGCCGGGGTTTCTGCGGATGAGGCGCAAGGAATCCAGGAAAGTCCCGTGCGCCTTTTCCTCCTCTGCGGAAGCGGGGGCTCGGTCGGCACGGCCGCGGGGCATCAGGAAGAAAAGGCTCGACGCGGCGGCGAAGCCGGCGGGAATCATCCAGTTGGCCGCGCCAAGCCCCGTCACGGATAAGAGAGCGCCCAGGAAGAAGGGCCCCAAGAGCCCGCCGGACTCGAACGCGGCTTGATAGCGGGAGTTGAGCTTGTCCAGCGCCGATTTGTTTTTGCCGACCAAGGCCATGGGCGCGGTATTGCGGGCGGTGTCTGCGACGCCGCGGATAAGAGAGTCGGCCAGGTAGACGCCCAGAATGGGGGCCAGCCCCAGGCCGCCGGCCCACAGGGCGGGGATAAGCGCCAGAGTCGCGGCGCGCCCGGCCGCGGCCGCGGCCAAAAGGGTCTTGGGGTGGACGTGCCTGGCCAGCCGCCCGCCGATGAGGGTGCCCAGGGCGTCCATTGCCCCGGCCAGGGCGGTGGCAAAGCCCACCGCGCTCAAGGCGTTCGTGAGCTTGAGCATGACCAGGGGCAGGGCCACCTGAAGCGCGTTGGCGGACATTTGGCTCATGAACACGCCGGCCAGGTACTGCCAGGTTTTGGGCGCCTGCGCGCCGTTGGACGCGGAGGGAGGCGCCGCGGGCATGGAATTCCCGGCGTTTCCGCCGTCGTTTGCGGCCTCCGCGGGGAAAAGCCCGGCGGCCGGGGCGCCGGCGAAATCATTCTGCGCGCCCGGCGCGCTCGCGCCGATGGCTTGCGCCGGAGCGGGAGACGCCGTGAAATCCGCGCGGCCGCGCTCCGACTCGGGCGAGGCGGGTTTGGAGAGGAGCCCTCCGGCGATTTGGCCCAGGGAGGCCAGGCGGCTCACGGCTCCCGCGCGGCGGGTATTCCCGGACGCCGCAGTCGGCGCCGCGGGGCGGCTTGAAAAGCCCTGCGGGACGCTCCGTCCGGCCTTAACTCCCGGCAAAGCCTCGGCGGCTTCCGGTAAAGCCTCCGCGGGCGCCGCCCTTAAGGCGGCTTGCGCCGGCGTTCCGCGGGGGGCGGCGATAAGCGGCGGAGCCTCGGGAGCCTGGGCGGGGAGATTTGGAATTTGATCGGCCCCGAGCGCCGCCGGAGCAAACGCAGCGGCGTCCAGCGGGGACGCCATGGTGTTCAGGGAAACGGCGTTGACCTCGATGGGCTGGGAGGCGCCGCTGTCGCCGGTTTCGTCGACTTGGGCGCAAAGCGGCTGGGCGAATATCCCGAAAAAATAGAGCGCGACGGCGGCTAGGCGCAGAGGCTTTAGAGCCATGAGTCTTTCCGGCGGTAGATTTTGCGGGCCGGCACGCTCACCAGGCGCCGCTCCGGGAGAATAAGCGCGGTCAAGCGCCCGCCGTAGACGCAGCCGGTGTCTAGGCCCACGGCGTTTGGGCGCAGCACGGGATTGCGGCGCGACCAATGCCCGAAGACCGTCAGGCGGCCGCCGCGATAGCGGACATACCAGGGCTCCCCGGTTCGGGCGAGGCGGCGCAGGGTGATGAGGTCCCACTCAGACTGTCGAGCCAGCGATTTGCGCGGATCGAGACCCGCGTGCAGGACGAGGTAGCCGTTTTCCCGTATCCAGAGTGGCCAAGGGGCGATGAACCGGCGGTAGCGTTCGCGGCCTCCGCGCAGTTGGCGCCAAGTCGCCGCGTCGAGGACTTTCCCGTCGGGCAGTTCGGCGCCCCGCTTGCGGGCCAAAAATCTCCGCTCGTGGTTTCCCAGCACGCAGCGCAAATTTTTGGTCTCCATGGCCCAGTCCAGCACGCCCCGGCTGTCGGGGCCCTTGCCGATGAGGTCGCCCACGCTGATGAGCCGGTCCTGGGACGCTGCCCGGACCGCGCGCAGGATATCCTGCAGCTCATCGAGGCAGCCGTGCACGTCCCCGAAGATGATGGTGCGACGCTGCCATGTCTTCATAGGCTTCATTCTCATTATAAACCGCCGTCCAGACGCGCTCCATAACAGGCGAATAACATTTAAATGACGCCCATATGACCACGAATGACGGCCGCATGACGCCGGATTTTGTTTTTTGCCATACTAGGGCCGTGGATCCGGAATTCCAGGACGAGTTCTCGAAGCAGGCGGCGCAATACGCCAAGCATCGGCCGCGCTACCCCGCCGCGCTCATCGATTTCGTCGTTTCTTTGGCGCCCGGGCGGGTGCTGGCCTGGGATTGCGCCACGGGCAACGGCCAAGTCGCCGTGGCTTTGGCCGAGGGCTTCGGCGCGGTCCATGCCTCGGACCCGAGCGCGGCCCAGTTGGAGCACGCACAGCGCCATCCGCGCGTGCGTTATGCGCTCGAACCGGGAGAAGCCTGCGGCCTGCCCTCGGCCAGCGCGGATCTCGTGACCTGCGCGCAGGCCCTGCATTGGATGAGGCCGGCGGAGTTCTTCGCCGAGGTGCGCCGGGTCTTAAAGCCCGGCGGCGTATTCGCGGCCTGGACCTATTGGGAGTGCCGCACGCCGTCCGCGGACATCAACAAGCTGGTGGACCGCTTTACGCTGGAGGATTTAGGCTCCTATTGGGCGCCGCAGGTGGCGCTGCGCTCTAAAGGCAACCGCGGCATCGAAATTCCGTTTGAGCCCGTCTCTTGCCCCGAGTTCGTCATGGAGGCGGATTGGGATTTGTCCGCCTTCATGGGCTACCTGCGCAGCTGGTCCGCGGTTCAGCATTACATCGACCGGCACGCGCAGAGCCCGCTGGGCGGCCTGCAAAAGCTCATCGAGCCGCTCTGGGGCGATCCCGGGGAGCGCAAGACCGTCTCCTGGAACCTGAATCTGCGCGCCGGACGCAACGTCTGACCTGGGCGGCGCCGCGACCGATCTTCCTTTACGCGGCTATTTTTTCAGCACGTGCTCCGTCATCTGATCGAGCGTCATGGTCCAGCCCTGCCGGGCGCCCTTGGTGGCCTGCTCGTTGATTGGAGTGATGAGGGCGAAGGTTTGATAGACGCGGATCTTGGTGCGCGCGCCGAGGTCTTCAAAGGATATTTCGGTCCGGATGTTGTCCTTGGGATCGCCCGGGAATTCTCCCGTCCAAACGATGCGCGATTGCGGCGCGACCTCTCGGTAAACGCCGGAGAAGTCGTGCCTGTTCCCGTCGGGAAAGACCATCGCCATCGCGAAACCCCCGCCGGGGCGAAAATCCATCCTTGCGACGCTCAGGGTCAGCGGCCTTGGGGCAAACCACCTTGCTAGCTCTTTGGGCTCGGCCCAGGCCCGCCACACGCGCTTGAGCGGAGCGTCCACGACGCGCTCAAGCCGCAGCTCGAAGCCGGGCTTGCTGCCGGGAGCGGCGTCTTGGACGTGCGCGGCCAAGCGGGAGAGCGTCTGCCTGCCGCCTTCGATGGCGCCGTAGCGCTCGACGGCGAAGTCGCGCTCTTGGCGCGTGTCGAAAACATGGTGGATGGTAACTTCGGTCTTCGAGGACCCCAACGCCTTGAGTGAAAACGTCATCAGGTGGCGAACTTCTTTTTCCCCTTTCTTGCCGCCGACGTTGGCGTACGCGATGTGATCCGGCTCGACGATTTCGACGAACGTCGTCGTATTCAGATACTCGCTCCCGTCGGGCCCCACCAGCCTTTCCAGGACTCGCCGGGCCAAGGCCCGCGGACCGGGCCGAACATGTTCCGGCCCAGAATCCACGCTCCGATATTTTCGAATCCGCGCGCCGCGATTTTGTCATCGGCTCCAGTCGAGCCGCCTTTTTGTCCGAACATTTTGCAAAAAGTTTTGGTCGCGAAGACCCACTCATGCAGAGCCTCGCCGCCAACGCCCAGAGGGTTGTTGATATCCTGGTTCGGGCCGGCGCCGTAGCCGTCGATGGAAACGGAAAAGGACCGCACGCTGAGCTTGGTCATGGGTTCTCCTTGAGATAATTTTCCAGGGCGTCCAGGCGTTGATTCCAAAGCGCGCGTTGGTTTTTGATCCAGGTTTGAGCTTCCTTCATGCGCTCGGTTTCTAGTTTGCAAAAGTGCTCGCGGCCCTGCTTGCGGCGGGACATGAGCCCGGCCTGCTCCAAAATGCGCAGGTGCTTGCTGATGGCCGGCGCGGACACGCGGTGCGGCCGGGCCAGTTCCGCGACCGTGGCCTCACCCAGGGCCAGGCGCGCCAGGATGCCGCGGCGGATGGGATGAGAGAGCGCGCCGAAAGAGAGGTCGAGCCGGCGTCCGCTATAGTTAACCATATGATTAATTATAATCTCTATCGAATTTTTTGTCAAGGGCGGCTTTATCCTAGGCGGCATGCGGCATGAATCTTGACAGCTTGCGGCATTCGTGATATACTTCAATTATTAAATTATTCGTAAATATGAACAAAATAGAACCACACGATAAGGCGCGCCGCCTCGCGGAGGAAATTCAAATTCTGATCGACAACGCGGAAGGCGCCGAGCGCGAAAGCCCGGAGCTCGCCGAGAAGCTCAGCCGCCAGGAACTGCGCACGCTGCGGGCGGTTGGCCAGTGCGTGTGTCCCATCATGAGCGGCATCGCCGCGGCGGTGCGGCTTTCCTTGAGCAGCGTCACGGGCCTCATCGACCGGCTTTCCCAAAAAAACCTGGTGCGGCGCGACCGCTCCAGCGACGATCGGCGCGTGGTCCAGGTGGTGCTGACCGACGAGGGGCGGGCGGTCCATGAGGCGACCAAGGCCGCGCGCGCCGCGTTCGCGCAAGACGTTTTGAAGGCGCTTTCGCCCGCCGAACAGGACGAGCTGGTCTTGCTGCTCGGCAAGGTTTCGAACCGGCTTCAGCGAGAAAAAAGGCAGGTCTGATTTTTTTGCGTTAAATATTTTAATTTCCGAACCATTCTGAATCGGAAATATCAAGGAGACATCGCATGGAAACCGAAGAAACGAAGAAGGACGGGAAATGCTGCTCGAAGGGGGCTTGCTGCGGCTGCAAGGCGCTGGTCGCCGTGGCGCTGCTCGCCATCGGCGCGGTCGGCGGTTATTTCTGCGGCCGGCACTGCGCGGCTTCGAGCGCCGCGACGGCCGTGAGCGCGCCCGCCAATCCCGCCAAGTAGTCCTGACTCAAAGCGCCCTCGCGGCCATCTAGCGCGAGGGCGCTTTTTTCGTGAAACGCGGCTTGCCCATGATAATCTCCAGCCGCCCTGGTCCTATTGTTGCGCGATGGGCAAGCGGATCAAGGAGGCCGTCATGGCTAAGAATCACGTTCCGCGCGTTCCGCCCAAGAAGATTTTAGCGCCGCTGGATGTGGCCGACGCGTCGACGCGGTTGGCTTTCGGCCGCGCTGCTGATGAAATCGCCGCGGCGGCCCGAAAGCGGACCTGGTCGTCTTGTCCGCGCGCCGCAAGGGTTTCTTGAGCGAGGCCATTCTGGGAAGCACGAGCGAGCGGGTCATGCGCCATTCTTCTTGTCCCGTTCTGGCGGTTCCTGCCGGCAAGCCCAAGCCCTGAGCGCAGCGCCCGCGCTATTCGGCCAGCGCGTAGAGCCGGTTGTCCTCGACCTTGTACATCAGGGGCGCGACGGTGATTCTGGGGTAGCGTTCGCGCAGGCGCTTGGCCTCGGACAAGACGAAATCCGCCTCGTCGCCGATTTCGAACATCGGCGCGAAGTGAGTGAAGTGGCGCTCGGCCGCCTCGCGATCCCAGCCGGCTTTTTCCGCCAAGCCCGCGATGAAGGCCTCTTTGCGGGCCATGAGGTTGACCATGCCGCACCGGGTGTGGCCCATGAGCGCGATGGCCTCGACGCCGCCCACCGCGATGGCGTAGGAAACCTTGAACTCGCTGTAGCGCAGGTTGGCCCCGCCCGCGCGGATGATGTAGGCGAAATTATCCGGGATGCGCAGGTGCTTGCGGTAGTCCATGCACATGCCGATGAGCAGCTTGGCCTGCTGGATTTCGGGCAAGGGGCGGTCCAGGTTGTTGAAGCGCAGCAAGTCGCCGATGGGCCCCGCGGCGTAGGCGGCTGGAATGTCCGACTCGGCGTTGATGGGGATAAATTCTCGCATGGATGGATTTTATGATTTTTAAAGGCCGTCGCATCCGCGATATAATACGGCGGACGCATGAGAACCCGCCTGCTGGTCATTCTGTCGGTCGCGGCGCTTCTGGGGCTCTACGCCGGGATGAACGCCGCGCAGGCTTTTCCCGCGCATCCCTTGGCGGCGCTTGCCGGCTCGGTGCTGTTCGTGGCGCTTTTCATCGGCTGGCAAATCGCCTACCGCAAGGCCGCGCTGCCGGAGAATTCTTGGGCCGCGCGCGCCATTTCTTGGGCCACGAGCATCGGCATGGGCGCGTGGGCGACGTTTCTCATTCTCTCGGCCATGGCGGCCGCGGCGGGTTTCTTGCTTTCCCCGCTCCTTCGCGGATTGGTTTTTTCGCGCGTTCTGCCCGAGGCGGCGCTCGCCGTGGCGGTCGTGCTGGCCTTTTTGGGGCTGGGCCAGGCGGTGCGCGGTCCGCGCGTGGTCGAGGTTCCGATTGCGGTTCCAGGCTTGGCGCCGGGCCTGCGCGGCCTGCGCATCGCCCAGATCAGCGATTTGCACGCCGGAAATACCATCGAGCGCGGCTACGTCGAAAGCATCGTCCGGCGCGTGCAGGAGCTAAAGCCCGACCTCATCGCGGTCACGGGGGATCTGGCCGACGGGACCGTCGCGCAGATCGTGCGCCGCGTGGAACCTCTATCCCGACTGCATGCGCCGCTGGGCGTCTATTACGTGACCGGCAACCACGAGTATTATTGGAACGCGCCGGAGTGGGTTCAAAAAGCACGGGAGCTCGGCTTTACGCCGCTGCTCAACGCAAGCCGCATCCTGGAGCGCGGCGGGGCCAGGCTTTTCATCGCCGGCGTTCCCGACGATTTCGGAGGCGCCTTTATTCCCGGCCACAAGCCCGATATGGCCAAGGCCGCGGCGGGGGGAGAGTCCTGCGATTTCCGGATTTTGCTGGCGCACCGCCCCGGCGCGGCCTTGGCGGCCGAGCGCGCGGGCTTCGATTTGCAGCTCTCCGGCCACACGCACGGCGGGCAGTTTTTTCCGGCCAGCCTTTTTATCGGGCTCTTCCATCGCTACGCGCGGGGCTTGGCGCGCCGCGGCCGCTTGCAGATTTACGTCAATCCCGGCACGGGCTATTGGGGTCCGGCGCACCGCTTCGCGGTGCCCGCGGAAATCACGCTCCTAACCTTGTCGGAGGCTTAAAGCCCTTACCATACCCGGCAGGCCTTGGCGCCGGCCACCATGGGCGAATTGGCCGGGCAGCTAAAGGCCTTCTGGAACTGGGGCATGTTGCGCAGCACGCCATCGACGCGCGCGGCGTTGGGCGAGTGCGGGTCGGTGTTGGCCAGCATCTTGGCCAGCTGCGGCGTGTCGCTGCCGCACCAAAGTTGGGCGAAGCTCAGGAAGAACACCTGATCGTCGGTCCAGTGTCCGGAGTTGCAGCGCGCGGCCTGGTGTTGGGCCAAGGCGTTTTGCAAGGTCATGTAGGCGATGCGCACGCCGCCGTTGTCCGCGGTGTTCTCGCCCAAGGTCAGCCGGCCGTTGACCATGACCGGCTTCTTGGGGTTGCTGGGGTCCTGTGTGGCCGTGAATTGGGAATACTCGTTGACCAGGCACTGGGTGCGCTGGTCGAAGGCGGCCTTGTCCTTGGGAGTCCACCAGTTCCGGCGGTTGCCGTGGCCGTCGTACTGGCTGCCTTGGTCGTCGAAGCCGTGGGTCATCTCGTGCCCGATGACCGCGCCGATGCCGCCCAGATTCTCGGCCAGGCAGGCCTGCCCGTTGAAGAACGGCGGCTGCAGAATTCCGGCCGGGAAATTGATGTTGTTCTGGGACGGGTTGTAGTAGGCGTTGACCGTGGGCGGCGTCATGCCCCACTTGCTGGTGTCGGTCTTCCGGCCGATTTCATCCACGCTCTGCGCCATGGCGAAAACCGAGGCGTTCTCCACGTCGCCGACCAAGTCGCCGCGGCTGATGGAGAGCTTGGCGTAGCTCTGCCACTTGGACGGATAGCCGATTTTGTTCTGCATCTCGGAGAGCTTCTTCAAGGCCGCGGCCTTGGTTTTGGCGCCCATCCAGGTCACGCCTCGGATATTGCGGGCCATGGCGGCTTCCTCGGCGTGGAGCATGCCGCCGGCCGCCGCCATGCTCGACGGCGGGAAATACTTGTCCACGTAGGCGCGGCCCAGCGCGTCGCCCATCATGGAATCGGCCATGGAGACGCAGCGCTTCCAGCGCGGGCCCATTTTTTGCGCTCCGGAGAGCACGCGGCCGTTGAAATCGAAATTCTCATCCACGAAATCCTTGGAGAGCAGCCCAGCGAAGGAGTTGACCACCTGCCAGCGCAGGTAGGACTTCCAGGCCGAGAGCGGCTCGTAGCCGATGAGGGTGTTCAGGCCTTGAAAAAAGCCGGGATCGGCGACGTTGACCTTCTTAAAGGAAGGAGATTTAACGCCTGCCAGGTAGGTCTTCCAATCGAAAGCCGCCGCGTTTTTCTCGAAAGCGGAGGTTTTCTCCATGTGGTAGACGTTGGCCGGGTTGCGGCGGCTCACGTCGTCCATGGAAGCCTGGGCCAGCGCGGTCTCAATGGCCATCACCGACGCCTCCTCGGCCGCGGCCTCTTTGGGCGTATCGCCCAAAAGGACGAACATCTTGCGCACGTGCGTCTCGTAGGCCGTTCGCGTTTGGGCGAAGTCGCCGCTCAGGTAGTAGCCGCGCTCTGGGAGCGTGTAGCCGCCTTGGTCGAGCACCGCGATCTGCTTGGAGGCGTTCTTGTCGTCGGGGTTGGCGCCGAAGGAGAAAAGCGCCCCCACGCCGATGTTCTGCAGGTGGGCGGTTACCGCGGCCAACTGCGACTTGCCCGTCATCGCCGCGATGCGGGCGAGCTCGGGTTGAAGCGGCTTGGCGCCGGCGGCGTCCGCGGCCTTTTGGTCCATGCAGGCGGCGTAGAAGTTCCCCAGCTTGGCCTGATCCGGATCCTTGGGATTTGGGTGGCTCGCGGCGGATTCTAAAACCTGGCGCATGTCCGACTCGTTGCGCAGCATCAGGGCGTTGAACGTGCCCCAACTGGACTGGTCCGGCGGGATAGGATGCGCCTTGTTCCAATTGCTGCAGGCGTATTGATAAAAATCCACGCAAGGATTGATGGCGGGATTGATCACGGCGTCCCAGTTGGGATTGGCGGAAATGACGGGCGAGGGCTGAGGCTGGGGCGCCGGAGGCGCCGCGGCGGTTCCGGCGGAGCTTTGCGAACCGCTTTGCGCCGGAGCCAAGGGCGCTCGCGCGGCGGAAGAGCCCAGCGCGGCGTTGGCTGCGGTGAGTTCGCTCGCGGCGCCGGAGCGCGAGGCGGAGCCGTCGAACGCGGCCGCGGCCGCGGCCGGATTAGCCAGGGCTCCTGAGAGAAGCGCCAACTGCGGCTGGAATTCCTTTAGAAGCGCCTTTTTATCTCGCGCGCCGGCTTTGCCGGAAGCGTTTAGTTGGGCGGCGACGCCGCGCAAATAAGAGGACACGGTTTTTTCTGCTTGCGAAGCCTGCGCGGTTCCCAGCCAAGCGCCGAAGGTGCGGGGATTGAGCGGCGGATTAAGTTTTGCCGCGGCGAAAGAAAGCGCGGCGTTGACGCCGGTGAAATCGGGGGCGGCGGCCAGGCTTTGGGCCAAGGCGAGAACGTCCTGCTTGCGCTTGGGGGCTTGCGCGAGGGCCGTGGCGGCGGCGCCGGGGCCGCGCAGGGTCTTGCCGCAGTCGGCCCTGGAAACGGCCTGCACGTCCAAAAGATAGCTGCAGGCGTCCTTATTGGGCGCGCTTTGGGCCCGCGCCGCCAGGGGGATGAACGTCAAAAGAGCCGCCGCCAAGCTGAATTTCATGCATGTCCTCGTTTAGACGGATTTCAGACTGCGGGGATTATTATAGGAGGAACGGCGGCGGGCGTCTTGAGGCCAAAGTCCTAAAAAAAACCGGTCTTTGGGCCTAGCGGCCGATGGACTTCAGGCCTCGCCGGGCGACGTCTTGGCGGCGCAGGAGCCGCTCTTGGCCCTTGATCTCGTTCCAGTGGCGCAAAACTTCTTGGGCCGTCTTGAACTTCCTATCGCCGAAGACGTGCGGGTGCCGCCGGCGCAGCTTGAGGCCCAGGCTCTTGGCGACGTCGTTGATGTCGAAAAGCCCGGCCTCCTCGGCGATGCGGGCGTGGAGCAGCACCTGAAAAAGGACGTCGCCCAACTCATCCTCGATTTCGTGCGCGGAGCCTTTCTTGAGCGCCTGGGCCAGCTCCTTGGATTCCTCCATCAAATAGGGGATGAGCGAGCGGTCAGGAAAATCGAAAGTAGATTCTAACCGTCGTTAAAATGCGGGAATCCGTGTTTGCTTTACCGGATTCCCGCATTTTCTGCTTGAAATATAACACTATATATTATTATATGGTGTCATATGACGAATTTGCAGCTTGCCAA
>DATLUA010000019.1:0-43799 GCA_035533295.1 Elusimicrobiota bacterium | reverse complement strand
TGAGGAAGGTGTATTGGCTGCCGAAGTCCAGGATAACGATGGACGGCATCACTTCCCCATGCCGAGACGCTGGGCTTTTTGGAAAATCTTGCCTTCGGTCTGGATGGCGGGGGCGATGATGATTTCGGCCGTCTGCATCTCCCGGATGGTCGCGGCGCCCAAGGCGCCCATGCAGGTGCGCAGCGCGCCCACGAGGTTTTGCGTGCCGTCGTCGGTGCGGGACGGGCCGTAGAGGATTTCCTCCAGGGTTCCCGTGACGCCGACGCGGATGCGGGTGCCGCGGGGCAGGTTCTGGTGCGGCGTGGCCATGCCCCAGTGGTAGCCCAGGCCGGGGGCCTCCTTGGAGCGGGCGAAGGCCGAGCCGACCATGACGCCGTCGGAGCCGCTGGCGACGGCCTTGCAGATGTCGCCGCCGGTGCTCATGCCGCCGTCGGTGATGATGGGCACGTAGCGGCCCGTGCGTTTGTAGTAGTAATCGCGCGCGGCCGCGCAGTCGACAGTCGCGGTCACCTGCGGAACGCCAAGGCCCAGCACGCCGCGGGTGGTGCACGCGGCACCCGGCCCCACGCCGATCAAGAGCCCGGAAGCGCCGGCCTCCATGAGCTCGGTCGCGACGGAATAGGTCACGCAGTTGCCCACCACGACGGGAATCTTCATCTTGCGGCAGAACTTGGCCACGTCGAAGGGCTTGTAGCGGGACGCCCGGTGGCGCACGGTGGTCACGGTCGACTGCACCACGAAAATGTCGCAGCCGGCCGCCTGGGCGATGCGGCCGTATTTCTCGGCGTTCTGCGGAATCGTCGAGACCGCGCAGGGAACCTTGGCCTTCTTGATTTCTCGCACCCGCTCGGCGATGAGACGCTCCTTGACCGGCGCGCGGTAGAGATCCTGCACCAGGCGCGTGGCCTGATCGGGCCCCGCCTGGGCGATCTGCGCGATGATTTCGCGGGGCTTCTCGTAGCGCGTGTTGATGCCGTCCAAGTTCAAGACCCCAAGGCCGCCCATTTTCCCCATGGCCATGGCGAAGGAGGCGTCCACGACGCCGTCCATGGCCGAGGCCAGAAAGGGGATGGCGAGCTTGATGCCGCCGATTTTGAGGCTGGTGTCGACCTCGTCCGGATTAATCGTCATGTCGCCCGGGACCAAGGCGATTTCGTCGAAGCCGTAAGCCCGGCGCGCTTCCCGATCACGACCGATGAAAAACGCCACGCTTGCCTCCTATAATGGAAGGAATTCGAGAAATGATTTTATCAAATCGAAAGGCATGGCGCAAACGCCCGCTCCAGGCCTAAAGTCCCGGTTTCTCCTGGGCCCTTTTAGTGCGAGCAAGAGACCCGCCGGCCCTCGGCCTCGGCCGCGCTTACTGCTATGGTATAAGCGCATGATAAAAGGAAAGACTTTTCGCGCCGCCAAAACCCTGCCGCTCTGGGCCCTGCTCTCCCTGGCCGCGGGCGGAGCGTCTTGCCCGCGCGCCCAAGCTCAGGAAATCGGCCCGGCCTTGGACGCCGCTGCGCTCATCTCCGTTCCGGAAGTCTCCGTCCCGGAACTCCCCACAATCCAGAACGTTTCGGAATTTTGGTCCGCGCCCTTGCCCGCCGGCGCGGCCCTAGACGCCGCCATCCCCAATCTTCCCGTTCAAGCTTCTTCGCGGGCAAGCGCCGCAATCCCGCGGCAAGCGCTTGGGGTTCCCGCGGCCTCCGCGGCCCGCCCTTCCATCGCCTTTTCCGCGGCGCCGCCCGCCGCCGTCGCGCGGCGAAGCTCGCGCCGAATTGCCGGGCCCGGGCGCGCGCTGGAAAAAGCCGGACGCCTCAAGGCCGCGGCCTCATCCATCTTCGACGGATCGCTCGCGGCGGCCGCAGAAGCGCCGGCGCCGGAGGCTTTTCCCGCCTCGGCCAGGGCGTTTTACTCCGGGAGCCTCCGTTTAGCCCGTAAAATCCCCTTGAAGCCGAGCCACATCTCCGTCATGAAAGACCGCGTCGGGCTCGGCAACGCCGCGATTTTCCGCTTCGCCGGGCGTGCCCGACAGGTTGGAAAGACCTGCGCCATTGAGGCCCTGGCCGCCTGCGCCGAAGCCAACGGGCGCAAGGATCCGGCCCTGTTGGCCAAGGTCATGACCGCGGCCAAGCGCGCCAAAACCGTCCTGGTGGAGGAGCCCCTCGCCGAAAGCGAGCGCGAAAAGGAAGAGCTCGCGCGCCAAGGACGGGATACGACGGCCATCGAGAAAAAAATTATGGAGTTGACGCTCCGCGCCATACTGGCCGACGACACCTTCGAGCACGAGGGGCTTTCCCGGAAAGAGCAGCGCAGGACCGCGGCGGAGGCCGGACTCGACTACCGGGTCCTGGGCCGGGCGCGCGGAATCGCGGACGCCGTCGGCCCGAATGCCTCAGAAGAACTTCTCGAGAAATTCCGGCAAAACTCCAATTCCCTCAAGAAGAAGATCGATGAAGAACTCGCCCAAGGAAACGCGGTGATGGTCGGCGTCTACACGGGCATACGCAAGGACGGCGGCAGCGGATTTCACGCCCTAACCGTCTTGGGCAAGGGCCGCAAGCCCTCCGGGGGTTCCTACTACATCGTCTACGACTCCAACCTCGGCCATCCCATGCTTTACATGACAAGACAACTTTTCGCAATCCACGCGGCCGTCGTCCGCTGATGCGTCCGCGCCAAGGGCATCGCGCTGGAGGAAGCATTTTGTATAATTCGTCATCAGGAGCATGGACATGAAAAAAATTGCTTTTCTTTCCCTCGCCGTTTTAGCCGCGCCGATCCTGGCGACAGCCCAGACCTCAATCGAATCGTTGGCGGCCGGCGCGCATAGCCTCGAAGCGCCGACGTTTTCCAAGCTGGAGGCCGGCTTCCGGGCTCCGGCGGTCTCGGCTCTCCACCGCCCGTTTAGCGGCACCATCGCGGGAACCTTCGCGGGCGGGCCCGTCAACTTGGTCTTGAACCGCTACGCCTGGGACATCACCGGCCGCGTGGGGAGCAGCCCCGTCGACGTCAATATCGACAATCAAAACGGCACCTTCACGGGCGAAGAAGGCCAAAGCCGCGTGGCGCTTTCTTTCCAATGGTCCCCGGACATCATCCGCATTTCCGGCACGGACGGCGGCGCCCCTTACGACGTGACGCTCAACGTGACCGGCGGCGTCATCTCCGGAACGGCCGAGGGCGCGCCCCTTAAGGCCGCTTTCCGGATGGACGGCGGCCCCATCCAGGGCTCCAACACCGGCGACATCTCTCTTAACTACGACGCGGTCTCGGGACGGGTTAACGGCGTCATCAACGGCTCGCCCATCGACGTGACCCTGACCGACTTGGACCTCTCCGACTTCATGGAGCATCTCTACCTCTTCCTGGCGCCGCAGCCCTAGGCCCGACGATATGCCCCCCGCCGCGACCAGCGAGAAAAAAAACACGGCGCAAGCGCCGCGCCAGGAGCGGCTCTCCCAAGACGTTCGGCCCGAGTCCTACGACCTGCGCCTGAAAGTCGACCCTGACGCGGGCGCGTTTTCCGGGGAGCTCTCGTTAAAAATCCGCCTGCGAAAAGCCTCCTCGCGCCTCACGCTCCACGCGGCGGACTTGAAAATCGAGCGGGTTAAAATCGACGGCGCCGTCGTTCCAGCCGCGGCCGTCGAAATCGACACGACCGCAGAAACCGCGTCCTTTGCCCTCCCCAAAAGCCTCCCTCCGGGCGCCGCCGTTCTTAGCATTTCCTATTCCGGGACGCTCAACCGGCAGTTGCGCGGGCTCTATCTCTCCACCGCCAAGCACGAAGGCAAGACGGAGAACTACGCCTTCACCCAATTCGAGCCGGCCGACGCGCGCCGGATGCTGCCCTGCTTCGACGAACCGGCCTTCAAGGCGCGCTTTACGCTGAGCGTTTGCGCGCCGGCCAAGTTCGCCATCCTCTCCAACATGCCGGCGGAAAAAGAGGAAATCCAAGACGGCCTCAAGACCGTGCGCTTCGGAGAGACGCCGTTGATGTCCTCTTATCTGCTGGCCGTGGCCGTGGCGCGCCTGGCGCCCAAAAGCGGGCGCGTGGGCAAGACAAAGGTCACCGTGTGGACCCGGCCCGAAGATCTGCATCAGGCCGATTTCGCCCTGGCCGCGGCCAAGGCGTCCTTGTCGCGCCTAAACGCCTACTTCGATTTGCCTTACGAGCTGCCCAAGATGGACTTGGTCGCGGTGCCGGACTTCGCGGCCGGCGCCATGGAGAACTGGGGCGCGATTTTCTTCCGGGACTCGGCCATCCTGGCGCACCCCACGCTCTCCTCGGCCAAAGCGCGCCGCCGCGTGGCCGAAGTCGTGGCGCATGAAATCGTGCACCAGTGGTTCGGGGACCTGGTCACCATGGAGTGGTGGAACGATTTGTGGTTGAACGAAGCCTTCGCCACGTGGCTGGCCTACAAAATCGTGGACGACTGGAAGCCCGGCTGGCTCATGTGGCAGAGCTTCGAGCGCGGCAAGCGCGAAGCCTTGGCCGTCGATTCCCTCAAGAACACGCGGCCCATCTCCTCCGAGGTCAAATCGGTCGCGCAAATCGAGGCCCAGTTCGACATGCTGACCTACGAGAAGGGCGGCGCGATTTTGCGCATGCTGGAGAATTTCCTGGGCGAGAATATCTTCCGCAAGGGCCTGCGGCGCTACATCGCCAAATACCGCTACCAAAACACCGCCGCCTCGGACTTGTGGCGCGAGCTGGAAAAGGCCTCGGGCCAGCCGGTCTCGAAAATCGCCTTGGACTGGCTTACGATTCCGGGATACCCGCAAATCGAGGTTTCGGCCCTGTCCCCGGATAACCGCCGCCTGCGCTTGATCCAGCGGCGCTTTCGGGTCGCGGGCGGCGAGGAAGCGCCCAGCCCTGTTTGGAACGCGCCTTTGGTCGTGACGGCGATGGGGCCTACCGGGCCGAGGGCTCACCGGATAAATCTCGCCAAGAAGGAAACCACGGCGGCTCTGCCCGGCCGCGGCCGCGCGAAATGGATTTATCCCAACGCCGGCCAGACCGGATTTCTGCGCTGCAGGCTCGACGCCTCCCTGCTCGCCGCGCTGGATGAGGCCGCGCTGCGACGTCTTTCGCCCATCGAGCGCGCAGGGCTCTTGAGCGACCTGTGGGCCCAGGCCCGCGCCGGCGAAACTTCCATCGCGAACTTTTTGAACGTCCTCGTCCTCCTGCGCCAAGACGGCTCACGCCTGGTGACGGAGGACATCGCCGGCTATTTGGGCGCCTTAAACGATCGCTTGGCCGGCCCCGAGGATAAGCCCCTCTTGGCGGCCCTGGCTTTGGACATCTTCTCCGCGCGTTGGAAAACGCTGGGCTGGGCGCCGGGAAAAAGCGAAAACGACGAAACGAGGCTGTGCCGCGCGGCGGTCTTGTGGGCCCTGGGTTCAGTCGCCAAGGATTCCGAAATTCTGTCCCGGCTTGACGCCAAAGTTTCCGGATATCTGCGCGCCCCAGCGGGGCTCGACCCCGCACTGGCCGGCCCGGTCTTGAACCTCGGTGCCCGCGCCGGCGGAGAAAAGCGTTTCGCGGAATACTTTACGGCCCTTAAATCAGCGGCGACGCCGGAGCTTAGGGATAACCTGCTTCGCGCTCTGGCCGAATTCGAGGACCCCGCGCTGGCGCGACGGCTTTTGGACGCGTCTTTGGACGCCGACATCCGCGGGCAGGACGCCTGGAAGCCCATCAGCATCCTCCTCGGCAATACGTCGGCGCAAGGGGAAGCTTGGCTGTTTATCAAGGCCCGCTGGCCCGACATCCGCCGGAAAATCGGCGATCACGCCTGCCGCCGGGTCGTCGACGGACTCTCCTCTCTTTGGCGGCGCGAATGGCTCGACGACATCCGCGCGTTCTTCTCTCGTCCCGCAAATCGCGTGGACATGGCGCAACGGGCCCTGGACCAAAGCCTCGAGTGGATTGAACTCGGCATCCGCTTCCGCCAATCCCAGGCCGAAAACCTGTCCGGGTGGCTGGCGAAGAACCCGGGCGCGGCGAAGCGTTAAGAGCCCGGCAAGCGGCGGCAGGCCGAAGCTAGAGGTATTTCCCGGCGACGTAGCCCGCGATCATCTCCATGAGGGACAGATTCGGGTGCCGTTCCCGAAGGCGCGCGAGGATGTTCTGGCCGGGAACCATCCACGCGGCGCCGCTCATGGGCGCCAAAAACCTCAGGGTGTATCCCGCCGAGGCCAGCAGGATATCGTCGTTGGCGTGGGCCAGCGGAGCGCGGGCCAAGTAGACCCGCATCAGCGCGGGAACGCTTTCCTTTTTCTTCCCGTCGTCCTGGCGCAGGGCCAGGGCCGCGACCGCCCGCACATTCAAAGGGCGCGCCTGGTCCGTGACGACGGCGATGAGGCTTTGGGTGAAGCGCGGATCCTTGGTCTTGGCCGCGGCGCAAATGATCTGGATTTGCGCCTCCGGATCTTTTTCCCCGTTTCGCGGGTTTAACGCCTGGGCCAGCGCGGCGCGGGCGCGGCCTTTTTCATGCTTGACCTGAGCGAGAATCAAGGCGTCGATGCCGCGCACGCCGGGGTCCGGATCGGCCTTGGGGCCGATCAAGTCGGCGATGAAGACGTCCAGATACCGGTCCCGCCAATTTTCCTTGCGGCCGAGCTTCCAGAGGGCTTCAAGCCGCGCGTCGGCGCCTATTTTTCCGTCCCTGTTTTTGATGGCCGCGACGAGCGCGGCCGGAGAAGACGCGAGCTTGGCCGCTGACGCCTTGAAGGAAGGCAGAGCGCCGGAAGACGCCCCGTCAAAACTTTGGGCTGACGCCGACGCACCCAAGAAGACCGCAGCGACCAGCGCCGCGAGCGGCGCGCCCGGAAGCCTTCTGCCGCGAAAGCCCGCGCCGGACATCACGCGCCGGGTCTCAGGGATAAAGCCCGGATGAAAGCGTCGACCGCTCTCTCCGCGCTCTCAAGAACGGGCAGGCGGGAGACCATCCGCGCCGCCGCGCGCAACGCTTCCTTGGCCGCGGGGACCGTCCGCTCCTGGCGCGTCTGCAGCCCGCTCTCTTGCGCCGCCTGGACCATCAGCGCCGCCAAGCCCGAGACGTGCGGCGCCGCCGGCGACGTGCCGGAGACGTCGGTGTAGGGGACCGCCTCCTGCTGGTAAATTTCCTTGGGCAGCCGCGCCGCGGCCTTGATGTTGACCCCGAAGGCGTAGATATCCGGCTTCTCATCAAGGGAATAGTTCCTGGGATCCATGGAAAGCCCCGCGGACGAGAAATACGCCTTGTTGCCGTGGTAATCCGCCGCGCCCACCGTGATGGCGTCCGGCGCCGTGCCGGGGGTGCCCAGTTGGAAGCTGCCCGGCAGATCGAAGCCGCTGTTGCCCGCGGAGACCACCACAAGGATTCCCTCCTTGGCGAACTCGGCGATTTTTTTGGCCATCGCGTCGTTGGCCAAGCCCATGGGAGCCCCGAGGCTCAGGCTGATGACCTGGGCGCCGTTGGCCTTGGCCCTGTCCATGGCGGCCCGGATGGCGGCGTTGGTTTCCTCGCCGCTCAAGCGCACGCCCGGAAGCGCCGCGTTGGAAAGCGCCTGATAGGATTGGATTTCGGCGTCAGGCGCTATGGCGTGGATGATGTCCGCCATAGGCGTTCCGTGCGCCCCCTTGGTGAACCAGCCGCGGTCGCGGGTCAGGTTCTCGCTGTGGGACTTGACCTCCGAGAAATCGGGGTGCTCGAAGTCGACGCCGTTATCGATGACCGCGACCTTGATGCCCTGGCCCGTGAGGCCCTTGGCCCAGAGCTTGTGCACGCCCAGGCGGTAGAGGCTCTCGCCCAGGGGGAAGGAGCGGATGACCGCCTTGACGACCTCTTCGTCCGCCTGGCGCTTTTTAAGCTCGGCCAGGATGGGAAGAAGCTGCCTGTGCTGGACGCCGACCATCATCGGCCCCGCGCCCATGTTCACGGGAATGCCGGTGGCGCCGGAAAGGGAAAGAATCAAGCGCCGAAGCCCGGAAAGCTCCTCCACCGGCGCGTCCGCCTGCGCCCGAGTCTGGAAGCGCTCGACGGTGTCCTTGAAAATTCCCTTGAGAACCTCGCTGGGAATCTGGTTCGCCGTCCGCAAGCTCAGCCCGAAAGGCTTGTCCCCGGCCTCAGGCGCTGCCACAAGGGCCTCTTTGGCTTTCTTCAAAAAAGCCTCGCGCCACTCGGGATAGGCGTAGCCCTCTGAGATGACGCCCATGCGCCGCAGCTTCTGGAAATCCTCCGAGCTCGGATCCAAAACGTACTTGCGCCCTTCGGCCAGGAGGCGGATCGCGTCGTGAATCTGGCCCTGGGTAATCCGCGAAAGAACCGCCGGGTCCTGCGCGACCATGGGGGCCAGGACTTTGTGGAGAGCCAATCCCAGATCCGTCGGCATGCCGTTCATGCGGTAAAGGTTGGAGTAGCGCAGCCCCGCCGGCCCTCCCTGATCCACTGAAATCTTGTTGGGCACGCCCCAACTCTCCAATTCCTTGCCGACGGTGAGCCGCTCCTTAATCTTGCGCATCGCCCGGTCGCGCTCGATGGCCTCCATCTGCTGATGGACCGCTTGGTGGGCCTCTTCGTTGGCCCGCAGAATGCCCGCGAGCTTCTTGCCGAGCGTCTTGATGGCCGCCTGAGCGGCCTCCCAATTGGCTTTTTCCGTTTCAGGAATCGCTCCGCCGGCGAACTTTTCTTCGACAGCCGAGGACGGCGTCAGCGTGCCGTCGACCGTCACGGCGATGACATAAAGAATCCGGCTCCCGCTTCGCTGGGCCAGAAGCTTTAGGCCGAAGACGCCGGCTTTAAACTGGGAGACTTCCTCTTCAAGCGCGCTGACGCTGCGCTGGGCCGCCTCTTCGTACTCCTTGTGAAGCGCTTGGCTTTCCTGGCTCGGCTCGTCCTCATCCGAAGAAGCCGCTGGGGCCGCGGGCGCCTCGGCCATCGGCGCCGCTTTAGGAAGCTCGGACGAGAGACCGTCTTCCAGGCCCGCGCCGGGAACCGCGGCGTTAAAATCAATGCTGAGTCGGGAGGGCACGCCCACGGAACGCAGACCGGCGTCCGCGCCGGCCGCGCCGGAATTTAAAAATCCCGCGTCGACGGAAGCAATTTCGCCGCTCCAGGCCAAGCCGGGGCCCGCCAAAAAAACGGCCAAGATCACCGCGACTGTTTTGCGCACGCTCTCTTTCATCATTCCAATTTTCCTTTTGAGATTGTAAAAACAACCGCCGCGCGACGACGCGCGTTCTTATTTATTGAGAAGTATAAGGAAATGCGGCTGAGACGCGTTGGGCCCAATGGACCAGCGGCGGCCGGAAAAAGGGCCCAGGAAAGATTAGGGCTTAAGTCCCAGGAAACCCGGCCTTAGAGCCGGCCGATTTCCCGGCCCGGGTTGAGCGCATGGCCGTACTTGTCGCGGACTTCGAAGTGGAGATGCGGGCCGGTGGAGAGCCCCGTGGACCCCACGCGGCCGATCAATGTTCTGCCGCGGACGACGAACTCTCCGACCTTGACCAGGATTTTGGAGAGATGCCCGTAGCGCGTGGTGGCGCCGTCCGAGTGGCGCAGGATAATGAGGTTTCCGTAGCCTCCCATCCAGCCGGCGTAGACGACGCGGCCGCTGCGGGACGGATAGACGGACGTTCCCCACGGCCTGGGAATATCGAAGCCGTCGTGGAAGCGGTAGCGGTGCAGAATCGGATGGTAGCGCAGGCCGAAGCCCGAACTGATGCGCCCCCACCCGAAACCCTTGAACGGGTAGCGATAGGTATCAAAGCGCACGCGAACGCCGGGCAGAAGAATCTGCGTCCCGCGGAAAAGCTCGTAGGGCTCCAGCATGGCGATGCCGGGAAGGCCGTTGGCCTCGATGACGGAGCGCTTAAACGCCTCGGCCTGCCGCGGATTTCGGTAGAAGCGGGCCACGACGGCATCGAGGGTTTCTTCCTTCTTATGGACGCGGTAGAGCAGGCCGTTTTTGTTCAAGACCGCGATGGTCTCGCCGGGATGCAGGAGCAGCAGATCGCTCCCGTTGGTGGACTCCAGACCCATCGGCGTGGTTCCAAAGCGCCGCGCCAGGATCGCCACGTTGGATTCCCCCCGCTCGACTTGATGCCGGGCAAAAATCAGGCGATGAATTTCCGGAAATATACTCTCGGGCGGCTCGGCGGGACCGGCCGGGGAAAGCACGGAGTAGCGCGCCCATTGCGCGGGGCCCGCCGCGCCGAACGGCGCCGGGCCTGCCGCCAACGAAATAACAGCGGCGGCCGACAAAATGCCCGGAGCCGCGGCGCGCAGAAGCGCCCGGACGGAACTCACGAGAGGTTCGAGAGCTCCATCGACTTCAGGAAGTCCTTGTTCGACTTAGTGCTCAGCAGCTTGTCGCGCAGCAAGTCCATGGCTTCTACGGAGCCCAAGGGCGCCAGGACTTTGCGCAAAATCCACATCTTGTTGATTTCGTCCTCGGAGAGCAGCAGCTCTTCCTTGCGCGTGCCGGAGCGATTGATCTCGAAGGCCGGGAACATGCGCCGGTCGGCCAGCTTGCGGTCCAAGTAGACCTCGCTGTTGCCCGTGCCCTTGAATTCCTCGAAGATGACCTCGTCCATGCGGCTGCCGGTGTCCACCAGGGACGTCGCGATGATGGTCAGGCTGCCGCCTTCCTCGATGTTGCGCGCGGCGCCCAAGAAGCGCTTGGGCCGCTGCAGGGACGTGGCCTCAAGTCCTCCCGAAAGCACGCGCCCGGTCGAGGGCGCCATGGTGTTGTAGGCGCGGGCCAGGCGGGTGATGGAATCAAGCAGGATGACCACGTCCTTGCCCAGCTCGACCTTGCGCTTGGCCTTTTCCAGCACCATCTCCGCGACCTGGATGTGCCGGTCCGCGGGCTCGTCGAAGGTGGAGGCGACGACCTCGCCCTTGATGGAGCGCTGCATGTCGGTCACCTCCTCCGGGCGCTCGTCGATGAGCAGCACCATGATGATGGCGTCCTTGTGGTTGGCGGCAACGGCGTTGGCGATTTTCTGCAGGATGACGGTCTTGCCGGTCTTGGGCGCGGCTACGATGAGGCCGCGCTGGCCCTTGCCGATGGGCGCGATGAGATCCATGAGCCGCGTGGTGAGCTCCACCCGGTCGGTTTCCAGGGTGTAGCGCTTGTCCGGATGAAGCGGCGTCAGGTTGTCGAAGAAGGGCCGGTCCTTGACCGTCTCGGCGTCGATGCCGTTGATCTTCTTGACCTGCAGCAGGGCGAAGAAGCGCTCGCCGTCCTTGGGCGGGCGCACGAAGCCCGCGACGGTGTCGCCCTTGCGCAGGCCGAATTTCTTAATCTGCGAGGGCGAGATGTAGATGTCGTCGGGGCCGGGCAGATAGTTGTACTCCTGCGAGCGTAAAAACCCGAAGCCGTCCGGCAGAATCTCCAGGACGCCCTCGTCGTAAATCATGCCGTTGGCCTTCAACTGCCCCTCCAAAATGCGCGCGATGATCTCCTGCTTGCGCAGGCCCGAGACGCCTTCGAGCTTCAAGTCCTGCGCGACGGCGGAGAGCTGCGCCAGGGTCATCTTGGAGAGCTGCGTGACGTCCATCTGCCGCGCGGTCTCCGCGGTCGCCGGGACTGCCGGGGTGGTCGGCTGGGGCTGGTTTTGAGTCGTGCTGCTTTCCATGGGTTTTGTCTCCTGTCTATTCCGGGCGGCTCGCGGCGATGAGCGTCAGGGCTTTGTGATATTCCTTAACGGCCGATAAAAATTTTTTCCGGCTTCCGGCGTTGGCGATGACGACGTCGGCCAGCGCAGCCTTGCGCTCCTCCGGCCATTGGGCCGACATCCGGCGCAAGGCTTGGCCCCGGCTCAAGCCGTCCCGGCGCATGACGCGGTCCGCGCGCAGGGCGGCGGGCGCGCTCACGAAGATCACGGCGTCGAAGCGCTTTTGGTGCCCGCCCTCGAAGAGCAGCGGCACGTCCGCCACCGCGACCCTTCCCGAAGCAACCGCTTTGAGCCGGCGCTCCATTTCCCGCAAAATTTCCGGGTGCGTGATGCGCTCCAAGCGCCGCCGCAGCCGCGGCGAGGAGAAAATTTTTTGCCCGAGCCTCCGGCGGTCCAGGCGACCGCCGGCGCCCAAAACGGATTCGCCGAACGCCGCGACGATTTTCCAATGCGCGGGCCGGCCGGGCCGGACCACGTCCCGGGCCACGGCGTCGGAGGACACCGTCGCCGCGCCCAAGCGCTCGAATTCCCTCAGAGCCTGAGTTTTTCCCGCGCCCGTGCCGCCGGTCAGGCCGATTCTCAATGCTCGCATAAATTCCTTAATCCTCTTCGCCGCGCTAGTGATTGGTCTTGTCGGAGTAGCGCCTCATGATCTCCCGCTCGTCCTCCGTCAGGGAGCCCAAGCCGCTGGTCAAAATCTTGTCCAAAATCCTGTCCACGTCGTCCATGGAGGCCGCCGGCGGTTTGGCGGCCTGGCGCGGCGCCGTCTTGGCGCGGGGCGCTGGCCGCTTGATGCCGATGGAAAACGGCTCTCCCCGACTCACGCCCATAACCGCCTTGGCCCTTATCTTCCATATCCACCACCAGCGCAGGTAGATATAGCCCGTGATCATGCCGCCCAAATGGGCGAAGTTCGCGATGCCGGGGGTGGATCCGGTCGCGCCGAAATAAAACTCCAGCACGCCGAAGAGCACCGCCATGTGGCTTGCCTTGATGGGGAAGAAGAACCACAGGTAGACCACGGCGTCGGGGTAGAGCATGGCGAAGGCCACCAAAAGCCCGTAGATGGGTCCCGAGGCTCCGATGATGGGAACGACCGAGTGCGGGCTCATGGCCAGGCTCGCCGCGGCCGCGCCCAAACCGCAAATAAAGTAAAACTTCAAGAACTCCCGCGTTCCCCATTGAGATTCCACCGGCACGCCGAACATCCAGAGCGCGAACATATTGAAAAGCAGGTGCCAGACGCCGCCGTGGATGAACAAATAGGTGACGGGCTGCCACAACCAGTAGTCCTGGAGCACGCGGGCGGGAACCAGCCCGAAGAGGGTATAGAACTGCGGGCCGACCAGCTGCGTCAGGAGGAATACCGCGACGTTGGCGATGATGAGCCCCTTGACCGCGGGCGGCATGCCGCGAAAATCAATCGGGGCGTGCTCGAAAACGCGCGGGCTCACGCCTTCATGGCCTCCATGTCGCGCCAATTGGATCCGGCCTTCACGTCGACGACCAGGGGCACCTTCAAGCGCGCGGCGCCTTCCATGATCTTTTTGATTTTGGCGGCGAAGGCGGCCAAACCCGCTTCCGGCGCCTCGAAAAGTAGCTCGTCGTGAATCTGCAGAATCATGCGCGCGCGGCTTTTGGCTTGCGCCAACTCGCGGTCGACGGCCAGCATGGCCAGCTTGATGATGTCGGCGGATCCCCCCTGAATGGGCGTGTTGCGCGCGGCTCTCTCGCCGAACTGGCGCACGGCCGCGTTTTTCGCCGCCAACTCGGGAATGCGGCGCAGGCGGCCCAAAAACGTGCGCACGGCGCCGGTCCGCTTGGCCTCCTCCTGGTTTTTCTCGAACCAGCGCGCCACGCCGGCGTAGCGCTCGAAGTAGCGCTTGATGATGGCCGCGGCCGCGGCCTGCGGGATGCCCAGCTGCCCGGCCAGACCGAAGGCCGTTTGGCCGTAGACGATGCCAAAATTGACCGCCTTGGCCTTGCGGCGCATGTCCGCGTCGACTTTTTCCGGCGGCACGTGAAAAACCTCGCAGGCCGTGCGCAGGTGGACGTCCTCGCCGCGGGAAAAGGAATCCTGCAAGACCTCGTCGCCCGAGACGTGCGCCAGCACCCGCAAATCGATTTGCGAGTAGTCGGCCGAAAGCAACGCGCAGCCCTTGGGCGCCACGAAGGCCCGACGTATTTTCTGCCCCGAGGCGGAGCGAATGGGGATGTTCTGGAGATTCGGATTCAAGCTGGAAAGCCGCCCGGTCTCGGCCCCGGCCTGATCGAACGTGGTGTGGACCCGCCCGGTCTTTGGGTCCAGGCGCTGGAGCAGGCCCTCGACGTAGGTGGACTGCAGCTTGGCCAGCTCCCGGTACTCCAGGATTTTACCGGGAATGGGATGGCGCGCGGCCAAGACCCGTAGGGCGTCTTCATCGGTCGAACGCCCGCCCTTGCCCGTCTTATGCACCACCGGCAGCTGAAGTTTGTCGAACAAAAGCGCCGCCAATTGCTTGGGCGAATTGACGTTGATGGGGGCTCCGGCCATGGCATTGAGTTCTTCCTGCAGGCCGGCGATGGCCGAGGAAAATTCGCGTTCAAGCCGGCGCAAATAGGGCTCGTCCAGGGCGACGCCCGCCCTTTCCATGCCGCGCAAAACGCGGACGAGGGGCAGCTCCACGTCGCGGTAAAGATACAGAACTCCGGCCTCCTTCATCCGGCGCTCGAGGTCCGCGCTTTCCGAAACCGCCCGGCCGGCTCTGCGGATCAGGGCCGCCGCCGCGTCCTCGCCCGCCGCGGGCTTTTCCCGCGGAAGGTTTAGGCAGTAAGCGGCCAGGCGCGCGTCGAACCACGGCTCGGCCAAATCCAAGTCTAAATCTTCGATGGCTGAAAGCGTTTCCTTTATATCATGGCCGCATTTGACGGCCCGGCCGCCCAAAAGGGCCGCGAGCGCCTTGTGCCGGGCGCGGATTTGTCCGGCGGCCAAAAGACAGACGCCCTTGCCCGCGGCACCCAGGGCCAGGAGCGGATCCTCGGGACGGACCGCGCCGACCGCTATTTTATCGGCGCGCGCCAACAGCCGCTCCAAATCTCCGAACTCGGCCAGCGCGGGCGCGGCCGCCGGGTTTTTCGCAACGCCATCCGAAGCCGCGCCGGGAAGCAATTCCTTTAGAAGAGCATGAAACTCTAGCGCCTGGAACACTTTTGTGAGCCGGGCCGGCTCGGGGACGGGAGATTGGCAATCCTCGGGCTTGACGCCCACGGGAGCGTCGCGCTTGAGCTCGATGAGCTCCCGGGCCCGGTCGATGTCCTTTCCCGAATCGGCCAACGCCTTGGCCGCCTTGGGACCGATGGCCTTATCCCCGTCCCGCGCGGCGGCCAAAATTCCCGCCATGGTCTTGAAGCGGCCCAGGAGCTTGGCCGCGCCCGCGGGCCCGATGCCCGGCACGCCCGGCACGTTGTCCGAGGAGTCCCCGACCAGGGCCAGGTAATCCACCACGGCCCTGGGCTCCACGCCGAATTTTTTCTCGATTTCACCGGCGTCCATCCACAGGTTGCGGCTCGGGTTGAAGACCCGGATGCCGTCGCCGACCAGTTGCAGGGCGTCCTTGTCGCCCGTGACCACGACGGACTCAAGGCCTTGGTCGGCGCCTTTCTGGGCCAAGGTCGCCATCAAATCGTCCGCCTCGTAGCCCGGCGCTTCCACGCAGACAAAGCCCATGGCCTCGGCCATTTCCCGGGCTTTTTTAAGCTGGGACACCAAATCCTCGTCGGTTTTCTTGCGGGTGGCCTTGTATTGGGCGTAGAGTTTGTGGCGGAAGGTGGGGCCGGGAGCGTCGAAGCAGACCGCCACGCGCTCGGGCTTGTCCCTTTTTAAAATTTGGAGCAGCATGCGCGCGAAGCCGTAGAGCGCGCCCACGGGTTCGCCTTTGGAGGTGGACAGGGGCGGCAGGGCGTGGTAGGCCCTGTGCAAAAAGGCGTGGGCGTCGATGAGATAGAAGCGCGGCTTCATGCGGGATTGGCGCCGATGCTCCGGCGCCGGAGCGCTAACGTCGGGATTTATTCTTGAAAAAAACGGGAAGCCGCCGGCCTATTTGGCGACCAGCGTGTCCAGGGTCTTTTTGATCTCCGCCTTGGAATGGACTCCCACCATCTGCTCGATGACCTTGCCGTCCTTGAAGAAGAGCAGCGTGGGGATGGCCGAAATTTTGAACCGCGTGGCGGAGTTGGGATGATCGTCGGTGTTTATTTTCGCGACGCGGATTTTGCCGGTGTATTCATTGGCGATTTCCTCGATGACCGGGGAAAGCATCCGGCAGGGGCCGCACCAAGGCGCCCAAAAATCAACCAGAACCGGGCTGGCGCTCTGCACGACCTCTTTTTCGAAGCTATCGTCCGTCAAATGAATTTCCGCCATGATGTCCCTCTGAAATTTTGATTGCGGGGAGTCCGCGACGCGACTTCTAGATGATAGCAGGAGTTGCCCGGGCTGTCAAGCCCGAGGAGAAACCAGGGTTTCTATCTCGGACCAGAGCTGGTCCATGGTCACGGGCTTGGCCAGGAAGGAGGACGCCCCCGCCAAAAATCCCTCGACCCGGTCGCGCGGATCGTTGTACTGCGGCGCGGCCGAGAGGATCAGAATGGGCGTCTCGCGCAGGTCCGCCCGGTGCCGGAGCCTGCGGCACAAATCAAAGCCGTGCATGTCGGGAAGCTGGGCATCGATGACGATAAGAGAGGGCGCGCAGCCCGCAAGAAGCTCCAGAGCCTCCGTCGCGGAAGCCGCCGCGCGCGTCTCGATGCCGCGAAGGGACATGACGTCCACGAAGGTCTCGCGGAAATGCGCGTCGTCCTCGACGATGAAAATGGACACTTTCGCCGCTGTTTTCATGTTCTAGCTTATTATACGCCCGCCGGAGAGGCTCTTCGCGGGCCCAAGGGCCCACGCGGGAATATGCAATCGGCCCAGTCCTTTCTAGGCCTTTGGCCCACCCGGGATGGGCGCGGGACGGAAGACGACGAAGGGCTGGATGACGGCCAGGAGCGCGCAGACGCCCATCACGCCCATGACCAAGCCCAAGGACAGGCCGATGGCGGCCTTTGCCATCACCAAACCAAAAATCAAGTCGCCGGCCATGGTGAAGACCTGGCTGTAGACGCTCATAGCCGACCATATCTTGGCCTGATCCTTCGGATAGGTCTTGTTGAGCACGCCCTGCTGCAGGCTCGACCAAACCATGGCCGCCGGGCTTTGCAGGAACGAGGACAACGTGAAGGCGCCCAGGGCCAGCCAAAGGTGCGAGGTGAGGAAAAGCGAGAGGCCGGCAAGCCAGCCGACGCCGGTTAGAATCGAGCTCCAGACCCCTTGCTTTTGCAGCGGGGTCAAATCCGCCCCCAGCTTCTTATCGAGCCATTTGTCCACGGCGTTTTTAATCCTCGCGAAAAAAGCCATCAAACCCGCGGCTTTGCCGACCGCGCCAGGACCCGCGGTCCCCGCGGCCTGGGCCGCGTTTTTGCTTTGGCGGGAGATAAAAATTCCGTCGAAAATGGCCGCTCCCAGATTGGAAGCCGCGAAGAAAAGCCCGAAGATCGCGGCGGACGTCCCCAAAAAGCCGGCCAGCCAGTGGCCGATGAGCGGCGCGTGAGCGATGAACGCGGGCAGGACCACCGTCCCAATTTTGCCCAGATAGCCCGGAATGGCCAGGAAAAAGATGGCGTCGCTGATGAGCAGGGAGACGGTCGAAAAGACCAGCGTCAGGCGCAAGAACCGGTCGTGCCAAAGGAGCTTGAAGCCCTTCTTGATTTCCCCCAGCATTTCTTTTTTCTGCTGGAGAACCCCCGCCCAGGCCTGCGAGCTTAAAATCGTGTCGCGCAGGCGCGGACCCGGCTGCAGCCTGGACTCCTCGGGCGACGCCGAACGGTTGACCAGCGTCATGCTCCGGTAGATAAGGGCTGCGGCGATGGCCGTCAGGCCGTAAATCCCGAAGGCCAAGGCGCTGCCGGAGGAAGCGCCGAAGCGCGTGCTGGCCCAGGCGATGAAGGCGCCGGCCAGCGCGGGTCCCAGGACGCCCGCGAGGCTCACGATGAGGGCGTTGGCCGCGTTGGCCTTGTTGTAGTAGGAGGGATTGTCCCCCAAAATCCGGTTGAACCCCACGTTCGCGGCCAGGACTCCGGCGCTTTGCAGGAAGGACATGCCGACCAAAAGGCCGATAAGCGGCAGCGTGGGGAAAAGCCCCCCGCCGTGGAAAAAGGCGAAACAGAGGACGGGCACCGCGAGCAAGAAAATCCCGCGGCCCATATAGGTCTTAAAGAGAAAGGAGGAGGTCTTTTTCTGATCGACCGACGGGCCCATGATGACATCCGCGCCGAGCTGCGAGCCGAAGCTGGCCGCGCGCACGACGCCCATGCGTCCGGAAAGCGCCTTGGTGGGGGCCACGAAGGCGGGCAGGGCGGTGGAGTAGAACGTCGCGCCCTGGGTGATGATCACCTGGGCCAGATTGAAGCGCCAGAACTCCTTGTTGCGAACTTTGTCCGGAAAGATCCGGTAAAAACGGCCCAGCCACGCGCGAGCGCGCCCCAAAATCCCTTTCCGCGCCAAAGACGGCGTCGGCGCGGCCGCGAGCGCGGCGGGGACGGCCCGGGCCGAGACGGCGTCTGGAATCCGCGAGGACGGCGCCAAAATTCCGGGGCCAAAACGCCTGCCCGGCGCGGCCAAGGCGGCCGACGTTTTTGGGGCCGAAACGCTCGGCTCCGGAGACGGCTTGTGCCACGGCCTGGTCTCAGATAAAACGCGCTCGTGGATCCTGGGAAAAAGCGGGGAGGATTTGATCGGCGCCGAAGGCGAAAGGACCCGCTGATGTGGCGCAGCGCGGGTCGCCCGTTCCGAAGACGGCTTCGCGATTTGAGCTAGAGCGCTTGCCGCGCCGGCGTCCAAAACGCCGCTCTCCACGGCCGGCGCTGGGGCGACGGCGGACTCTTCGCTTGGCTCGGCTAAAATCTTTTCAACGCTCACCGATGCGGCCGGAAGAGTCGTCTCTGAAACGGCGGCGTCCGGAGAAGGAAGGCCTTCGGGCAGCGCGGCCAAATCCGCGGAGGCGCCGAGGCCGTTAAAATCGGTTCCCGGGGAGAGCGCCGCCGGCAAGTCGGCCGCGGGGACCGCGAGAGCCCCGACGCGTCCGGCGGAGATATCGGGAGAGGCCACATCTCCGAGTTGGGCGTAGCATTCCAGCCCCGGGGACAAGAGCACGACCGATAGCGCGAGCGCGCCGGCGATTATTTTCTTCATCGTCGAGACACTATACACCTAAAAGAAAGCGCCCAAACAGAGCCAAAAGTCCTAGCGGAAATGGGGCAATGGTCCCAAGTGCGACGGGGGCCCCGGGCCCGGTTTTAAGGCTTGGCGGCGGGAGCCGCCTGGTTTTGCTGGGCTTCGTCGATGAGCTTTTGCGCTTCCCAGAGCTTCGCGTAAACGCCCTTCTTGCGCAGCAATTCATCGTGCGTTCCCTGCTCGACGATGGCGCCCTTGTTGAAGACGACGATTTTGTCAGCGCTTTGCACCGTGCTCAAGCGATGCGCGACCATGACGACGGTGGTTTTCCCGCGCCGCGCCTCAAGCGCGTCCTGGATTCTCTGCTGCGTGACTCCGTCTAATGCGGCGGTGGGCTCGTCTAAAATCATGAGGTCCCAGGGATGGCCAGCGCTTAAGAAAAGCCGGGCCAGAAGGAGCTTCTGCTTTTGACCCCCGGAAAGATTCGCGCCCCGCTCGCCCACGCGGCTGTTGTAGCCCAGGCGCACGACATCCTCGTGGATGCCGGCTTTTTGGGCCGCCGCCACGATGTCTTCAAAGGAAGCGCCGGACCCCCAAGCGATGTTGTCCAGGATGCTCTTGGCCGGGGCGATCTCCGCGGAAGCGTCTTGGCCCAGGAGGATTTTCCGCGCCTCTATGATCCGCGCGGCGATGAGGGAAACGAGCTCCCTGTCGGCTTCCTCGCGCCGGTCCCCGACGGGCATGACCGTGTCGGCGTCCGGGCCGATGAGCGCGCGCAGCACGCGCTTAAAGATCTTGTTCGCGATGGAGTGCCTCCCGGAATCCAAAATCTTGCGCTCCAAGTCCTGCCCGGCCGCTGCCTCGAGGTTGTGCCCGTAGCCCATGCGCACGAGGTCGTCGTGGAAACCGGCGGCCTTGGCGGCATCCTCAACCTGCTCCGGGGTCGCGTCCGGCTTGAAATACTTGATGTTGTAGGCCATGCTCTCATCGAAGGGAACCGGATCCTGGAGAATGGTCCCGACGCGGGAGCGGAAATCCTTGATGTTGACGTTCGAGAGATCCTGCCCATCGATGCGGACGCTGCCCTCGGAAGGCTTCAAAAGCCCCAGAAGCAGCCGGGTCACCGTCGTCTTTCCAGAGCCGCTTTCCCCCACCAGGGCCAGCATCTGTCCCGGCTTGGCGCTGAGCGTAATTTCCTTCAAGACCGGTTGGGACGGGCGGTAGGCGAAGCTGACGTGGTCGAAGTTGATGGCGCGGCCGGTGGTGGAGGGCGCCAAGGCCACGCCGCCTTCCTTATAATCCTCTTCCTGGTCGGCCATGATCTTGTCGAACTTGGCCGCGGAGCCCTTCATGGATTTTAACTGCACGTAGGTGTCGCAGATATCCTGCACGGCTTGGCGGGAGTAATTGGCCGCGAAGTAGTAGAACGTCGCCGTTGGAATGGAGAAAACGCCGGCGTGGACGGCCAGAGCCGCGGCGATGACCAAGCCCACCTGCACGAAATTGGTCAAGCCGCCCGAGAGCGCCCGGTAGGGGGCGTTGACCCGAGCCAGGGCCTCGCCGCCGTCGATGTAGGTCTTGTGGCTGAAGTAGCGCGTGCGTTTGATTTCCCAGCCTTCCTTGCCCGCGGACTTGATGGTCTCCGCGTTGACCTCGGTCTGCTCGATGTGGCTGGCGATGCGGGGCTTCAAGTCGCGGAAAAACCACTTATAAGCCTCGCTCGACTTATTGCCGTAGATGCTGCTGGGCAGGGCCAGCGCGAGGAAAAGCGCGGGGAGCAAAATCAGGCTCATCTGCCAGCTGGAGTAGAACATGACGATGAGACTGGGGACCAGCAGCGTGATGTCCTTGACCGTGTCGACCACCACCATGGTCGCCGTGCTCTGCACGTTGTAGATGGCGTCGGTGCCGGTGGAGATGACGTCGCCCACCGGGCGGGCCTTATGCCAGGATAGGGGAAGTTTCGCCACGTGCTCGTAGAACAAATTGGAAAGCCCCGCCATCATGCGGTTGCCGATGTCGTACATGAAGCGGCTCAGGAAATAGTTCAGCACGGACATGGCCGCGTAGCTGGCCAGCATGACGCCGCCCCAGCCCAGATACATATGCAGAATCGCGGGATGGGCTGCGGAGGCCGAGGGGAGCAAGTCCTTGAGATGTTGGAACATGTGGCCGTAATACTTCGGGGGAATCAGCGACAAGGCGGACGTGCCGATGGCCAAAATGGACGCGGCGATGAGCTGCCGCTTGACCTTGATGCCCGCGGTCGCGCCGATACGGCCCCAGAACTTGGAAATCCAAATCAGGCTTTCCTTGATGGACGCGGCGACCTCGGCGGCCTTGGCCGCGAGCGGCGAGAGCCCCACGACGGCCGAAGTGCCGGAGAAGGCGTATAAAAAGAGGGAGGCGTCCGATGATAGCGCCCGGGCGGCGAAGAAAAGGCCGGCGGCCGCCGCCAGAAGAACCCCCTGGCGCAAAAGCGAGCGCTTAGCGAAAGCTCGAATCTTCGGCTGATGCGCCAGGAAAACGCCGCGCGCGGCTCCCGTGCCCGCGGCAAGGATTCCGACATGAGAAAGCGGAAGGTGCGCCGCCCAGGCCGCGGCGGTCGCCACGAAGCCGCCCAGATAAACGATCATGCGCGGATCCTTGAGCGTGGCGAGAAAATGCCGCGCCAGAGAACGCGGGGACGGCAGGCGCGCCCAAAGTTCGGACAGGGAGAGAAGCCGCAGCGCGGTCGAAGCGGGCTGGGGAACATCAGCCGATTCTTGCGAACCGGCGAATTTAACGCTCGAAGCGCCGAGCGCGCCGGCGGCTCCGGCCGAGGATTTCGCGCCGTCCGCGGCGATGCCGCGCTCCGTCTTGCCGGGAACGAGGCCGTCGTAAATGACGCCTAAAACTTTGCGCAGGGCTTCCGGGCCCTGGGCCGCGGAGAGGACGGACGCCTGCTTGGCGATCTTTACCAACTCCTTTTTTTCAGCGGCGGCCAAAGGAGCGCCTTTCTTAGCGTCCGTTGCGGAGAGAGCGACTGTTTTGTCCTGCGGGAAAAGCGTCGCAGCGCGTCCTTGCGATTGGGACACAGTCTCCTTGGTTTGGGCCGGGATGGGCGCGGAGTCGTCGGCCGCCGCGGCTGCTGGCATGGCCGCTTGCGCCGGAAGAGTTTCAAGGTTGGCCGCCGACTGCTCCGCCGCGCCTAGATTTCCGAGGGAATTGTCCTGCGCTTCGAAGGCGGGAACCTGAAGATTAATCGCTCCGGCGTTAAGACCGGCGGCGCCGTCAACTGGAATTGCAACGGGCGCGGCCTCGGGAAGCCCGCCGGCATCGACGGGTCCGGCGAAAGCGGAGTAGCAGGAAAGGCCGGGGGAGAAGATAACGACCAAAGACGCCAGAACACAGGCTACGGCCTGCCGCCAGATCCGGGCTTTAGTTGTCGTCATCAATGGTCCGCGTTTGCTTGGGCTCCTATACGGCATTATACCGGGCCGGCGCTTCGCTGTTCAGGGTCCAAAGGCCCAGCCAAAAAACGTTAATGGGCCCAGAAAGGCGTGGGCCCTAGGACTTCGCCGCCTTTTTTGCGCCCCGCTTGGCCGGCGACGCGGTTTTCTTGCCCCGGCTGGAAGCTCCCTTCTTTTTTCCCCGGCCCTTCGCGGAGGCGGCGCTCTTCTTGGCGCGCGCGGGCTTGGCCCCGGGGAGGGGAACGCCCCACGACTTGCGGATGCGCCGGAGCACGCTCTTCATTGATTTCTCGAAGCGCATGCGGCCCCACTCGTTGAAGGCGGGCGCCTTGGAGCCGGTGGGGTAAACGAAGCGCACGGCGATGTCGGTCACGGGCTTTAGGTTCTCGGATGAACCATAGGTTTTGGAAATCTTCTCCCACGCCTGCCGCGCCACCCACTCGTAGAGCTGCGGCTGGACGTCCTTGTCGATTTTGTGGTTGGTCGGCGTCTTGCCGGTCTTGAAGTCCACGATGACGACCTCGTAGCCCTCGGGCGTTTCCCGGGCTGCGGCGAAATCGTAGACCATGCGGAAAATATCGCGGTATTCGGGCGTCGATCCCTTATAGCGATGGACCACGAAGAGGTTGGGAAGCTCCGTGCCCAGGACGATGGGGTAGTCCTTCAGGATGGCCGCGACCGCAGTGTGCATCGGGCGCAGTCGGCCGATGTCCTCATAGTACGCCGACATGGTCTGGCCTGGAGGCAGGGCCAGCATTTTCCCCTCAAAACGAATGGTCTCGTCCCAGATGGTCTTGGCCTGGGCGACCAGGGCCTCCGCGTCCGGGAAGACTCCGTCGGCGCGGTAGCGCCAAATCGCCCAGTTGAAGGCGGAGTGCATCACGTGGCCCAGGAACATCTCCACGGTCTCGCGCCGGCCGCCCTCGTAGTTGCGGTGCTGGAGAAAGGACGAGATTCCCGACGCCGACGTGGCCAAATCTCCCGGCTTATTGTTCCTGTACTCCGGAAGAAGGGACGCGAAGGCCATATCCGCCGCGGCCTCGCCGTCGAGGCTTTGGTCCATGGCCGCGGGCTGGAGCGCGCCCTTCGTCGCGGCCAAGAGCAGCGGGTCGCGGCTGATGACCATCATGTCGCTGGGGTTGACGTAGAGTTGCTGGCGGTCCTGCAGGAGGGTCAAGGCCACGGGAATGGCGCTGCCCGTGTCCAAGGGCCGCAGGACGACAAGCGCGCCGTCTCGCCCGGACATGACGCTTATCTTGTACTGCCGCGCGGAAAGCCCGAGCTTTTGCAGCGAGGCCTCGTAGCGGGTCTTGAACGCCTCGGGAGCGATGCCCTCGGGAACCGGCGCCGCGAAGGCGTCGGGCCTGTCGATTTCAGGCTTGAAAACGCCCTGTTCCTGGGCGGCCAAATTCATGAGATCCCGCTGGCCGCGATCAAATCGGGGCATGGGAATCGGCTTCGGGAATTTCCCATCGTAGGTGGCCAGGGTGTTTCCGTTGTCCGCCAGGGTCACCAGCTTGTAGCGGTGGAACTTGTCCTTCTGCAGGGGGCTCAGGCGCTTGGTGAGGATTTCCTCGGCGGAATCAGGGCCGGAGAGCGGCTTGTCCGTCGTCAGGATGAAGTAAACCCCGGCGTTCATCAGCTTGTTTATGTCCTCGATGATTTCCGGCGGCACGCCCTGGGGGAAAAGGCTCAAATCGAGCACGACTGCTTTGGGCAGGAATTTCGACGCTTCGGCCAAGGCCGAGGGAATGGCATAATTGCGGCGCTCGACCACGGCGCCGAAGGCCTCCCCCCGCTTGTTCTCGGCGATTTTCTGCTTGGCCTCGCCGAAAGGCATGAAATGCACCACCCGCACCTGGGACTGAAGATCCACGGGTTTGCTGGCATTGCGCGCGGCCAAATCCTCCACCAAGCGCTTGCGGACGGCCGCGATGCCGTGGCGGCTGATGAATTCCTTCGAATAAACTCCCGCGAAATCGGCCTTGATCAGCATCCCTATGGCCTTGGTCGCGGCGTTCTGCACCTGGGACACAAAGAGGATGTGGCTGCCCGCGTGGATGTTGATTTTGGCGCCGCGGCGGAAGCGGCCCCAGTGCCACCGCCGTCCGGACGTGTCCATGAGGCGGATGGTCGTAAAGGCGGACGAGGACTCAAGAGCTTTCTTATCGTGGCGGCTGAAGTAAACCTCGAGGCTTTCCGCGGCGGAAGCGCCCTCGTCCGCGGCGACGTCGCCGCCGAAAGAATTCGCGGCGTCACCGTCGTAGAGCCCCAACGCAGAGACCATCTCGCCGGGCTTGCCGCTCTCGACACCGGCGGCCAAGGCCCCGAGGACCGCGCGCGCGCCCGCGCGTCCGGTCTTGCCCGTCTTAGATGGCGCGGGAGCCTGGGCGTTGGACGAAACCCCGGCGGAAACCGGCGCGGCCGCGGCTTGCTCCAAAACTCCTTTCTCCTGCGCCGAGGCGGAAACGGAACCGGGGACAGCGCTCGCCGCCGGAAGGTCCGCCGCCGAAGCCGCGAGAGAGGGAATGGTCGCCTCCACGCCGAGAGCGCCTTGGACAAGCGTTTGATCCGCGTCCGGAACGAGCCCGGCCGACAGAGCCTGGCCCGCGCCCAACTGGGCTGGAAACGCGGGCAGCGCTTCGACCGAAACGGGGGCCGCGCCCATGGAAACTTCCTCCGGGGCGGCATGAAGCGCGCCGGAAAGCAGCGTCAGCGCCGCGACGATCCAGAGGCTTCGCTTCATGGCCGCTCTCACTTGGCCTTCGCGGCGGCGCGCGCCGCGGCGTTGGCCTTGCGCGACTTGGCCGCTTTCTGCGCGCGGCGGGTCGTGGCCTTTTTCTTATCCCAGTCGGACTTGGAAATTCCCTGTTCCTGCTCGCTATAGTAAGCTTCGTACTCCGGATCCGCCTCCATCCGTTCGATGGCGCTGGTAATCCGCTGAGCGATGGGGCCCTGGGCGATGCCGCCTTGCTCGCGGCCTTGCAGGAATTCTTCCGGATCGAACGTCCAGGTGCGGTGCCCCGAGCGGTATTCAATTTGAACCTTCAATTTGGAGATCGCCGGGCCGTCGGGCGCGCCCATGTGCCATTTTCCGTCCGGGCCCATCCTGGCGTCGCCCTTCAAAAGCGCCATGGCCAGGATTTGCGCGTAAAGCTCCTCGCCGTCCCCGAACGACTCCTTGCCGGTCCGGTAGGCGTAGGCCTCGAGGACCCGTCCCTGGGCGGTGTCGCGCCACATGGTCCGCGGGATGCGCGTATGAATCTTGTACTCGCGGCCGGTCGCGGCCGAGCGGAAATCGACGGCCACGCCGCTGTTCCAATCGGTCTTGAGCCTCAGGAGATGCGCCCGGATGTCCGCCGCGGCCACGGAGTATTCGTAAAGCTCGCGCAGGTAGAAGTTGATCAGATAGCTGTTGGCGTACTCCAGATAGCCGCGCTGGCGCGACTTCCACGCCTTGGTGTGCATGACCTTCAAAAGCCCCTGGTCCACGAAAACGCCGTGCTTAAGCGGCAAGTACCACATCTGGCGCAGCTTCGCCTCGACCGCGGAAAGGTTCGTCATGGCGTGGTTGCCGCGGTTGATTTGCTCGTAAAGGAAGGCCATCAGTTGATTGATGATCCCCCCGGTATAGCGCGCGAAATCCTTGTCCACCGCTCCGGAGCCCGATGAGCGCGATCCCCCCGAAACACCGCCGGAAAAGCCGTCGCCGTCGTCCGGCGTCCGCATCCTATGCTTAGGCTCCCAGTACTCCACGTACTGCCGGAGCTTGCCCAGCTTGACCGACACGCCGGGCAGCTGGTTGTCCTTGAGCACCGCGCCCAATAAAGCGTCGAGGTCTCCGGCGGACTTGACCACTTGGACGTCCGCCGCCGCGGGGAAGCGCGCGGCCATCCCCAATTTCGACTGGGCGGCCAGAACCAGGAATTTATCGGACTTGTCCATGAGGCTTTCCTCGGCGAAGCGTTCGCCCAGCGCGCGGTAAATCCGGGGCAAGGAAGAGGAAAGCGGCATGGCGGACACCGTCATCTGGCGCGAATCGCCGGCGGAAGCGCGCAGCCGATAGGGAAGGCCGGCGGCGGCAAGGGCCCGGTTGTAGCGGGACAAAACGTTCTTCTTGATCTCCGCCACTTTCGCCTCGGAAACCTCAGCCGGAATTTCAAGGGCATAGGCCAGCGGGTGATCCGCCGCGGGGAGAAACTCCCCCCGCAGGCTCGCGCCCTTGGACAGCGTTTTGTTTATCTTCTCCGTGACGCTCTGAATGAGAGAGACGGCTTTTTCATTGAAACCCGGCTGATCCTCAATGAGGGATTTCGGATTCTCCGCGCGGCTCGCGACGGAAATTTTCGCGCCGCCGTACGACGCGATGATAAGCGGGTTGGTCTGGCGGTTCCTTAAGCGGGAAACGAGAATCGTTTCCGCCGAGTCCGGCCCTTTAAGCCGGCGTTGGGTCATGAACACGACGTGGACGCCGGCGTCTAGCAGCTTCTCGATGGAGGCGACCGTTTTTTCGGACACCGGGCCGGCGAAGCCGTCCTCAATGAACACCACGCGGGGATAAGACGTTCGCAAGTCCTCGGCGACGACGGGATCCATGGCCTGGACCGCGGCGCCGTCAAAGCCCGTCTCCAGCGCCGCGCCGGAAGCAGGGCTTTGGGAGCCACTGCCCTGGGCCGCGGACACGCCCGCCGCGATTTGGAGGGCCTGAGTTTGGGCGGAAATATTAGGATGGTTTTTTTCGGAAGCCGCGGCCAAAGTTCGCGCGGAGGGCTCAATCGAGGGCGCCATGGGCGTTTCACCTGGGACCGCCGCGGATTCGCCGATGAACGCCGCCGGCGCCGATTCGCTCGGCATCGCCGCGGGCGCCGTCGCCGAAGGAAGCCGGGGCAGGCTCGCATCCCGGCCCAGACCAAGGGCTTCTTGGCTCAGAAATAAATCCTGGGAACCCGGCAGCGTGCCGAGGGGAGCGGCGACGGAGAGGTTCTCGACGGATTCGATGGGAGTGGCGTTCTCGGCGCCGATAGGAGCCCCGCCTTCGCCGCCGATTTCCGCGCTCCATCCCCATCCGCAAAGCAACAGCACGGCAAAGAGCGATCCTTGGACCGCCGCGAGCTTCTTAGAGCGCATTGACTCCCCCTTGAAATGGCGTTTGCTTCGCGTGTCATTATAGCGGCAGGCCCGCGCGGCCTTCAGGGTCAAAGGACCCAAAGAGGCCCGGGTAATGGGCCCACGCGGCGCTGGGCCCTACGGGTCGCGATTATTTTTGCGACGGGCGGCCCGAGAAGGCGGACCACAAGCCGCGATAGACGCTGCTGGTCTTGAGAAGTTCCGCGTGGGTGCCGGAAGCGACGATGCGGCCCCTGCTCATGACGAAAATCCTGTCGGCGTTGACCACGGTGGGAAGGTTGTGCGCGACGACGATGGTGGTCGGCCGGCCCGAGCCCGCGCCGCCGCGGCGCAGGCCGTCGATGGCGGCCTGCACGTCCCGCTCCGTGGATTTATCCAGCGCCGCGGTGGCCTCGTCAAGGACGAGAATGCGCGACTTCTTCAGGAGCGCCCGCACGATGGCCACGCGCTGGGCCTGGCCGCCGGAGAGCTGGTTGCCGCCTTCGCCGACGCGGGTGTCTAGGCCCTGCGGCAGGTCCTTGTAGAACTCCGCGCGGGCCATGCGGATGGCGGCGAGAAGCTCCGCCTCGGTCACTCTGCGAGTTCCGTAGAGCATGTTGTAGCGCAGGCTCTCGTCAAAGATAGGCGGATCTTGGGGGATGACCGACATGGCGCGGCTCAAGCTCTCGAGCGTCGTCTTGCCCACGTCCTGCCCGTCGATGAGGATGCGTCCCGACTGCGGCTCCCAGAGACGCTGGAGCAGGCCCAGAATCGTGCTCTTGCCCGAACCCGATTCGCCGACGAACGCGATGGTCTCCCCGGGCTTGGCCTCGAAAGAAATCCCATTGAGCGCGGGGTCGCCCGCGGCGCGGTAGCGGAAGCCGACGTTCTCGAAGCGCACGTCGCCCGAGCCTTCGGGCAAAGGCGCCGAATCGGCGCCATCGGCGATGCGCGATTTCGCCGTCAGCCAGCGGCGCGCGACCTTGGTCTCTCCATGCATGGTCTTAAAGTTCATCCAGGTCTGCGACAAGCCGGTGAGGCCGTCCTTGAGGAGCGCGGCGTAGAAGGTCATCGCCGCGATTTTTCCGATGGAAAATCCCCAGCCGACCCCGAAAGACAGGGCGCCGGCCATGAACAAGGCGCCCAGGATATAGATAAAATTCCCCGTCGCGAAGGTGGTCAGGGCGTCGGTCAAAATCGCGGAATAGGCCATGGGCTTGGCCTGCTCGACGCCCACGTCGGCCAAAGCCTTCATCTTCCCGCCCAGGCGCTCGGCCTCCTGGTCTTCCTGGCCGAACACCTTGACGGTCTGGATATTCTCGAACGATTCCTGGCTGGCGCGGCCCACCTCGGCCCGGCGCCGGCTGAAAAGGGTGTAGAGCCGCTCGGATTTCTGCCCGGCCCAGCCGTTGACGACGCCCAGCACCGGAACCATCGCCAAGACCAGAAGGCCGACCAGCCAGCTGGCGTGCACGAGCAGGAAGGCGCTCACTCCCGCCTTGAGCAGGCAGGCCAGGATGGGAAAGCGCACCGCCGTGTTCTTGGCGACCAGGCTGGTCACGTCGTTGGTGATGCGCGCGGCCAGCGCTCCGGAGTTGTGCTCCTTTTCCATATGAAAGGACATTTCCCGCCGGTGGAGCTTCTCGAAGAGCGCGGCGCTCAAGTCGAACTTCAGCCACGACTGCAGGGCGTTATTCAAGTAGACGCTCTTGGGCTGCACATGGAGGCGCGCCAAGAAGGTTCCCGACACCACCGCGATCCAGAGCGCCAAAACCACGCCGGAGGACAGCGCCCCGACGCCTAGAGCGGAGGCGGCGGCGTCCAAAAGCGAGCCGGTGGCCTTGGACAAAAGGACGGCCAGGGCGGCGTCCGCGGTCATGAGCGCGACCGCGGAGAAAATTTTCTTGCGGTAGGGCTTAAGGTGGGGCTTGACCTCCTTGTCGCCCGCGGCCAACTGGGCCAGCGCGAGATAGAAGCGCCGCGCCTGCAGGCGGACGCCGCGAATTTGCCGGCGCAAAAAAGCGCCGAACGCGCGGCCGCGGCGGCGCGCCGAGCGCGCAGCGAGTCCGGCGGAAGCCGCCTCCGGATCGACAGACGAATTTTCTTCCCGCCCTGAGACGGCGGGCGCCTCGGACGCGGCCGTCTGGGCGGAGGCGGGCTCATCATAGCCGCCGTCACGCCAGAGGCGCGCGTAGACTCCGTTCTTCGCCAAAAGCTGTTCGTGGGTGCCTCGCTCCACGATTCTTCCTTTATCCATGACCAAAATCAGATCCGCGCGGCGAATGGTGGTCAGGCGGTGGGCGATGACGATGACCGTGGGGCGCCGGCCGCCCTCTCCCTCGGCCGCGCGCTCGAGCGCGTTTTGAACGACCCGCTCGGAGGGGCCGTCGAGCTTGGCGGTCGCCTCGTCCAAGATGAGCAGCGGGGCGTCGCGCAGCATGGCGCGGACGATGCCGATGCGCTGTCGCTCGCCGCCGGAGAGCCGCGAGCCGCCCTCCGAGACAGACGTCGCAAGGCCCTCGGGGAAACGCGCCTTGTCGAAGATGAAGTCGGCCTTGGCCATGCGGATGGCGCGCTCCAGGCGCTCTTTCTGCCCGGGCGAAAGCTCGTCCTCGCGGGAGGCGTTGAAGCTTCCGTAGGTCATGTTGTAGAGCGCCGTGTCGTTGAAGAGCCGGGTGTCCTGCTGGACCACAGCCACGCGGCTCAGGTAGGAACGGCGCTCGAGCCCGCGCACGTCGCGGCCATCTATGAGGATGCGGCCGTCGCCGACGTCCCAAAGCCGCAGAAGGAGCTTCGCGATGGTGCTCTTGCCCGCGCCCGTGGTTCCCACGATGGCCACGGTTTCGCCCGGGCGGGCCTGAAAACTCACGTCCTTGAGCGCGGGAGCGTCCTTGCCCCCGCCGTAGGAGAAGCTCACATCCTCGAAGCGCACGTCCCCCTCGAGAACGGCGAGTTTTTCGGCATTGGGCGCGTCCGTGACGAGCGGCGTCCGGCCCAAGTAGCTGCGCACGATCTGCGAGGCCCCCTCGTACTGCTTGAAGCGGAGGTAATCATTGGTCAACTGGCTCGCGCCCACGCTGGCGTAGCCCGAGTAGGTCGCCATCTGAGTGATGCCGCCGAAAGTGATGGGCTTGATCGCGCGGCCCAGGCGGCCTGAAAGCCCCAGTCCGCCTAAAAGGAAAACAAACTGCTGGGTGAAGAACCCCATGATGAGGCCCAGCCGCGCGATCTTGGCCTGGATGCGCGCCTGCGCCACGCCCAAATCCATGATTTCCCGGGCCTTCTCCTTGAAGCGCGCCATTTCTAAATCCAGGGAAGACAAAATCTTCACCGCACGCACCTGCCGCAAACTTTCCTGGGAGCGCTGGGTGAGCTCCGCTTGGCGGGCGGTCTGCTCGAAATTCAGCCTGGCCAGCTCCCGGCCGTAGCGGGCCATGAAAATGGCCGCCGGGATAACGATGACGGCGACCGCCGCGCTGATGAGGAGGCTTTGGGAGACCAAGAGCGTTCCTCCCACGACAAGCATGACGACGCCCATCGGCCAATCCATGGGGGTGTTCACGTTTTTAAAGGACAGGTAGTTGGTGTCGTTCAAGACGCGGCTGGCCAGGGCGCTGGACTCATGCTGCTTTTCCAGATGGAAAGCCATCTCCTGCTGCCCGAATTTGCGCGCCAAAGCCGCGCGGTAATGATAGGCGGCGCGCAACCCGACCGCGCGGTAGAGGTAGGTGAAAAACCAGCACGAGACCGCGGAGGCGAGCGACAAGGCGACGGACGCGCCCACAAGCCACCACAAATGCGGCAAGGCGGCGGCGCCGTGAGCCGCGCGCCCGGCGTCCAACAGCGCGCCGATGACGGCGGCCGTGGCCAACGGCAATGCGGCGTCGGCCACTCCCAGCCCGGCCGCCGCCAAGCGCTGCCCCCTCAATGACCGCGTGGTCCAGGCCAGCGCCGGATCGCCGAACAAAAGTTCCCGCGTCCTGGCCGCGGCATTCCGGGTGAGGCGCGCGGCCGAGCGGATGGGGCCAAAAATCCATTCCCGCAAAGATCGCGGCGGCTGGCTCTTGGTCGTTCCCGAAGTGGCGTTCTCTGGAATCGCCGCTTTGGCCTCGTCCCGCGGCGCGTCCACCGGACCAAGTCCCGACGCCGGAACCGCTTTTTCGGAAACTGGCGCCGCGACGAGGGGCGCCGCACCTGTGGAGGCGCTTCCCGCGGAAGCGAAATCAAAAATGCGATCGGAGCCGGATTTAAGGCTCGCGCTGTCGGCGCGGGGCGTTACCAGCCGCCCCAAGGCGGAGGCTATTTTTTTAAGCCGAAGCAGCGGCCGGAACGGGCGCCCCGCTTCGCCAACGGCGCGAGCGGAGTCCGGCCTCGAACCGGCCGCGGACTCGCCGCGCGGGCCAGCGACGTCCGGCGGCGTCTCCAGACTTGGATCGACCGCGGCCGGGCGTTCGGCCGTTTTCTCCGCGGGCGCTTCTTCGGGGCGCGCTGTTGGCGCGGAAGGCGCCGCGGAAAGGACCTCGACCGAAGGCGGAACCTCCGCGCCCGCGGGCAGCGCGGAGATGCCCGGCACATTCGTCTCCGACAGCGCGCCCGCCACCGGAGAAAATCCGGAAAAATCAGCGGCGGCGCCGATGGGAACGGATAGCGCTTCCGGGCCTCCGGCCCCGTCCGCGGAAAACTCCGCGCCCAGGGCCTGATAGCAGGGCAGGCCCGGCGTCAGCGCCAAAAGCGCCGCGGCCAAGCCCGCCGCGATTGCCTTTTTAGTAGTCACGATATTGATAGAGCGCGCCATGTCTCGAATGTTGATGTTAAGATTAATAAGGCGGGAAAAAGAGTGTCTAAAGTCCTACGAAACGCCGGGCAAAAGTCCTAGGGGACCCGATGCTCAGCGCATGAACACGGGCTGGGACGCGCCGGCGCCCAGCGGCGCGGTGGAATCCCGATCGAGGATTCCCTCGGCGCTCTTGTTCTTGCTCTTCATCCCGATGTAGAACGGCAGGGAAATGCCTGCCTGCAAAATCCAAACCTTTCCGCTTTCTGGGCCCGCCGCCTCGATTTCTCCCTCGGCGAAGTAATCGATCCAGCCGCGGGTCCACTGCCAGCCCAAAAGCCCGCGCGCCTGATCCGGCGTCACCTTCGAAGCTCCTTGTCCGATAATCGGCGTGAACAAATTTGAGTCGCCAGTGTCGGAAAGCCCCGCCGAAACGGAACCGGCGGCATGGTTGTAGCCCAAGCCGACGAAAGGCGTCCAGCGGCCGTACTGCTGGCTGACGACGAAATTTAAGCCGTAGCTGGCTACGCTCCAACGCAAATTACCCGCGAGATTATTGACGATTCCAATATTTTCCACGTCCACAGGCAGCGTTTCATGGAAATTAAACCACCCGAAGACATAGTTGTAGTCCGCGCTCACGGTGACCATCGGATCCCCGTCCCGCCCCAGGAAATGCTTGCGCAAATCGAAGCCCAAAGAATTGCTTTGCCCTTGGCCGTAAAGACTGCTGGAAAGCTTGTAGCCCGGCGGGGTGGTCATGTCCGCGGCGCGCAGGGCGAAGTCGCAGCGGTGGGGCAGCCCGGCGCGCAAGTGCATCACGAGGTTCGGGAAAAGGACGTGAGAAGGGAAAAAACCCGCGGCGTTGATACCCTGCCCGGTCAGAGCCGGGGTTGCGGGAAACTTGGCCGTGTCCAGCGGCAGAAAGCCCGCGCCGACGCTGATGTCGGGCTGAAGCCGCCGATCCTTGACCTCCCGCGGCGGATCGAAGGTCTCGCCGGCGTTGAACGCCAGACCCTGCGCGATGTTCTGGCTCAGCCATTGGCTGATGCTGATGAAATCCGTGCTCATAAGAGGATTGTATGCCGCCCGCGCCTGGTCCGCGGCGAGCAGGGAGAGCGCGAAAAGAAGAACGCCTCTTCGGCGCTTGGCGAGGCGGCGAGGAGCGGCGGCCGGATCAGCGGGCAAGGGATTTTTCCCGGCTTGAGCTCCAGAAATAGGCCTGGATGCGGCGCTCGAAGGACAATATCGTGCGCCGCGGCGCCGGGGAAAACGCCTGCAGGCGGCCGGCCGCCTGCGGCATCGGCGCGAGGCCCGCGCCGGATGAAAACGTCTTTTTCGTTCTTTTGTGCATGGATTCGCTTTGAACGACGGACGCCCCATGATAACATTCGGCCGCGGAGCGGGCATGGGCCGGAGGTCCCAAGGCTTCCAGGCAAAAGGCCCAGCGGGCTTCTGGGCCGAAGGTCAGCGGCCGAGTTCGAGTCTTTGGGCCAGAAACTCGGGCAGCCCGGCGCGGCGGATTTTAGCCTGCGCCGCGGCCACGTCATAGGCCAGTCGCGCGACGCGGACGGTTCTTTTCTCCGAATCGTAGAGGGCGCAGCACGCGCGGAAATCGTGGTCTCGCGGCTGGCCCACGGAGCCGGGATTAAAGGCCGCCCTCTCTTCCGGACTGAGGAGAATTTCCTGCCCATCCTCGATCAGGGACATTTGGACCTCGCCTCCGGGCGCGGGCCTAAAGCACAGCGGCATATGGCTGTGCCCGACGAAGAGCGGCCAAGCCTTGACCAAACCCAGGCTCTGCTTGAACTGCAGCGCGCTCAAGAAATACTCGTCCGCGGGCTTGCGCGGCGTGCCGTGCGCCAGGGTCCACTCCGACCCGTCCAACCGCGGCTTGAGCGAGGACAAGTATTTCAAGGACTCGGGGGAGAGCTCTTGCCGCGTCCACGACACCGCCTCGCGCGCGTAGGCGTTGAACCACCCCGGATCCATGCGCCCGATGGCCGCCAAATCGTGGTTGCCGCAGACGGCGCCGAGGTTGGGGAGCCGGCGCACTTTGTCCAGGCACTCGTTGGGGTTGGGGCCGTAGCCGACCAAGTCGCCGCAGCAGAGATACGCCCGGGCGCCCGCGGATTCAAGGAACTCCAGGACCCTCGTCAGGGCCTCCAAATTGGAGTGGACGTCGGAAAAAACCCCGTAGATCATCCCGGCGGCTCCAAAGCCGGGCGCGCCTAGGCCCGGGCCGGATCCGAGGACGGCTGGGCCGCGGCGGGCGCGGACGCGGACGCTGGCTTCCTGCGCAGATCCACGGAGACGATTTGGCTCACCCCCATCTCCTCCATGGTGACGCCGTAAATGACGTCGGCCGCCTCCATGGTGCGCTTGTTGTGGCTGACGATGAGGAACTGCGTGCGCGTCTCGAATTCCTTAAGGAGCTGGCCGAAGCGCTCCACGTTGGCGTCGTCCAAGGCCGCGTCGGCCTCGTCCATCATGCAAAACGGCGAGGGCTTGACCAGGAAGAAGGCGAACAAGAGCGCGATGGCGGTCAGGGTCTTTTCCCCGCCCGAGAGCAGCGTGATGTTCTGCAGGCGCTTGCCCGGGGGCTGGGCCATGATCTCGATGCCGGATTCCAGCATGTTGTCCGGATCGCTCAGGATTAAGTCCGCCTCGCCGCCCTCGAAGAGGACGGAGAACAGCCGTCGGAAATGCTCGCGGACCTCGGTGAAGGTCTGCCGGAAGTTCTCGCGCGTCGCGCTGTTGATTTTCTGGATGGCGGACTTCAAATCCTCCTCGGCCTTGTTCAAGTCCTCGATCTGCGAGGCGAGGTAGGACTGCCGCGCGGTCAGGGCCTCGTACTCCTCGGGCGCGGCCATGTTCACGTTGCCCAGGCTCGCGACCCGGCGCTTCAAAAACTCGATTTTCTCGGGCTCGGCGTTTTGCGATCCGTATTTTTCCCGGGCCTCATCGGCGGAAAGCCCCAGCTCCTCCGAGAGCCGGCGCGACAAGGCTTCCCGCGTGGCCCGCAAAGAGCTGCTCTCGACTTCGAGCGCGTGAAGCTTGGCCTGCAGGTCCTCGCCTCGTTCGCGCAGCCCGCGCAGGGACTCCTCTTTTTGGGCGGCGGCGGACTCCAAGTCCTGCAGCCGCGACGCCTTGCCTTGGGCCGTAATCTCGAACTCGGAGAGCGTGTCCGTGAGCGCCTGCCGCCGCGCTTCCTGCTCCGCGGCCTTCGCGGCCATCTCGGTTTTTTTCGCCTCCAGATCGGTCCGTTCCCGTTCGCGCCGGGACAGCAAATCCTCCAATCCGGATTTTTCCTGAGCGAGCCGCTGAAGGTCCTTCTCTAAAAACGTCGTCTTTTCCTGGGCCGCCTTGAGCCGGGAGCGGACGGCTTCCATGCCCGCGCGGGCCGCGGCGGACTCTTCGCGGAGGTTGCCGAACTCCTTGGCCGCGGCGGTTTCCTTGCTCTTGGCCTCGGCCTCGGCGCGCTCAAGCTCGGCGATGCCGAGGTTCTTGGCCGCGATCTCTTCCTTAATAAGGGAGGAATTCTTGAGGCCTTGGGCCGCTTCGGACTCGGAAACGGCCGCCGATTGCCGCGCCGCGTCCAGGGACGCGGTCCGATCCTCGATTTGGGCGGCGGCGATTTTTTCCTCGGCCTCGGCCGTGGCCAGCGCCGCGCGCGCCGCGGCAAGCTCCGTCTCTTTGCGCGCGATGCCGGCCTCGCTGTCCGCTTTTTCCGCTGCCAGACGGGAGCACTCCGCCTCGTCTTGCGCGATGGTCTCGCGCAGAACGCCGATGCGGGCCGGGCCCATGGAGTCTTCCAGCGCCTCGTCCGATCCGCCGCAAACCCAATGATCGGAGAACAAGGCCTTGTCGAGGGAATACATCTCGCCCAGCAAAAAGCGCGCCACGGACTCATGCGCCGGAGCAACGCTCAAGCGGGACAAAAACGGCAGGGACTCGGGCGGATACGAACGCTCCGCCAGCGCGGAAGAAAGGGTGCTCAGCACCAAGAACCGGCCGCGGCCGCGGCCGGTCGCGCGCAAAAGCTCGACGCAAGCCTTCGCCGCCACGGAGTCCTCGCAGACCACCGCGTAGAGCCGTTCGCCCAGGGCGTCCTCGAGATGCGGCGCGACATCTTCAGGCGCGCGGAGAATATCTCCCACCATGCCCACGACGCCGGGGATGCCGGCGCCTAAAACCGTCTGCGCTCCCGTCCAATAGGGATTTTGCCGGCCGCGGGTCTCGGCCGCCTCCAGCCTGGCGCGAGAGAGCGTCAAGACGGACTGGCGTGCGGCCGCGGCTTCGGCGGCAGCCTTATACCTCTCGCGCGCGGAAGAAAATTCAGCCTCCAGCGCCGCGGCGGCTTCGCGCTTGGCGGAGGCTTCCGCCTTGAGCGTCTCCCACGCGGCGCGGACGGAGTCCAGCTCCTGCCGCAGGGCCGAGACGCGCGCCCCGTCTTTTTCCAAATCGCGCAGGCTTTGGCGCACGGCAAAATCCTGGTTGGCAAAATCGGACTCCAAGCGGGAGCGCTCCCGCCGCAAAGACAGGGCGACCTCCGCGGCGCGCAGGGCTTCCTCGCGCAAAGTCTCGGCCGCGCGGCCGGACTGGGCGCAGCGCTGGGACAATTCCTCGGCGCGGGCTTCCTCGCCGGAAGACTCCTCGCGCATCCGGGATTCCTCGGCGCGGGCGTTCTCCGCCTCGGACTGGGCGCGGCCCATTTCCGGGTCCATCTGCTCCAGCCGGGACAGCAGCCCGGAGGTTTCCGCCGCGAGCGCGTCGAGGCGCTTCTGGGCGTCCTCGCCGGTCGAATCACAAAACGATTTCTGGACCTCGGCGCCCGAAATCTCCGCCTTGGTCTCGGAGATGCGGCCGTTAGCCGCGATCATCTCATTCTGCGCGTTGGCTTTTTCGAGGTTCAGGGCCGCGATGCGGGCCCCCTCGCCGTCGATTTCGACGCGCAGCCGGCCCAAATCCTCCTCCATCGGGCGGCACTGGCCCGCCGCCTCGGCGAGGCGGGCGTCCAAATCCGACATCTGCCGCAAGACTTGCCCGGCCTCAAGAGCCGCGAGCTCTTCCTTGTACTTCTGGTAGAGCTTGGCCTTGCGCGCGTCGGAATCGAGCTTGCGCACCTGCTCATCGATGAGCACGGCCGAGTCCCGCAGGCGGGAGATGTCCGCCTCGACGCGCTCCAGCTTGCGCAGGGCTTCCTCGCGCTTGGCCTTGTACTTGGAGACCCCCGCGGCTTCTTCGAAAATGGCCCGGCGATCGTCCGCGTTGGAGTTGAGGACTAAATCCACTCCGCCCTGATCGATGATGGCGTAGCCGTCCCCTCCCAGGCCCGTGTCCATGAAAAGCTCCCGGATGTCGCGCAGGCGGCACTGGGTCTTGTTGAGGAAATACGCGGACTCACCGGAACGGAACAGCCGCCGCGAGACGGTTATCTCGGAAAACTGCACGGGCAGCATGTTCTGGGAGTTGTCGAACGTGAGCGTCACCTCGGCCATGGACAGGGGCTGGCGTTTGGCCGTGCCGGCGAAGATGACGTCCACCATGGAATCGGCGCGCAGGGATTTCCACGACATCTCGCCCAGGCACCAGCGCACGGATTCCATGATGTTGGACTTGCCGCAGCCGTTGGGGCCGATGATTCCGGTAATGCCCAACCCTAAATCTAGATGAGTTTTCGCCGCGAACGACTTGTAGCCGACAATGTCTATGGATTTAAGGTGCATGATCTCCCCGGAAGCCAGTGTCCATCTTTTATCATTAATTATCCGACATTATCTAAATCGTATTTCTAAATTATATACGATTTCATCCGAAAAAATCAAGCATTCCCGACGGGGTTTGTAGTAAAATAGCCTGAAAATGACGCCCGAAATCTTCATTCTTTCCGGAGCCCGCACGCCCTTTACGGTCTGGAGCCGCGGCGAAAAGCCCGAAGGCGGCAAGGGCGGCGCCCTGGCGGGCACGGACCCCTTCGACTTGGCCGGCGCCGCCGCAAGCGGCGCGCTCTCCCGCGCCGGGCTCGCCGCGGGCGCGCTTGATTTCATCGTCTTCGGCAACTGCTACCACGTCGGCCCGCATGCCTGCTACGGGGCGCGCTACGTGGCCCAGCGCCTGAAAGCCGAGCCGCGCCTGACCGGCACGACCGTGAATCTGGCCTGCGGCGCGGGTTTGGAAGCCCTGCGCGTCGCGGCCGGGGAAATCGCCTCGGGCCGGCATTCCCTGGTCCTGGCCTGCGGCGCGGACGTCTCCAGCCGCGTGCCGCTGAGCACGTTCGTGCCCTCCTTCAACGACATCTGGTGCGGCCGCGCCATCTCGGAGACCTCCCAGGCCGTGGCAAAAGAGATGGGCGTGGCCCGAAAGGAGCAGGACGCCTGGGCCGGACAGAGCCACCGGCGCGCCGCGGCGGCCCGGGCCGCCGGGCTTTTCCGGATGGAAATCGTCCCCGTGGCCGACGTTCTCCAGGACGACGCCATCCGGGAAAACCCGGACGACGATTATTTCGCGCGGTCAAAGCTCCTCCACGAGGGCGGCGACGCCACCAGCGCCAACACGCACGCCATCGTGGACGGCGGCTCGGCGCTCATCCTGGCCGACGCCAAGGCCGCGGCGGGCAAAAAGCCGCTAGGCCGCCTGGTCGGGGCCGAAGTGGTGGGTCTCTTGCCCGAGCGCATGGCCGAGGGATCGGCTGCGGCCATAAAAAAGCTTCTCTCCCGGCTGTCCTGGCCCATTGCCTCGGTGGATTTATTCGAAATCAACGAAACGTTCGCCTCCCAGACCTTGGTCGATCTTAAGGAACTGGGCCTGGACCCGGACAAACTCAACGTCAACGGCGGCGCGCTGGCCCTGGGCCATCCCTTCGCCGGGACTGGCGCGCGGCTGGTCCACACGCTGCTCCTGGAGCTTGCCCGGCGCGGCAAAAAGCGCGGCGCCGCGGCCATCTGCGTGGGCGGAGGCCTGGGCATCGCCGCCGCGGTGGAGCGCCTTTAGCCCCCTCTCGATTTATCATGGAAAACAACGTCCTTCCCTGTTATACTCATCCCGCCCCATGACCAACGGAAATGGTTTGCATCCCAAGGATATGGCAGGCAAACCATGAGCCGAAAGATCACCCTTCGCCTCGGCGCCGCCGCCCTCATGGCGGCCGTCCTGGCGGGATGCGCCCCCAAATACGCGGCCTATGCCTCGGTCCGCGGCGATTTCCGCTGCCTGGCCCCGTGGCGCTGGAAGGTCGTCACCGATCACGAGGGAGAGCATTATACGGACACCACATTCATCGGTCCCTTCGATCCGAAGTTCTATCTGGGCGCTCCGAGCCTGAGCGTGCGCTGGTACCGCGACTACGCCTCGCACCGGCTGCGGGACGGTTCCTTGGAGATGTACACCGGGGCGGACGACTACATCCGGCAGACCCTGCGCGAGGTCTACGGCCCCCAATCCCAGCTGGCCCAACCTATCGCTCAAGTTCTGGTCTCGGGAATAAAAGCCGAGCATTTCGTGGTGCTCTCCCCGGCTCCGGCGCCCGCCGGCGCGCGCTGGGGCGTGCTGACCGACCCGCGCACCGGCAAACGGTTTATCCCGCAGAAGCACGCCTACGTGGTCGCGCCGGTTTCAGACGGCTTCTACGTCCTCATTTATCCCGCCACGGACGCGGGCTACGCCGAGCACCTCGCCCAGTTCAACACGCTGGTCAACACTTTTTTTCTGATGAAAGACGGGCCCTCCGGGGCGGCGCGGTGAGCCTGGCTCGGACGCGCGATTTGCGCTTGAGCCTGGACATCCAGGCCAAGGCCGACGACGTCTACCGAGCGCTGACCTCGGCGACCAGGCTCTGCCGCTGGTGGCTTGAAGGCGCGGAAACAGACGCCAGAAACGCCGGGCGTTTCCGCATGGTTTGGCCCAAGCTGCGCGCGCCCGACTCCCGCACGCCCTTCCCGCCGCACGTCGCGCGCGGCGAGAGCGAGGGCGTCTTCGTGGACCTGGATCCGGGGCGCAAAGTGGCCTGGCTGTGGAAGGCCTCGCGCCAGAAGGACATCCCGCTTTTGGCCAGCTTCTTCATCCGCCCCAAGCGCCGCGGCTGCGAGGTGACGTTGGTCCACGCGGGATTTTCCAAGAGCCGGGCCGCGGACAAGCGCTACTCCGGCTGCGCCGCGGGCTGGGAGGATTGCCTGGCCAAACTCAAGCTCTACCTGGAGGCGGGCAAGAGCTGCCGCGCGCAGGTCCTGACCTTCGCGGACGTGCCCCGCCTCAAGAGGGCCGCGAAGTGATGATTTCGTCCGCGCTCGCGCTCATTCTTGGCATTTTAGCCGGCGCCGCGCTGTGCTATTTAGTTTTCTTCTCCTTCGCCAAAAACACCGAAACCACTCTGCGCGCGAATCTCGCGCATGAAAAGGAGGACAAGGAGCGCCTGGCCGGGGAAAAAGCCGCGCTGGAAGGGCGCGTCCTCTCGCTGGAAAAAGAATCCAGCGCCGTCGCGGCCGAAAAGAGAGGCCTGGAGGAGCGCATCAAGGCCCACCAATTCGAGCTGGAGGGCCTGCGGCAAAATCTCTCCGAGCATTTCCAAAATCTGGCCGGTCAAATCTTGGAGAAAAACTCCAAAAATTTCCTTGAATCAAGCGGGCATTCGCTGGCGGCCCTGCTCAACCCTCTGCGGGACAGAATTCTGGAGTTTCAGAAGAAAGTGGAGGACACTCACACCCAAGGGGTGAGCGATCGGGCCGTGCTCAAAAATGAAATCGAAAAAATGGTTTCGGCGAATCAAAAAATCAGCGAGGACGCGAACAACCTGACCAGGGCGCTGACGGGGGACTCAAAAGCGCAGGGCGACTGGGGAGAAATCGCGCTCTCGCGCATCCTGGAGTCCTCCGGCCTGCGCGAGGGTTCGGAGTACGTGGTGCAGGCCGAGGGCCTGGGATTGTCCGCCGAGGAGGGCGGGCGCAGGAAGCCCGATGTCATCATCAATCTTCCCGAAGACAAGCACGTCATCATCGATTCCAAGGTGACCCTGACCTCCTATCAGCGCTTCATCGCCACAGGCGGCAAAAAAGAGCTCAAGGAATTCCACAATTCGCTTTACGCGCATATAGACGGCTTAAGCCAAAAGCACTACCAGTCCCTGGGCAAGCTCAACTCTCCGGACTTCGTCCTGATGTTTGTTCCCATCGAAGCGGTGTTCGCGGCCGCCATGCAGACCGACGCCGAAATTTTTCCCTATGCCTGGGACAAACGCATCGTCGCCGTCAGCCCGACCACGCTGTTCGCGACCCTGCGGACCGTAGCCGCGATTTGGCGCACGGAGCGGCAGAACAAAAACGCGCTCAAGATCGCGGAGGAGGGCGGCAAGCTCTACGATAAATTCGTCTCCTTCCTGAAGGACTTAGAGGAAATCGGCCAAAGCCTGGCGGACGCTCAGGAGAAATACGAGGGCGCCAAGAGCAAGCTTAGGACCGGCCCGGGCAACCTGATCACGAGAACGGAAAAATTGAAAACCCTGGGCGCAAAAACCAGCAGGGAAATTCCCTCCGACTACATCGAAGAGCCCGGCGAGACCAGGCAACTTCCGCGCTAGCGGGCGGCGCCGTCGAAAGAAAGACCGAAGCGGGACAGGCTGAGCGCGGCGCGGATTTTAGTCCAGGGCGAGTTCGCCGCGACGGCGGCGGGCTCGGGTATCTTCGCCTGGCTTTCGAACAAATCGAGCAGATTCCGGGTCGCGCCGCCGGCCTCGGCCATGCACTCTTCGGCGATACCCTCGAAGGCGGGCGGCGGCGCGGCCGTCAGGCCGTCCTGGGCCTTGTTTTGCCGGTAAATCTCCTCGCTGGGCGCGCTTTCCTTGAGCTGCCCCTTCGAGATGGGCGGAAAAAAAGACAGGGAGGCGTCGGCCGCGGCTGCGGCGTGCGCCGCGCCGAAGTTGGCGGCCGCGGCGGTCGCCGCCTCGGCGCCGCTTCGCCCCAAGGACGGCGCCTGCGCGATGACGCCTTTGAGGCGCGCCGCGTAGCCGTCCATGTAATCCTCGAACGCGAGATGGTAGTAGGCGATTTTGCGCGCCGTCTCCGTCTGGTTGGGAATGGGCCACGGGGAAAGCACCATCAGCTTGCGGGAAGGAATCTGCTTGGCGTGAAAGGGCTGGGCGACGTCCTGGGCGTAATGCATCGACCAAGCCAGGAAGCGCGCCGCCCAGTAGCGGTGGCCCGTGTCGGCGGCCAGGACGCTCAACTGAAAATAGAGTCGGCAGCGCGCGGGCGCTTGGCCGATGGGCTTATGCACGTAAATCGGAATGGGCAGGCCCTTGGCGATTTTCAGGTAGCCTTTGGGCCAGTACATGTGGCGGAAGGCCTGGCTGGGAAGCCCGTCCGCGTAGGCTTCCATCCATTTCCATTCCGGATTGCAAGGATAGGGCTGCCGTCCGCAAATATCCTGGTCCATGCCCCAATCGGGCTCGCGGACGTAAGTCCCGAAGATTTGGTCGACCGGAACGAGGCTTCCCGGTTTCACGGCCACGGGAAAGGGCGACCCGGCGTCGCCGGCCCAGGGCTTAAACGCTTGGGGCGCGGCCCAGTCGCCCTTGGGGTTCAATTCCAGATTTTTAATGAACTCATCGAGGCTTCCCGAGCCTTCCCAGCCCTGGACGCCCTGCCGCCGCCACGCGGAGAGCAGATCTTCCAGCGTTTCCGCGGGAACCTCCGATATCGCCTTGCCGTCCGGCGTTTTAAAAACGGGAGCGCTCTGCACGCAGGATCAAGGCGAGAGCTGGAAAAATTTTCACGCTTTTGCCCGCTTCTCGCGTCGTTTCAGGGCCTCGGCATGGCGGGCCTTGTCGTCGGGCGTCTCCAAAATCAGGCCCGGCACGGGCGCGGGGCGGCTGTTTTTGTCCACGGCGACCATGGTGACCAAGCACGAGTTGGCGTGCCGGCGCTCGCCCTTGACCATGTCCTCGGCGTAGACTTCGACGCCGATTTCCAGCGAGGTGCGCCCCACATAATTGACTCGCGCCTCGACCGTCACCACGTGGCCGATTTGGATGGGCACCAAAAACTCCACCCGCTCCATGGCCACGGTCACGCACTCGCGGCCCGCGTGGCGCATGGCGCAGACCGCGGCCGCCTTGTCGACCATCTGCAGGATTTTTCCGCCGAAGACCGTGCCGCGCATGTTGGCGTCGGGCGGGGACATTAAGTCCGCCAACTGCGTCAGGGACTCGCGCACCGGCTTGGCCTTGGGCATGTTAAACCGCCACGAAGACAGCCAGCTTGTCGGAAACTTGAAACGCGGGTTCGGTGAGGCGCTTTAAATCGTCCAAGGAGACGCCCTCGGCTTTTTTGCGCAGCACCAGGCCCTTGGGAGTCACGTCGAAAACGGAGAGCTCAGTCACGATGGTGGAGACCACGCCCTTGCCGGTCAGGGGCAGCGAGCACTTCTTTAATATCTTGGGCTTGCCGTCCTTGGTCGCGTGCTCCATGGCCACGATGACCCTCTTGGCCCCGGCCACCATGTCCATGGCGCCGCCCATGCCCTTGACCTTCTTGCCCGGAATCATCCAGTTGGCGATGTCGCCGGTCT
>DATLUA010000018.1:0-20972 GCA_035533295.1 Elusimicrobiota bacterium | reverse complement strand
TGATGTACTGGAAGAGGTTGAGCGCCCCGAAGGCGCTTTTGTATGCGCTTAAATAGTAGAGCATGCCGCGCCCTCGCCTTCAAGCAGGGCTTCGAGCCGCATCGCCCGCGACGCCTTGAAGAGCAGGATTTGCCCGGCCTTGAATTCGGATTTAAGCTCGCGCTTCAATTCCGGCGCGTCCTTGCCGTAGTGGACCGGAAACGGGGCGGTTGATTTCAAGGCCGCGCCGGCTTTTTCCATCTCCGGTCCCGCGAGATAAACGGCCTTGAGCGGCAGAGACGCGAGCCATTGGCCCAACTCTCGGTGAAATTCTGCGGAGCCGGCGCCCAGTTCCTTCATGTCGCCCAGCACCAAAACCTTGGGGCGGCCGGCGAACTCGCTGCAGAAGGCGGAAATAGAGGCGCGCATCGAGGCCGGGTTGGCGTTGTAGGCGTCAAGCACGATGTCGCAGCCAGACGGGTGCTTGAGGCGCTCCAGGCGCATGCCGGAAGGCTTGAAGCTTTCCAGGCCCTGCCGGATGACGTCGGGCTTGATGCCCAGCGCCCAGGCTGCGGCCGCGGCCGCGCAGGCATTGTAGCGGCTCAAGTCCCCGAAAACCTGCAGCTTGACGCATATCTTGACGCGGTCGATGAGCATTTCCTCCGCGCCGGAGAAGCGCACGCGCGCCCGTTCACCAAGCCCGAAGGTTACCGCGCGCTCTCCCAGGCGCGTTTCGAGGCTCTCAAGCCACGGGTCATCGGCGTTGATGACGGCCTTGCCGTCCGCGGGCAGGCCTTCCAAAATTTCGGCCTTGGTCCGGAAATTCTGCTCCAGATTCGCGTAAAATTCCATGTGGTCCGGCCCGATGTTGGTGATGACCGCGACCGTGGGCTGGGCGACCTGGGCGATTTCCAGGATGTCGCCGGGCTTGGAGTCGGCCAGCTCGAAAATGGCGTAGCGGTGCTCGGGCAGGAGTTCCAGCACGGAGAGCGGCGTCCCGATGTGGTTGTTCCAGTTGCCGGGGCTGGTGCAGGTCGGCGCGGCTTTCTCGCAGATGGAGCGGAGCATTTCCTTGGTCGTGGTCTTGCCGTTGGAGCCGGTCACGCCCACCACGGGGATCTCGAACTTGCGCCGGTAGTCCGCGGCCAGGGCTAAAAGGGCCTTGCCCGTGTCGCGGACCTCGATTAGATGTTCCGGCCTAGCGGCCGCTTTTTGGGCTCGTCCGGTTTCCACGATCCAGCCGGAGGCCTTGCGCGCGGCTTCGCTGCCCAGGAAATCGTGGCCGTCGTAGCGCGGGCCTTTGAGCGCCCAGAAGGCCTGGCTGGGCTTCAAGGTCCGGCTGTCGATGGAAATGGACTCGACCGGATCGCCGGAATGGCCGAAAGATAACCGCCCCTGCGCGGCTTTGGCCAGCTCCTCCCACGACATTCTCAGGTTCATGGCGCGCCTAGTCTTTCCCGAATCGCCTGCCTCGCCGCATCGCGGTCGTCGAAGGCGACCGTCCGATCCTTGAGGATCTGAGAGCGCTCGTGGCCCTTGCCCGCGATCAAGACGATGTCGCCTTCCCGCGCCATGCCCACGGCCTCCGCGACGGCTTTTTTGCGATCCGGCTGGATTTTATAATTTTTAGCGCCGGAAGTCCTTAAGCCCGCTTCGATATCCGCGATGATTTCGAGCGGATCCTCGCCGCGCGGATTGTCGCTGGTCACGATGATAAAGTCGCTCGAGCGCCGCGCGGCTTGTCCCATGGGCGCGCGCTTGGTGCGATCGCGCTGCCCACCGCAGCCGAAGACCGTGATGATCCTCTTGTGCGGCAGGCGGGCCAAGTGCGCGAGGACCGCCTCCAGGGCGTCTTCGGTGTGGGCGTAGTCCACGAAAATTTTGAAGTTCTGCCCGGCTTCGACGGGTTCCAGGCGTCCGGGCACGCTTTTGAGCGCCGCCAAACCCGCCAGCACGGCTTCCGGGTCCGTCCCAAGACCCAGCGCCGCGGCCGCGGCGGCCAGGGCGTTGTAGAGGTTGTGCTCCCCCACCAGGGCGATTTCGGCTTTAAGGCGCCGGCCGCGGAAGGAAAGTTCGAAGCGGGTCTTCTCCGCGCCAGCCGCGATGTCGGAGGCGCGCACGGCGGCGTTGTCTCCCAGACCGTAGAGAACGATCTCAGCCCCGGAGGCGCGACGCTCAAGCGCATGAGTCTTGGCGTCATCGGCGTTAAGCGCGGCCAAGCGCTTTTTCTTGACCGAAGAGGCTTTGCCCAGTAAATCGAAGAGCCGGGCCTTGGCCTCGAAGTAATTCTCGGCGGTCTTGTGGAAATCCAGGTGGTCGCTGCGAAAGTTAGTAAAGACGGCCGCGTCGAAATCAACCTCATCGACGCGCTTTAATGCCAGGGCATGCGAGGAGACCTCCATCACCGCGTGCGTGGCGCCTTCATCCCGAAAGCGCGCCAGGAGCCGCTGGGTTTCGAGTGAAAAGGGCGTGGTGTTGACCGCAGCCTCCTCCCATTGCCCGGAAAACCGGTAGCTGACGGTGCCCAAGACGCCCGGCTTGGCTCCTGCGGCGCGCAGAATCGACTCGAGGAAATAGGACGTGGTGGTCTTGCCGCTGGTGCCGGTAATACCGAAGACGGTGAGCGCGCCCGAGGGGTGCGAGAAGTACGTGTCGGCCATGCGTCCCATGGCGGCGAGCACGTCCGGGACCTGGATCCAGGCGGCGGAAAGGCCCAGGGGCGGCGGAGGAGGCGGGAGTTCGCTCACGATGGCGGCCGCGCCGCGCGTGCAGGCGTCCTTGACGTGGCGGTTGCCGTCGGTCTTGGAGCCCGGCAGGGCGAAGAAAACAAAGCTGTCTTGAACAGCGCGCGAATCGTGAGTCAGCCCGCGGATATCCTGGTCAGGCCTGCCCGAAACGAGAATCGGATGAGCGACCGAGAGAAGGCTCTGTAGATTCAAGGAGAAACCCGCAGAGCCGCGGGCAGAGCGGCCCGAGGCCGGACTCCGAACGGCGGCTTGGCTTGGAGGGTTCGTGGCGCCGGCGGATCCGGCGGCGCGTCCGGCGCGGCTCCCGAAAGGGCGATGAGGCGCCGAGCCAACTCGCCGAAATAGGGCGCGGCCGCCTCGTCCCCGTAATAGCGCGGGCCCTTGGGGTCGCCCATGAGAATGAGAATGGTCCAGCGCGGCCTGCTGGCGGGTAGAAACCCGACGAAAGAGGCGTTGTAGGCCGTGCGCGAGTATTGGTGGGTCTTGGGGTCTATCATGCGTGCCGTGCCGGTCTTGCCGGCAACCAAGTAGCCCGGAATTTGCGCGGGCACGCCCGTGCCCTGCTCGACCACACCCTCGAACATCTTCACCAGGAGCGCGTCGGTTTTTGCCGAGACTACGCGGCGGATTTCCTCCGGCGGCCCGTCCTCGACCACGCGGGGCTGCATGAGAACTCCCCCATTGGCCACCGCGCTGTAGGCGTTCAAGACCTGAATCGGGCTCACGCCGACGCCGTAGCCGTAGGAAGCGGCGGCGAGATTAACCGGAGTCATCTGCGAGAGCGGCCGCAGCTCTCCTGAGGTCTCGCCGGGAAAATCGATGCCGGTCTTGTTGGTGAAGCCGAAGGCGCGCACGTAGCTGTAAAACCCGTTGGGGCCCAGCTTGGCCACGACTTTAGAGATGCCGATGTTGGAGGAGTAGCGCAGGATGCCCCCGATGGTGAGGTTCCCCTGGGGCTCGACGTCGTGAATGACCACGCCCGGGGCGATCTGATAGGCGCCGTTCTCGCAGAAGAAAGTCTCCTGCGGCGTGATGACGCTCTCGTTGAGCGCGGCGCCGGCGGTGACAAGCTTAAAGACGGAGCCGGGCTCGTACATCTCCTGGATGGCCTCGTTTCGCAGCGGGGTCGGCGGATAATCGGCCATGGCCAGGATGGCGCCGGTCTGGGGGTTCTCCACGGCGATGACCCCGCTTTTTATGGAGAGTTTTTTCGCGGCCTCCGCAAGTATCTGGCTCGCGTAGAACTGGATGTTCCGGTCGATGGACAAGGTCAGCGGCTTGGGCTCGGGCGAGTCCTGGGCGGTGTCCTCGTAGATGGCGTGGCCCGCGCCATCGCGGATGATCTGGATTTCGATGGGCGCGGCCTCCAAGCGCGCGTTCTCGGAGTATTCAATGCCGGAGAGGCCGTGTCCGTCGCTGCCCACCAAGCCCAGGATGTTCTCGGCCAAGGAGCCGTTGGGATAGAAGCGCGTCTGCCGGGATACGACGCCCAGTCCGTTGATGCGGGCCTTTTTAAGCGCCGTGGCTTGGTCGTAGTCCAAGTCGGTCTTGATCCAGGCGAAGCGCCGTCCGGTTTGGTAGCGCGACAAAATCTCGGCGGCGGGAACGCCGAGGAGGCCGGAAAGCTCCTGGGCGATCTTGCCCGGATCCTTGATCATACGCTTGTCCAGGAAGCAGGCCCAGGAAGGAAGCGATTCGGCCAGCACGCGGCCCTTGCGATCCAGGATGGGCGCGCGCGGCGCGGCCTCCACGGCCATGCGGTCCAGCTCGTCGTCGGCGCGCAGGGCCAGCCCGCGGTGCTCGACGACCAGGAGCTGGGCCAAGCGCAGGGACAGGGGTACGACGGGCAAGAAGGCCAAAAACGTCGCGAGCGAGAGTCGTCGGCGCGTCTCCATGGCTGTGCGGTCCGGCCCTGCGCTACGAGGAAAACAGGCGCGCGTCGCGCCTGGCGCGCCGCCAAACCCGAGCGAGCAGGCTCGACAGGAAGGATTGCGGGGCGCCCTCCGTAGGGGAGGCGGGCAGCGCTCGCTCGGCTGAAAGAGGCGCTGGAATCATCCCAAGCTCAGAAGCGGCGGCCTTGGCGATGCGGCCGCAGGAGAGGCCCTTGTCCACTTTTCTTTCCAGAAGCGCGTTTTCTCCCTGCATGCGCAAAATTTGTTGACGGTCATTCTCCACAGCGTAGCCCAGCGCCGTGGCCTCTATTCTCTGCCAGACCAGGCCCATAACGAGGAGGCCGCCGCAAAAAATTTGCAGGGTCCTCCGGCCTGTTCTTTTCATGTAGTTTTCGCCTTATCCTTGGAACGAACAGGCGGGCGCCCCGCGCCGACGAGGCGCCCGCCATATTTTTGTGGCCTAGTCGCGGTCTCGTCGCGTTCCTTTTTTCAGGAACACCCGCTTCCAGACATATCCCCCGTCCGGCTCGCGCACCAGCGCCTCAAGGCGCATGGGCTGGCGTTTCTCCAGCAGCGAGCTCAGCGTTGAACGAACTCCCTGCACGGCCGCCATTCCCCATCTCGAACCTCTGATCGCCCCATCGTTTCTCATCATCAGGTTTTCTCCACGATCCGCAGCTTGGCGCTGCGCGATCTTGCGTTGCGCTCAACCTCTTCGATGGAAGGCAGGACGGCTCCGGCGCCTTTCCCGCCTTTCACGGGACGGCATTTTCCGAGTGATGCGAAGGAGGAGAAAAGGGTCTTGACGATTCTGTCCTCCAGCGAATGAAAGCTGATGACCGCGATGCGCCCGCCGCTTTTGACGAAGGGCAGCACGCCTTCGAGTCCACGTGTAAGGTTCTCGAGTTCAGCGTTGACCGCTATGCGCAGGGCCATGAAAGTTCGCGTCGCCGGGTGGCGGCCCGCGGTGCGAGGCACGACGGACCCGATGTGCTCGGCCAAATCGGTGGTGGTCGAGAAAAGCCGTTTTTGGCGGCGCGTCACGATGGCGCGGGCGACGGTTCGAGCGGCCGGCTCTTCGCCGAATTCGCGGAACAAAAGCGCCAGTTGTTCCTCGGGCCAGCGGTTGACGATGGCCTCCGCGGTCAAAGGATTTTCGGGGGAGAGCCTCATGTCGAGCGGCCCCTCATGCTGGAAGCTAAACCCTCGCTCGGGCTTATCGAAGTGCAGCGAGCTTATGCCCAAATCGAAAAGCGCGCCGCTCAAAGGGAAGAACTTCTCGGCCTCCAAAATCTGCTGGACGGTCCTGAAATTGCCATGCAGGATTTTGACGTTGTCCGAGCGCGAGGCCCAGCGCGCCTGGGCCAACCCCACCATCTCGGGGTCCAAATCCAGGCACAGAAGCCGCCCCTTGGGCGAGAGCTTCCTTAATATGGCCTCGGAATGCCCGCCCAAGCCCAGCGTGGCGTCGAGGTAGAGGCCGTCGGGATCGGCGACCAGAGCGTCGATAGTTTCACGGAGCAGCACGGGCTCATGGCGGTAGGTCTTGTCCCCGCTCATGATGGCCGTCCCCCTCAGCCTTAAATCTCGATGCTCTTGGTCACCAGCCGGTAGGCTGGTTCGACCTTCGATTTTTTGTAGGAGTTCCATTTATCCTTGTCCCAAATTTCCGCGCGCTTGCCCGCCCCTTGGATGAGCACGTTTTTCCCGAGGCGCGCGTGCTCTCTCAGGAACTGGGGAATCAAAATTCGTCCGGCCGAATCGAGTTCCGCCTCCGTGGCCTCGGCGAAGAACTTTCGCTTGAAGGCGCGCTCCTGCTCCTTGTCGGGCAGGGAAAAAGCCGACAAATCTTTTTCCAGCAGTTGGCTCCACTGCGAGGGCAGGAAAAGATAGAGGCAGTTCTCCAGGCCGCTGGTGAGATAGACCGCCTTGGCCTTCTCCTGCGCCAGAGCCTCCCTGAACTTGGGCGGCAGCCCGACGCGATTCTTCACGTCGAGGGCGTATTCGTAGCGACCGATAAGCAGAATCATTTGTTCCCACTAAACCCCACTTAAAAACTTTTATTCCCACTTTTATCCACTGGCAAGGCATTATATGGGATGAACTTTATTTTGTCAAGGGGGTTGGGAAAAAAGGCCCATGCGGAGCCGGGTCTTTAGGCCTATGCGCGAAAGGCCCGCAGGCGCGTGGCCCCATGGACCCAGGTGGGCGCGGGCGCTTCCTTATATAATTAGAAGAGGCTGGCATCTATTTTGAGCTTATTCAAGGAGATGGGAATGACGCGCTTAGCTAAAAGGGCTCCGGGAAAAATCTGGCTTCCGATTTTCTGTCTGACGCTGGCGTCTGGCGGCTCTCTCCGGGCTGGTGAAACCGCGGCCGAAGACGGCGCGGGCATCCCCCAAATTGAAATTCCCGCTGTCGGCGCCTCGGCGCTGGCGCCCGAATCGCTTTTGCCCGCGGGAACGGACCTGGGTTCGCTCACGGCCTCTCTCCTCGATCTTTCGCAAGACGCCTCCGCGAGCGAGCCGGGCGCCGTGCCCGCCGCTTTGTCGGCGGCTGCCGCTCGGCCGGCCGCTCAAGAAGGAGCCCTCGCGCTTGAGGCGGCGCCGGTTTCCGCCGCCATGAAGTCCGCCCGCGCCAAGTCCGCGCAGGCCGTCGACCAGAGCCAAGATTCCTCGCGAAAAATGTCCGCGCGCCGGCAGCTTTTCCGCATGGCCGCCCTCAACCTGCGCGCCGATTTATTCGACGGTGCCGCGGCCTTAGCGTCCGCGCGCGCGCCGCTGCCCAGCGAACGAGGCATTTCCCCGAAGTGGATTGAGCAAATGCGCTTGAAGGATGCCGAGGAGGTCTCGGCCGGGGACAAGCGCCTGCGCGACGCCGCGCAGCGCCTGGGATTTTCGCAGGTCGCCTTGAACCGCGAGGTCATCGAGAACCATACGGACAAGTACACGTCCGAGCTTCCCGCCGGCACTATCACCAACCAGAAGAACTCCGGGCGCTGCTGGATTTTTGCGGGCTTGAACATGATCCGCTCGACCCTGTTCGCGGAGAAAAGGCTTCCCCGGAAGTTCGAGTTCTCGCAGAACTACCTTTATTTCTTCAGCCTGCTCGAGCAGGCCAACCTGCACATGGGCAAGGCGGTCAATGCCGTCGCCGCCAGCATGAAGCAGGACTCGAAGCTTTCAGCTTCCGATTTGCGCGAACAACTTTCGGTGGACGACAAGGTGGAGGACGGCGGCTGGTTCGAGTACTTCCAGTTCCTCGCCTCCAAGTACGGCCTGGTTCCGGAAAGCGCCATGCCCGAGACCAAAAGCTCGCAGAATAGCGGCGTCCTGCTGCAGGAGATGAGCCTCTCCTTGGCGCAGTCCATCAACGAGGCGCTCGATGCCGCGCGCCGCGACCCGACGGGTTTTGACGCCAAGGCGATGCTGGAAGCGCGGGCCCTGGCCCTGTCCCGGATTTGGAAAGTGCTGGTCACCCATCTGGGCACGCCGCCCGGGCGTTTTGAGTTCAGGCAGGAGGGCCGGCCCGAGAAGGATGGCTTGACGCGCACGACCCCCGCCCAGGTTTCCAACCATACTCCGCTCGAGTTTGCCCAGAAGTTCGTGCGCTTCAATGCCGAGGACTACGTCGTACTGGCCAACTCCCCCGGGAAAAAGTCCAACCAGCTCTACACCGTGAAAGACTCGGCCATCGGGGAGCCGGCGCGCGGCCGCCCCGCGCCCAACGCGAGCTTCTTGAACGTGAGCTTAAGCCGCCTGGAGCGGCTGGTCGTCGCCTCCATCTCGGCCGGGCATCCCGTTTGGATCGCCGCCGACGTCGATCATGACATGGATCCGGGCACGGGAATCATGCACCCCAAGATTTACCAGAAAAATTCTCTCTACGGCTTCACCAAGGGAGAGAAGTCCAAGGATCTGACCCGGACGCAGGCGACCTACCTCATGGTGCGCGCTCCCGATCACGCCATGGCCATCACCGGTTTCGACCGCCCCAACCCCAGGGGCCCGGTCGTCAAGTTCAAAGTGGAGAACTCTTGGGGCAGCCGCTTCGGCAGCCGGGGAATCTTCCACATGTACCGAGAGTGGTTCAGGGACAATCTCTACGAGATCGTCGTGCACAAGAGCCTGCTGAGCCCCGCGGAGAAAAAGGCCTTGAAGGCTCCGGCCAAGGAAATCGGCGAAGATGATATGTTCTAGGCGGGCGTCGTGAATCCCCGGGATAAGCGCCGCCTCAGGTACACGGCGGCGGCCTTGTGCGGCTTGTTCGTGATCTTCACGCTTTTCCTCGTTGGCCGCGTGGAAGCCGTAGCGGACAAGGCCCCGACAGTGGGCTCCGTGGCGCCTGACTTCACGCTCAACTCGCAGGTGGGCAAGCCCGTGAGCTTGAAGAGTTTCCGGGGCAAATGGGTGGTGCTCTATTTCTACCCCAAGGACTTCACGTCCGGCTGCACCATTGAAGCGCACAATTTCGAGCGGGACTTAAAGAAATTCGGGCCGCTCAACGCGGTCGTGCTGGGCGTAAGCATGCAGTCGGTGATCTCGCACCAAAAATTTTGCGCCGCCGAGGGCCTGGACTTCAAGCTTCTGGCCGATCCCGACGGCAAGGTCTCGCGGCTCTACGGTTCGGTGATGCACCTCATCGTGGCGACGCTTTCCGCGCGGCACACCTTCCTCATAAACCCCCAAGGCGTCATCGTCAAGGAATACCTCCAAGTGGACCCGCGCTTTCAAAGCGCGGAGGCCCTCTCCGATCTGGCGGCTTTGCAGCAATCCATTCCAGCCGTTAGCCGGCCTTAAGCTAGGGTATGCCGCGCTGCCGCTTCAACTGCGCGTAAGCGGCGTAGGTATCCGTCCGTGGAAACCGACGCGGCCTGGGCGCTGATTACATCCAGGTCATTTAACGTGGTCTCCGAGGGGAGCAGAGGCTTGTAAATCAGGTAGCTTACGTTGTAGATGGCGTCATTCGGCAGCACATCCGGCCTGGAATACCCATCATCGCCGGGAGTATTCTCCGCTTGAATAGTAACGACGGTGAAGTTTGTGTTTTTAAGTGAATCAGCCGTTAGAACGAGTTCGGGAAGCACAGGATAGCCGACCACTTTCTGGTAGTAACGTGGAGACACTCCTTGGGATTTGAAATACTCCGCCTGCGGCGTCATCCAGAGGTAGATGCCCCCGCGAACGCAGGGAACGGGCGGGTTGGGGAAATTTCGTTCCATGTAGTTGTCGGCGCCGTTGCTGAGGCACGCGCCCACGTCCAGAGAGCGGCTCCCGAGAGGCGGAATGGCGTAGCTCGCCAAGTCTTCGTTGCTGACCACCTTGTCCATGAGCGAAACCAGCTTCTGAATTATGGCGCGGTGCGAGGTTCGAAGGCTCACCGTGCGCGCAGAAGCTTCTTGGGCCTTCGGACCCGGACGCGGCCGGTCTTCGGGCCGGGGCCCTCCGGGACCATGGTCCTAGGCGCGCGGGGGTTACTGATCGTCGAGGTTTAGCTGCAGGGCCGGGGCGTTGAAGCTCTCGCCCACGTGGCGCAGCGAGAGCTTGGAGAGGTGGAAGCGCCAGGCGTACTCAAGCGCCTGGATGCGGTTATACGGCATGCCGTAGCCGGCCAAGAGCGACTCGGCCACGCCGTGCCCTTGGCGGATGGAGACCGAGAACTTGTAGAAGCCGTTGCGCGGCGGCAGCTTGGTCAAGAAGCGCACGACGCTGTAGGCTTCCGTGTACCAAAGCTGGACCTCGGCGTCCGAGGCTCCGTTGAGCGTGGTTACGCCCATGAGCTGCTTGAGCGAGTACCCCCCGCCTTCCTCCAGAATGCGCAAATTGGGCCGCAGCCAGTTGGGCTTGGTGAGCCCCAGCTCGACTTGATCGAAGGTCGCCATGCCCTCGGAGAGCCACATGGGATCCTCGTGGCCCTCCAGGTAGAAGCCGTCGTAGTAAACGTGCGTCATCTCATGGGCCATGATGCTCTGCAAATCGGGGCTCTCGTAGACGAAAATTTCCCGGCGCTCGACCGAGGTCGCGCCTCCCGACCATTCCGGGCGGCCCGTGACCTTGTGGTAGGTCTTCTGGTTGTTGAAGAGCACGACCGTCACGCGCTGATCGAAGGCCCAAGGCGAAAAAGCGGCCAAGTCGAGCATGAGATTACCGTGCAGCAGCTCTATCATGTGCAGGAAGCTCTTGGGCGGCGCTCCTTCAGAGTAGACCACGAAATGCTGCGTGAGCGTTCGGGTGAAGTCCGGCGGGATGAGCGTCGGGCGCGTGAGTTTTTCTCCGGAAACTTGAGGTTCGGCGGCCGGCTGGTTCGCGGAGGCGGGGACCTGAACGGCGGTTGACGGCTGGTTCCGGCCCGAGGAAGACGGGTTCTGGGCGGCGGATGGGCTTGGCTCCGCGCTGCCCACCGCTCCCGGCGGCGGCGTGGGAAACATGAGCGTCGCGGGCGGGCTGCCCGACGTCTGGTCCTGGGGCTGGGACGGGAAGAGATTTCCCGAGGAGGTGGCGCCGCCGGCGTTGATCTGCGAGAGCGGAGAGTAATTCCGCGCGACTCCGCTCAGGACCGGCCAGTCGAAGTTCCCCTGCCCCAGATATTGATAGACCATGAGGCCCCAGAGCGAAAGCAACAGGAGCCAGATGAGAAGCCGGATGCGGGAAAGAACTTCCACGGCGCGGCGCGAGTCCGGCTAGCCCAGGCTCGCGTCCCTCATGCGCAGCGCGGCCATGGCCAGGCCGTTGACGAAGAGCGCCACGACCAGGATGAAGAGCGCCTGCGTCGCGGCCATGCCCGCCTCGGCCGAACCCATGGAGAAGACGCCGCGCGAGTAGTAGATGCCCAGCATCGTGGCGTCGGCCACCGCGGCGGTCAAGACCGTCTCCCAGAAGCCGGCGTAGAGCGCGGCGGTAATGGGCGCCATGACGAACAGGAGCCACACCGGGGCCCAGAAGGGCTGGAGCAGGTAGAACAGAGGCACGGCCCAGACGAAGTTGACCCAGATCTGGATTTGGCGCATGCGCCGGGCCCAGCGGATGAAGCGGTAGGTGTTGGCGGTGAGCCACCAGTTGACGGCGAAGGCCGCGGCCAGGATGATCAAAGACGCGCGGTAGGCGGAGGGATCTGGATCGCTGAAGTACACGGCCGAGAGAATGAGAAAGAGCGCGAAAGGCGAGAAATAACGGTTGAGCATTTGCATGTCAGTTCATCTCCTGCGCGGGTTTTTCGAACAGCGCCAGGTGCCGGTCCCGCGTTTCTCCGCGGAGACGGTACGGCAGCGACTTTACCAATCTTGCCGAGAGCAAATCCAGCCGTCTGGACAGCGCCTTGTCCGCCCTGTCCGCCGGATCGGACTGGTAGGCGGCCACGAATCCCCCGGTTTTGGCCAGCGGCCAGCACAGGGACAGGGCGTCCGGCAACGGCGCCAAGGCGCGCTCCAAGACCAAATCGAAGGTGCCGGAGAGCGTGCCGCAGTCCTGCGGCATTTTTTTGCGCGCGAGGCGAAGCCCCTTTAAGCCGAGCTTCAAGATCAGCAGGTTCAGGAAATCAAAGCGCTTTTGCGAGGGCTCGATGAGCGTCATTAAAATTTCCGGCCGCGCGATTTTAAGCGCCACGCCCACGAATCCCGCGCCCGAGCCCACGTCCGCAACCTTGGGCTCCGGCTGCGGCGCGAACTCGTCAAGCGCGCGGGCCGCGGCCAAGCCGTCGGCGAAATGCCGCAGCAGGATTTTCTCCGGCTCCAAGTCCGCGGTCAGATTGGTGGCTGCCCCTCGCTCGAGTAAAAAATCCAGGTAGAGGCGAAAGAGGTTTAACTGCGCGGCGGAAAGCGGCGAGCCCAATTCCCGCGCGGCGCTTTCCAAGATTTCAAGAGGCGCGGGCGCGTTCAACTCTTCGCCTCGGCTTCGATGCGTCGGCTTTTTTCCGCGTGCACCCAGAGCACCTGCACGTCGGCGGGGGTCAATCCCGGAATGCGCCCGGCCTGGCCCAAGGTTCGCGGCTGGATTTTTGCGAGCTTGTGCCGTGCTTCGCGCCCCAAAGCGGATAAGGTCGAGAAATCGATGTTCTTCGGGATGGGCACGTACTCAAGTTTCTTCATTTTCTCCGCGGTTTGGCGCTCGCGGCGCAGATACCCCGCGTAGGACTCCTCGATGGCGCGCTCTTCTTGGGCCTTGGCCATGGACCAGGGCGCCAAGTCCTCGTCCGCGTAACTTGCCCCCGTCAAGACCGCATCTCGGTAGCGCTTGAAGCGCTCGTGCATGTCATCGGAAATAAGTCCGAAGCGACGGCCCGCGCCGATGAGGCGCATATCCGCGTTGTCCGCGCGCAGGCTCAGGCGATACTCCGCGCGCGCGGTGAACATGCGGTAGGGCTCGTCCACGCCCTTGGTGACCAAGTCGTCCACGAGCACGCCGATGTAGGCCTCGTCGCGGGAGAGAATGAAAGGCGCCTCGCCGCGGACCTTCAAGACGGCGTTGACGCCCGCCATGAAGCCCTGCGCCGCGGCTTCTTCGTAGCCCGTGGTGCCGTTGATTTGTCCGGCTAGAAAAAGTCCGGGAATTTTCTTCGTCTCCAAGGTCGCGTGGAGCTGTGTGGGCGGGCAAAAATCGTACTCGATGGCGTAGCCGTAGCGCATGATTTCCGCGCGCTCCAGGCCGGGGATGGCCCGCAGCAGCGCTTCCTGAGCGTCCTCGGGCAGGCTGGTGGACAAGCCGTTGACGTAGACCTCGCGCGTGCGGTAGCCCTCGGGCTCCAGAAAAATCTGGTGGCGCTCCTTATGCGGGAACTTGACCACCTTGTCCTCGATGGACGGGCAGTAGCGCGGCCCCGCGGCCTTGATGCGCCCGGAGTAGAGCGGCGAGCGGTCGAGGTTGCCCCGGATGACCGCGTGCGCGGCGTCGTTGGTGTAGGTGATAAAGCAGGGCAACTGAGGGTTTTCGATGCGCGCGGTGAAATGCGAGAAGGGCACGGGCGGGTTGTCGCCGTCTTGTCGTTCGGTGCGTTCGAAATCAATGGAGCGAAAATGGATGCGCGGCGGCGTACCGGTTTTAAGGCGCCCGGTCTCCAGGCCGAGCTCCCGCAGGCTCGCGGACAGTTTGGTCGCGGGCGGCTCGCCCGAGCGCCCCGCGGGATAAGTCTCAAGGCCCACGTGCGCCAAGCCGTTTAAAAACGTTCCGGTGGTTAAGATCACGCACTTTGCGCGGTAGCGCACGCCCCGCTTGGAGGCAACGCCCCGCACGCCCGCGTCATCGCTCAAGAGCGCAGCGGCCTCGTCCTGCTTGGCGTCCAGGTTCGGCTGGGACTCGATGGTTTCCTTCATGGAAAACTGGTAGAGCTTCTTGTCGCACTGCGCGCGCGGCGAGCGCACGGCCGCGCCCTTACTGGTGTTCAAGGTGCGGAACTGCAGGGCGGACTTATCCGTGTTCTTGGCCATCTCGCCGCCCAAGGCGTCGAGCTCCCGCACGATTTGCCCTTTGGCCACGCCGCCGATGGAAGGGTTGCAGGACATCGCGCCGATGACGTCCAAGTTCTGCGTGAGCAGGAGCGTGGCGGCGCCCATGCGCGCCGCGGCCAGGGCCGCTTCCGCGCCGGCATGCCCCGCGCCGATCACGAGGACGTCGTAGATTTTTTCGTCCATGGGGTTAGGAATAGAGCAGGGCCTTTAGTATCTGCATGGGGACCAGGCCCGCCATGTGCAGAGCGAAGGCGAAGGCGATTTGCAGGAATAGGGAAAGCAGCACCGCCATGAAGGCGCGCGGCAGGCGCAGGGACATGAGTTCCTTCAAGCCCACGCAGCTCACCGCCAGAATCCAGAATCCCCCCGCGATCTGCGCGGCGTAGAAGAGATTGGATATCCGCCAGAAAACCGAGACAGCCAGGGGCGCGATGAGCACAAGGCCGATGACGTTAGTGCCGAGCATGAAGGCCAGGACCGGCCGCCAATCCGCGGCCGCGACCCGGCGCAGCAGCGGAACAAAGGGCGAGAGCCAGGCCAGCGTCAGCACGATAAAGGCCCAGCGCGGAAAGCTTGGATAGCGCGCGTAGCAGACGACGAGGATAAAGGGCAGCGCGGTCCAAAGAACCGCGGCGGCGAGCTTGACGATGAAGTTTCCCGCGCGCAGCCAGACGGCCAAGCCCAGCGCGAACAAAATCCAGACGATTTCCAAGGGCGGCTGCCAGATCATCACCTTGATCCAGAAAAACAGGCCCATCAGTTGCTGGGGGTAGGGCGCGTTGACATCAGGGAAATCCCAGGGCTTGAGCCAGTAGAAAATCAGAGAGCCGAGCAGAAACGCGGCGTAGAGCCAAAGGCTGGGCAACCAGCTTTCCGTTTTTCGCGCGGCCGCAGCGCCCCTCTTGGGAAGGAACAAATAGAGCTTGGCTAGGCCCGGCAGGCTGGTCTCAGACATAAACGGGAGCGCTCACGCCGCCGTCCTGCGCGGCCACGTCGGCGTCGTAATATTTCATGGCCCAGAGGCAGAGAATTCCCGAGGCGCCCAGGAAAAGGCTGGCGAAGATGAGGCCGATGGTGAGGCTGGAGCGATCGGAGATGACGCCGATGATGGTGGGCGACAAGGCGTCGCCGATGGCGTGGATGACGAAGATGTTGGCGGCAAACGCCATCGAGCGGGACTTGAGCTCCGTGACGGCGACCAAAACGGCGTTCAAGGGTCCCATGTTCAGGAAGACGAAGAATTCCGCGGTGAACAAGGAGACCATTGCTGCCATCACGTGCGTGGACATGAGGCTGTAGATCATGAGCGGCGTCGAGATCAGCAGTCCCGCCGCGGAGACGATGAGATAAGCGCGGGTGTTGTACTTGAAGACCCAGTTGGAAATCCAGCCGCCGGCCAAGGTGCCGATGATGCCGGAGACAATCGTCATCGCGCCGAAGACCGAGCCCGATTTCCCCACGCTCCAGAGCCACTGCCGGTGCAGGAAGCTCGGCATCCATACCGCGAAGCCGCCCAAAGCGAAGGTCATGAGCCCCATCGAGAGCGTGGTCAAGGAGTAGCTGGGGGTTTTAAAAATTTTTAAGTAGGAGGACATCGGGGAATGAGTCGGCGCGGGCGGCGCGGCGGCAATCGGAGCCGGGCGGTTTTTCTGCGGGTCTTTTAGGCGCGTGGCCATGGCTGCGAAGATGAGGCCCGGAATGGCGGTCCAGTAAAAGGCGCTCCTCCAGCCGAAGTGTTGGCCCAAGAGCCCTCCCGCGATGTAGCCGATGCCGCTGCCGACAGACACCGCCATGGCGAAGATGGCCATCACAAGACCATGCTCGGCGGGCGGAAAATGCTCGGCGACGAAGGAAGGCGAGACCGAGCCGTAGGAGGACTCGCCGATGCCCACGGCCGCGCGGGCGGAAAACAAGGAGGCGTAGTTCCAGGCGAGGCCGGAAAATCCGGTCGCCAAGCTCCAGAGCGCCGCGCCCCCCGCCATCCAGGACACGCGCTTGCCCTTGTCGGCCCAATAGCCGATGGGCAGCGCCGCAAACATATAGACGATGACGAAGGCCGAGGCCAAAGAGCCCGCCTGCGCGTCCGAGAGCTTCAAGTCGCCCTGGATGAGCGGCAAAAGGGAATAGAGCGCCTCGCGATCGACGTAATTCATGAGGTTGATGGCCAGAAGGAGAGCGAGCACGCTCCAGGCCAGGCGCTTGTTGGTCATGGGGCCGAGCGAGAATTATATCTTATTTGCCCAGCCGGCCGGCCGGGCGCTTAGGGCTACTTGCCGACGCAAAAGCGCGAGAAAACCCGCGCCAAAACTTCATCCGGCGCGTCCTCGCCGGTGATGGAGCCAAGCGCGCGCAGGCTTTGGCGCAGATGGAAGGCCGCGCGGTCTTCCCACTCGCCTGGCCATTTTTTGGGCGCTTCTTGCGCGCGGTCGATTTCCTCTCCGGCGGACGTAAGCGCCTCGTGGTGGCGCAGGGAAGTGACGGTCACTTGCTGGGCATCGGCTTCCCGCGCGCCGAGGTGCCGGGCGATGAGCTTGGCCAGGTCCGCGATGCCCTCTTGCCGCAGGGCCGAGGTCATTACGTCTTGCGTTCCCCCGCGCCAGTCGCGCGCCGCGATGTCGGTCTTATTCAGAATGGAAAGCGCGGGCCGGCCGTCCTTGGCGGCCGCGGCCAAAATTTCCCGGTGCACGCGCTCGTCGTCGGGCGTGGGCGGACGCGAGCCGTCGATGACCAGCAGGACCAAATCGGAGGACGCCAGCGCCGCGCGCGTGCGCTCCATGCCGGCCGCTTCCGCGGGATCGAGCGCCGCCTCGTCGCGCAGGCCCGCGGTGTCGATGAGCACGGACGCCGTTCCCGAGATGACGGCTTCTTCTTCGAGAGTGTCGCGAGTGGTGCCGGGCGCGGCGCAGACAATGGCGCGCTCGCGGCCCAAAAGCGCGTTCAAGAGGCTCGATTTTCCCGCGTTGGGGCGGCCCACCAGGCAGACGCGCGCGCCCTCGGAGGCCAGGCGCCCGCGCTCGTAGCTTTGGGCCAGCTTCGCGATAAGTTCGGCCGGGTGGGACAGGGCCGCTTTCAACTCACCGGCGGAGAGACTCGGGATGTCCTCCTCGGGATGATCCAAATTGGCTTCGATGCGGACCAGCGCGTCCAAAAGAGGCTCGCGGATTTTTTCGATGGCCGCGGCGAGCCCCCCTTGAAGCTGGGCCAGCGCGGCGCGGTGGGCGCCCTCGCTGCGCGCGCGGATAAGATCGGCCACGGCCTCGGCCTGGGATAAGTCCATGCGGCCGTGCAAAAAGGCCCGCTGCGTGAATTCTCCGGGCTCGGCTAATCGCGCGCCGCCCACGAGCGCCGCCTGCAAAATTTTTTTGATCACGTAGGGCGAGCCGTGGCAGGAGATTTCAACAAGGTCCTCGCCCGTGGCGCTGTTCGGCCCGGGATAGAACACCGCCACAACTTCATCAATGGGGCGTTCGGCGGCGCCAGCCTCGCACAACGTCGCTTGCCGAGGCAAAAGCTTGCCCGAGGCGTTGCGCGGACGCAGAAACGAAAGGCCGACGCTCAACGCGTCCGGGCCGCTCACGCGCAGCGTGGCCAGCGCGCCGCCCGCGGGCGTCGCGGCCGCGGCGATGGTCTCAATCTCCCGAGACTTCGCCATTTTCCGGTGTTCCGGTTTCGATTTTGGACGCCCGCGTCGGGGTCCCGGCCGCCGGACGCGCCGCGGCGTCGTGCGGAGTTTCCTCGGCGTTCCAAAGCTCGTAGTACTTGCCCTTGGCGGCCATAAGTTCCCCGTGCGTGCCCGATTCGGCGATGCGGCCCTCGTCCAGCACAAAAATCTTGTCCGCCTTCTTGACCGTGGTCAGCCGGTGCGCGACCATGATGGTGGTCCGGCCGCGCATGAGCCGCTGCAGGACTCTTTGGAACGCGACTTCGGTCTTGTTGTCCAGCGCGGAGGTGGCCTCGTCCAAGAAGAGAATCTTGGCGTCGCGCAGCAGGGCGCGCACGATGGAAATTCTTTGCCGCTCGCCGCCGGAGAGCTGCGCGATGTCGGTGTCGAGGCCGCGCCGCGCGATTTTGGGGTTGAACACGAACTTGGCCTGGGCGGCGTTGATGGCGGCCTCGATTTGTTCCTTGCTGGCGTCGGGCTTGACCGCAAGAAGATTGTCGCGGATGCTGCCGCGGAAAAGCCCGCCGTCCTGCGGCACGATGGCCAGCTGCTTGGTGTAGCTCGCGCGCAAGACGTCCTTGAGGTTTTTGCCGTCGATGAGAACTTGGCCCTTTTTGGGATCATAGAGCCGGGACATCAAGTGCACGATGGTGCTCTTGCCCACGCCCGAGGCGCCCACGAAGGCGACCGCCTGGCCCGGCTCTATGGTGAAGGAAAGGTCCTTCAAGAGCGGCGCGCCGCCCGGGTAGGCGAAGTCCACGTGGCGGAACTCGATGAGGCCCTTCAAGTCTCCCAGAGGCTGGGCGTCAGGCTTGTCGGCGATGTCGGGCTTGGCGGCCAAGAGCTTCATGACGCGCTGGCTGCCCCCGTCGGCCTCCATAAACGAGGTGCGGCTGTCGCTCAAGCCCGAGATGGCCTCGTCGTAGGCCAGCGCATAGGATTCCAGCGCCATGATGGTGCCCACGGTGGGATGCCCGGTGAAGTAGAGCTCCAGCGTGCCGATGAAGATGATGAGGATTTTGGTGGAGAAATTCCCCAGGGAACTGGAGAGCACGTGGTACCAGGATTCGGCCTTGACCTCGGATTCCCCCACGGTCTGGAGGTCCGCGACCGAGGCGGAGAAGTGCTTGGAGACCTCCTTTTCGATGCCGAAAATCTTGACCGACTCCATGATGCTGAACACGTCCGTCGCGTAGCCCATCATGGCCGCGCGCTTGTTGGTGTAGCGCTCGTTGAGCTTGGAGAGAATGTCCGAGACTTTAGAGGACAAGAACGCGAAGAGCGGCAAGGAGCCCATGACCATGAGCCCCACGTGCCAGTTGGTCCAGAGCATCATGCCCGTGCTGAAGGCCAGGCCGAAGAGATAGTAGGGAATGTCGATGGGGATGTCTACGTTCTTGGTGGCCAGGAGATTGACGTCGTCGCCTAATCGTGGCGCGAGCTCGGTGGGCTTGTTGCGGTGAAAGAAGTTCATGGACAAGGAGGAGAGGTGCGCGAAAAGGTGGTCGCGGATGTCGCGGGTGAAGCGCACGCCCGCGCGCTGGCTGATGAGCGTGTGGGCCAGCTCCACGCCGAAGTAGAGGATGTCGGCCAGGAAGGTCAGCGCGATGTAGGAGACGACGGGCATCAAGAGCTTGGGGATGTGCGCGCCGCCCGCGGCGTCGACCAGCTTGCCGGTCAAACAGCCCAAGGTCAGGTAGAGGGCCGCGTCCGCCACCATGAACGCGCGCGCGGCCAGGATGGCCTTCTTGTATTTCCGCGTAATGGGCGCGAGCGACTGGTCCCCGCGCATCATGCGGCGCAGGCTGATGACGAAGGTCCAGACGGAGTAGAGCGCGCCGCGCACGCGCGCCGCGGCGCCCAGCTTGATGGCGGGCAGCGGCGCCTCGTCCTGCGCCTCGGTCTCGGTCTTCTCCGGGTTTTGGATGTGGTAAATCTCGTGTTGGGCGATGAGCGCGCGGGCCTCGTCGTCCAAGCGGCCCAAGAGCCGCTTGCGGAAGGAGAAGTAGTAGACCTGGTTGCGCTCGCGGCCGGGGTGGACCACGACGTCCAAAGGCGGTTCGGCCACCGCGGCCTTGGCCAGACGCTTGGCGCGTCGAACAAAGGCGCGGCGCTCCATTTGGATAAGGTAAATCTTGGTCTCCGCTTTGGCGTAGTCTTCTTCCGGATCGAGCAACTCATAGTCCGGCGTGCCGGGCGAGACCAGCTCGGCCTTGCCCGCGGCAAAGGCGTCGGCGATGATGGGGTTGATGACCTTCTCGTGCTCAGCCACGGTGAGCTCGGCCTGAGAAATGCGCATGGCCGCGGCGTGCCGGGCCGCGGGCGCAAGCGCGGCTCCATCAAAAGATTGGGAGAGTCGCGCGGCGGTCGAGGCCGGAGGCCGAGCCGTCCCGGAAGAGCCATGGGAAAGTGCGTCAGATCCAGGGGCGGCGGGCGAGACGAAAGCCGCGAGGGATTTAGTGAGCCGCGAGAGAACCGTCTTTAAAGTTTTGTGCGGCGATTGTTTTAGAGCAGCGGCCGGGGCGACTTGAACGGATGTTGAAACCGGGGCGGCGCTGGGAGTTTTAGCGGCCTCGACCGCGGGCGCATTTTCCGGCAGCGCTGCCGGGGCGTTTAAGTTTCCGGTTTTAATTACATCAGTCGGGAGGTTCTTAAACGCCGCTCCCCCGTTAAAATTAAGGCCGGTGGGCGCTATGTTTTGAAACTGGATGGGCGCGACGGCCGGGGCCGGCCCCGATTCCGGGGACAAAATTGCCGCGGCCTCTTGGGCCCAGAGCGGCGCCGCGCCCGCGGGGGTCAGGCAAAGGCAGAGCGCAACGGCCAGGGCTTTTCGCCAGGCGCCGTCTGTTTTCATTCGCGCTATTGTGCGTTTAAAACGTGTTTTTCAACAGATGCAAATGACCCAATTTAGAGGGGTTAAAAGACCTAGGGAGACTTAGGCCATTTGGGCTACTAACGCCGCTACGCATTTCCTTATACGGCGTAGCACTAGGCCGCTCCCGCGGCCCGATGCGGGGGCATATATTAAGGAAGGATTTTCAGCTCCAAATAGCCGGCGGATAGGGCTTATAGGGTCTAGCAGACCCTATCCGAGACCCTATCTAAAATCGTCTGATATGCTTATCCACTTGACGCCACCAAATTCGCGGGAAGTGGCTTGTGAGGCTTCAATCGGGACGATAAAATCAAGAGACTGGGGAAAGAATGCCCCCGATGGTTCCCGGGAAAATGGAGTGACCCTGGGACGTGAGTTT
>DATLUA010000017.1:0-110829 GCA_035533295.1 Elusimicrobiota bacterium | reverse complement strand
GGTGAGGTTGGCGGCCATGGAGTTGACGTTGTCGGTCAGGTCCTTCCACGTGCCGGCCACGCCCTTGACCTGGGCCTGGCCGCCCAGCTTGCCCTCGGTGCCCACCTCGCGGGCCACGCGGGTCACCTCCGAGGCGAAGGAGTTGAGCTGAACGACCATGGTGTTGATGGTGTCCTTTAGCTCCAGGATTTCGCCGCGCACGTCGACGGTGATCTTCTTGGACAGGTCGCCCTTGGCGACGGCGGTGGTGACGTTGGCGATGTTGCGCACCTGGGAGGTCAAATTGGAGGCCATGGAGTTGACGTTGTCGGTCAGGTCCTTCCACGTGCCGGCCACGCCCTTGACCTGGGCCTGCCCGCCCAGCTTGCCCTCGGTGCCGACCTCGCGGGCCACGCGGGTCACCTCCGAGGCGAAGGAGCCCAGCTGATCCACGGTGGTGTTCATGGTATTTTTGAGCGCGAGAATCTCGCCCTTGACGTCCACGGTGATCTTTTTGGAAAGGTCGCCCTTGGCGATGGCGGTGGTGACGTCGGCGATGTTGCGCACCTGGGCGGTCAAGTTGGCGGCCATGGAATTGACGTTGTCGGTCAGGTCCTTCCAGGTGCCGGCCACGCCCTTGACCTGGGCCTGGCCGCCCAGCTTGCCTTCGGTGCCGACCTCGCGGGCCACGCGGGTCACCTCCGAGGCGAAGGAGTTGAGCTGGTCGACCATGGTGTTGATGGTGTTTTTGAGGCGCAATATTTCCCCGCTCACTTTGACCGTTATTTTCTTGGAGAGGTCGCCCTTGGCGACGGCAGTGGTCACGTCGGCGATGTTGCGCACCTGCGTGGTCAAGTTTGCGGCCATGGAATTGACGTTGTCGGTCAGGTCCTTCCAGGTGCCGGCCACGCCCTTGACTTGGGCCTGTCCGCCCAGCTTGCCCTCGGTGCCGACCTCGCGGGCCACGCGGGTCACCTCCGAGGCGAAGGAGCCCAGTTGGTCGACCGTTTTGTTGATGGTGTTCTTGAGCTCAAGAATCTCGCCCTTGACATCAACGGTGATCTTCTTGGAGAGGTCGCCCTTGGCGATGGCGGTGGTGACGTCGGCGATGTTGCGCACCTGCGAGGTGAGGTTGGCGGCCATGGAGTTGACGTTGTCGGTCAAGTCCTTCCAGGTGCCGGCCACGCCCTTGACCTGGGCCTGTCCGCCCAGCTTGCCCTCGGTGCCGACCTCGCGGGCCACGCGGGTCACCTCCGAGGCGAAGGAGCCCAACTGGGTCACCATGCTGTTGACGATTTTCGCGGTGCGGAGAAACTGCCCTTTAAGCTGCCGTCCGCCTATTTTGGAGGGAATTCTTTGGGACAAATCGCCGCGCGCGACGGCGCCGATGACCCGCGCCATTTCGTTCGTGGGATGGATGAGGTTGCCGATCAAGGTGTTGACGGACTCGATGCAGGCCGCCCAGGAGCCGGTTCCATGGGGGAGAGAGGCGCGTTGGGCGATGTTGCCTTCATTTCCGACGCCAATTTCGATTCGGCGGAATTCCGCCGTCATCTGTTCGTTGAGCGAGATGATTTCATTAAGCAGGGCGGCGATTTCGGCGTTGATGCCGCCGCCTTGCTCCTCGACCGGCATGCGCGCGCTGAAATCGCCGCTCTTGAAGGCGGCCAGAACGGCGAGCAGGCGCCGCGCGTCCCCGTTTCCGAGCGAAGCGCGCGCTCCGTTTTTCTGATCGCCGTTCCTGCGAATGGTCTCGGGCATGGGAAAGGGCGCTACCGGTCCCCGAAGCCGCCGGCCAAATTTTCCCGCAGCGTGGACAAAAGCCGCTTGCGGGCGACGGGTTTGGTCAGGTAGGCGGTTCCCGCGACATCGAGGTGGCGGATGAAGCTCTCGTCTTCCGCGCAGCCGGTCAGGAAAATGATGGGGGTGTCCGAAAATCGGGAATCGGAACGGATGCTTTTGCACAGGAAAAAACCGTCCGGTCCCGGCATGCGCACGTCCAGGATGACGAGATCCGGCTCGACGCTGGACATCGTTTCGATGAGTCCTTCGCCGTTGCCCAGGCCGATGTGATCGTATTGGGGGGACGTCCAGCCTCTCACGATGGCCTGGAAGTCCGGGTCGTCGTCCACCATTAAAATCCGTGGCTTGTCGCCATGCGCGATCATGAATGCCTCCCGTGCCCGCGCTCTCCCGCGTGCTGGGGGAGCGTGAAATGAAATTGCGTTCCGACGTTTTCCCTGCTTTCGACCCAAATCCGGCCTTTTTGCCGCTCCACAATCTCCTTGCAGATGGCGAGGCCCAGGCCCGTTCCTTTATAGCCCGCGCTTTTCGTGCTGCGGTCGACTTGAACGAACTTGTTGAACAAATCCTTGATGCGGTTGCCGGGAATTCCCGCGCCGTCGTCGATGACGCTGACCTGGACGCAGGCGCGGGCCGTCAGCACCGCGGCGCGCTGGGAGCCGGACGCGGCTCCGCCCTCGGCGATGTCCGAGGTTTTGGCGCGGATAACGACGCGCTTCCTCGCGAAGCGGAGCGCGTTGTCGATTAAGTTGCTGAGAACCTGAACGAAGAGCTCTGGGTCCGCATGGGCCGGCGGGATATGCTCGGGAAGCTCCGTGTCTATGCGGATGTCGTGTTCCGCCGCGACCAGTTGAAAACTGCTCGCCATCTCCTTGATTAGATGGGCGGTGTCGATGGCCAGGGCCTTGATTTCGGCCCGGTCCGATTCCAACCGGGACAAATCAAGGATGTTGTCGACGATTTTCTCCAGGCGCAGGATGTTCTTGTATTGCAGAGAAACCATTTCCGCCTGCTTGGCCGGCAAGGGGCCGGTCAGGCCCTGCTTGAGGTTGCCCGCGGCGGCTTTGATGATGGTCAGCGGGCTGCGCATCCCGTGGGAGACGGCGCTCATCAAGTTGTCCTTGATCTTGTCCATCCGGCGGCTCTCCAGCACCTCCGCCTTCAACTGCTCGATGCGCCGCAAATCCGTGATGTCGCGGATGGAGGCGAGCCTCGCGGGCTGTTCCTCCCATTCTATCTCCGAGATCCGGACCTCGGCGCTGCGCTCGCCGCCGTCTTGCGCTGGAATTTTCAACTCTCCCAAGCGGTCTTCGGGCAGAGGATAAGGGAAGGGCTTGCCGATAATCTGCCCTTCGTTCCGGAAAAAAAGCGCTTTCGCCGCGGAATTGATGTAGCGGACAAGGCCCGCGGCGTTGACGATGACGATGCCGTCCGGGTCGCTTTCGATGACGTTTCTAAAGCTTTGCAGGAGGCGGTGCCTTTCCACGGCGTAGCTGATGGTCCGCTTGAGCGCGTGGCCGGTGATGTTGCCCTTGACCACGTAGTCCTGCGCGCCGTGCGCCAGGGTCTTAAGCCCGAGCGCCTCGTCGGCGAGGCCGGTCAAGACCACGATGGGGACCTCGGGCGCCTGGGCGCGGACCTTGGCCACCGTGTCGAGGCCCCGGCTGTCGGGAAGAAGCAGGTCGAGCAGCACGATGTCGGCGGAGTTCTTCTCCAGATGACGGAGCCCCTGGTCCAGGTTTTCGGCGCACGTGAACGTGAACCTAAAGGAGGGCCAGTCGGACTGGGTCATCAAGTCGATGAGGAGCATGGTGTCGTCGGGGTCGTCCTCGATAAGCAGGCCTTCGATGACGTTGTCTTTCATGGCACGCTCTTCATGATCCAGCGATGCGGCAGCTCCGCCACCTCGAACCAATATTTTTTCAGCGACTTGACGGACTCGACGAAGTGGTCGAAGCGCGCCGGCTTATGGATGAAGGAATTGGCTCCCATCTCGTAGGACATGGCGACATCCGCTTCGGACATCGACGTGGTCAGCACGACCACGGGGATTTTCTGCAGGTCCGGGTGCGATTTGATTTCCTTCAGGGTCTCGCGCCCGTCCTTGCAGGGCATGTTGAGATCGAGCAAAAGCAGCATGGGCCTGTTCGCGGCGCCGGGAGCCTGGCTTATATTCTCGTGAAGCAGCAGCGCCTCCATGAGTTCGACCCCGTTCTTCACGCGGCAAAATGAGCCTTTGAAGCCCGCATCTTGGAATGCCTTCTTGGTCAGGAGGTAATCGTCATCGTCGTCCTCGGCGATGAGAACGACCACGTCCTTTTCGTTTGTGTTCATGAACGCGGTCCGCGGACACTTTAGGGCGCTCCTTTCCCGGCTGGTTGTCGTTAGATGGTGTATCAGGAGTTTCAGGCCTTGGCAAGACGGCCTTTGTCACCGGCCGTCACCGGCGTATTTAGCCGACGAGCTCGTAGCCGCTCTTGGTGGTTTTGATGCGCCGTGTTTCGGAGGGCCCCAAGGCCTTGCGCAGGCGGCAGACGGCCTGCTTGAGCGCGTCGTTTTGCGAGGCGGCGTAGCCCATGGCCGAGAGCAGGGCGGCTTTCGTGGCCTGCCCCGAGCTTTTGACCAGGCACTCAAGCAGGGCGAACTCCTTGTCCGGCAAGGCGGCGACCAGGCGATCGTCGATCCAGACGGTCAGGGAGTTTTTGTCCGCGCGCAGGCGGCCCTTCTTGATCTCTTTGTCGGCCGGCGCCGACGGCCCCGCGCGCGGCAATTGAATGAGCACCTGCTTGATCGCCGCGACCAACTCGGCGGGGACGAAGGGCTTGCGCAGGTAGCGCTCTGCGCCCAGGACTTGAACGGCGTATTTGAGCATGTCGGCCTCGTCCCCGTAGGAGGTGACGATGATGACCGGGATGTTCCGGGTGGCCCTGTTTTCCTTTAGTTTTTTCAGGACGTCCACGCCGTTCAAGATGGGGAGCATCAAGTCGAGCAGGACCAAGGCGGGGCGCAGCGCCAGGATTTTCTCGTAGCCTTCCTGGCCGTTCCAGGCGTAATGAATGTCGTATTTTTCCTTGAAAAGCGCGCCGCCGATGAGGTGCTGGACATCCGGGTCGTCTTCGATGCTCACGATTCTGGTCATGGGGGGTCCGGCTTAAATTGGAGTATGGCTCCAAATCGCGGAATTTGCAAGGAGCGCGAGCGAGCGAGAGATGTGGAGCCGCTAGCGGATGACGGCGAGGCGGCCCACGGAGTGGCCCGCGGAAGTCTTGACCTCGAAGAAATAGGTTCCCGAGGCGACTTGGCTTCCCGCCGAGTTCGTGCCGTCCCAGAGCGGCGCGGGGAGATCGCGGACCAGCTGCCCGTCGACGGTGTATATTTTGATGTCCGTGTTGGAGCCGTTCAGGCTCGTGGGAATGTTGAACCGGACCGAGGCGTCTTGCGAGAGCCTAAAGGGATTGGGATAGGCGTAGGGGCCCGTCCCGCCTCCGATGCCCGAGGCGCCCGAAGCCAGGCGCATGGAGTTGTAGACGTTGATAAGCCCCGCGCCCTGGTGATTGGTATCCGCGCCCAGGTTGTAGGCGCCGCCGCGGATCCAAGCTTGAATCTGCGCGGGCGTTGCGTTGGGCTGCAAGGACCACAGGAGCGCGGCCAGGCCCGCCACGTGCGGCGCGGAAAAGGACGTGCCGCTGGCGGTGTTGGTGTAGCCGCCGCCGGGATAGTTCGTGGTCTCCACGTTGACGCCCGGCGCCACCACGCCGTTGGCCGCCAGCTCCGGGCCGTTGGAGGAAAAGCTCGCGATGGCGTCGCTGGAGTCGGTCGCGCCGACCGGGATGATGCCGCCGCTAGACGACGTGCCGGCGCAGTTCGCGGGCGCGTTGACCGCGCCGCCGTAGTTGCCCGCTGAAATCGTCACCAGCGCCCCGTCGCCCACGGCCGTATCCAGGGCGGTTTTCTCATCGGACGGGCACGGCCCCAGGCCGCCGATGCTCATGTTGACAACCACCTTGCCGTAGGTCCCGGGGGTTCCGGCCAAGGTAGTGGCTGCGTAACTGAGCGCGTTGTCTATGGCGGCGTCGTCCGTCGTGCAGCAGTGCGGTCCGGTGCCGGGGGGGGTGGGGCAATCGACATCCGTGCAATCCAAGTTGCAGTCAGCCGTGTTGAACACGCGCAGGGAGACCAGCTTGGCGCCCCAGGACACGCCCGCGATGCCGGTGTTGTTGTTGGTCGACGCCGCGGCTATGCCCGAGGTGGCCGTGCCGTGGTAGCAGGCCACGGTTGGCGGGTTGTCGACCGACTCCGTGCCGGAGTTGTCCGGATCGAAAAATTCGCTGGCGGCTGAAATGACCTTGGCGGATAAATCGGGGTGGGTCGAATCGATGCCCGCGTCCACCATGGCGATGGTGACCGTGGCCGAGGAGCCGGTGCCGTAGGCCCACCCCTGGGGGGCGTCGATGTTGGTGAGCGCGTACTGCTGCGAGAACAAGGGATCGTTGGGAGTGACGTCGCTGGGCCGGTAAGCGCGATCAGGCTCAATTTGCGAAATATTCGGAACGCCGCTCAACAAGGTTAATCCGCTTGAGACCGAGACGCCCGCGGGCAGGCCGACCAAGGTCCAGCCGAAGGGTAGCTCGGTAAGCACGCTAGCGCCGACGGTCTGCAGGGCGGCGTTTTGCGCGGCTTCGTCGGCCGCGGCCGTGGAAAAGCGCACCATGGCTCGGCCCGAGGCGACCAGCATTACGGGCGCCGGCGCGCCGGGGACCGTCGAGGCGGCCACGCGGTAGCCCGCCGGCAGGGCCATGGTCTCCACTTGCAGGGCGCGGGCCGGAAGCGCGGCCAGGGCGATGAGTCCGGCGGCGCAAAGAAGCTTTTTCAAGCGGGGGCGTTCTCTTTTTGGACGATGGAAAGCAGCTCCAAAATGTCCGCAAGCTCGAACTCCGCGCCGGACTCCTTGGTGTCAAAGGTGTCGCCGTACTTGGCCCAGGCCGTGCGGATGCCGAGCTTCTTGGCGCCGGCGATGTCGCGCTCGGCCCAGTCGCCCACCATGACGGCTTCCTCGGGCTTGACGCCCAGGAGTTCCAGGGCCTTCATGAAGGGCGCGGCCGCGGGCTTGCGGGCCCCCGCGTCCTCGGCCGTCACCACGCAGTCGAAAAAATTGTGCATGCCCAGGCCCACGATGCGCAGCCACACCTCAAGCTTGGGCGCGTCCGAGACCACCGCCATCTTGACGCCGGATTTAAGGAGAGTCGTGAGCGTCAGGCTCACGTGCGGGTAGAGGGACATGGAGCCCGCCTTGGCCCGGCGGTAGCCCACGATGGCCGCGGCCAGGATTTTATAATCCACGGAGCCCGTTTCCTGCTTTAAAATCTTGTCGAAAATCTTCTGGTCCTCGACGCCGTCCTTAAAATAGGTCTCGAAAATCTTGTCGACCATCTTTTGCTTGTCGGCGACCAAGCCCGCGTCCAGCATGCCCTCGACCGCGGATTCCACTGCCGCGCGCTTGGTGCGCATGAAGTCGGTCAGCGTATTGTCGACGTCGAAGATGACGGCTTTAATCACAACTTGAGGAGAGAGCGCACCAAGGCGGTGAGCGCGTCGGCGTCAAAGGGCTTGGCCACGAAGCCGGTCGCGCCCATTTCCATCGCGCGCTCCTTGGTCCCCGGGTCGGATTGGCTCGAACAGAAGATGAAAGGGATTCTTTCGTTTAGGCCGCTGTCCTTCATCTGCTGCAGGAGCTCGAAGCCGGACATGCCCAGCAGGTTGATGTCGCAGAGGATGAGGTCGAAGATGCCGGAGCCGAAGTGCTTGGATGCCTCCTCGACGCTGGCGCATACGGAGAGATCGTACTCGGCCAGGAGCGCCGTGAGCAGCTCCTGGTAGCCTGGGTCGTCCTCGAAAATCAGTATTTTCTTGGCCACTATTCGTCCTTGCCCGCGCGCTCGACGTAGGACGAGGTCCGCGTGTCCACGCGGATGCGGTCGCCCTCCTTGATGAACAGCGGCACCTGGACCTCCAGGCCCGTCTCCAGAGTGGCGGGCTTGACCATGTTGGAGACTGAGTCGCCCTTGACGCCCGGAACCGTGGAGGTGACGAGCAGGACCACGTTGGGGGGAATTTCAATGCCGGTGAGCTTTTCATCGACGTAGACGCCCAGGACCTGCATGTTCTCCTGCAGGAACTTGGCTTGGGCGCCCAGGCGCTCCTTGGGGTAGGCCACCTGCTCGTATGTCTCCACGTCCATGAACACGGCGTTGGCGCCCTCGTCGTAGATGTAGGTCTTCTCGCGCTTGGTCACCGGCACCTCGCGGAACTTGGCGCCAGAGGGATAGGAGCGCTCGACCATGCCGCCGGTGGCCAGCGAGCGCAGCGTGGTGCGGTAGACCGCGGCGGACTGGGATTTGCGGTGGTGCTGGTAGGACAGAATTTCATAGATCACGCCGTCGTCCTCGAACACCAGCCCGTTGCGGAAATCGGATGTGCTGATCATGCCGGATGCCTCCCTGAATTTTCCCTATTATAGCGAAAACTTCGGGGGCGTGCGCGTCCGCGGCCAGCGGGCGGGCATATGTCCGCTGTGGGTCTTCGGGCCTAAAACGGCGTAGGGCTTAAGGAGGCGGGCGTCTACCCATTGTGCCCATTTCGAGCCGCGCCAATCCTCTTATACTCCCACAACGGCCGACGCGAAGGCCCATCGGCAGAGCACGAAAGCTAATTAAGGAGAAGGGACATGAGACTTTTGAAATTTCCGGCGGTTGCGTCGGCTTTCTTGATTGCCGCGTGGCCGTTGTGCGCGCCGATTAATTCCTGGGCCCAGGCCGATGGGGAAATCTCCGCCGGCGCTGATGCGATTCCGGCCGTCCCCGTGAGCGTCGGTGAAACGGGAGGCTTCCAAGCGATGGCGCCGAGCCTGCTGGCCCAGCTGGGCGCCCTCGACCCGTCATTTTCCGCCGTCCTGCCCGTTGCCGGCATTGGCGGCGCGCTTTCACCCGCGGCCGGCGGCACGGTTTTTCCGGCGGCTTCCGTTGTGCCCGCGCTCCGGAGCCGCCGCGGCGACGTTTTGGCGGCGCCCCAAGATTTGAAGAGAGCGGGCGCAGCCGTCGTTCCGTTCGCGCCGCAGACGTTCCGGAGCGACATGCCACTGCGCTCTCCCGCTTCCTTGAGAAAGGCGTCCGCGGCGAAGGCGGAGGCCGCCGTGGCCGAACTCGAGGGAATGTCGGCCGCCGCGGAGAAAGGCGGCGCGGAGCAAGGCGCCATGACGGCGGCGGGGGAATTTGACGGAGGCGGCGCCGGCCGCAACGGGCGCCCCCTCCTGGCTTTGCCCGGACGCCGCGGAACCAGCGACGCCGAGGACGAGTCCGAGGAGCTTCAGGGGCTGCGCGCGCAGCTTTTCAGCCACGTCCAAAATCTCAAGAAAGCCTCCTTGTACTCGGAGGACCCGGCCGCTCAGGCGTTTCTCAAGAAGCAGGCCAAGGAGCAGTCCGACCTCTTGGAGAAAATCGAGACCGCCGGGATGCCCCAGGGCGTCGAACTTGTCGCGCTGCGCGAGCTCTCGAATATGAGCGACATGAATCCACGGGATTCGGAAGCCCAGAAAATCAAGACCTACATTTCCTGGCTGACGACCGTGCCCTGGTCTCGGCACACCACGGACCGCTACGATTTGGCCGAGGCCAAGGAGATTATGGACCGCGACCACTCGGGTCTGGAGGGCGTCAAGAAGCGCGTGTTGGAGTTTTTGACCGTCAGGAAGCGCACTAAGTCCAACGGCGGAGGCATCCTTCTCTTCATCGGCCCTCCGGGCGTGGGCAAGACCTCCATCGCCCAGGCCATCGCCGAAGCCATGGGGCGCAAGTTCGTGCGCTTCTCCTTGGGCGGAGTCGCGGACGAGAGCAACATCCGCGGGCACGGCCGCACTTACATGGGATCGCAGCCGGGCTCCATTATTCGGCTCATGAAGCAGGCGGGCGTCAATAACCCGGTCATGCTGCTCGACGAGGTCGACAAGATGCCCCAGGAGTCCGGCCGGGGCAGCGCCCAACCGGCATTCTTGGAGATATTGGATCCCGAACAGAACAACACCTTCCAGGATCACTACATGGAGGTGCCCTATAATTTATCGAACGTGCTCTTCATCGTGACGGCCAACGACATGTCGGGCATCCCGCCCGCTCTGCGCGACCGCATGGAGATCGTCGAGTTCACGGGCTACACGACCGCGGCCAAGGCCGACATCATGAGGAACCAGGTTTTGCCGCAGACGGCCAGGAGCCTGGGCCTCGATCCCAAGTCGATATCGATGACGCCGGAGGCCATGGAGTACTTGGTTGAGAGCTACACCGCCGAGCCCGGCGTGCGGGAATTAAAGCGCCAGGTGGGCGCGCTTCTGCGCGGGCTTTTGGTGGAAGAGGAATACTCCGGCAAGCGCATGCCCGCCGAGATCACCAAGGAGATGGTGCGCCAATACCTCGGCCGCGAGAAGCACGCGCTCCGCGGGGTCAACGTGAACAACGGCGTGGGCTACGCGACGGGTCTCGCCGTCATGAGCAACGGCATGGGCGGCAGCGTTCTGGCCGTCGAGGCGCTTAAGACTCCGGTCTCGGGGAACGGCGCCGGCAAGCTCAATTTGCGCATGCTCATGAAGGAGCAGTTCCAGGATTCGGCCAACAACGCCTATCGCTACATCCGGGCCAACAGCGCCAAGCTGGGCATCGAGCCGGCCGTCTTCAAGGAGATGGACCTCGATATCAACGCCTTCCCGTCGGGGCCCATCGACGGGCCTTCGGCCGGTGTCACCATGACCACCGCCTTGGTCAGCGAACTGACCGGCCGCGCGGTCAAGCCCGGCGTCGCCATGACCGGCGAAGTCGGCCTGCACGGCGAAGTGGGGGCCATCGGGGGCTTGAAGGACAAGGTGATGGCGGCCTACCGTCTGGGCTATAAGACCGTGATTTTTCCGGCGGCCAACGAGGGCGACCTGGAGTTGCTTCCGGCGGACGTGCGCCAGAACATGAAGCTGGCGCCGGTGACCCGCGTCGAGCAGGTCCTGGACTTGGCCTTGGAGCCGGCGCCCGCCGCGGCCCCGGCCGTCGCGAAGAAGGGCTGGTGGTCCGTGTTTGTCGACTTTATAAAAGGAAAATGAGAATGGCGAAGAAAAGGCTGGGCGCTCGGTTGGCCGCGCTTCTGGCGCTGGGCGGGAGCTTGACGCTGGCCCCGTCCCGGCTTTTCGCCTGGGGGTTCGTCGGACACAAGGCCATCGGCATCATCGCCCAGGAGCGGCTGAGCCCGCAGGCCTTGAGCGCCGTGCAGGCGATTTTGGGTCAGAACAGCCAGGGCCATGACGTTGCGCTCGAGGACATCGCCGCTTGCCCCGATGAGATCAAGTACGCCAAGCAGAGCCCCTTTGTCTGCGCGGGGGTCATCGAGATCGGCGCCGGCGAGCAGACGGCCTTCGGGCCCATCGATATTCCGTGGAAGGCGAGCTCCGCCTGGCACTTCGCCAACGTCCCCAACTCGGCCTCGCCCGATGCCTCGGACATCGAGCAGTACTGCCCGGACAACACCAACGGCAACCCGGCCAAGAAGTGCGTGATGGCCCAGATTAAATATGACATGCAGATTCTGGAGTCCCAACGCTCCTCCTCGAGCGACCGGCAGCTGGCCCTGATGTTCCTGGTCCACTTCGTGGGCGACGAGCATCAGCCGCTGCACATCAACGACGACAACGATTGGGGCGGCAACAAGAAGAAGGTCGTTTTCGAGGGACAGCCGCTCAATCTTCACGCCCTATGGGACGACGTGCTGACGCCCCGCTACGGCGCCATGACCGAAACGGCCCAGGCCCAAGCCGCCGACGCGGCGGACTTGGCGGCGAAGCTCGACGGTGATTTGGGAAGCCGCGACGTCAGCGGGTGGACCTCAGCGTCCGATTTGCCGGACCAGTCCGCGGTGGAGAGTTTCTACATCGCGAAGAGCGTGATCCGGCCCGTCTACGCGCAGGACTACGATCCGTCCCAGAACGCGGCCGTATTCGGGCCCGACTACATGACGCAGATGCAGCCCATCGCTTATGAGCAGCTGGAAAAAGCCGGCGTGCGTCTGGCGTATATCCTCAATCAAATCTTCAGCCAGGCCCAAGGCGCGGCCGCGCAAGCGGCGCCGGCGCCGCAGGAGGCTTCGTTCGAGAAAGCGCTTGATAGCGTGCTGAACTTCTCGTTCTTGAAGGGAGCCGCGTGGGACGGCGGGAATTAGCGGGGCCGGCCGGCGCTAAGCTTCGGGCCACTCGTAGGCCGAGCGGTGCGCGCCCGCCTGGTCCACATAGTCGATGAAGCGGGCGTAGAAGGGATTTTGCCCCAAGGTGGCGCTGTCGCCGATGACGATGAGCAGGCGCCGGCTTCGGGTCAGGGCGACGTTCATGCGCCGGGTGTCCGCGAGAAAGCCCACCTCCGCGTCCGGGTTTGAGCGCACTAAGGAGACGATGACGGCCTCCTTCTCGCGTCCCTGAAAGCCGTCCACCGATCCGATTTCCAGGCCCGGAACCTTGATTAGGCCGCGCAGGAGCCGCGCCTGCGCCACGTAGGGAGTCAAGACGGCCACGCTCCTAGGCGCTAAGCCCGCGGCCAAAAGCTTGTTCAGGAGCCGGGCCGCGAGCTTGGCCTCGCCTGCGTTCTCGCGGCTTTCCAAAAGCTCGTTCCACGACTCGTCGTAGCCGGCGCCCGCGGTGTCGACGTAGGTCAGCGGCATGCCGGTCAAGTCGTCGGCCTCGACGCCGTCCATCTCCGCGGCGGTGTGGCGCCGGACCGACTCGTGCGCGATGAGCTTGCCCTCGTAGAATTCGCCCGAGGAAAATCCCATGATGGCCTCGTGCATGCGGTACTGCACGCGCAGAAGCGTCTGCAGGGAGTCCGGCAGAACGTCCTTTAAGCGGTCGAAGAGCGTGATGGCGAGCCCGCCTGCGGCCGCGTCTTTCGAATAAATAGTGGGGGGAAGCTGAAGGGAGTCTCCCGCGAAGACGGCCTTGTTGGCCAGCGTCAGGGGAATCCAGGACAAGGGCTCCGTCGCCTGGGAGGCTTCGTCCAAGGCGACTAAATCGAACTTCCCCCGGACGAGCTTTTGAGAGATGCCGCCATGGGTGGCCAGCACCACCTGCGCGCTCGCGATGATGCGGCGAGAAATGTCGTATTCGATGTCCCGGGCCTGGCACCAGAGTTTGGCCGTCTCGCGGTCGAGGCGCTGCTTTTCACCGTAGCCCAGCTGGCCGCGGCCAAAGCGCGAGCCGCGCTTGATGAGGCGTTCGCGCCAGGAGTCGAGCTCGCGCACTTCCGCGTAGGCCGGATCTTCCTCTATGAGCGCGGCCAGGTTGTTTCGGCGCAGGGACTCAAGAGTTCGGGCCGGGTGCCCGAGCCGCACCACGCGCAGCCCCGCCGGAGAGAGCTTCTCCAGGATATTGTCCACCGCGATGTTGGACGGCGCGGTGGCTAATATCCGCTCGCCGCGCAAAGCCGCTTGATGGATGACCTCGACCAAGACCGTGGTTTTTCCGGTTCCCGGAGGCCCGTGCACGAGCGCCACGTCCTCCGCGGCCAGGCATTGCGCGGCGGCACGCCTTTGAAATTCGTTGAGGCTTTCGTTGAGGAAACGGACGGCCTGGGTCCGGCCTTTTCGAGGGGCGCTTTGGCCAAGAGCGATCTCGCGCAGTTCGGAGAGGCGGCTTTTCTTGGCTTCTATGACCGTAGCCAAGGCCTTCTTCATGCGCCGGTAGGTGGCGTCCGAGCCCAGGATGTCGATTTGAAAAGCGCCGCGCGGAAATTTTCTAGGCGCGGCCGGGGCGAGCGCCACGACCGCGCGATAATCCTCGACGCTGTAAAGCGTTCCTTCGGACGAAGACGGCTCCATCCCCGGCGGGAAGCTCACCAGGACATTGTCGCCCGAGTTCATGGCGTGGAACGGGTTAAGTTCCTCGCCCAAGTTCGGCCGGGAGAGGGCCAGAAGCGGCATGCCGCTAAAGCCTTCCTCGACGCCGTCGAGATTTAGCCCCGAGGCGGTTTTGCCCAGGGCTTCCCGAGTGGCCAGGGGGTATCGCCTGATTTCCTGGATGTTCTGCCGCTTCTCCGCTTCGCGCTCGATGTCGAGCAGTTCCCGCAAACGGGCGAAATGTTCCTTGGTCACGGCTGACTTTGCCACCATGAGATGATAGAATATCCGGAAACCGGAGGAACCATGAATCTTATACCCCAAGTCATCGAACGCGCCAACCAGGGCGCCGTCATCGGCTACGACATTTATTCCCGCCTCTTGAAGGATCGCATCATTTTCGTCGGCGGCTACGAGGGCGAATTCACCACGGACTCGGCCAACGTGCTTATCGCCCAGCTTTTGTATTTGGACTCGGACGACCACAGCAAGGACATCAACCTTTACATCAACTCGCCCGGCGGCATGGTGACCGCGGGCTTGGCGGTCTACGACACCATGCAGTTCATCAAGTCTCCGATTACCACCATCTGCATGGGCATGGCCATGTCCTTCGGCGCGGTTATCTTGGCCGCGGGCGCCAAAGGCAAACGCTTCGCCCTGCCCCAGTCGCGCATCATGATCCACCAGCCTCTGGTGGGCGGCATCTCGGGCCAGGCGACCGACATCGTGCTTGAAGCCAAGGAGATGGCCAAGACCCGTGAAATCCTTGAGCAAATCATGGCCAAGCACACGGGCCAGCCGCTGGAGAAGCTCAGCAAGGACATGGAGCGCAACTACTACATGTCCGCCGAAGAAGCCAAGACCTACGGGATCATCGATGAAGTGATCACGGGGAACAAGCTTCCTAAGTAGAATCGGCGATACCGGATGGTCTTGACTCCGCGTCCGCGGTAGTTTATAATATTAGCAGTCGGTATTTAAGATTGCTAATTAAGAAGGTCGGCACGATGCTAAAATCAGCATCCTTATATACAGAGAGACATGAGGCAGCTAAAGCCTGAAATCGCGGAGCGCAGGAAAAAGGACATCCTGCAGTGGGCCGTCCATTACTACATCAAGACCTCGCGGCCCGTCTCCTCTTCCATCATCGCGGAGGAGGGGCGCTTCAACTTATCCCCGGCGACCATCCGCAACATCCTGCAGGAACTCGAGGAAGAAGGATTTCTTCACCAGCCGCACACTTCCGCGGGCCGCGAGCCGACCGACAGGGGCTACCGGTTTTTCGTGGACTATCTCGTGGACGTCCAGCGTCTGGCCGCGGAGGAAAAAGAGGGCATCGAGAGCCAGTGCCGCGAGCGCATGCAGGAATTGGACACCCTTCTCTCCGAAACCTCGCGGCTGTTGTCGCGGGCGAGCCGCAACGCGGGCTTGGTGTTTTCCCCGCAGGCGGACAAGCAGACCTTAAAGCGCCTTGAGATCATCCCCTTGGGAGGAAAGAACGTGCTGGCGATCTTGGTGACCGGGGCGGGCTTGGTCCGGCACTGGCCCATCCAGCTGTCCTTTGCTCCTGCGGTTCGTCAAATCAACATGCTCAACCGGTTTTTAAACGAGAATATCCGCGGTCTAGGCGCGGCGCAGGCCCAGGTCATCGTGATGGCCAAGCTCCGTCAGATGGAGGATGAATTCAAGGACCTGAGTCTTTTGGCGGACAATTTGTTGCGAGAGGTGGGAAGCATCGTGGCTCCGGACTCGCTTTTCGTCGAAGGTGCGGATAATATCCTGAGCCAAGCCGAGGGAATTGGCGATTTGAAGATGGTCCAGTCTCTCATTCGAATGATCAGCGAGAAAAACGCCATCGCCGGTCTTCTGGGCCGGGAGCTCAAGACTCAGATGCGGGGCAAAAACACGGCGGCCAAACCGCAGGTCCGCATCGGAGCGGAGAGCGGCATCCCCGAACTTGCAGGATTTAGCTTGGTCACGACGACCTACAATTACAACGGCTGCGTCGTCGGCGTCCTCGGGATTTTAGGCTCCAAGCGCATGGAGTATCCGCGTATGATGAGCTTGGTGGAATACATGAGCGGCTTGGTGTCGAACCGCTTGGCTCACTGGACCGAGGAGGACCAGGCATGAGCCGGCATCCCGAATCCGAATCCAAGGACGCCGCGCCGGAAGTGGATAGGGCGCAGGCGGCCCAAGACACCGCCGAGGCGCTTTCCCACGAGACTTCGGAAACGGAGCAGTCGGCGGCCGCTGCGGCCGAACCGGACTATTTCAAGCAGCTTCTGAGCCTCAAGGCCGAGTTCGAGAACTATCGCAAGCGGGTGGATCGGGAAAAGCCCGAGATTTACAAAATGGGCCGCGCGGAAGTGTTGCTCAAGCTTCTGCCGATTTACGATTTGCTCCAAAAGGCCCATGGGCAGATCCAGGCGGCCCACGCGGATTCGGACCTAGCCCAGGGCATGGAAGGAATTTTCAAAGAGTTCGAGAAGATTTTTAAGGAGGAGGGAGTCTCGGCTATGGACGCCGTCGGCAAGCCCTACGATCCGCTCCGTCACGAGGTGATGGGCGCGGTGGAATCGGAGAGCCCCGAGGGCACGGTGCTTGACGTCCTGCAGGCCGGGTTCACTCTTCACGACAAGGTGCTGCGCCCCGCGCGGGTGCGCATCTCGCGAGGAACGGACAAGCGGAAATAATAAGGAGGATGTATGAGCAAGATTATCGGTATTGATTTGGGGACTTCGAACACGGCGGCCTCCGTCATGGAAGGGGGCAAGGCGACCTTGATTCCATCGGCGGAGGGAACCTCCATCGGCGGCAAGGCCTTCCCGTCCTACGTGGCCTTCGCCAAGGACGGCCAACTCCTGGTGGGCGAGCCTGCCCGGCGCCAGGCCGTGGCCAATCCGGAAGGCACCTTCATGGCCTTCAAGCGCAAGATGGGCACGGACCACAAGTACAAGGCTCCGGACGGCAAGGAGTACACGCCGCAGCAGCTCTCGGCGTTTTTGCTCCAGAAGGTCAAGCGCGACGCGGAGGCATTTTTGGGCGACAAGGTGGAAAAAGCCGTCATCACGGTTCCGGCCTATTTCAACGATAACCAACGCCAAGCCACCAAGGACGCGGGCTCCATCGCCGGCCTTGAGGTCGTGCGCATCGTCAACGAGCCTACGTCCGCGTGCCTGGCCTACGGCATCGATAAGAAGGGCAAAGACGAGAAGATTATGGTCTTTGACTTGGGCGGAGGCACACTGGATGTCACGGTCATGGACTTCGGCGGCGGGGTCTTTGAGGTGGTCTCCACCTCGGGCGATACGCAGCTGGGCGGCACGGACATGGATAGCGCCATCATCGATTTCGTGGCCGGCGAATTCAAGAAAGAGACCGGCGTGGACGTGCGCAAGGACCCCATGGCCTTCCAGCGCGTGCGCGAAGCAGCGGAAAAGGCCAAAATCGAGCTCTCCACCACGATGGAGACGGAGATCAACCTGCCGTATCTGACAGCGGTCGACAACGTGCCCAAGCATCTGGCGTTCAAGATCACCCGCGCCAAAATAGAAGCGCTGGTTGATCCCATCGTCAAGCGCTGCAAGACTTCCGTCGATGGGGCTCTGAACGACGCCAAGATGAAGCCCTCCGACATCACCAAAATCATCCTCGTCGGCGGCCCCACGCGCATGCCTATCGTGCAGAAGTTCGTCGAGGGCTACGTGGGCAAGAAAGTCGAGCACGGCATCGACCCGATGGAGTGCGTCTCCATGGGCGCGGCGGTGCAGGCCGCGGTCCTGACCGGCGAGGTCAAGGACGTGTTGCTTTTGGACGTGACGCCCTTGACGCTGGGCATCGAGACCTTGGGCGGGGTCATGACGCCGCTTATCGAACGCAACACCACCATCCCGGTCGAGAAATCGCAAGTCTTCTCCACCGCGGCGGACAACCAGCCCGCGGTGACGGTCAACGTGCTGCAAGGCGAGCGGCCCAAGGCGTCCGACAACGTCCCCCTGGGCAAGTTTGACTTGGACGGCATTCCGCCCGCGCCCCGCGGCGTGCCGCAGATCAAGGTGAGCTTTTCCATCGACGCCAACGGCATTTTGAGCGTCAAGGCCGAGGATTTGGGCACCAAGAAGGCCCAGCACATCACCATCTCGGCGCCCAACAAGCTCTCCAAGGATCAAGTGGAGAAGTTCGTGCAGGAAGCCGAACGCTTCGCCGATGAGGATAAGAAGTTCAAGGAGAAGGTCGCGGCCAAGAACGAGGCCGACGCGGTCCTGGCCGCGTCCGAGAAGGCCCTGCGCGATCATGGCGACAAGGCGAGCCAGGAGGAGCGCACCGCCATCGAGCGGGGCGTCTCCGACTTGAAGGAAGCCCTGAAGGGCGACGACGTCGCCGCCATCGCCAAGGCCAAAGACGAGCTCATGAAGGTTTCGCACAAGCTGGCCGAGGAGATTTATAAGGCGGAAAGCGCCAAGTCTTCGGCCGGGGCCGGGGCGAACCAGGGGACTGACGCCTCCGGAGACGGCAAGAAAGGGCCCGGCGGCGACACGGTGGTCGACGCCGAGGTCGTGGACGAGAAGCGCTAGCCCGAAGGCTTTAAATGGCGCAGGACTATTACGCTGTACTGGGCGTGGCCCGCAACGCTTCCGAAGCCGAGATCAAGGCGGCGTTCCGGAAGCTGGCCATGAAGCATCACCCGGACCGCAACCCGGGCAGCAAGGCCTCCGAAGAGGAATTTCGCCGGGTCAACGCGGCTTACGAGACGCTTTCCGATCCCAATAAGCGCCGGCTCTACGATCAGTTCGGCGAGGCGGGCGTCTCGGGTGCCGGCGCGGGCCCCTTCGGCTCCGGCGGCTCCGGTCAAGCCGCGGACATGAGCGACGTGTTCGAGGACTTCGTGGAAAGCATCTTCGGCGCCGCGGGCACGGGAGGCGGCGGGCGTCGGGGCTCCCGCCGCGGCCGCGACCTCAAGTATGAGGCCGAGGTCTCGCTGGAAAACGCCTTCCACGGCACTCAGATGCCGCTGTCTTTCGAGCGCCTGGAAGTGTGCGGCACCTGCGGCGGCACGGGCGCCAAAGAGGGCTCGGGCTTGAAGCGCTGCGGCCAGTGCCGGGGAACCGGACGCGTGCAGATGTCGCAAGGATTTTTCTCATTGTCGCAGACCTGCCCCGCTTGCCGCGGCGAGGGCCAGATTATCGAGAACCCCTGCCATGCGTGCCGCGGCGCGGGACGCTCGCGAAAGGAAGCCAAGCTCACCGTTAAGATTCCTCCGGGCATCTACGACGGCGCGAACTTGCGCATCGCCGGTGAAGGCGAGGCGGGCTCCCGCGGCACGGCCTCGGGCGATCTCTATGTCCTCATCCGGGTCAAGCCGGATCCGCGTTTTGAGCGTGTGGATGACGACTTGGTCAGCGAGCGGGGCGTCAACATCGCCGAAGCGGCCGTGGGTGCGTCACTGGATTTGGCCGCCATCAACGGCGAGCGAATAAAAATCAAGGTTCCGGCCGGCGTGCAGCATGGCGCCATGCTGCGCGTGCGCGGCCAAGGCATGCCCAAGCTTCACGGCAAGGGCCGCGGCGATTTACTCGTGCGCGTGAAGGTAGAGGTGCCTAAATCGCTCACGCCGCATCAAGAGAAGATACTGGCGGAACTGGCGCGCAGCCTGCGCGGAGAGGCTGAGTCCGATTCCAAGACCTCCGCCAACGGTTCCGTGTGGCACGGCTCCGAAACGGCCAAGGACGACGGCGGAATTTTTAGAAAAATCTTCGGAAAGGACTAGAAAACCCGCGCTGTGCCGCAATTTTTCCTTCCCCCGGAGGCCGTCTCGGGCGACGCCTTCGTGCTCAAGGGACCGGAGGCGTTTCATATCGCGAAGGTCCTGCGTTGCCGTCCGGGGGATTCGCTTAGGCTTTTCGACGGGTGCGGCCGCCGCTTCGAGGGCGTCATCGCGGAAATCCGCAAGGACGGGACCGTTTCCGGGACGCTCAGGAAGGAAATAGAGGAAGACGCGCCCGCGCCTATTCGCGCCCGCGTCGTTCTGTGCCAGGCGCTTTTAAAGCAAGCCCGCTGGGATTGGCTTTTGGAGAAAGGCACGGAGTTGGGCGTCGCGGCGTTCGAGCCGCTTTTGACGCAGCGGACCGTCGTTCCCGAGGATGCGGCCCGGGCCAAGATGGAACGCTCCCGGCGCGTCATCATGGCCGCGGCCAAGCAGTGCGGCCGCGCGGAGCTTCCTGCGTTGCGCGATCCCGTCCATCTGCGCGACGCGCTCAAATCCTGCCGGGATCGCGGCTTGGTCCTTTTCGCCTGGGAGGCCCTGCCGGGAGTCGGCGCCGCCGCGGTGCTTCGCCCGGCCCTGGAGCAGGCGCGACGCGAGGCCTCGGGCGGGGAGTTCACCGCGCATCTCTTCATCGGCCCGGAGGGCGGCTGGGCGGACGAGGAGGTCGAGCTCGCGGAGGCGGAAGGCGCGCTCTTGTTCGGACTTGGCCCCGCGACGCTGCGCGCGGAGACCGCGGCGCTGGCCTCCGTGGCGGCACTGGCCTACGAGATTTCAGCCTTGGCCGCGTCGGCCGAAGCGGCGCGCGCTGAAAAATTCGGGGCTTGATTTTCTTCCCGACTCCTGCTATTTATATGAACGGCCCGAAGCGGGCCGTTCATGCGCGCTAAAAGATACGTTCTCGTTTTTGCCGCGACGCTCGCCGCGGCTTCTCCAGCCGCCGTTTTGGGACAGGCAAGCGCCCCCGCCTCCGGCGCCAACGACTGGGACGTGCGCGTCGTCTCAACCCAGGGCGCCGTCGAGGTATTCCCGGCCGGCGCCGCGGGTTCCGTCGCCGCGGCCGCGGGCATGCCCTTGGATCAGGGGGATCGCGTCACGACCGGGCCCGGCGCCTCCGCGGAGGTGGGCTTCGACGGTCTCCATCTTATTTCCTTGAACGAGGACTCGGATTTTGTCCTGCGCTCCGATAGCCGGGCGTCGACCATGCTGTCCCTGAAATCGGGCGGGCTGCTGGCTAAAATCCAGCATCTTTTGAGCGGCCAGGCGCTCATGGTGGAAACGCCCGAGGCCGTGGCCGCGGTGCGCGGCACCGAGTTCGGCGTGAACGTGAGCGCCCAAGGCACGACCGATGTCGGGGTTTTCGACGAGGGGCGCGTCGAGGTGCTGGGCGCCCAGGGCGGCCCGCCGGCCATTTTAACTCCGAACCAGGAAACCAATGTGCCGCGCGGCGGCCGGCCCGCGCGGCCCTACGCGCTGAGGCATTTTTTGCGCTACCGCGCGCGCATGGCCCGGCTTTTGAAGCGCCAGCGGAAGCTGCGCCGCCTCTGGCGGAGAATGCCCGCGGCGCGGCGTCTTTCGCTGCGGCGGGCGATGATGAAGCGCTCGCGGGCCCGCCGCGCCCGGCGTTTTCCCGGCGGACGGCTGAAGAATCTTCCCGCGCCGGGACGTGGCCGCACTCAAAGGCGGCTGCAACGGAGGCGGCGGATGTTTAGGAAAGGCCGGCCCGATCGGTGGAACCAGGGCGGCTAACGCCGGGATAAAAATGCGCGGGGAGGGACTCGAACCCTCACGCCTTTCGGCATACGCACCTCAAACGTACGCGTCTGCCAGTTCCGCCACCCGCGCAAAAAATCTTACTTCTTGACCGGAGCCCCCGCCTTGGGCTGGGACGCGGCCGGCGTCGACGGAGCGGCCGGCTGGGAGACCGGTGCCTGAGGAAGGCTGAAGCGAGACGTGACGCTGCTCATCCCGGTTCGGTTGGTCAATAGCGTCAGGAAAAGCGAGGTGGCGGCGAAGACGCCGGCCAGCACCTGCGTGGCGGTCTTGAGGAAATTAGATCCCGTCGGCGTGGTGATGAGGGAGTCTCCGCCGCCGCCGAAAACCGACAAGCCCGCGCCCCGGCCGGTCTGCAGAAGGATGACAAGCACCAAGAGCGCACAGACGAACACGTGCACGGACAGGATGAAGTGGTAGAACATAGGGGCTGTATTATATCAGTTTGTCCTGGTTCGGCCAATCATAGGGCCAGCGCGGCCAAGCCCGGCAGGACTTTTCCTTCCAGGAGCTCCAGGCTCGCGCCGCCGCCGGTCGAGGCGTGGCTCACGCGTCCGGAAAGCCCGGCTTTGGCCAGCGCGGCTAAGCTGTCGCCGCCTCCCACGATGGTGGTGGCCCCCGACTTGGTCGCCTTGGCGATGGCTTGGGCCACGGCCAGGGTTCCTTTGGCGAAGTCGTCTATTTCGAAAATGCCCATGGGTCCGTTCCAGAAGATCGTCTTGGCGCCCAAGATGCGTTCGGTGAAGAATTCGACGGTGCGCGGGCCGATGTCCACCCCGATGAGGTCCTGAGGAACGGCCATGCCTTGCGTGAGGGTGATTTCCGCGCCGCTCTTGATTTCCTTGACCGCCAAGTGGTCGGCCGGCAGGAGGCATTCCAGCTGCCGCGCGTAGGCTTTTTCGACGATGCCTTGAGCGTCCTGCGTCTTGGTCTTTTCCAGAAGAGATTTTCCGATGGAGACGCCTTGGGCCGCTAAAAAAGTGTAGGCCATGCCGCCGCCGATTAAAAGCGCGTCGACCCGCTCGACGAGCTTGTTGAGGACTCCCAGCTTGTCCGAGACCTTGGCGCCGCCTATGACGGCGACGAAGGGGCGCTCCGGGTGGCCGATGACGCGGTCCAAGAATTCAAGTTCCTTTTGCACCAGCAGGCCTACGGCGGAGGGCAGCAGGGCGGGCAGGGCCGCGGTCGAGGCGTGCGCGCGGTGGAGCGCCCCAAAAGCGTCCTGCACGAAAACGTCGCCCAGTTTGGCCAACCTCTTGGCGAAGGCCTTGTCGTTGGCCTCCTCGCCGGCGTGGTAGCGCAGGTTCTCCAGCAGCAGGACCCCGCCGGGCTTCAAGGCCGCCGCGGCTTCCTCCGCCTCGGGGCCGACGCAGTCCGGCGCGAAGCCCACGGGGACGCCCAGAAGTTTTTCCAAAACGGCGGCGACGGGCTTAAGGCTGTACTTGGGATCGGGCTTGCCCTTGGGCCGTCCGAGGTGGGCGATGAGCACGATGCGCGCCCCGGCCGACAGCAGGTGTTTGAGCGTGGGGAGGGCCTCGCGCACCCGGGTGTCGTCCGTCACCCGGCCTTCGGACATTGGGACGTTGTAGTCTACGCGGACCAGCACGCGCTTGCCTTGGACGGATAATTCCTGCAGCCGGCGGACGCGCAGCGCGGGGCTTTTGACGGGTTCCGAGTTCATGATTTTAGTAAATCCTTTTTCCCAAGGCGGAGGCAATGATTTCCGCCGCCAGGACTGCGGTCGAATTGTGCTCGTCCTCGAGCGGGTTGACCTCCACCAAATCCAGGCCCACGAGCTTGCCGCTTTCCGCGGCCATCTCCATGAGCAAGTGCGCCTCGCGGTAGGTCAGCCCTCCGCGTTTTTTCGTGCCGGTGCCGGGCGCGTTCTGCGGGTCGACGGCGTCGATATCGAAGCTCAGGTAGAACCCCGCGGTGCCCTGCGTCGCGGCGGCCAGCGCCCGCTCCATCACGGCGCCCATGCCGTAGCGGTCGATTGCGGGCATGGCCAAGACGCGCGCCTGAGATTTGCGCAGGGTGAGAGCCTCGTCGTGATCCACGTCGCGCAGGCCCACGAAACAGAAATTCTCGGCCGCGGCCTTGGGCGAGAATCCGCCCACGCGAGCGAAAGCGCGGTCGCCCAAGCCCAGGAGATGCGCGGCCGGCATGCCGTGGAGGTTCCCGCTGGGCGTGGTGCGCGGCGTGTTCATGTCGGCGTGGGCGTCCACCCACACGACGCCCATTTTTTTGCCTTGGTCGCGCAGCGCCCGCGCGGCGCCCGCGACGCTACCCATGGCCAGGCTGTGGTCCCCGCCCAGCACGACCGGCAGGCGGCCCGCTTTGACCAAGCCGCGCACGCGCTTTTCCAGGTCGCGGCAGACTTTGAGCACGGCATGGGCGTTCTTGGACTTGGACGGACCGGCTGCCGGAGGGGAATCGGGGATTTCAATGTCTCCGCAGTCCTCCACGGAGAGTCCGGCGGCGCCCAGAATATCGAGGAGCTTGGCGCGGCGGATGGCCGGGGGAGCCTGGGCCGCGCCGGGCTTGGAGGCGCCCATGTCCATGGGGACTCCCAAAACGGCGATTTTCCGCTTCATTGTCTCCTGCGGGCCTGCGGCGGTCCTTTGGCCGCTTTCAGGCGGCGACCGCCGTCTTGCCGGCCAGATAGGCGGCTAGATCCACGACGCGGTTTGAGTAGCCCCACTCGTTGTCGTACCAGCCGAAAATCTTGACCATGGTCTTGTCGGTCACGTCGGTCAATGGGGCGTCGAACACGGAGCTGGCGGCGTTGCCAAGGAAATCCCGCGAGACCAAGCTCTCGTCGCAGTACTGCAGGTAGCCCTGGAGCCGGCCCGAGGCCGCGGCCTTCTGGAACGCGGCGTTTACCGCCTCCTTGGAGGCGGGCTTGCTCGTAATCGCGGTCAAGTCTACGATGGAGACGTCCGGCGTGGGCACGCGGATGGACATGCCGGTGATTTTGCCCTTGAGCTCGGGGATGACCAGGCCAATGGCCTTGGCCGCCCCGGTGCTGGTAGGAATCATGGACTGGGCCGCGGCGCGGGCCCGGCGCAGATCCTTGTGGGGAAAATCCAGGATGACTTGGTCGTTGGTGTAGGAGTGAATCGTGGTCATCATGGCGGACTTGATGCCGAAGCTCTCGTGCAGGACCTTGACCATGGGCGCCAGGGCGTTGGTGGTGCAGGACGCGTTTGAGACCACGTGGTGCTTGGCCGGGTCGTAGAGGCCCTCATTGACGCCCATGCACACGGTGATGTCCTCGTTCTTGGCCGGGGCGGAGATGATGACCTTGGTGGCGCCGGCGGCCAAGTGCCCGCGGGCCTTCTCGGCGTCGGTGAAGCGGCCGGTCGACTCGATGACCAGCTCCACGCCCAGGCTTTTCCAGGGAAGCTTGGCGGGATCTTTCTCGGCGCAGACCTGGATGGTTTTGCCGTCGATGACCAGCGCCCCGTCCTTGGCCTCGACGCGGCCCGGGTAGGCGCCGAAGGTCGAGTCGTGCTTGAAGAGATGCGCCATGGTCTTGGCGTCCCCTAAATCGTTGATCGCGATGAATTGAAGGGCGGGGTTCTTCAAGCCCGCGCGCAAGACCAGCCTGCCGATGCGGCCAAAGCCGTTGATTCCGATTTTAATCGCCATAGAACCTCCTGTCCAAGGAGATTCTAGCGATTTAGGACGACGATTTCTACCCGCTGATCGGCGAAGGACGCGGCGGAGGCTTCCTGGCCGATAGTCTCCGGCGGGGCCATCAACTCACGCTGGAGATAGGCCGCGACCGCCACGGCTTGGACCTGCCCCAAATCCCCGGTGGCTGCGTAGACGCGCACGCTCAACGGGATGCCGGAGTAGCCGCGCTTGAGGAGGTCCGCAGCTGAGCGCAGGAGGTTTAACCCCGGCGTCTCAAGTTTTTGAGCCGACTTGTCCAGTCCGAAAAGAGCCTCCGAGTCGAGGCTGATATAGAGGCCCGTGGCCTCCTGGTGGACAATGCCGTGGAAGAGCAGCGGGTCTCCCGCGATGGTGTAGGGCGAGCCGTCGGGCGCGGTGAAGGAATAGACGGCGGAATAAGAGTGCCCGGCCCGTATCCATTCGCCGTCCTCGTTTTCGCCCGACCACACGATTTGGGCCGGAGGGCTGTCCGGCCCGCCCGAGCGGTAGAACACGCGCCCGGCCTCGTCCGCGACGGTGAGCGTCCAGCCGTAGTGCGCGGCTTCCTGGTCGCTTAGGTGCCGCCCGACGGCGCGATCGAGCTCCTTGCGGACGTCGAAGACGATGCCCGGGCCGCGGCCGAAGGACGTGCGCCAGGGCTCCACGACGCGCTGGTTGTCCAGAAAATCAGGGTGGGTCTTCTGCCAGGAGACCGTCAGCGGCGAGACGGCCAGAAGCAGCGAGGGATCGGGCTTTAAATCGCCGCGGATGGTCGCGAAGGGATCGACCGTGATGGATAGGGGGGGCTTTTGCCCTCCGACTTTCGCCGAGGAGCCGCTGGTCCCCGTAATGGTCACCTCCGTGGGCAATCCCTGCGCGGTGGTGACGGCCGCGGAGGAGGCGCTTGGCGCCGCGGCTGGAACTTGCGCGGTTGGAGCCTGCGCGGATGGAGTTTGGGCGGACGAGGTCTGCGCGAGAGCCGCCGCCGAGGAATCCATTCCGGGCAGGGACGCCGGTCCCTGAGATCGCGCCGCCGCGCCGAGGTTGAAGGAAAGAGCCAATGCCAGGACTGTTCGTGTCATGATCACTCCAGGACGAAGCGGAAGGTGATGACGCCCCACTGCCGCTCGTTCGTATTGATGGGCGCGAATTGCCAGCGCGCCAGGGACTCCATGGCCAGGCGGTCGAGCCGTCCGTAGCCGGAGGTGCGCTCGATGCTCATGTCGGGCTGGACCGTCCCGTCCGGCGAGACCCAAAAGTGGATGGCGACGTCGGCTTCAAGCACGCCTTCCTGCCGCGCCCAGTCCGGGAAGGCGGGAATCTCGTAGTGCAGGATTTTACGGTCGGCCAGCGGGCCTTCGATGTCCACGCTCTTGTTGTTGCCGGGCAGGATGGCGGCCTTGGGGCGCTGCGCGGGCGGAGGCAGGGCGTTCAAGGCCGGCGCCGCCTCCGGACGCTGCTGCGGCGACATGGAAAGTTCCTGCGAGGGCAACAACGCGCTCAGAGCGCTGGGCGGCGGGCCGGAAGGTTGCGGCGCCGCTTCTTGCAGGGGCGCGGGCGCCTGCTCGACCTGGGGCGCGGGCAGATTTTCCGAGACGCCCAAGGTTTCGAGAGCTTGAGCCTGGCGCCGTTCATTGTCGAGCTTGATGGCCTGGGGCAGGTTTGCGACCTGCCGCTCACCCACGTCCTGGAGCCGTGGCAGCGCGGCCATTGCTTTAATGCTGTGACTAAAGGAGAGGTTTTCTTGGATGCCTTGGGCCTGGGCTTCGCGCGATCGGTTCAAGTTTAGGGCCTTCATCTGCTCAGCGGCCATGCGCTGCCCGCGATCCTGAAGCTTGGGTTCCTCGGGCATGAGTGGTTTGGGCTGGTCCGGCAGTTTCACGGTCATGGCCTGAGGCAGAGCCTTGGGCAGCGAGGGCAGGGCGAGCTTTAGGAAATTCCAGGCCGTGGGCTTGATGGGCGCCGCTCGGACCTGCCGCGCGTTGGGACTTTGCGGTGTCTGGATGAGGAGAGCCACGTTGGAGATGATTTTGGGCCGCTGCGGCTGGTGGCTCCGCGAGTAAAGAAAGAGCGCCAGGGCCCCCACGTGCAGGCCCACGGACAAGGCGACGGCGACGGGCATCCTTGGCGAAGTCACTCAGAAAAACCGCTCACTTTTTTTCTTCCGTCTCGATAGTCAAGGACAGCGCGCCCGCGCTCTTGGCCCGGGCCATCAGGTCCGTTAGGCGCCCCTCAAGGGCGTCCTTGTCGGCGCGCAGGATGACGACTTTGGACGAGCTCTCGGCCAGCTTCAAGCGCAGGGCCGATTCCAGCGACGCGTCGTCCGGGTATTCCTGGTAGTCCAAGGCCGTGCGCCCGTCCTTGGTCAAAGTGATGGTCAGTTTATCTCCCTGGTCGCCTTTCTTGCCGTGGGCTCGAGGCAGGTCGACCTTGAGCGGCGGGGTGGACATGAGCGGCGCCGTCACCATGAAGATGATGACCAGGACTAGGCAGACATCGACTAGCGGCGTGACGTTGATGCCCGCGACGATGTCGCCGTCCTCGGTTTGCGTGCCCGCCATGACTTAGCCCTTGCCCCGGCTGCGGGCCGGCGCGGAGGCGGATTTTAAAATCGCGAGCTTGGTCGCGCCCGCCTGCTGCGCGGTATCCAAAATGGAAACGACCTGCCCGACGTGGTTGCCGTCGTCCGCGGAGACGATGACCATGCGGTCCTTGGATTTTACCAGCGCCTGGGCGATGGCTGGTTCGAGGCTTAGGGGGTTCACCTGACGGCCGTTGACCGTGAGTTCTCCCGAAAGCGTCAGGCGGACGCGCACGTTCTCGTTGGCCGAGACCTTGCCCTTGGCCGCGCCCGCGCGCGACTCCATGACCTTGATGCCCACGATCATGGCGAAGGGCGCGATGGTCATGAAGATGATGACCAGGACCAGGCACACGTCCACCAACGGAGTGACGTTGATGGCGGTGATGGGCTCTTCGCCCTTAGCCCCGGCACCGATGGCCATTTATTTTGCTCCGAGCATGACCACCAGCCGGGTCGAGGCCACCTCCATTTCAGTGGACGCGGCTTTGACCCGGCGCATGAAGTAGTTGTAAAAGATGACGGCCGGGATGGCGACGACCAAGCCTCCGGCCGTGGCGACCAAGGCTTCGGCGATGCCTTTGGCCACGACCGCGGGGCCTCCGGTGCCGGCCAGGGCCAGTTCCTGGAAGGCGTCGATGATGCCCACGACCGTGCCGAAGAGGCCGATGAAGGGGGCGATGTTGCCCAATGTTCCCAGCACGGCTAAAAAGCGCTCCAACTTCATGCGCTCCTCAAGCCGCTTGGTGGCCAGCAGATCCTCCATGTCGCGCCGGGTCTGGCCCGCGCAGGCCAGACCGTAAGCCACGACCTGGGCTACGACCGAAGGCTGCTTCTGGCAGTAGTCCTTCGCCTGCTGGGCTTGGCCCGCCTCTAAATACTTGCGCACCCGGGCCAGGATGTCGTCGCACCGATCGGCCGCGGCCGTGCGGAAGTATATCCAGCGCTCGATGATGAAGACGATGGAAAGAATAGAGCAGCAAAAAAGGATGACCAGCGTGTAGTCGTGCTTAAGCACGGCCACAATGTCGAGTGAGTTGTTCATTCTTGAGAAGTCCTCCTGGTTATTGTCGCGCGTCGGCGGCGCCGCTGCCTCCGTCTCCCTGGCCCGCCGGGTCGCCGCTTGATCTGGACGCCGGGGCGTCCGCCATCTTCCGCAGCGCTTTGGCCCGCGCCGCGGCCTGCTGAGCCAGCGGCTTGCCCGCGCTTAGCGCCAAGTCGTCGTAAACATCCGCGGCCTTGGCGTTGTTTCCGGCCTTTTCGTAGGCTTTGGCCAAATTGATGAGGGCCTGGAGGCGGAAGGGATTATCGACGGGCTTGTCGCCGCGCAACTCCTCCCAGGCGCTCAAGGCCGCGTCTGGACGGCCCATGTCCTGGTACATCTCTCCGATGCGGTAGGACGCCTCGAGATAATCCTGCGATCCGGGAGCGGCGGCGGACTTGATCTTCATGAGCGTGGCCACCGCGTCTTGATCGTCGTGCCGCTGCTTCTCGATGGCGTAAATCTGCCAGTAGGCGGCCGTGCTGTCCGCGCCGCCGGCCATGGACGCGTACTTATCATAAGCGGCCTGCGCCTCGTCGAGCCGTCCCAGGGACTTGTCGGCCAGGGCTAGGTTGAATTCGGCGGGCTTCAGGTACTCTGAGTCGGGGTATTGTTCGGCCAGCTGCCCATAGTAGTTCGCGGCCTGGGCGTAGTTTTTCTTGCCGTAGAAGGCTCCGGCCAAATGGAAGATCGCCAAGGGCGTGTTTTGGTCCGTCGGGAAATTGTTCAGGAGCCGCTGGTAGGCCGCGACGGCCAAATCAGGCTTGTTCTGCTGCACGTCGCTTTCGCCCAGCAGGAACTGCGCCTCGGGCAGCTTGGAGTTGTCGGTGTATTCCACGCTGAATTTCTGCAGTTCGGCGGCGGCGCAGGCGTAGTCCTTCTGCTCGAAGCAGCGGCGGCCCAGGCGGAACTGGGCGTCGGTCGCGACCGCGGTTGAGGATCCGGAAACCGTCAGGCCGCGCAGAATCGATTGGTAATCCATTTTGGGGTTCCGGTCAAAAATCGCCTCCAGTAGATCCAGGGCGTCCTCGACTTCGGACGAGTTCGGGAAACGCTTCAAGAAGTCCTGGATTTGGCTCGCGGCCGAGGCGTCGTCCTTGGCGTTGAAGGAAGCCTGGGCTATGCGCAGATACGCCGTGGGAATCTGGCCGCTTTGCGGGTAGTCGCTGATGATCTGGCGGTAGGCCGCGCTGGCCTCCGGATATTTTTGGGCTCGAAAGAGCGTGTCGGCCGCTTCGTAGGACGCCTTGACGGCCTCGGGCGACTTGGGATAGGCGGCGATGAGCTTCTGCCACTGGGTGATGGCGCCCGAGTAATAATGCTCGTGGTAGAGGCTTAGGCCCGCGCGGTAGAGGGCGGCGGGAACCTGAGGGTTTTTAGGATCGCCGGCCGCGAACTGGGTGTAGAGCTGGTAGGCTTGGTCGTAATTGCCCTGATTGAAGAGGCTGTCGGCCAAGCCCAGGCCGTTTAGGGCAAACGCGGTGGTCGAGCCGCTGGCCGCGATCATGTCCTTCAACTTGTTGCGCGCCGCGATGGCGTCCGCATCGTCTCCTTTATAAGAGTAGCACCACGCCAGGCCGTCCTGCGCGTAGAGCGCTGAGGGAGTGTCGGGATAGACCTTGAGAATCATCTCGTAGAGGCGCTGGGCTTGGTCGGCCTGGCCCAGATCCAAATAGGCCTCCGCGGCATAAAGGTAGCTCAGGCTGCGCCAGCGCGAGTTGGACGGCGGCATGCGGCGCAGCAGGTACTGGTAGGACGTGAGGATGGAGGCGTAGCTTTTCTGGTTGTACTGGTCCTGCAAAATGGAGAACAGCGCCTGCTCGGCGACCTCGGAAGCCGGCGACAAATCCATGATGCGTTGGAAGGCGTCGGCGGCCTCGGAGTGCCGGCCCAGCTTGACGAGCGAGTTGCCCAAAATCAGGTAGACGTCCTTGGCTAGGGCGTCGGTGGGATAGAGCGAGAGAAAATTCCGGCAAGTCTGCACCGCCTCGTCCATGTCGCCGACCTGGTACTGGGTCCAGGCCAGCTTGAAGCGCGCCAGCGGGGAGATGCGGATGTCCTCAGGGTACTCCGTGATGGCTTTGGAGTAGGCAAAAAGGGCCTGGCGCAGCTGTCCGGCGGTCAAGTAGGACTCGGCGATGAAATACTGGGCCAGCGGCGCGAAGAAGTCGCGCGGGTAGCGGTCCAGGACGGCCTGGAAGTTGGCGCGGGCCTGGACGAAGTCCTTTTTCTCGAAGTAGCACGAGCCCAGGCGGAACATGGCCGAGACCCGCAGGGGATTGTCGGGGTACCTGGCGAGGAAGTCCTGGTATTTCTCGATGGCGCCGTCGTAGTCGTTGGCCAGGAAAAAGGAGTCGCCCAAGAAAAATCGAGCTTGGGGCGCCAAGTCGCTTTGCGGATGCTCGCTTAGGAGCCGCTCGAAATCCGCCGCGGCCAGGAAGGGCTTGTTGGCCAGGATGTGGGTCTTGCCCAGATAGTACTCTGCCTCGGCGGAATCAAGGCTCTTGAACATCCGCTCGGCGGTGTCGTAGTCGCCTTTTTGCAAGGCCACGATGCCTTGGGCGTAGACCACGTCCGGCTCCTTTAGGTAGATGGGAAAGGTCTCGCCCAGTAGAAAGAGATTGGCCTCTGCGTCCGGGAAGTCGTCCTGGGCTAGGTCCGCGTCGACGATGCCGATGAGGCTTTCCGGAACGATGTAGGACTTGGGGAAGCTCTTGCTCACCTTTTGGAAATTGAGCGCGGCTTCGTTCCAATGCTGGCCGTCATAAGCCGTTTCGCCAAGCCGGTACTGGGCCGAGGACGCCAGATCGCTGCCGCGATCTTGGGCGACCGCCTCAAAGGCATTTTTGGCGTTGGCTAAAGCCTGCGCCGCTACGGGATTTTGGGGTTCGAGCGCGCGTTCCACGGATTTTTGCTTGGAGGCGTTTTCCGACTTAAGGATGGCCAGGGCGTACTCCAGATAAGACTGCCCTTCCAAAAAAGTCGCGTCGTCCGTGTGAGGCGAATCGGGAAAGTTCTGCAGGTATTTTTGCAGGGCCTGGACCACGGCAAGCTTGTCCGTGTCGGTGGCCTGGAACATCTGCGCGGCGGACTCGAAGGCGGCCTCCTCGGCCACGCCGGGAGTCTTGGGGCGGGGCAGCAAAAAACTCCAGAAGCCGGCGCGCGCCGCGGACCATGTCCCGGCCAGGAGCAGCGCGGCCAAGGCCGGCCCGGCGACTTTTTTCACGCGTCCTCCCAGGAAGGCGCGGTCTGCTTGATATCCTGCTCGCGCGCCAACGTGTTCACGAGGGACTCCTCCGCGACGCCCTGGAATTGCCGGCCGTCGCGCAGCCGGATGGAAAGGACGTTCGCCGCCACGTCTCGCGGGCCCAAAATGACCATGTAGGGGATTTTCTCCAGCTGCGCGTCACGGATTTTGGCGTTGATTTTTTCGGGGCGGACGTCCAGCGCCGCGCGCAACCCCGCGCGCGCCAATCGCCCCGCGAGCGCCTGGGCCGCCGGGACTTGGGCGTCGGTGAGGGACAAAATCTTGACCTGCACCGGGGAGAGCCAAAGCGGAAAATTTCCCGCGTAGTGCTCGATGAGGATGCCGAAGAACCGCTCGATGGAGCCGTAGAGCGCGCGGTGGACCATGAGCGGGCGCTGGCGCGAACCGTCGGCCGCGACGTACTCCAGGCCGAACTTCTGCGGCAGGTTGAAATCGAACTGCACGGTGGAGAGCTGCCAGGGGCGGCCGATGGCGTCGATGAGCTTGACGTCGATTTTGGGGCCGTAGAAGGCGGCTTCGCCCTTGATGAGGGTGTAGTCGATGCCGCGCTTGGACAAGACGCTCTCCAGGGCCGCCTGCGCCCGTTGCCAGTCCGCGGCTTCGCCGGAATAATCCGCGGGCGTGGCCTCATCCCACGTCGAGACCTCCATGACGTACTTGTCGAAGCCGAAGGTCTTGAACACCTCCAAGGCGAAGTCCACGCAGCCGTCGACCTCGCCCTCGATCTGCTCGGGAGCGCAGAAAATGTGCGCGTCATCCTGGGTGAACCCGCGCACGCGCATGAGCCCGTGGAGCACTCCCGAGCGTTCGTAGCGGTAGACCGTGCCCAGCTCGGCCAAGCGCATGGGCAAATCGCGGTAGCTGCGCAGGCGATTCTTATATATGAGGATGTGGAACGGGCAGTTCATGGGCTTTAACTGGTAGTCCGCTTTCTCCACCTCGATTTCCGAGAACATGTTCTCCTTGTAGAAGCTGCGGTGCCCCGAGGTGTTCCAAAGCTCGACATTGGCGATGTGCGGCGTGCTGACCAGCTCGTAGCCGCGGCGCAGGGCCTCGGCCTTGAGCCAGTCTTCCATGATCAGGCGCATGCGCGCGCCCTTGGGGTGCCAGAAGATGAGCCCCGGGCCGGCCAACTCCTGGATGCTGAAGAGATCCAGCGCCGTGCCCAACTTGCGGTGGTCGCGGGCCTTGGCCTCGTCGAGCATCTTGAGGTAGACGTCGAGCTCCTGCTTGGTCGGCCAGGCCGTGCCGTAGATGCGCTGGAGCATGGGGTTTTTCTCGTCGCCGCGCCAGTAGGCTCCGGCCACGCTCAAGAGCTTGAAGTGGCGGATGGCGCGCGTGTTCTCGCAGTGACCGCCGCGGCAGAGATCCGTGAAGGTCCCATGGGTGTAGTGGGTGATGGTTTGTCCCTTCAAGCCGTCCAAAATTTCGATTTTGTAGGGCTCGCCGCGCGATCCCCAATAGCGCCTGGACTCCTCGGGCGTCACTTCCTTGCCGATGAACGGATGGTTGCCCTCCGCGATTTGGCGCATGCGCTTCTCGATGGCGGGAAAATCCTCTTCGGTGAACCGGTGCGGGCTCTCGAAATCGTAGTAGAAGCCGCTGTCGATGGCGGGTCCTATGGTGATTTTGGTCCCGGGAAACAGCTCCTGCACGGCCTGGGCCATGACATGCGCGCAGGAATGGCGGAGCGCGTCCAGGGATTGCTTGGCGGATTCTTTTTCCGCCTTGGCGGCGACGTTCACCCTGAAAGTCTAGCGGTCGCAAGTGTCGGTGTCAAGGCCCGGGTTTTGGACCGGCGGCCGAGCCCCGGACAGGGCGGCAAGCATCCGTTATTATTGCAAGTAATTCGCGTTTATGATAAATTAAGGCCGATGGATTATCCTGATTTTCGGCGGATGCTGCGCCGGCGCGGCGGCCGAGCCACGCCCGGTCGCCTGCGGCTCATGCGGGCCCTCTGGCGCGAGCCCGCGCCCGTGACCGCGGCCAAGCTGCAAAAGAGCCTGGACGGAGCCTTGAATTTGGCGACTCTCTACCGCGCCTTGGACGCTCTGGCCGCGGACGGAGTCGTGTGTCGGGTCGATTTCAGGCACGGCCACGCCCACTACGAGCTCGCCGCAGAGCGGGCTCATCACCATCATCTGGCCTGCACGGGCTGCGGCGCGGTCGAGGACGTCGATTGCACGCTGCGCCCGCGGCTTAAGAAATCCTCGGCCTTCGCGGCCATCACGGATCACGCGATGGAATATTTCGGCCTGTGCAAGGTCTGCGGCTCCCGCCGCGGCGCAGGCCTGGGCGGCGCATGAAGATGCGGCGCGCGCCAGCCGCCCTGGCGATAGCGGCAATTCTGCTTCTGGCGGCGACGGCCGCGTCATTGTGGCGCGCGCGGGAGCTTGAGCGCCTCGTTCCCGCGCCGGTCGTCGCGGGCCGAATGCAGGTCGCCGCGAGCTTTTACCCGATGTATTTTTTCGCCGCCGGAATCGGCGGCGAAAAGGCCCAGGTCTTCGACGTGACCCCGGCCGGCACCGAGCCGCACGATTACGAGCTCACGCCCTTGGATGTCGCGCGCCTGGAGCAGAGCCGGCTGCTTGTCTTAAACGGCGCGGTCGAGCCCTGGGGGAACAAGGTTTCGCGGCTGCTTAATCCCAAGCGCACGCTGGTCGTGGTCGCGGCGCAGGGCCTCATGACGCGCCACGGCGAGGCGAGCTCCGACGCCGTCGATCCGCATGTCTGGCTCGCGCCGCGTCTGGCTGAAAAAATAGTGGGACGCCTTGAGAAGGCCTACGTCCAGGTCGACCCCGCCGACGCGGCGTATTTCGCGGACAACTCCCGCGCGCTCGAAGGCGAGCTTCGGACGCTCGACGCCCAATACCGCCGGGGCCTGACACGCTGCGCCCGAAAAGACATCGTCACGTCGCACGCGGCTTTCGGCTACTTGGCCCGGGACTACGGCTTGACGCAGGTGGCCATCGGCGGGCTCTCACCCGACGCGCAGCCCTCGCCGCGACGTCTCGCGGATATCGCGGATTTCGCCCGCAAGAACGGGGTTAAGACCATCTTCTTCGAGCGCCTGGTCTCGCCCAAGCTTTCCCAGACCATCGCCCGTGAAATCGGCGCCAAGACTATGGCGCTCGATCCCATCGAAGGATTAACCGCTGCCGAGCTCGCGGCGGGCAGAAATTACTTCACGCAAATGCGCCAAAACCTGGCCAACTTGAGGAGCGCGCTGCAATGCCGCTAGAAACGCCTGCGCCGGCTGTCAATCACGCCGAGAACATCATCGAGCTCGATCATGCGTCTTTCTCCTACGGCGGACGGCCGGTTTTGGAGGATGTCAGCCTTGCCGTGCACCGCGGAGATTATCTCGGCATCGTAGGCGGCAATGGCGCGGGGAAAACCACGCTCATCAAGATCGTTCTCGGGCTCTTGAGGCCCACCTCCGGCGCGGTGAGGCTTTTTGGACAGGACGTCCCGGCGTTCAAGGATTGGTCGCGCCTCGGCTACGTCCCGCAGAAGGCGACCAATTTCGACGCGAATTTTCCCGCTACCGTGGAGGAAGTGGCCCTCATGGGCCGCTATGGGCGGCGCGGGCTCCTGCGCTTTGTCACCCGCGCAGATAAGGAGGAGACCCGCCGCGCGCTCGAGCAAGTCGGCCTGTGGCAGGAGCGCGGGCGGCTCATCGGCGACTTGTCGGGCGGGCAGCAGCAGCGGGTCTTCATCGCGCGGGCCTTGGCGGGCGGTCCGGAGGCGCTCATTTTGGACGAGCCCACCGTGGGCGTCGAGCGCGGCGTGGCCGGAGAATTCTATGCGCTCTTGAAAAGGCTCAATGAGGAGCTGCGCTTGACGGTTGTCTTGGTGACCCACGACATCGACCGCATGGCGCACCAAGCCATGCACGTGGCCTGCGTGGATAAGACCCTCTTCTATCATCGCTCCGTCGACGAGTACTTCCGCAAAACCCACACCGCGACACACCCGCACGATCACCCGAGCGCCACGCCTGGAGGAGAGCTTTAACGTGCTGGACTTATTCCGCTACGGCTTCGCCGTTCGCGGCATGGAGGCGGGCATGGTTGTCGCCCTGGTCGCGCCCCTGATTGGGACCTTTCTGGTGCTGCGGCGCTACTCCCTCATCGCGGACACGCTGGCCAATGTGTCCCTTGCGGGAATCACGTTGGGGCTGCTGCTTGGGATAAACCCCATCCTGGCGGCCCTGGTCACCACCGCGGCCGCAAGCTTGGGCATCGAGAGGCTGCGTTTGAGCAAAAGGATCTACGGCGAGTCCTCGCTGGCCCTGTTTTGCTCGGGCAGCCTGGCGCTCGCGACCATCCTTCTGAGCGTGGGCCGGGGCTTCAACACCAATCTCTTCAACTATCTTTTCGGCAGCATCGTCACCGTCACTCAGAAAGACGTTGACACCATCCTGATTCTGGCCGCGGTGGTGACGGGGGCTCTGGCGTTGTTCTATAAGGAGCTGGTCTACGTCACTTTCGATGAGGAATCGGCGCAAGTCTCGGGCCTGCCGGTAAATCGGCTCAACATGCTGCTCATCGTGCTCTCGGCTTTGACCATCACGCTCTCCATCCCCATTATCGGCGTGCTTCTTATCGCGGCCCTGGTCGTCATTCCGGTCGTGGCCGCGCTGCAGTTGCGGCGCGGCTTCGCGGCCACTCTTCTCTGGGCCGAGGCCATTTCGCTTTTTTCGGTCGTGACCGGCATGCTCGCGTCCTTCTACCTTAACTTGTCGAGCGGCGGCACCATCGTGCTCGTCATGCTGGGCGTTTTTCTAGTCCTGCTGCCTTTTGGCAAATCCTCCGGCGATCAGCCGGCGGCCTGAATTTCCGCTGGAATTTTAAATTTGATTTCATAGACTCATGCTCACGGTCTTCTGTGGCCCTTTCCAGCCCGCGCTCGAGGACGCCTTTGTCGAGCGTCTGCGGGGCCTGGCCGCGACGCCGGCCGCGGGCCTGCCCCCGCCCATCGCGGTGGTGACGCCTTCGCGAGCCCTGGCCGACCGCTTGGAGCGCCTGGCTGCAGTCGAGCGCGGCCTGCCTCTCATTAACGTCCACTTCCATACTTTTTTCAGCTTGGCGCTCGCGACGCTGGAGGGGGACTCGGCCTTGACGGGCAAGACGCTCTTGGGCGACTCGGTGTTCTTCGACAAGCTCATGGACGGGCTTTTGGACTCTCATCCGGAGCTGGCGCGGCCTTTCGGCGGCGCGGAGCGGCCCAAGGCGCTGGCCCGCAGCCTGCGTTCCAGCCTGCGCGATCTCATCGACGCCGGCGCGGCTCCGGCCCAGGTGCTGGAGCACTTCGGCGCGGAGCTTGAAGCCGGCGGCGCGGAGCGGCAAAAGCTCGCCGCACTCCTGCGCCTGGCCTTCCTCTATGAGCAGCGGCAGGAATCCTTGAGCGTGCTGTCCTCCTCGGCGCTGGCGCGCCTGGCCGCGCGGCGCGCGGAGGAGGGCTCGGCGTTTCTAGGGCGCTTTCGGGAAATCCTCTACTACGGCTTTTACGATTTGACCGGCTTGCAGGCGGATTTCTTCGAGGCCGTGGCCAAGAACTATCCGGCCGCGCTGTTTTTTCCCTACCGGCGCCGCCATCCGGCTTTCACCTTCGCGGAGGCGTTCTTCGAGCAGAAAATTCTGGGTCTGGCCGCCGAGCGCAAGGATCTTGAGCCTCAAACTGGCAAGACCGCGCTGGGCCCGGCGCTTGATCGTCTCTTCTCGATGGAGGGCGCGTCTGCGGACCTCGCCGCGGAGAACGCGAGGCCGGCCCCCGCGGCGAAACTGCGCGTCATGAGCGCGAGCGGCGCTCGCGACGAAGCCTGGCTGTGCGCCAAGGAAATCATCGTCTTGGTCCGCGCCGGCGCCTGCCGTTACGAGGACGTGGGCGTGATGACGCGCAGCCTCGAGCCCTACCGCGCGGCCGTCGCCGAGGCTTTCCAGGAAAACGCGATTCCCTACGCCATGTCCGCCCGCGAGCCGCTTTTGCGCGAGCCCTTCGCCAAGGCGGCGTGGACCGTTCTGTCCATCCGGCGCCGCGATTTTCCCGCGCGGTCCCTGGAGGAGCTTTTCTTCTCGCCGTATTTTCGTCTCCCGGACGGCGCGTCCGAGGGCATGCTCCACCGCTGGCGCATCCTCATCGAGCGTCTGCAAATCCGCGCGGGCTGGCTGCAGTGGGAAGGAAAACTCAAGGACCGCGCGCGCGAGGATTTTGAGGTCAAAAACGCGGACGGTGAGGTTTTGTTCAACGTCCCGCAAAACGAGACGGCCGCGCTTTGGGACGCGGTCGCGGGCTTAAAGGCCGCGCAGGAAACATTGCCCGCCTCGTGGCGCGAGGCCGCGCGCGCCACGCGCGCGACGGTTTCGCGTTCCTTGCGCCTGCCCGAGGACGCTTCCGAGACGGAACGCGCGGCCGCCGACGCGGTCTGGGATATTTTGGCGTCCTTGGAGATGTTCGATCGCCTGGGCCGGGCGCCGTCCTGGGACGAGGTCCTAGACGTCTTGGAGGAGAAATTTAAAAATGCGCGCAGCGCCGAGCCGGAGCCGCGCCGCGGCGTGCGCGTCATGGACGTCATGGCCGGCCGGGGCGAGAGCTTCAAGGTCCTTTTTCTCCTGGGCTTAAAAGAGAAAAGCTTCCCGCGCGACATCCGAGAAGACCCCTTGCTGCGCGACGCGGAACGCGCGTTTTTGCGTCAGCCGGTCGGCTGCTGGGTGGGCTTGAAATCCGCGGGCTACGAGGAAGAGCGTCTGCTTTTTTATCTGGCCGCGGCCTCGGCGCGGGAAACGCTCTACTGCGTCTACCCGCGCTCGGACGAGGCGGGCAAGGCCGAGGTGCCTTCCTTCTATTTGCTGCAGCTCTGCCGCGCCGCGGGCCTGGAGTGGGGAGAGAAAAATATCTACCGCCGCGCGGCTCGCTCGCCCGCGCAAAAAATCGCGGAGTGCCCGCCCGAGGGACTCTCGCCCCGCGAGGTGTCTTTGCGCCTGGCGCTGGCCGGGCAAAACCCCGGGCCGTATTTGAGTGCTGCCGGCCGCAGCGAGGAAGCCGCGCTCGCGGAGGCGGGGCTCTCCCGGCTGCCGCGTTTCTCGGCGTGGTCGCCGCCCGGCCCCCTGGACGGACTGGTGGGTCCGCCCGCGGAGTATCTTCGCGAGTTGTCGCGCCGCGGGCTTTCGCCCAGCGCCTATAAGACCTTCCTTGAGTGTCCATTTCAATTTTTCGCCGAGCGCGTGCTGGGTTTGGGGTCTATCGAGGAGGCGCCTGAGAAAGACGCCCTGGACAAAAAGGCTCGCGGCAAAATCTACCACAAGATTTTGGAGCGCTTCTACAGAACCCTGGCCGCGTCCGGACCAAAAACCGACGCGCCGGCGGGCTGGGAAAATATTTTGGGCCGGGCCGTGGACGAGGTCTTCGCCGAGCATTCCTGGCGCGTCCTGGGGCTCTACCCCGTTCTTTGGGAGTCGGAGAAGCGCGCGATGGGCGGCCACGCGCGCGGCTTCGCGGCGTGGGATTTGGCCCGGGCCTCGGCCGGGGGCTGGCGCCCCGACGCCTTCGAGGAGGACTTGCGCGCGCCCTGGCCGGGAAAACCGCCCGAAGCGCTGCAAGACCTGTTTTTGCACGGACGCCTGGACCGCCTGGATATTGATTCCTCGGGACGGCGCTTTTGCGTGGTCGACTACAAGACCAAAATTTCCGATTACCTCAAAAAGGAAAAGACGCTGCAGCTTTCCTTCTACGCCGAACTGGCCCAGGCCAAGCTGGGCTCCCAGGCGGAGATGGACGCGGCGCTTTTGGCGGGAGTGGAGGCCGCGGGCCCGCGCGCGCGCGCGGACGCTTATGCCGGCGCTGCGTGGCGCAAGGACCGCGCGGCCTTCTGGGCCGCGGCGGACAAAAATTTGGCGCGCCTGGCCGAGGGGCGCTTTCCCATCCGCCCGGACGCGGCGGGCGACGGCGGCTGGGGCCACTGCGTCTGGTGCGGTTTTTCCTCTTTGTGCCGCAAGAGCCACGGCCCGTCCCGCCGCCGCGCGGAGCAGGCCCTTGGCGAGGCCGCCGCGCAAGAGGGCGCGCATGACTGATTCGCAGGCGCTCCAAGCCGACCAGGCCGCGCGCGAAACGGCGGCGTTTGGCCTCGCGCAAAACGTGGTGGTCGAAGCCGGCGCGGGCACGGGTAAGACCACCCTTTTGGTGCGCCGCCTGGCCGCCCTGCTCCTGGGTGCGCAAGATGCTCCGGTCGTGGAGGAAGTGGTGGCGCTCACCTTCACCGACAAGGCCGCGGGCGACATCAAGCTGCGCCTGGCCGAGGTCCTGGCATCCGCCGCCGCGTTTTTAGATGGCGCGGCGCAAAACGACAAGGCGCGCGCCCGCGCGGAGGAACTTGTTTCCTCCATCGAGGCGCGCTTCAAGCGCCCGCGCGCGGAGATGTCCCGGCGTTGCCGCCAGGCGCTGGCCGACCTCGATAAGGCCGCCGTGGGCACCATCCATTCCTTCGCCGCGCGCGTATTGCGGCTCTATCCCGTTGAGGCGGGCGTGGATCCGGATTTCACGGTCGACGATTCGGAGCGGCTCTTTGACGACTTATTCGAATCGGAATGGGCGCGGTGGCTCGACGTCGAGCTGGGCGAGCAGGCGCCGCGCAAGGAAGCTTGGCTCGAGATATTGACTCGCGCGCCATTGGAGAGCGTGGAGGGCTTGGCGCGGGCGCTCTGCCGCGAAGGCGCGGAACTTTCGGCCGCGAGCCAAGCCCAGCCCGCGTTGGCCCGCGAAATGCTTTCTCTGGCCGGAAAACTCGAACGCTTGGCGCGCGCCCAGCCCAAGGCGGATGGCCGATCGAAAATTAACGAGTCCTTGGCCGCGGTCCTGGCGCGCGTAAAGGGCATGGCCGGAGCCCTTTCAAGCGAAAATCCGCCTTGGCCCGCGGCGCCGGAGCCAAGCGCCGAGGGTATCGCGACCAAGAAGTGGCCCAAGTCCTGGGATCCGGCCGGCGCGCCGCTCTATGAGCTGGCTCGGAGCCTGGCGGAGGAATCCTGCGGCGCGGACGAGGTTTTGACCCGCCGCGCGGCCGCGCTGGTGCGGCCCTTCGCCGAGACTTTTCGCCGCGCCTACACGCGGCGGGGCTTCATTTCGTTCGAAGGCCTGCTGCGTCGCGCGCGCGACTTGGTGCGCGACCACTTGGAGGTGCGCGCCGCCTTGAAGCTGCGCTGCCGCGTCTTTCTCATCGACGAGTTCCAGGACACCGATCCTCTGCAGGGCGAGTTCCTGCTTTTTTTGGCCGAGGAGCAAGATGGCCGCGCGCGGCGCTGGGACGAGGTCCGGCCCGCGCCGGGACGGCTCTTCGTCGTGGGCGACCCCAAGCAGTCGATTTACCGCTTCCGCGGCGCGGACATGGCCGCCTATCAGCGCTTCACCCGGCGCATCCTTGATTCTCCGGGAGCGGCTTTCTGCGTGCTGGGCGTCAACTTCCGCAGCCCCGGGGCGCTGCTGTCCCCGGTCAACGCAATTTTTCCGGCGGTGATGGTCTACCAGGAGGATCTTCAGCCCGAATACAAGGCGCTGATTCCGGCGGTCAAAGCGTCCGCGCCCCAAACGCCCGCGCCGCCCGCGGGCGGACCCGCGCTCGAGTTCGTCCTTTCCGAGAACGATGAGGAAGCGCTTGGGGCCGAGGAATCCCGCCAAGCCCAGTTCCAGTGGCTCGCGGAGTGGCTCTCGGAGAACTGCGGCCCGGACCGGCGCTGGGGCTTCGGGGACGCGGCCATCCTGTTGCGTTCGTCCTCGTCCTTGCGGCCGCTCTTGGACGCCTTCAAGGCGCACGGCATTCCCTATGCGGTGGAGATGGAAAAAAGCTTCTATGGCGCGCCCGAGATCATCGATTTTCTCAATCTCTTGTCCGCGCTCGATGATCCGGCGGACAAAGTCGCGCTGGCCGGGCTTCTGCGTTCGCCGTTGTGCGCGCTGGACGACGCCGAGCTCTACCGCTTGGCGCGCGGGGGGGGCCTAAGCTATCCGCGCGATCCGGCGCCGGGGCTTTTGCCCGAGGAAAGCCGCGCGCGCGTGAAAAAATTATTCGCCGCGCTGCGCCGCCTGCGCGGGCGCGTGGGCCGCGAGCCCTTGGGCGTTTTAGCGCGGCGGGTCTTGGGCGAGCTGCCGCTTCTGGAATTGGCCTCCTGCGCCTACCACGGCGAGCAAAGCGCCGCCAACATCCTCAAGTTCGCGCGCCTGGCGCTGGAATCCTCCGAGGGTTCGGGCTCAAGCCTGCGCGAATTCGTCGACTTCGCGCGGCAAGAGGCGCAAAGCTCCGACCGGGAGGGCGAGAGCCCCTTGGCGGACGAGCACCTGCAGGCAGTGCGCATCCTGACCGTGCACAAGGCTAAAGGCCTCGAGTTTCCGCTGGTGTTCCTGGCCGACGCGGGCGCCGGGCAAAACGCGGCCGGGCGCCGAGAGAAGGCGTATTTCGCCAACTGGTCTCTGGACGCGGCCGGGCTGCGCCTGCCCAAGGCCGCCTGCGGCGCGGCCATGGCGCGGCTGGAGATTCTGGAAAAAGAGCGCCAGGACAAAGAGACGGTGCGGCTTCTCTACGTGGCCATGACCCGCGCCAAGGAGAAACTCGTGATTTTGGGAGGCCCTAAGCCGCGCGCGGGTTCCTTGGCTTGGCGGCTCGCGGCCGCGGGCGCCTGGCCGGACGCTTCGCAGACGGAATTTTCCTTGGGAGGCGTTGTTGTTCCCGTGCGCCGGAGCAGGCTTGAGGCTGGAACGGCGCGCGGCCAAGCGCGTATTCCGGCAGAAAAAGGCGCGCTTGACGCCGCGGCTCTGGCCGAGCTTTGGCGTGGGCGCGAGGAACTGCGAGATTCCTGCGCGGCCAAGCCCTGGTCGGTTTCACCCACGCGCGCGATGGGCGAGCCGGAAAAACGCCGGCGTCCGGCCGCGGAGGAAGACGAGCCGGGGCCGACCGAGTCTTTCGGTGCGGGTGAAATTCCGGCGGACGGCGCGCTCGTGGGCCGCGTGTGCCACCGGGTGCTCGAGGCCTGGGACTTCAAGGCGGGCGCGGCTTTCGCGGACAAGCTTTTGGAGCGGGCGGCGCTTGAGGCCGCGGCCGGGCTTTCCCGCGCCGAAGCCGCCGCCAATTGGGGGGCGGCGGCGCGCGCGGCCACGGCGGTCTTGCAAAAATTTTTGCGTTCGCCGGCCGCGATGCGCCTTTCCCGCGCCGATATTTTGGGGCGGGAAATCCCCTTCGTCTACGCGGAGGACGGCGCGGTCATGCGCGGCGTCATCGACGTGCTTTTCCGCGAGGAAGGACGCCTGGTGGTGGCTGATTACAAGAGCGAGAAGGTCTCGGCGCGGGACTTAGCCGCGCGGCGCGAGAAATACGCCGCCCAGGGCCGGGCCTACGCCGCGGCGGTCGAAAAGACCCTGGGCGAGCAGCCGGAATTTCAGCTTATTTTTCTGCGCCAGCCCGGTCTGAACGCAACTTGATATAATTCCCTCCGACGGGGCATAGCTCAATTGGCAGAGCGCCTGCTTTGGGAGCAGGAGGTTCCCGGTTCAACCCCGGGTGCCCCGAGTCCCGCTTTCCGCGGGGCCTTTTGCCCGGTTTCCCGTGGGACTTTGGACCCGCGCGCGCCGACTGATTCCGGTCTATACTCTCCTCGTGAGGATTCTAAGAAGTCCGGCGCAGACGCTGTTTTTGTGGGCCGGCGTGGCCGGCGCGCTCTTGGCCCTGGCCGTTCCGCGCGCCCGGGCGCTCGACGCCTCCGCGGACGCCGCGCCGGAGGCTGGAGCGGCCATCCCCGCCATGGGCATGTCCTGGGTCGATATGGCCGCGCAGTTGGGCGTCGCGGCCGAGGCGTCCACCCAGGGACAGGGAATCTCCCCGCTACCGCCCGCCGCCGCGGCTGCGGACGCCGCCGGCCCCGCGCAGGTCATCATCATCCGCCACGCGGAAAAGCCGGTCGTCGGCAATAATTTAAGCCCCCGCGGCGAGGAGCGCGCCAAGGCTTTGGTGGGATTTTTCAAGACCAATCCGGCGGTGACCCAATTCGGCACGCCCGTCGCCATCTACGCTATGCAGCCCAAGGCCGACGGCAAGGACGTCCGGCCGCTTGAGACCGTGGAGCCCCTGGCCCAAAGCCTGGGGATTGCGGTCAACACGTCCATCCGCAAGGCAGACGTCGCGATCTTGGCCAAGGCCGTGATGAGCGATCCCGAGGGCGCGGGCAAGATGGTGCTCATCGCCTGGGAGCACCACTTGATTCCCGCCATCGCGAAGGCCTTCGGCCTCACTTCGGCGCCCGAGACCTGGCCCGACGGCGTTTTCGACCGCGCCTGGATCATCAATTTCGACGGCGGCAAGCCGGTCTCCTTCCAAAACGTCCCCCAGCGCCTGCTGCCGGGCGACAGCGCCCGCTAATCCACCCGAGCGCATGGCGAAGACCCCGCTCTGGGCGCGGCGCCTCATCAAAAAAATCGCAGCGCTTTGCGCCTTGGGATTTCTAGCCGCGGCGGTATTTTTTGGCCGGGCGGCGGCCGCGCCGCTGCCTCCCGGAGCGATGGGCGTGAGCTATCCCGGCCGCCGGGGCGAGTACGCCAACGCGGCCAAGCGCTTGGCCGAGCTCAAGTCCCTGGGATTTTCCATGGTGGCCTTCGCGCCCAGCTACGCCTATACGGGCTTGAACCAAATCGATTTCTCCGTTGGGCCGTCTTCGGCCGAACTCGCCGCGGCCATGGCCGGCGCGCTTGAAGACGGTTTCACGGTGATGTTGAAGCCTCACCTCGATCCCCCGATTTACTTTCCCGGCTTTAATCCATTGACCTCGCGCAACGCCAGCTGGCGCGTGAGCGTTCCTTGGCGCGGCTATTTCGACGTGGATCCGATGTCGGACGCCTATCGAGAAGGGATTATCCACGGCTCGCTGCTGGACATCCAGGCCGCTTTGGCCCAAGCCTCGGCGCACGGCGCGCATCCGGCGCCGGTGCAGCTGGAGCTGGGCACCGAGCTCATGGATTCGGTGGCGGCCCGCCCCGACCGCTGGCTGGATCTGCTCAAGTGGACCCGAGACGACTTGAAAACCCTGGGACTTGTGGGCCGCGTGCGCCTCTCGCATGATTTCGCCCATCATCTCCAGATTCCCGAGGACTTTGTCCTGCGCATGAGCCCGGCCCAGAGAAAAACGCTCGGGCGCTATATCGCGGGCTTGGACGCCGTGGACTTGTCCCAGTACCTGGATCTCGAGATCGGCGAGCCCGCGGCCGCGCGCGCCAGTCGCTTGCCCATGCCGCGGGAAATCGCCGAGGCTCTTTCCATCTACGACGCGCGCTTTCGCAAGAACATCTTGGGGCATTACCTGGGTTTGACGCCCGCGCAAATGCCGCCGTTGGGCCTGGGCGAGTTCGGCGTGGGGCGCGGCGGGCTGCTGCACCCCAATTATTGGTCCGGCGCGGCCACGCCCGCGCAAAAAAAAGAAGTGGAGAAGGAAATTGTCCTGGGCCTGCGTGGCCTGGCGGATTATCTCGCGATGCCCGCCGGCCGCACCGCGCGCTACGCCGTCCTGTGGGTCACCGGGCCCTACTACGATATTTTCGGCTGGATGAACCCGGCTTACGCCGACTTGGCCGCGCAAAAAGCCGTGACCGACTATCTACGGAGGAAACCATGAAAAAACGACGACGCTGTTGAGCGTGTTGACGCTGTCGCTGGCCGCCGGGTCTTTGCGCGCGCAAAGTTCAAATCCAAAATAGGTTTTCCGTGTTCGAGATGGATATCCCGTTGACGCGCGGTGGCGAGGGCTCGATACCCAAGAACATGCGCCAGGGTGTCACGATTAAGTTCGAGGCGCCGATGTTCTCGTGCTTCGGCGCGGGCGGGAGCTTTTCCGGCATCTCTTACGTGCAGCCGCCTTTAGGCGAGTACGCCAAGGCTCCGACGCCGGCCGACTGGGTCTGGGATTGGGCCGACGCAGCGGAGCTCGCGTCCAGCGGCTACCGGCTCAAGGACTGGAGCTTCTACGAGCACCACGACTACGGCCTTGAGGGCCCCCGCGCGGACACCTGAGCTTCAATGATGGCGCGGCCCACTCGGTGCTCTACGGCATCAGCATCAAGCATTGGTACCAGCGAAAGTTGAAGCGAAGGCAGGCCGCCGAGGATATGGCCAAGCGGGCGCGCAAGGCGATCCCCAGCCCTTCTCAAATCAGCTTCAATTAAGGGCGGCCAAAGCTCCGGGTTTGGTATCATGCCCGCGTGCTGGTTCAGCTTGCTTTTCTTTCGGTTCTAGCCTCGCCGCCGGCGCGCGCCGCCATCCCGGCGCCGGAGATTTCCACGCGCACGGCCGCGGCGGCTTTGTCCGCGGACGAGACGGCGCCCGGGATGATCTTCGCCGCCGGCGTGTCCATTCAACTCGATTTTCGCCTTACGCCGCTGACCGGAACCGCGGCGGAGGCTCGCCTGGGTCTCACTCTCGAAAATGCGCGCGGCCGGGTGCTGGCCGCTTACGACTGGAGCCGGCCCCGAGCCGTTCCGGGCCGCGCGCTCGGTTTTAAGCTTCGCCCGGTCCTGCGGCCGGGCGTCTACCGCGCGGACATCCAGGCGGAGATCGGCGGCCTGTCCGCGGCCGAGCTGCGCTTTGGCTTTGTCGTCGCGCCTAAATTCCTGCGCGCCAAGCCCGACCCGCCGGCCGATTTCGCCGCGTTCTGGCGCCGCACCGAGCGCGAACTCGCAAAAGTTCCGCTGGATCCTGCGTTGGAAAAAAACCCGGCCATCTCGGACGCGCGCGCCGAGTGCTTCCATGCCGCGTACTCGAGCTGGGGCGGCGCGCGCGTGCATGCTTGGTACTGTCGGCCCAAGGCGCCCGGCCGATATCCGGCCGTGCTCATCAGCCCCTGGTACGGCGAGGGGCAAATCCCGCCGCCCATCGACTGGGCCGATCAAGGGGTCGCGGCGCTCTGGTACCAGGGCCGCGGCTACAGGGTCGATCAGTCTTCCTATCCGGTAGACAACGGCTATTACAGCCTCTTGGGCATCGCGGGCCCCAAAACTTACGTCTATCGCGCCATGGTCTGCCACGGCCTGCGCGGCCTGGAATTCTTGCGCAAGCGCCCGGAGGTCGACGCCGCGCGCCTTGGGGTCGCGGGGGCCAGCCAGGGCGGCGGACTCTCGCTTATCTTGGCGGGCTTGGATCCGGGAGTGGCCGCGGTCGCTGCCAATTTTCCCTTCTTGAGCGACATCCGAGATTCCTTGCTCTCGGCCGAGCGTTCGCCCTACGCGGACGTTGCGGGCTATCTGCGTGAACGCCCTGCCGCCAAAGTTGCGGTGCTAAAAACCCTTTCCTATTTCGACATTCTAAACTTCGCCGGCCGCGTGCGCGTTCCGGTTTTCGTCGAAACGGGTTTGATGGACCGCACTTGCCCTGCCGACGGGATCATCGCCATGTTCAACGCCGTGGCCTCGCGCGACAAACGTTTGAAGGCCTTTCCCATGGCCGATCACGTTCATGAGGATGCGTCGCGCTGGTCGGCCATGCAGACCTTCTTGATTAGGCGGCTTTACCGGCCCGGCGGACCCGGGCGGTACTGGACGCCGTAAGGAAAATATTTTAGCGTCCTGTAGTCCGCGTAACCGGCCACGCGCCGGCGCCAGATCGGCAGCCAAGCCGCGTCGTGTTTGGGGTGGGGGGAGTTGCGCACCCGGCGCTCCAAGACGAAATCGGCGGCGCGGGAAAATTCTCTCAGGGTCTGCGGTCCGGATCCGGAGCCCTTCATCTCTTCGAGGACCTGGAGCAGGCCCCAGCCGCGGCCCTTGTAGCGTTCGCTCAAAGCCGTGCCTTCTCCTTTGAAATTGACGTAGTCCATGAGCGGGTAAATGCCGCTGGGGCTTTGAGCCACCCGCTCGAACTGGGCCAGCACGGGGCCGCGCCGCGCGGGCGGCAGGCTTTGCAGCATGAGCGGTAGCGCTTTTTCCAGGCGTTCGGCCAGGAACAAGGCCTGCAAGTCCACGGTGCCAGCCAAAAAGGCGCGCAGGCTTTTCATGCGCGGGGAATCGGAGTCCTTCAAGAACTCGGCGCGGTTTTTCCACGGGCAGTGCCGCGCGGTCAGGAGCCATTTCGGAATGGGAGCGCGGCGCGCGCGCAAAAAGGCCAGGAGTTCGGGAAAGCTTTCCACGAAGGGGCCGCGCTCGTCCGCCGGGTACCAGATGAAGTGGCCGATGCCTAAAGATGCGAAGGCCTCGCCTTTGTTCCAGTGTGTGAGGCCCGGGACGGTGCCGCCGCATTCGTTCACCCATATTTTGCGTCCGGCGGACAGGGCTTCGGCGCGGGAAATGGCCACGTGCGGCGCCGCGGGCGCCTCTGCGGCGGGGCGCGCGGCGGCCGTCGCCAGGCCCGACAGGGCTAACGTCAGCGCGGCCGCTAGAATTTTTCGCATCGCGACTCCATTATAACCTAACATAGGACCGATGACCGAAGGAATTGGTTTGATTCCGAAGAATATGGGAAGAAAACCATGAAGCGCCCGGTTCTGGTTTTCGACGGCGACTGCGGCTTTTGCCGGCGCTGGGTATGGCGCTGGCAAAGCCTGACTGGGGACAAAGTCGAGTACGCGTCCTATCAATCCGCCGGAGCGCGTTTTCCCCAAATCGCGCCGGAACGCTTCTCGGGAGCGGTGCATCTCATCGAACCAGGCGGCCGCGCGTCTTCGGGCGCCGAAGCGGTATTCCGCCTGCTGGACTCGGCCGCCGGCCGGCGTTGGCCGATGTTTCTTTATCGCCGCGTGCCGGGCGTGGCCCGGGCCAGCGAGGCTTTTTACGCTTTTGTCGCGCGCCATCGCCCGCTATTCTCCTGCCTGACCCGGTTTTTGTGGGGGGACCGCTTGGAGCCGCCTTCCTATTACAAGGTCCGCTGGCTCTTCCTGCGCCTTCTGGGTCTGGTTTATTTCTTTGCCTTCGGCTCCTTCTATCTTCAAGCCGACGGCCTGCTGGGTCAAAGCGGCATTCTGCCGGCCGCGCAGTTTTTATCCGCCGTAAAGGCCCGCCTGGGCGCGGCTGCGTACCATTTCGTGCCGACGCTGTTCTGGCTGGGTGCAAGCGACGCGGCGCTGCGCGGCGCCGCCTTGGCCGGCGCGGCGCTGGGCGCTGTCCTGATCCTCGACGTCGCGCCCGGCCCCGTCTGCCTGGTTTCATGGGCGCTTTATTTGTCCATCGTGAACATCGGCCGCGACTTCATGAGCTTCCAGTGGGACATCCTGCTTTTGGAGGCCGGATTTTTGGCGATATTCCTGGCGCCGTGGAAGCTGCGCCCCGGCCTTTCGCGCGAGAAAAAGACGTCCGGCGTCTTGGTGGGGCTTTACCGCTGGCTGCTGTTCCGCCTTGTGTTCGAGTCCGGCTGCGTCAAGCTCTTGAGCGGCGACCCGAACTGGCGAAACCTGACCGCGCTCGACTACCACTATTGGACCCAGCCGCTGCCGACCTGGGTGGGTTACTATGCCGCGCATCTGCCGGAAGTCTTCCAGAAATTCTCCGTCGCCTCGGTCTTCGGCGTCGAGTTGGTCCTGCCCTTTCTCTTTTTTCTGCCCCGCCGCCCGCGCCATTGGGCCTTCGCGGGCGTGGTCTTTCTGCAGACTTTGATCGCCTTGACCGGCAACTACTGCTTCTTCAACCTGTTGACCGTGTCTTTATGCCTGTTTCTGCTTGACGACGCTTATTTGGAGCGCTTCTGGCCGCGCGCCTGGGCCGCCGCACCCGCGGCGGGAAAGCCGTCCGGCTTGGCGCGCCGAGGACTCGCGGCCCTGCTGGCGGTTTTGGCCGTCGGTTTTGGCGCCGCGCAAGTCGCGGGGAATTTCCTGGGGCGCCTGCCGCTGCCCGGACCCGTGGGCGCGCTTTATGAAGAGCTTGATCCCTGGCACTTGGTCAACTCCTACGGGCTCTTCGCGGTCATGACCACCAGCCGCCACGAAATCCTCATCCAGGGCAGCGCGGACGGCAAGACTTGGCTGGAGTATCCCTTCCGCTGGAAGCCGGACGCCCTGGACCGACGGCCCAGTTTCGTCGAGCCCTACCAACCGCGGCTGGACTGGCAGATGTGGTTCGCGGCCTTGAGCGACTGCCGGGACAACCCCTGGCTGCTCAACTTCATGGCCCGGCTTTTGCAGGGCTCAAGCGCGGTGCAGAGCCTCATGGCGGGCAATCCATTTCCCGATGCTCCGCCCAAGTATCTTCGCGCCGTGGTCTACGATTATCATTTCACCACACTGGCGCAAAAGCGCGCGACCGGCGACTGGTGGACGCGGAAATTTCTGGGGTCGTACTGCCCTATCGTGTCCCTGCGGCGCTAGCTCAGCGGGACGGAGGAGCTTTCGGGGTGGAAACGGCGGCCTGCGGCGCCGGAGGAGCGGCCGGCTTCTTGTGGATGACCGCGCCCGCAGCCACGTAGCCGATAGTCATGGCGACGACCAGGAGCACGCCGAAGATTTCCGGCGGGCTGGGCGCGGGCAAATCGAACCAGCGGCAGGAAAATCCGATGATGAAGCTTAAGACCAACCCGACGACGATGCGCATGGCGGCGCGGCCCGCGGCTTCTCAGCCGACGGGCGGAATCCCCAACTGCTTGCAGATTTTGCGCGCGGCGTAGTTTTCCATCTCGGGGTGCCGGGTGACCGGGGTTTCCTTCTGCGTGGCGGGGTTCTGGAACACCGAGTATTTTCCGCCTTCGCGCACCAAAACGCAACCGTTGTCGGTGAGATGCTTGATGAGGTCCTTCCTTTTCATGGCGAACTCCTTGGCCGCTACCGGGCCGCAAGGCACTTTAAGCGGTCCGGTACTGCTTGCCTCCCGGCTCGCGGTATTCTACGTCTTTGCCTTCGCCGTGCGCAACAAGCCGCGGCCCGGCGGCGGTCAGCGGCAGGTGGGGAAGCTGCTCTCGCCGAAGGAGCCGCTGGTTTGCGGCACCTGACCCTGGCGTTTCATGTCCACGAGCATGAACAGCGGATCTTTCTCGTGGAGCAGATACCAAGTTTCTGGCTTTATTTTTTTCGCTCCGGGGCGCTGCACGATGGTCAGGCTGAACTGGCACATGAGCTCTTTTGGGCTGCAGTGGGTGTTGCCGGCAAGCCAGTCCTTTTCCAGGCGGGTAATTTCCACGAAGCCGCCTTTCTTGAGAAATCCGACCAGGGCTTCATCGCCTTTGATTGGGATGCTGCAGCCCTTGGGCGCTGGCGCTCCGGGCCGCGGGCCGCGGTTATCGATTTCGTAGACCTTGCGCAGGGCCTCGAGCTGGGCTTTCTTGGCCTCGTATGGATCGCGCAGCCGTCGGGGCAGCGCCTCGGGATTGATTTTGAGGAAAGCGTCGATTTGCCCGGGCGGCAGGTCCGAGACCGGGGTTTTGAGAAACGACTCCACCATAATCACGGCTTTAGGCCCGGGCCTGGCCTTGGGGCCGGCGAGGGCCGGCCCGTCGACGGCAGCCAGGGCCGCGAGAAGAAAAGCCGCTATTTTTTCGCCGCGCCGCATGAATCAATTATAGATCATCCCTTCGGCGCGCGGGGAGTGCTATAATCACGGGAGGACATGAAGCCGACGCCCTCCAAAAAACTTTCCGGACTTCCGCCCTACCTGTTCGTCAAACTGGCGGCCCTGCGCCGCCAAGCCGAGGCAGCCGGGTTACCGGTCATCGACTTGGGCCAGGGCAGCCCGGATTTGCCTAGCCCCCGCCACGTGGTCGAAACCCTGCAAGCGGCCGCGACCGAACCCTGGACTCACCGCTACCCGCCGTCGTCGGGACTGCCCGACCTGCGCCAAGCCGTGGCCGCGTGGTACGGCCGACGCTTCGGGGTGACGCTCGACCCCGACAAGGAGGTCGTGCCGCTTATCGGATCGAAGGAGGGCATCGCGCATCTTTTGATGGCGCTTTTGGATCCAGGCCAAGGCGTGCTGGTGCCTAACCCGTGCTATCCGGTGCACTACAACGGGCCCATTCTGGCGGGCGGCAAGGTGTACCTGATGCCGCTCAAGGAGGAAAATGGATTTTTGCCCGACTTGTCGAGCGTGCCCGCAGCCAAGGCGCGCGGCGCGAAGGTCCTCCTGCTCAATTACCCCAACAACCCCACGGGCGCGGTCCTGGAAGGAACCGGCTTCCTGAAGGAAGCGCTGGCGTTTTCCCGGCGCTACGGCTGCCTCGTCGCCTACGATAACGCTTACTCCGAGCTGACGTTCGACGGATACCAGGCGCCCTCCATTCTGCAGATTCCGGGCGCCAAGGCGCGCGCGGTCGAGTTCCATTCATTTTCCAAGACCTACTCCATGGCCGGCTGGCGCATCGGCTTCGCGGTGGGAAACGCCCAAGCGCTTGAGCAACTCTCCAAGTTCAAGGGCTTTTTGGACTACGGCATCCCGGCCTTTATCCAGAAGGCGGCGGCCGCGGCTTTAAACGGCCCGCAGGACTATGTCGCGGAGTCGCGCCGCATCTATCAAAGCCGGCGCGACGCGCTGGTCTTGGCGCTGGCCGAGGCGGGCTGGAACGTGCCGCCCTGCCGCGCGGGCATGTACTTGTGGGGCAAAATTCCGGCCAAGGCGGCCAGGAAGGGATCGCTGGCCTTCGTGACGCGCCTCATCCTTGAATACGGCGTGGTTATCTCGCCGGGCGTGGGCTTCGGCCCTTGCGGCGAGGGCTACGCGCGCTTCTCTCTTATCGCGCCCGAGGAGAAGCTGCGCGAGGCCGCGCGGCGCATCGGGCGGTTTTTGGCCAAATTCTAACGGAAGGAAACGGAATGAATGGAAAGAAACGGAAAGAAGCGGCGAGTTTTGCCGGTTTGAGTTCCTTCCGGTTCCTTCCGTTCTTTCTTTTCCTTGCCTGCCTGGGCGCCTCTCCAGCCAGGGCCTGGGGCCCGCTCGGGCATAAAATCGTGGGGCTCATCGCCCAGGACCGCTTGACGCCGCAAGCCCGCGCGTCCGTGCGCGCGCTACTGGGGCCTGGAGTCACGCTGGACAAGGTCGCCAACTGCGCCGACACGGTCAAGTACGCCGCCGCGCCTTTTTTATGCGCCGGTGTTTTTTCGATGGATCCCAAGGATTTTAAAGGCACCGCCATCTGGCATTTTATCGACATCCCGCTCGAGGCGCGTCCCTCCGCGGGACAGATCATGCAGTGGTGCCCGCGGGGCAACTGCGTGACCGCGCAAATCCGCAAGGATGCCGACATCATTTCCGATCCTGGCGCGCCGCGGGCGGTCAAGCGCGTGGCGTTGATGTTCGCGGTCCACTTCGTGGGCGATTTGCACCAGCCGCTCCACTGCGAGGACGACCACGATCAGGGCGGCAACAAGAAGCAGGTGGTCTTCATGGGCGCGCGCAAGCGCCTGCATGAGCTCTGGGACGACATGATTTTACCCGAGAACTGGCGCGTAACGTCGAGAGAAAACCCCATGCCCTGGGTGCGCTCGCTGGAAAAAGATATCGCCCGGCGCAAGACCGCGGCCTGGACCAAAGGCGACTGGGTCGACGACGCGGCTCTGGAGAGCCATGCCATTTCGCGCGACGTCATCTATCCGCAGTACGCCAAGGATCACGGTCGGAATTTAGGCCCGGCCTACCAGAAGGAAATGCAGCCCATCGTCCGGCTAAGGCTGGAAATGGCCGGCGTGAGGCTGGCCTACCTGCTTAACCGCGCTTTTGCCGCGGCTCCGCTCGGCAGGACTTCCGTCAAAACGGCCGCCACGCGCTAAGCTTCCGGCGCCAATCAGGCGCCGTGGCACTTCTTGTATTTTTTGCCCGAACCGCAATAGCAGGGATCGTTGCGGCCGATGTGGCCTCCGGGGCGCAGCGCCGCGGCGCCGGCGGTCGCGGTAGACAGGGCCGAGGCTTTGGCGCCGCCGGAGAGCGCGGAAGGCTCGGTCGCGCCGCCGCGGCCGGGATTTGCCTCAGGAGCCGCCGCCATCACGGGCTGGATGACGCGCTTTGGCGCTTCCACCTTGAAGAGGTACTCCACGCTCTCCGCCCGGATGCGCGCGAGCATGGCCTCGAAGAGCCGGAAGGATTCCTTCTGGTACTCGACCTTGGGGTCGAGCTGGCCGTAGGCGCGCAGGCCGATGGATTTCTTCAGATGATCCAAGTCGTAGAGGTGGCCTTTCCAGGCGCGGTCGATCATCTGCAGGAGAATCATCTTCTCCAACTCCGAGAACTTATAGCCCTCGGCCTCGAACTCGGCGCGACGTTCGGCGTAGCGCTCCTTGGCGGAGGATAAAAGAGTTTCACGCAGGGCTTGGGGATCGAGCGTCTGGAGTTCCTCGGGCGCCGGGTCCCAGGATAAACCAAAGAGCCGCTCCAGGAAGAGCTTCAAGGCCGGCAGGTCCCAGGTTTCGGAGTGCGAGCCGACCGGCGCGGACGCGGCCAGGTGGGCGTCCAACTCCTCATCGACCATGAGGTCCACCTGGACCGCGGTCGACTCGCCGTCGATGATCTCGTTGCGCAGCTTGTAGACCACCTCGCGCTGCTTGTTCATGACGTTGTCATAATCAAGGAGTTGCTTGCGGATGTCGAAATTGTGCGTCTCGACTCGGCGCTGGGCCGATTCGATTTGGCGGGAGACCAGGCGCGACTCGATAACCTCGCCTTCCTTCATTCCCAGGCGCTCCATCAGGGGCGCCAAGCGGTCGCCGCCGAAGAGGCGCAAGAGCTCGTCGTCCAGGGCCAAGTAAAAGCGCGTGGAGCCGGGGTCGCCCTGGCGGCCGCAGCGGCCGCGTAGCTGGTTGTCGATGCGCCGAGACTCGTGGCGTTCGGTGCCCAAGACGTGCAGGCCGCCCAGCGCGAGCACCTGCTTGCACTCCTCCCGGTCTTGCGGGTTGCCGCCCAGCAGGATATCGGTGCCGCGGCCGGCCATGTTTGTGGCGATGGTCACTCCGGCCTTGCGCCCCGCCTGCGCGATGATCTGCGCCTCCATCTCGTGGTACTTGGCGTTCAAGACTTGGTGGGGAACGCCCGCGGTGCGCAGCATGCCGGAAATCTTTTCAGATTTCTCGATGGAGCGCGTGCCGACCAGGACCGGGCGGCCTTTTTTCCAGAGATCCGTGATTTCTTCCAGGATGGCGGCGTACTTCTCCTTCTCGCTGCGGTAGATGAGGTCGGGGAAATCCTCGCGCACGCTTTTGTTGTGGGTGGGAATCTCGCAGACCCTGATTTGGTAAATTTCGAGAAACTCGTCCTCCTCGGTCATGGCGGTGCCAGTCATGCCCGACATTTTTCGGTAGAGCTTGAAGAAGTTCTGGAACGTGATGGTGGCCAGGGTCTGGTTTTCTTCCTTGGGCGCCAGGTTTTCCTTGGCCTCGACGGCCTGGTGCAGGCCCTCGGACCAGCGCCGTCCCGGCATCAGGCGTCCGGTGAACTCATCAACGATGACCACCTCGCCGTCCTTGACCACGTAGTCGACGTCTCGGTCGTAAAGGTGGTGCGCGCGCAAGGCCTGGGTGATATGGTGGACCCACTCGCCTTCCAGGTCGTCGTAGAGGTTGGGGATGCCCAGAAGCTTCTCGGCCTTGTCGATGCCCGTCTCGGTCAGCACCGCGGTGTGGTTTTTTTCGTCGACAATGGCGTCGTAGCCCTTGCCCAGGTCCTCGCCGGTGTACTTGGCCTGGATTTCCTCGTCCTCCGTGATTTGACGCACGGCGAAGGAGGGCATGATGCGGTTGATGATGGCGTAGCGGTCGGTGGACTTCTCGGCCGCGCCGGAGATGATGAGCGGCGTGCGGGCCTCATCGATTAAAATCGAGTCGACCTCGTCGATGATGGCGTACTGCAGCGGGCGCATCACGCGGTCTTCCTTGCGCACGATCATGTTGTCGCGCAGATAATCGAAGCCCACCTCGTTGTTGGTCACGTAGGTGACGTCGCAGGCGTAGGCCGCGCGGCGCTCCTCGTTAGAGTGATCGTGCTGGACAAATCCCACGGAGAGGCCCAGGAACTTATAGACCGGGCCCATCCACTCGGAGTCGCGCTTGGCCAGGTAGTCGTTGACCGTGATGAGGTGTACGCCGCGGTCCAAAAGGGCGTTCAAGTAGACCGGGGCGGTGGCGACCAAAGTTTTTCCCTCGCCGGTGCGCATCTCGGCGATGGAGCCCTCGTGGAGCACGATGCCGCCCATAATCTGCACGTCGTAGTGGCGCAGCCCGATGGCGCGCCGCGCGGCCTCGCGGGCCAGAGCGAAGGCCTCGGGCAGGAGCTCGTCCAAGGCCTCCTGCCAGGCGTCTTTCTCGGCTTTTTTGCGGTCGTCCTCGTTCTTGGGCAGGTTCTCCAGCGCCGGAGCCAAGCGCTCTTTTAGGCGTTTTTTGAGCTCGACGGTTTTTTGCGGGAAAGCTTCGTCGGGCAGGGCGCGGACCTCCGCGTCCAAGGCGTTGACGCGGTCTACGATCGGCTGGTACTTCTTTAGCCGGCGCTCGCTGGAGGTTCCAAAGAAGGATTCGAAAAGGCGCTTTAGCATGCTCGGTGGAAATTATAATATATTCCCGCTCGCGAAGCGTTTCTATGAACATCCTGGTCATGAAATTCGGGGGGACCTCGCTCGCCGATCCCGAGAAAATCCAGCGCGCCGCCGCCCGCGTGGCGCGCGCGCGCCGCCGGGGCTTCGCGATCGCGGCCGTGGTCTCGGCCCCGGGCCGGATGACTGATGAGCTTCTGAGCTTGGCCCAGCGGGTCACGCGCCGGACGCCGCCGCGCGAACAGGACGTCTTGATGGCAGCGGGAGAGCAGATCAGCATCGCGCTCCTGTCCGCGGCGCTGGCCGGCCGCGGGATTGAGGCGGTTTCTCTGACCGGCGCCCAGGCCGGCATCCGCGCTCGCGGACCGCATGGCGCCGCGGACATCGCTAGCTTACGGCCTGAACGCGTCCGTTTGGAACTCGCTCGCGGACGCGTCGCGGTGGTCGCAGGCTTCCAGGGTATCGATGAGAAGGACGATTTAGTCACCTTGGGCCGCGGCGGTTCGGACTTGACCGCGGCGGCCCTGGCCGCGGCCTTGAAGGCCCGCGCCTGTGAGATTTATACCGACGTCAAAGGCGTTTACACCGCTGATCCCCGCCTGGTGCCGCAGGCCCGCAAGCTCAAGGCCGTAGGATTTTCGGAAATGCTTGAGTTGGCCCAGGCGGGCGCCCAAGTCATGCAGCCGCGCTCCGTCGCCTATGCGCGCAGCCGCGGCGTGCTTCTCCATGTGCGCTCGGCGTTCCATGACGCGGAAGGAACCTGGATCGGCGCGCGCGGACAAGAGGGCGGGTCTGGCGTTGGAGCCCTGGCGGTCGCGCGCCTGGGCGCGGCGGCGCGCGTTTCCGCCGTTGGACGCGGCCTGACGCGCGCGGACGCCGCGGCGATGCGGGGAATTTTGCGCGGACGCGGAATTTCCTGCCGCCGCTTGGAGCAATTCCCGTCGCGGGTCTCCTGTCTGCTCGATCCGCGCCAAGCCGTGGAGGCGCTGCGCGTCCTGCACCGGGCTTGGGGCTTGGGCCGCCGCGCGGCCTACCGGGCCGCGATCAAAACCCCAGGGATTTAAGCACCGCGTCTTGGCGCCGGAACATGGCGGCCTTGTCCCCGGGGCGCCGGTCATCGTAGCCGATTAGGTGCAGGCAGCCGTGGACGGCGAGCGTGAGGACTTCCTTAAGCGGCGAGTGCTTGAGAGCGCGGGCCTGGCGGCGGGCTTGGAACGCGGAAATAAAGACGTCGCCGAAAGCGTCGTTCTCTTGGTAGGCGAAGGCGATGACGTCGGTGTCGTGGGAATGATTTAGGAATTTTTTGTTGAGCGAGAGCATGCGCCGGCGGCTCGCGAAGACGATATTCAGGTCGCCGCGGACGGCTTTCCTGCGGGCTGCCAGGGCTGCGTGGCAGGCGCGGATGATAAGCCAAGTCTTGCGCGCTTCAGGCGGCAGGAGGCCCGCTCCCCAGACGCGGATACTCAGCGCTTTTTTTCCCAATCTTCGTAAGCGCGCAGAATGCGCCGCATCAAGGGGTGGCGCATCACGTCTTCGTCGCTCAGGTTTAAGAACGCCACGCCTTCGACATCGGAGAGGATTTCCCGGGCGCGCCAGAGGCCCGAAGCGGCCTTGGAGCCCAAGTCGGTCTGCGTGGCGTCGCCGGTGACCACCATGCGCGAGCCGTTGCCCAGGCGCGTCAAAAACATCTTCATTTGCTCGGGCGTCGCGTTCTGGGCCTCGTCGAGCACGATGAAGGCGTCGTCAAATGTGCGGCCGCGCATGTAGGCCAAAGGCACGATTTCCACGGCCTCGGTCTCGCGCAGCGCCCGCCAGCGTTCCGGGCCCAGCATGGAGAGAAACGAGTCGTAAATGGGCCGCAAGTAAGGGTTGATCTTTTCCAGAAGATCCCCGGGCAAAAAGCCCAGCTTCTCTCCGGCCTCGACCACGGGCCGGGTGATGACCACGCGGCGGCAGGCGCCGCGCTCCATCTCGCGCAGGGCGCAGGCCGCGGCCAGGAAGGTTTTCCCGGTGCCCGCGGGTCCGATGCCGAAGACCAAGTCATGGCTGGCGATGGCGTCCACGTACCTTCTCTGATTGGGCGTGCGGGCGCGGATGATCCGTCCGTCCGTCGTCCGGAACACGGCGTCCTCGGGCAGCGGCGCATGGCGCGCGGCCTTGTGCTCGCGGCCTTCCGCGCCGATCGCTCCGGCTTCGCGCAGGGCCAGGAGTTTCCCCCGTATTTCGGAAAAGGCTTTTTTAACGCGGGCCGCGGGGCCGCGGATTTCCAGCCACAAGTCCGCGGCCCCGGCGCTCTGGTCGAGATATATCTCGACGGAAAATTCCTTTTCGACGGTCTTTAAGTTCTTATCCTGCTCGCCCAAAAGCTCTAGGGCTTCCTGCGGGCCGGCGATTTTAAGGCGCTTGACGCTCATTGGGTTTTCAGCCTTTGCGGCCGACGTCCCGGCCGCGCGGTAGGATGGCGAGCCCGGAGGGATCGCGGAAATAGCGCGGGCCGCAGTCCGCGGTCCCATCGACGGTTTCCCCGTCCGGGATATGGTTGAACCGATCGATGACGGCGCGCTTGAGCTTGGCGCCGCGGCCCACGGAGCAAAAATCCATGACGATGGAGTCCTCGATGACGGCGCCTTCCTCCACGGTGACGCCGCGGCCGAGGATGGAGTTGCGCAGCGCAGCGTTGCGCACCACGCTGCCCTCGCCCACGGCGCAGTTGGAGAGGCTGCCGCCCAGAAGCCGGGCGGGCGGGCCGTCGTAGCGGATGGAGTGGATGCTCCAGCGGTGGTTGTCGAGATCCAGCCGCGGCGTCTCCCCCAGGGTATCCATGTTGGAGCGGTAGTAGGCCGCGAGAGTCCCCACGTCCCGCCAATAGGCGCGCTCCTCGTAGGGCTTCAGGCCCGGCAGGACGTTGGTCGAGAAATCATAGGCGTAGACCGGCAGGCGCTCCAGAATCCGGGGAATGACGGATTTGCCGAAGTCGAGCTCGGGCTCGGAAAAATCGGGTGAAGCCAGGATGTCCATGAGCGTCTTGGCGTCGAAGAGGTAGTTGCCCATGGAGGAAAGGGCCTTGGCCGGATTTCCCGGCATGGGCTTGGGGTCTTTGGGCTTTTCCAAAAACGAGACGACGCGGCCGTCCGCGGCGGTTTCGATGATGCCGAAGGAGGAGGCCTCGGTCAAGTCCACGGGAAGAGTGGCCACGGTCACGCGCGCGCCCGTGTCCGCGTGGTGGCGCAGCATTTGGCCCACGTCCATTCGGTAGACGTGGTCGGCGCCGAAGACGGCGATGATGTCCGGATCGAATTCCTGGATGATGTTTAGGTTCTGCCGCACCGCGTCGGCGGTGCCGCGGTACCAGTTGGAGCCCAGGCGCATCTGCGGCGGCACCACCGCGATGAACTGCTCGCGCGTCAGGCCCGCCATGCGCCAGTTCGAACGCAGGTGCTCGATGAGGCTTTGGGAGAGGTACTGGACCAGGACGTAGATGGACTGGATGCCCGAGTTGACGAAGTTGGAGAGCGCGAAGTCGATGATGCGGTACTTGCCGCCGAAGGGCACGGCGGGCTTGGAGCGGTCGCGGGTCAGGGGGTGCAGGCGCTCGCCCTTGCCGCCGGCCAGGACGATGGCCAGCACGCGCCGGGTCTGCGTCGGGTGATTCTCGGTCATTGGGTGTAGATGTCTCCTCCGTAATCCGGCTGCTGGGATGGCGGTTGCGCATTGGAATCCTGGGCCTGCGGCGCGGCGGAGCCCGCGGGGACGGGCGCGGGCGTGCGCACGGCGTGGCGCTGAGCCTTGCCCAGTTGGGAGTCCTTGAGCATGAGGTAGTCCTCGCCTTCGCCGGCGCCGGCGGAAATTTCCGTCCAGGCGGCCGTGGTGATGCCCGTTGAGACGGGCATCGGCAAAAACAGCTCGCCCCCAAACTCAACGACGGCGGCCGTGGGCACCAGAAGCGCGTTGGGGTGATCCACCGGGATGATGACGCCCTCCCAGGCCGTGCCCGGCGGGAAGTACTGTCCGGGCGCCATGTCCATGGCGAAGCGGCTGGAGGAATTTTCCGGTTCGCCGGGATGATCGAGTTCAAAATTTCCCACGGGCATGCGGAACTTGGCGGTGGGGTTGTCCTTCGCCCAATAAGTCAGCCATTGGCCGTCGCGGATAAGATAGGCGTTTCCCGCGGGCGCTACGCCCGTGAGCCGCAGCGTCTGCGCGGCGGTGAAGAGGGGATCGCCGGAAGAAATCCAGTCTCCCGTCCGCACGCTGATTTTTAGGAGATAGCAGTCCTGCGGACAGCGCACCGGAATGAGGGGATAATCGGACTTCCAGCGGGCCAAGACCACGGACTTGTCGGTCGTGGTTGGCGAATCGAGCATCGCCGCCAAATGAGCGCTGGCCACGTCACCCAGAACGGCGCTGTCAAGGGCCCATGTCCCCGTTGAACGGGCGTAGATATCCTCGACGCGGCCGGGAATGGTCGAGGTCAGCGTGATCACGTTTTGCGTGATCACTGTTCCATGGACATGGACCGTGATGCGTATGTCGCCGCGCCGGATTTGCCGGACTTCCTGGGCGCGGGCGGCGCCGGGCCAGGCCGCGAGCGCCGCGACCGCTGTGGCCCAAAACGCGCGCTGGAACCTCACGCCTCCTGAACCTCCCGCGCCTGCGCCGCCAACTCGGGATTTTCACCCTTCCAGGCATGGCGCAGAAACGCGGCGTAGGTCCAAGGCATTTTCTCGCGGAAGACGTCCGCCAGGGCGCGGGCGTACTGGCGAATTTCCCACTGCGCGTGAACGTCGGCGCGCAAGGCGACGAAGTTCATGAGGCTGCGCGCGTTGACGGTCCAGTAGAACTGGGTGTAGAGATTGACCGGCAGGATTAGGCGTGCCATCTCGCGGGCGACGCCGGCATCGAGCATTTCCTCGTAAAGGGCCGAGGCGCGGCGGACCTGCTCCGAAAATTTCGCGGTCAGGGCCGCGTGATCCAGCGCCGGAGCCTCCACCGAGCCCTGCTTGTTCTTGCGGTCCTGCGCGCGCCAGGCCGCGGGAATGTAGTACTCGTCCTTGGCCTGCGTGTAGCGGTAGGAAATCTCGTTGTAGGCGGCGAAGCGGTGGCGGAACCATTGCCGCGCCACGAAGATGGGGGCGTTGACGTGGAACTTGAAGACTGAGTGCTCGAAGGGGGTCAGGTGCGCGTGGGCCAGGAGATAAAAAATGAGCTTTTTGTCCGCGTCCTCGCCCCTGGAGACGCCGCCGTAGGAGACGCGCGCCGCGTCGACTACGCCGCCGTCGCCGCCCATGAATTCCACCGGACGCACGAAGCCCTTGTCGAGGACAGGAACGGAGCCGCTAGGGATCATAAATCCAGATGGAAGACTTGCCGGAGCGCGTGGAAACCGCGGCGACCAGATCCTTGGGATGCTCCGCCGGGCCGACAAGCGCGAGGTTGGTCACGAAGCCCGGCACCTCCGACGTCCAGGCCGGGGCGAAAGCGTCGTCGCTCCAATTTTCCCGGATGATTTCGGCGTTATCGAAGATGCCGAAGGCCTCGGCCATGGCGCCGAAGCGCGATTCGTTGCGGACCAGGAAGACGCTCGGGCCTTCGGGGGCGTCGATGACGGGCATGGGGGGATAAAATTCCAGGAGTTTGCCCTGCCAGCGCAGGCGCACCGGGGTCCGGCCAAAGGAGTCCGCGTTCTCCCATTTGCCTTGCGCGGATTTGACCTCGAGCCGGTGCGTATCGGTGATGGAAAGCTCGGCCGGCGCGGAATCCAGGCTTATTTGGGTGAATCCGTAGAGCCAGTCGGAGCCCACAGGCTTCAAGGCCTTGTCGCCTGGGGCGAAGCGCCCGTCCGAATCGATCAATGGATAGATGGCGGAAAAAGGAAAGGTCTCATCGTCGAGCAGCTGCTGGGCCGCCAGCGCGCGCGCGCCGTCCGGCCGCTGGTAGGTCCGGACCATCCAGGGTATGTTCTGCTCAAGGACCCAGGCGCCGCTGCTTACGGCCAGAACGTCCGTTTCCATGCGGTCGAGCGCGTCGTCATAGAAAGTGGCCAGAAGCCGCGCGGGCCCGGAACTCGCGGCGGGCGCCGATTCCAGGGAGACCAAGCGGGAGCCGATTCCGGGGACGGTGAACTCGGCCAGGGCCTTGGCGCCCTGGGGCGGGTAGGCGTAGAGGCGCACGGTCTTCCGGGAGGCCAGCGCGATCCGATCTTTTCCCGCTCCGGAAAAATCCGCGATGACGAAGGCGGCGACGGGGAAGTTGAACCAAGGGCTTCTCCAGCGCGGCTTGCGGCCGGCCGGCGCGGGCGCCGCTGAGGTTCCGGCTGGCGGCGCTTGAACCGCGTCCGCCGCAGGCTCAACGTAGAGTTCCGCGCGCATCCCGGCGGCAACGGATGTGGAGAAGGAAACCAGGACTCCTTCCGAGTAGAGCGCCTCCACGTCCGTGAGGCGGCCCTCGGCGACGAAACTCTTGGGTTGGCCCAGGTTCTTGCCGGTGGCCGGATCGATGAGCGCGGGTCCCAGCGTATAGACGCGGAAGCTTTCGCCCGCGCGGGCGCCCGAGCCCGAGCCTAAATCCAAGTAGACGACGTCCGAGTCCACGCGCACCACGTAGCCGGAGGAACTTGCTGCGATGGCGGGCGCGCTCCAAGCCGGCGCGCTCAAGCCTAGGAAAAGGGCCAGAAGAAGCATTCCTGGAGAAGTTATCATTTTATGTTAAAATCCGCCATCATGGTGTTCGAGTTCGGCGCGAACGGCGCATCCTCGATTCCCGGAGATTTAATGGGCATGATCACGCGCGCCTCCCAATATCCCGAAGCGGCCCTGCCCGCCAAGCCGGCGTGGGCGCGCCGCGGGATCATGCCGCTGTTTTCCTGGGCAGGCTTCCTGGTTTCCCGGGCCGTCGAGTGCCTCCCGGCCGACGCGTCGCTCTCCATCCAGGATCGCATTTTTAAGACGCTCGCCAGCGACTACCGCACGCCTTGCGACGCTCTCCGGGCTCCTCTGGTGCGCGTCCAAGCGGCCATGCGCCAAGCGGAGCAAGACGCGGGGAAACCTGCCGCCCTTTTGACTTTGCTGTCCCATCCGCCGGCGCAGGGCGACGCCGCGGCGCTCAACGTCGAAATGGTGCGCCAGGCCGTTTCGGCCATGCGGTTTTTACGCGCCCGCGCCTGCCGCCCGCGCCTGGTCATTGCCATCGACGATTTCGCGTTGGACATGCTGACTCTGCACGAGGAAGGACTCTACGCTGGCTTCGTGGCCGGATCCCACTTGGGGCTCAACCGCGCGACGCTGCGGCACTCGTTTAGCGGCGCGTCCTTCATGCGCCGTACGGCCCTAGACCTCATGCCCTGGAGGCTTTTTTCCCGTCTGGCCGCCGGCGGCGAGGTTGGGATGGTCCTTTCCGGGGGAGTTCCAGCCACCGGCCGCGCACTCTACGTTCTGCGCGAGTGGATCAAGGAGATTTGGAGACGTCATCCCGTCGCGGATGCGGGCGTTGCCCGGCGGCTCCTGGAGGAAAACCAGGATTTCAGACGCTTCGAGGCCGTCCTGCCGAGGGAAAGCCCCCTGCGCAAGAACGTGCCGCGCTTGTGCGAAGGCTGGGCGGCGTCGCGTGCGTTGGGCCTGCAGGAAGGCTTGTCCGCTCCCGTTGCCTGCGCAACCGGCCGCCTTGATGGAGCGACCGAGGGCGCGCTGCGCGCGGTTTTGCGCGCGGCGGGCGCGGGCGAGGCGGAGTCCGCCGCGAGAATGGGCGCTTTGGCCGAGGAATTCGCCCGCGAGACGCCCTTTCGACGCCGGTTTTTCCGCCTCTTGTCGAAACGGGTCCTAGGGCGGTCCAGCCGGCCCGTCGTGTTCGTTCCCATCTCCCACGACACCGGAGACGAGTCGCACCTGCGCTGCGGCGAGGGCTGGGTTTGGCGCAGCCAAGACGGAGGGCGGATCGCGGCGGTCCGAGCCGCCGAGAAAGAGGAGCGTTGGGAGGGCACGGCCGACGAGTTCGCGGCGCGCTTCGTCTCGGAGAATTTCGTATGACCAGAGGGAATGGTTTGCCGACCGGAAAAGAAGCGATTCCTCCCGGTCGGCGCCGGGCGAGATATGCGCGCCCAGGGCGTCCGAAGAATATGGAGGGCAAACCGTGAGCCGCCAAGTGTTCCGCTCTCTTTCGGATTTGCGGGGCTTCTCGCTCAAGAACTGTCCGGCCATGGAGCACCCTAAGTCAGTCCTGCTCTGTCCTCCGGACTATTTCGACGTGCTCGATGTAAAAAATCCCTACATGATCGGCCAAGCAGGTACCATCGACAAGGCCCTGGCCCGGCGGCAATGGGAGGCCCTGCGCGGCGCCTTCGAGGCCGCGGGCAAGCCGGTCGAGCTTATCGATGCGGTCCCCGGCCTCGAGGAAATGACGTTTTGCTCCAACCAGACGCTGGTGGGCTTGGACGGCGAGGGCCGGCGGACCTGCCTGCTCAGCCAGATGCGCCACCCGCTGCGCCGCAGAGAAATCTCCGCCTACGAGGATTGGTTCGCGCGCCGGGAATACCGCGTCGAGCGCTTTAAAGACTCCACGCGGTATTTCGAGGGCGCGGGCGACGCGGTGTGGCATCCGGGCAAGCGGCTTCTTTGGGGCGGCTACGGGTTTCGTTCTGAGGCCGAATCCTATGATGACGTGGCGCGAGTTTTCGACGCGCCCGTCGTCGCCTTGAAGCTCGTCAATGAGCGTTTTTTCCACCTGGACACCTGCTTTTGCCCGCTCACGCCGGAAGCCGCCTTGATTTATCCCTCGGCTTTCTCAAGCGAGAGCTTGGAGATGATTTTGAAGGCGTTTCCCGTTGTCCTCAGCGCGCCGGAGGCCGAGGCGGCGGGCGTTCTCGCGTGCAGCGCCGCCATCGTTGACTGCCGCACGGCGCTGGTGCCTAAGGGCGCGCCCGTGGTGTCCCGGCAGATCGGCGTGGTGGGGTTAAACGTGGTCGAAGTGGACACGTCCGAGTTCCTTAAGTCCGGCGGAAGCGTCTACGGCCTAAAGACGTTCCTATATTAGGAAGCGCGATGACTCTCGCGGCGAAAATTAAGCGCAAGGCGGCGGTGTTGCGCTGGATTTTTTTGGCAGGTTTTTTGTTCTATGCCGTTGATTTCTTGGCCGCGCGGCCAACCCCGAAAACGGCCGTGGCGGCAGCTGCCTGCGGGCTGGCGTGGCTTTTTTTGTCCAGGAAGAAAATGCGCGAGCTCGATTCGCCCAGGCCGCGCTGAAGGCTAGAGAGCCGACTCGATTTCGCGCAGGCGAATCTTGCGGTTGAGCTGCTCAGCGCCTTCCTTGATCACGCGCAGCTCCAGGTCCATCGTCTCCGAGGCGATTTTCTTGAGCAGCGGGCTTAAGGGGCGCAGAAGAAAGGGGAGGCGATACTCCTCGTCGTTGGATAAAATGGTGCCGCCCGAAACCGAGCGCAGATGGTAGGACGCCCCGGCGAGCCACAGTGGGCCGCCGCGGGACAAGGTCAGGCGCAAGCCGCCGTCGGTTGGGAACTCGGCCTCTAGGGTCGCTTTCCACGGCAGCCCCAGGAACCTCCCGGAGGCCTCGAAGGAGACCTTGTGTTCGTCCCGGCTTTTGAGTTGAACCTGGAATATGCGCCGGCTATATTTGGTCAGGTTGTCGAGGTCGCGCAGATAGAGGCGCACCGACTCGCGCGGAGCGCTGATCATGAGGCGCTGTGAAACCCTGGTCATGGGGAGATTGTATCAAAAAAGGCGATAAAAATTGTTTTCCGTCGGCGTGTCGGAGGGGTGCCGGATTAATTTCCACGTAAGTAGAATATGCCAAACCCCTAAAATGGCCAAAAGGAACGCCGTTCTAGTTGATCTCCGGAGATATTCCGAACATAAATCCATCGCCGGAGCCTGTCTGAAGGGGTGGGCCCTGGCGGATACCCTTCTCCGGGACAGGGTCGATATTGTTCTGCCTAATCCAATGCGCGAGATCGATACGGATGATCTTGTCCGGCAGATTATGGCCCGCCGGCCCCGGCTGATCAGCTTCTCCTGCTACGTTTGGAATATCCAAAAGGTTTTAGAGGTGGCGCGCACCCTCAAGGATGCCGATCCTGAACTCGCCGTACTTTTGGGCGGGCCGGAAGTCTCGCTCTGCGCCGAGGAATTTGTCCGAGGGAATGACCGCGTCGATTACGTGGCCCCCGGGGGGCGAGAAAACTTTTCGAAGCCTTTTACAGAAATTTTCTGCGGAGGGGCCCTGGAGAGCGTCCCCGGTCTCGCCTATCGGGATTCCCGCGGCGTCGTCCGCGCGCCGCCGCGGGGCAAATTGATTTGTCGGCGACTAAATCGCCTTATCTCAACGGTCTCATCGAGCGCGTCCCGCCGTATACGCCGGTTCCCACGCGCGCCATCATGGAGACGTCGCGCGGGTGCCCGTTCACCTGTAAGTTCTGCGAGTGGGGACCGCGCAACATGCGGTACATGCGCTGGAGCGGATCGAAAGCGAGCTGCGCTTTCTTGCCGCGCGGTATTCCACCATTGAGTTTGGCGATTCGGATATCCTGATGCACAAACGGCGGGGCGCCGATAGCATCAAGATTTTCCTAAAGGCCGGCGAGGGAAAGAACTGCGGGCTATTTTTCAACACCAACCCCGTATTCCTGGCGCCCGAGCTTGTTGACCCCATGGCCTAAGATGCAAGCAAATTCGGGCTTTTTGCAGGAGTTCAAACGACAAACCAGAAGGCTCTCGATCGGATCGCGAGAAAAACTGATTTCGGCCAAGTGCGGGCCAACATCGACTACCTGAGGCGCAAGGCCCCGAGGGTTTATCTCGTCATCCCCCTGATATGCGGCCTTCCCGAAGACGACATGGCCGGGTTTCATCGGAGTCTGGAGTGGGTCATGCGCGTCCGGCCCGATTGGCTGACTCTCTACCACGCGCTGGTGCTGCCCGGATCGGATTTCAATCGGGAAGCGGCGGAATTAGGGGGCTGATTTATCAGCGGGAATCTTCCCATCGTGTGATCGTGACTTCCACGATGAGCGAGGAAGATATGCGTGCCGCCGCGGAATTGGCGTTTTATATGGAGGTGTTCGGGGCTCTCCTCGTGCTGGTGGACACCGTTATTCCGCGTTCCGTTCCGGATGACGTTTCCTTAGTCCGGCATTTTCAAAAATGGCTTGAGTTTGTCCGTGAAAAAGGCATCAATCTTTCCTTCGGGGTACCAGTTTCAGAAGTCGACGGCGTGGATCTGCAGGAGAAAGGCATGGAGGTTCCCCTTGAGGCCGTCTGCGCCGGAGCGTCCCTGGCTTAAGAAAAATCTGGAGCGGGCGAAGGGAATCGAACCCTCGTCTGATCCTTGGCAAGGACCCGTTCTACCATTGAACCACGCCCGCGTCGGATTCCGATTATAGATTAAATAGACGAGCCTGTCATCCCAGTTGTATCGTGGGTTGCTCCCGATAGTTCGGGGGCCTATCCAACAAACGGAGGTTTGACAGGCTCTATGCGAGATTATATCAAGACGGCCGTTGGTTGGGACGTGCTGTGCACAACATGCCGCGCCGCGACAACCGCCGCTAACTGATAGAATATTTCCATGCCCTGCATCGCCGTCGAAGGTCTCACCAAGGTATACCAATCTCCGGAAAAAGAGCCCGGCTTTTGGAATTCCGTGCGCTCTTTCTTCAACCGCAAAATTCGCCATGTCCGCGCGGTCGATGGGCTTTCCTTTTCCATCGAAGAGGGCGAGCTGGTGGGCTTTCTGGGCGCCAACGGCGCCGGCAAGACCACCACGCTCAAGATGCTCTCCGGCCTCTTGACGCCGACGTCGGGCGCGGCCACGGTCTTGGGGCGCGTGCCGTGGCGCCGCGAGGCGGAACTCCAGCGGCGCTTTTCCCTGGTGCTGGGACAGCGAAGCCAGTTGTGGTGGGAAATTCCGGCCCAGGAGACGTTCCGTTTGAACCAGGCCATCTACGGAATTCCCGAGCCGGAGTACCGGCGCAGCTTGGGCGAACTCGTCGAGCTTCTGGATCTCTCCGAGTGTCTCAACGTCCCGGTCAAGAAGCTCTCCCTGGGCCAGCGCATGCGCGCGGAGCTGGCCGCCGCGCTGCTGCACCGCCCGGCCGTCTTGTTCCTGGACGAGCCGACCTTGGGCCTGGACGTCATTATGCAGAAGAAAATCCGCGCCTTCATCCGGGAGTATAACGCCCAGCACAAGGCGACCATTCTTCTGACCAGCCACAACATGGACGACGTCTCGGAGCTCTGCTCCCGCGTCGTGGTCATCGAACGCGGCAAACTTCTTTACGATGGAAGCCTGCAGAGCCTGGTCGCGCGCCATGCCCGGCATAAAATCATCCGGGTGGATTTTTCCGGCCCGGCGCCGTCCGATTTGTCCGCCATCGGCGCGGTTGTCTCCAACGGCGGCTCCCGCGCTGTGCTGGAAGTGCCGCGCGAGAAAGTCTCCGAGCGCGCGGCTGAATTGCTGCGCTCCTGGCCAGTGGTGGATTTGACCATCGAGGAAGTTCCCATCGACGACATCGTGCGCGGAATTTTTACCGGCTCCGGGCGCGGCGCGGCTTCCTGAAGCCCCGGCGATGCGCAAGTATCTGGCCGCCTATGAGCTGGCCCTGCAAAACGTGCTGCAGCGGCGCTCCTCCCTGATCATGGATCGCGTCGGCGGCGTGGCGGTGCTGGCCAGCCTTTACTATTTCTGGCTGGCGCTCATGAACGGCCACAAGGGATTCTTCGGCTACTCCAAGGCCCAGATGATCAGCTATGTCCTGGCCATCAACGTGCTGCGTTCCTTCGTCATGACCGGCCGCGGCTGGGAATTGGTCGGCGACATCTCCGGCGGGCGCATCTCCTCTTATCTGGTGCGGCCCATGAGCTACGGCGGCTACAGCTTGGCCCTGGACATGGCGCAAAAAACGGTCTATCTGGGCTCCGCGATCTTTGAGATCGGAATTTTCGCGGCTTTGGTGCGCGCGCAGTTCTATCTGCCCCGGCATTTCGCCGCGTGGCTGGGGTTTGCCGCCACGGTGATTTTATCCTCGCTGCTGTTCTTCGTGATGGAGTTCATGGTGAGCGCCCTGGCGTTTTGGACCTCGGAGTCCGGCGGGCCGCTGTTCTGCTTCGAGCTTTTCATCCAGTTCGCCGCGGGCGCCTTTTTCCCCTTGGACGTGCTGCCCAAGGTCATCCGGCATGTGCTGTACTTGAGTCCCTTTCCCTACCTGGTTTTCTTTCCCATCAACATCTATCTCGAGCGCGTCAAGCCGGGCGAGGCGCTGCGGGTGCTGGCCATCCAGGGCGCGTGGCTGGTCGTCATGCTGTTTTTTGCCTCTCGACTATGGCGGCGCGGTCTGCGCAGCTATGCCGCGGAGGGCGGATGAAGGCGGTTCCCCGCTACTTCGTGATTTGGATGCGCATGGCCGCGATGAGCTTGAAGGCGCAGATGTCGCACCCTTTGGGCTCGGTGGGATTTCTGCTGGGCAAGCTCATCCGCATCCTGTTCTTTTTCGCTTTCGTGGTCGCGATTTTTAAGAACGTTAAGGAACTGGGCGGTTACGATCTCGCTGACATGGCGCTGTTCTTTCTCACATTCAACCTGGTGGATTTGGGCGCGCAGATATTGTTCCGCGGCATCTACGGCGCGCGCCGCGTGGTCGAGGAGGGGGACTTCGACTTCTACCTGGTCCAGCCCTGCTCGCCGCTTTTCCGCATCATGTTCGCGACGCTCGACTTCCTGGATTTGGCGACCGCGCTGCCGGTGCTGGTGCTTTTAGGGATGGTTTTCGAGCGCCTTCCGGCCTTGGGCGCGGCGCGCTACGCCCTCTACGCGCTATTGACGCTTAACGGCGTGGCCATCGCGCTGGCCATCCACGTCCTTGTGGCGGGCTTGGCCGTGCGCACCCAGGAACTTGAGAACAGCATATGGGTGTACCGCGACTTGATGTTCATGGGAAAGTTTCCCACCGACATCTACGGCCCGGTCGCGCGCTGGGCCTTGACCTTCGTCGTGCCCGTGGCGGTCATGTGCACGTTCCCGGCCAAGGCTTTGCTGGGACTGCTCTCTCCTGGATGGATTCTCTACTCCTTTTTCTTCTGCCTGGCCCTGCTTGCCTTCGCGCGGCGTTATTGGCTAAACTCGGTAAGTCAGTACACGTCCTCGTCAAGCTGATGAACGGACCCCTCCGGCGCTACCATCAACGTTTTTCCTGTGATCTTCCCGTGGCCGTCTATTCCGAGGCCGCGCGGGATCCCCTGGGAACGGGACGCTTCGTGGACATCAGCATGGGCGGCGCGGCGCTGGCGTGTTTCGTGGATTTGCACCGCGGCTCTTCCTATGAGTTCGAAATAGGCGAGCCCGACGCGCGCCGTCGCGACAAACTGCGTCTCTCCGGCATCGTGATCTGGCAGTCCGCCCCACCCACCCGGTCCTCCAAGCCCGAGCGCCGCTACGGCGTCAACTTCAGCCTGACCGGCCGACAAGAAGGCCTCTTGAAGCGCTTTATCGACATGGTGCGCATGGAGCGTTGGCCCAAGGACGAGGAGTCGCCCCGCGATTATTGGAGCGTCTAATAAGTATTAGGGATAAGAATGACCATGAGAAAAATACTGGGTTCGGTCCTGATTTTGGCCTTGGGCCTTCCCGTCCTAGCCCAGCAGGTTTCGGCGCCCCAAATTCGGTCCGATACGCTTCCCGCGTTGAATATCTCAAGCCAGGAGGCTGTGAGCGTCGCCAGGAAGATTTGGGCGAATGAATTCCATCCGATACAAAATTTAGCCGGCCTCACTGATTGGGATCCGACCGAGGCCTTCCCATCGCTGGGCATCGGCCACTTTATCTGGTATCCGCCCGGGCCGCACGGGCCTTTCACGGAAGTTTTTCCGATGTATCTGGCTTTTCTGCGGGAGAAAAAAGTCGCCTACCCGGCTTGGCTTGACGCCTCGCCGCACTGCCCCTGGAAAAACCGCGTGGAATTCAGACGCGATTTTCACTCCCCGCGCATGGAAGAACTGCGCGCGTTCTTGGCGCGGACCACGGGCGAGCAAGCCCTGTTCATGGCCGATCGCCTGCGAAAGGCTTTGCCGCGGATGCTGCGAAGCGTTCCGCCCCAGCGTCGCGCGGCAGTGCTGGCGCAATTCATGCGCGTCGCGCGGAGCCCTGGTGGATGGTATCCGCTCATTGACTACCTTAACTTTAAAAACGCGGGCACGCTTGCTTCCGAGCGTTACAAGGGGCAAGGGTGGGGGCTTTTGCAGGTTCTGGAGGAGATGAAGGGCTCCGGCTCGGGGCCGCAAGCCTTGAAAGAGTTTTCCCGGGCCGCGGAATTCGTGCTGGAGCGGCGCGTGCGCAATTCTCCTCACCATAAGCACGACGCGCAATGGCTGCCGATTTGGAAAATCCGCGCCGCCAGCTATGCGAAGGCGCGGTAACCCGAAAAGATCTTTGATCGCCTAGCGGCGCCCGGCGCGCGGCTTAAATCCCGCGAGCCCGCTGCCCATCTTGTAAAGGCCGGGAATATTAACGGGCAATTTCCCGCCGGGGACGGCGGCGCCGAAAAGAACTTTTGCCAAGGCCTTCATGGAGGCCGGAGTGATCCCGTAAATGCATATCTGCGCGGCGGCTCCGGGAAAATCCTTGAGATCGTACGGGTCCATAAGGCTGACCACGATGATCGGTTTTTTTAGGGCTCGCAGTCGATTGTAAAGTTCAACCTGGAGTTTGTTATCGAGGCCGCCGTCTTTGTAGGCGCCGAAGATGATGACGCCTGCGCCCGTGGCCTGCTTAACCAAGCCGTCCGAGTCCTCCGCGCTGGGCCAGGGCAGGAACTGGGAAAGCTCGGTTCTGCGGTGATGCCGCGCGAGCGCCCGGCCGAAGGCGTCTACGTCCGGGGCGAAGCGATCCGCGCGGTTGATGAGCGCGGCCAGGGTCTCGCCGTCCGGGAGCTTAAGCGGGAGCAGTCCGCCGGGATTGCTTAGGAGCGTGACGGATTTCTCCGCCATTTTTTCCGCCAGTCGCCGGCCGGCCGGCGCGCCCACCGATTTCCAGGAGTCGGGATTGCGGGAAAGCGCGCCCAAGAGCCCGGCTCGCTCCTTGAGCTTGAGAATGCGCCGGACGGACTGGTCCAGGCGTTTTTGGGAAATCCGTCCGTCCCGCACGGCGGCCAGCACCGTGGCGTAGCTTTCAGGAAGATTTTTCTTGCCGATGAGAAGAAGATCGCAGCCCGCCAAAAAGGCGCGCAGGGCGGCTTTGGGGATTGTGTAGGCGTTGGCGATGGCGCCCATGTCCAGGCTGTCCGTGACGATGACGCCCTGAAATCCCAGCTTGCGTCGCAGCTCGCCGTCCAGGACGGCGCGGGAAAGCGTGGCGGGCAAATCGGGGTCCAACGCCGTCATGACGATATGCGCGGACATGATGGCTGGGGCGCCTGCCGCGATGGCGGCCTTAAAAGGTGGAAGATCGATTTTTTTCCAGGCGGCCAGCGGCCGGTCGATGACGGGAAGCTGCTTGTGGGAATCAGTCTTGGTGTCCCCGTGTCCCGGGAAATGCTTGGCGACCGGAATGATCCCGGCCTTCAAGTATCCGCGGATGGCGGCGGCGCCGAGCGCGGCGACCTTGGCGGGATTTTGGCCGAAAGATCGAATGCCGATGACGGGGTTTTGAGGGTTGCTGTTGACATCGACGACGGGAGCGAAGTCGACCTGGATTCCCAGGGCGCGCAACTCGCGCCCGTTGATGTAGGCCGCTTTTTCCGCCAGGGCCGGCGAGCCTGTCGCGCCCAGGGCCATGTTCGAAGGAAATAAAGTTGCGCCGTAAAGAGGTTCGGTGAACAGCGGGCCGCTTTCGTAATCGGCGGCGATGAGCAGGGGCACGCGGGACGGTGCCATGTCGGTCCAGGAGCGCATTCGCCGCGAGAAGTTCTCGGCTTGCTCCCCCGTGAACTTGTGCCAGCGCAGCAGGACGGCGCCGACCTTGCCGGACTGGATGAAGGGTTTGTCCTGCGCGGCGATGTCCGTGTCGGCGGCGATGACGAAGAGTTGGCCGACTTTTTCCTGGATGGAAAGCTTCCGCATCAGCTCGTCCACCTTCCCGGAGGGAGAGGCGAGAAGCGCGGAGGGCGCAAGGAGAAGAAGCACAATGAGCGCATGAAATGTCCTCTGACGCATAGACCCAGCATAGTTTAGATCATTCATAATCGCAATATTTACATAACAGGGAAGCTCTAAAATACAAGGCGAAAATGGCGGTTCTGCGCGGTCGTATCATCGCTTGCCTCTTGGCTTTTTGCGCGGCGTTGGCTCCCCTGGGAGTCGCCGCCCAAGCCCTTTCGTCCGCCCAGCAAAGCCTTTTGTCGCAGTATCGGTACCAAGTCAAGCCCGACGGCAGCGTGTGGGCGCCGGACGCCGCGGCGCCTCTTGATGCGTCGAGTCTGCAATCGGCGCTCTCCCGCGCGGCCGGCGCGCAGAGGCTCAAGGCCCTTTTGCAGGTCGATATGATTTTGGATCAAAGCGGCGGCAAGGACAATCTTACGCCGGAGCAGACCGAGCGGATCAAGGACATCCTGCGCAAGAACTGGACCTATTTTCCGGAAGCGTCCCGGGCGGACATCTCCGGCTACTTCTCACCCGAGGAGATCGACTCCTTGGATGCCGAGGCGGCGGCGCCCGCGGCGAACCCGGCTTCTCTTGTCGCGGCTCCGGCGCCAGTTCCGGAAGACTCTGCTCCAGCTGCCGCTCGCGCCGCCTCCGATTCTCTAGCGCCCGCGGAGCAAACTGTCTCCCCTGCGGTCGCGACGGCCGTTCCAGTTCCGGTGCTAGATAACTCTTCGGATGCGGATTCCGCGCAGAGCCTTTCCATGAGCCTTCCAGCGCAGGCTACCGTTCCGGCGGCGCCCAGCGCGACGCCAATTGCGGCGCCTCCTCCTCCGCCTGTAGCGTCAAGCGCGCCCGTGCCTCCTGCGCCAGCGGCCATTGCCGCCGTCCCGGCTCCGGCGCAAGTTCCGCAATCTCCCGCGGTCGCCGCGTCCGCCGCCGCCTCTGCGGCGCCGGTCCCGCCGCTTCCCGCGCCCAAGCCCGCGCAGGTTTCGGCGCCGCCGTTGACGTCCGAGGCATCCTCGGCTCCGGTCGCGGCGCTGGTTTCGCCGGTTCTTCCCTCGACCAGCGCGCTGCACCCCGCTCCGGCGGCTCCCATGGCCGCGCCCGTGGTAACGGTGGTGGGCGCGCCCGCCCGGGCCGTCCAGGAGATGCGCGTGCTCGCCGCTGGTTCCGCGGGCAGGGCCGGTTCAACGGCGGGACCGGGCTCGGTCGATTTTCAGATTTTCCCGCTGCCTCTGCCGTCCGCGCCTCCCGCGGTAAGCGCCCAAGACGTGGAGAAGCTTCTTCAAAACGCGCCTTACACGCAGGAGGTGGTCTTTCTCCTGCGCCAAATCGAGCAAAGGGCGGGCCTGGGCCGCAATCGCGCCCTGGGCTTTTTGCTCTCCCAGATTCCCGCCATCGTCGTCGCACCGCGGCGCTGCGGCGCGGCCGCGCGCGGGTGCTTGGAGACGCAGACCGATGCGCGAGGAGAGACGCTCTACACCGTTGTTTTGGACCCCGGGCCGCTGCTGGTGCGTCGCGGCGCGCTCTGGTTCAAGCACGACGTTCTTCTTCCCGATGCGCCGGAATTTTATTCCCGACGGCACCTGAGCGTCCCGGATTTTAAGGCCAATCAAGGCGATGCCCTGGCGCAAAGCGTCCAAGACGGGTCGTGGGGCAAGACCAGCGTTTACGCGGACGGCAGCCGTCGCGGAACCTATTCGCGCGAGGAGATGGCGGGGACGCTTCTTAAAGAGCTTCTCCTGGCCGACGCCGCTCAAGAGGGCTGGGATGCCTCGCCCTACTATGCCCAGGTCTATGCCAGGACGGCTCAGGAGATTTTCTACGCCGGGGAAGCGGCCCGGGCCAAGGGCGGCGATTTCCTGGACCCGGACGCGCTGCTCCTTTACCAGCGCTGGGAAAACGATCCTGATTCCCTACGCGACGAACTGGTTCACTCCCTCTCCGCGACGCGCGCGGGCCTGCCGGATTTCCTGGGCCGGCGCTGGGATATTCCAGCCTCCGGCTTGTCCAATCCCACGGACTGCGAGCTGCGCGTTTCCGCCGAAAGCATGGATGAGGCGAAGGCTAGGGAGGCGGCCATGAAGGAAGACGCGGCCGCGCTGGAGCGGGCGGGCTTCGTCACGGCCAAGCAGGCCGCGTCCTCGGATGAGGCGCTTTCCGCCGCGGCGACGTCTTTGCGTTCCGATCCGCTGCCGGCCGCGCAGTGCCTGAGTTTCCAGCAGAGAAAGGAGATGGGGCGCCGGCTGGCGCTGTCCCTGGCCGGGCGCGCCTACGCCGCGCAAAGGAAGTTTTTCGGAGTCCGCAAATGAGCAGAAAAGCGTTTTTTATCGCGTTCGCGATCTCATGGGCCGCGGCGTTTTTTCCGGGATCCGGCCGCGCCGCCGGAACGCCCTACGCGCCCTCCTCCGGGGATTTTTCCTGCCTGCTGCCGCCGGGTTGGACGGCGTTCGAGGAGGAGGGCGGCGCCTTGGCGCACATTCTGGGGCCGCAGAGTCCCTTAGGCGACTACCGCGCCGGCATCGACATCGAATTCATGCAGGACGGCGGCGCGGGCTTCGTGCCCTACAAAAAAGAGATCGATTATCTGCGCAACGGCGGCGCGGGAGATCACGTCGATTCCACTTTGGTCCAGGCCCTGCGCATCTCGGGCACCTTGGGGCGCTATTTCGAATCGAACGTGACCAGGACGCTGCCCGACGACCGGCTGCCCGCCGTTCAGGCGACGCTGCACCACTTCACCGCCTTCGTTCCGGTTCCGCAGGGGCAGAGTTACTACCTCATCGACCTTTCGTCAAGCGAGAGCACCTACCTGAATTATCGGGGGCTCTTTATGGAGTTCCTTAAGTCCTTCCGGGCCCGGCCGTAGCACTGGGCGCGCTTAAGGGAAATTGCTTTAGCGCCCGGCGCAGGTTTCCGCGGTTTTCGCGCAGCAGGCGCCGCGCGGGGACGCGGCCGAGATTCAAGCGCGCGCGCAGCACGGCCAGCTTGACGTTGCGCCCGGAGTCCTCGAAGAGAGCTTGGGCGCGCGCGGGCGAGGTTTTGCCCAGGAGCTGGACCAGGCGCAGCGCGCGCAGGCGCAGCTTGCGTGAGGCGGGCTTCAAGTCCACCATCCAGCCGTCGTAAACCTTGCCCAGGCGGATCATCGCGGTGGTGGTCAAGGCGTTCAAGACCAGCTTCGCCGCGGTGCCGCTTTTAAGCCGCGTCGAGCCGGCCACGATTTCGGGGCCGACGCGTGGAGAGATGACGATGTCCGCGGCGCGCGCGGCGGCCAGGCGGTTGGAGGTGACGAGCACCGTGCGGCAGCGGGCTCGCCGCGCGGCCTGAAGCGCGGCGCGGGAAAAAGGGGTCACGCCGCTGGCGGCGACGGCGATGAGGATGTCCTTGGGGCCCAGGCCCGAGGCCGCGGCCTCTCCCGCGCGCGCGTCGTCCTCCGCGCCTTCCTTGGAGGCGAAGACCGCGTTCTTGCCTCCGGCCATGGCCGCGCGCAGGAGCGACGGCGGCGTGTTGAAGGTGGGCGGGCATTCGGCGGCCTCCAGGACGCCCAGGCGCCCGCTGGTTCCCGCGCCCACCAAGAGCGCGCGCCCGCCGTTTTCCAGGCGGCGGCGTAGCTCCTCCGCGGCGCGGGCGATGTTCGCGCTCTCGCGGCCCACGGCGCGCACGGCCGCGGCGCTCTCCTGGTTCATCAGGCGCACGATGTCTTGCGGGCTCTTAAGATCGATGCCGCGGCTTTTGGCGTTGAGCTTTTCAGTGGCAAGGCGGGCGTAGATGTGGGCGCCGGTCGCCACGTTATAGGGACGGCGTCGGCGGCGCGGCCGCCGCCGGAGAACTGACGTCGATTTGGCCCGGCGCCGCGCCCGAGGAAGGGAATACGGCCGTTCCCGGATTGACCGGGGCCTTGAGCCAATCGAGAATGCGCTCCGAGGTGGAGCGGTCGAAGAGGAAATCGGCGGGCAGGCGCGTGGAGATGAGCGTGGCATCGGCCTCCCCCGCGGAGAGCTTGGCGACGGCGAAGATAAGAGGCGCGGCGTCGGCGACGCCGCGATCGCTGCGGGAATAGGCGACGAGAATGGGCCGGCTGCCGTAGGCGCGCAGGGCGCTGATAATGGGCACGTTCTCGCCGTTCAAGGTCGGCGAGAGAAGGGCCACCAGCGAAACTCCCGGGTGGATGGCGGCGTAGCGCGCGGCCAAGGACGCGCCCAGGCCGTTGCCGATGAGGCCGACGGAAGAGGGGGCCACGCCCGCCGAGCTCAGGAAAACCGCGGCGGCGTCCACGTCGCGGCTCATGTCCATGAAATCGTTGTCGCCGCGGTCGGAGCTGAACTGCCGCCAAGACAGGGTCTTGCCTTCGGGCCCCAGGGTGCTACCGCCCTGCCCGCGCAAATCGACGGCCAGGACGCCGTAGCCGGCGCGCGCCAGAACGTGGGCCAAGTCGGACCAGACGTCTTTTTTTTGCCCCGCGCCGGGAACGAGGATAAGCGTCAAAAATCCCGGCTTGGCCGGACGGAACCGCGCGGACAAGGTCCAGCCGTCTGAAGTCGTGAACTGCTCCGGCAGACCGGGAAGAGTGGGGATGGAGACCGAGACGGGCGCGGTGGAGGCGTTGGCCGCCGCGGCGGCGCGGCGCGGCGCGCCCAGGCCCGCGAGGCCCAGGGCCAGCGCGGCTAAGAAGGCAGTATTTCTGCGGGCTTGAACCATAGGGCGATTTCCCGCGCGGCATCGGCGGCGTTGCCCGAGGCGTGGATGACGTTCTCGAACTGGCCCTTGGTGGTCACGCGCCCGAAAGAGCCGCGGATAGTGCCGGGCGCCGCCTCCTCGGGATTGGTCGCGCCCGCGATTTGGCGCACGCGCGCGATGGCGCCCTCGCCGCGGTAGACCAGCGCCAGGACGCGGTGATCCTTGAAGCCGTGGAACTCGCCGCGGATGTAGCGGATGAGGTTCTCGAAAAAGGGCTTGTCCGCCAAATCCTGGTAGTGCTTGCGGGCCAAATCCTCCGACACCGAGACCATCTTGGCCGCGACCATCTCCAGACCCGCGGCGTCCAGGCGGTCGATGGCCATCCCCGTGAGCCGGCGCGCGGCGCCGTCTGGTTTGATGAGGATGAGGGTTTGCTCGATGGGCATGGCGTGCGTCTCCTTGGATGAATCTTAGCGTATTCTATCTGTTTGGCCGAGGCCGATCAAATGGCTCCGCGGTTCGCGCGCCTGGCGTCGCGGGCCAGCCGCTTTTTCTCGTCCCGCGGCAAGGCCTTGATGCGGGCTTCCTCGACCAGAGCCCCGGAGCGGGTAAAACCTTGGGCGGCGTAGACCATCGTCACGGGCCGGCGCGTACGGGTATAGGCTGCGCCGCGGCCCGCGTTGTGCTGGGCGATGCGCTTGGCCACGTCCTTGGCGATGCCGGTGTAAAGGGTCTGATCCGCGCAGCGGGCGATGTAAACGTTCCAGTCCCGCGGCTCTTCCGGAGCGAGCCCGGTCTGCGCGAGAATCGAAATCATCCGGCGGTAGACGGGTTTCACGCGAGTATTATAAAAAATTGGACCGGGTCTTTTTACCGGTTGATCCTGGGGCTAAAGTCCCAGGCATGATGGCAGTTTCCTGTTTTACACTGTGTACATGAACGAAAGGACGGGGGCGCGGGCGCGGAGAATTGCCGCCGTTTTGTCCGCCGCGGCTCTTTTCGTGGCGGCGGGACCGGCCAAGGCGGCCTTGCCAGAGTCCTTCTTGGCCGAGCTTGGCGCCGCGCAAACTCGTTTCCTCACGGAGTCAAAGACCCTGACAGCGCTTCAAGGCAACCCCGTCACGCCCGGTCCGGTGGAGTTGCCGCTCAAGGATGGCACTTGGCGCGCGGATGTGGATTGGAGTTCCGATCCGGAGGACGGGGAGGACGTCCTGGCCGCTCACTTGGCTTTTACTCCCGACGCGGCGGCGCCTGTGTGCCGCAGCATCCGCATCATCCAGGTGGCGAATATGCAGGTGAGCCCCGGCAAACCCTACCAGTGGCTGGCGCTTTCAGGAGAGACCGACCGCAATTTAACGCGCACGCCCGCCGGCTACTATGTCGATCATGAGGCCGCCAACTGCTCCAAAGGCAAGCCCTGCTCTCCTTATTACCGCGACTCCTGGGCTTTGCCCGATGAGTCGCACGATGGGCAAAACCTTCCCGGCCACGTCGTTTCCTCATCCATCGCCGACTATCCTTTCGGTTGGGGTAATTTCGATCGGATTTCCTTGGAGACCTGCGCTCGCTGCGTGGACAACGGGCAGTTTCTGGGATGCGCCACATGGGGCGCATTTTGGCCCCTGATCGGCAACCGCCCTCCGCCCTTTACGTCCGCCGCCGCCAACGTGCCCTCGGCGTCCTTTATGGCCGCGTTGCGGCTCTTTGACTCCTTCTACGGGATGCCCAAGCCCTAAGCGGCGGCGTGCTCGCTCTCGACGAGTCTGCCTAAAACGCTTTGAGCTTTCCGGTTCTCGTCAACCGAAATTGCCAGCCGGGCCTGTCCGGCGCCATCGGCCGTCACGTAGAGACTCTCGATTTCGATTCCTTCGTTGGTCAGGCTGCGGGCCAGCTCATCGAACCGGCCGGGCTGATTCGGTAGTTCAAGCACAAAGATCTGCTTATCGAACGTCGTATAGCCGGCGTCGGCCATGAAATGACGAACCGCCTTTGGATCTTTTTCGGGATTCAATATGAAGCGGACGATTGTTTCCTCGGCGCATTTGTCGACCATGAGTCCGGCAATGTTGAGCTGCTGGGCGCCCAGGATGTGAGCTAGGCGCGGCAGCGCTCCCGGTTCGGTTCGCAAGGTTACGCTGAACTGCGTCGCTTTGTGGGGCATGGCTTATCTCCTATTATTCTGTCGTTTTTAGTTCGGGGCGCGGCAAAAGGCCGCCCGCGTTCTCCATTAATGAATGCAGGGAATTAAAAAATCGGGTGATCCAATAGGTCCACATAAAATTTTCTTGGACCTATGGTCAGCATCTTGCCGTGGCGGGTTTTGATCATAACGACGATCTGATGCGGGCCGGGCTTGTAGTACGACCAATCGTGCCAGTAATAACCCAGTGCCCCCGCGCATAGAAACGGAGGCTCCCTGTCGACGTATATCTCGACTTTCTCGATATCGTCGCGCGCCTCCCTGCTGGTTTCGACGCGGAAGGTATACTCGTCCCGGGTAATTCGTTCGTTTTCCCTAGGCTGCTTGAGGGTGGCGGGCAGGACCGCCGTTTTTGTGATCATGGCTTTTAACCTCCTGGGGTTTTATTCCCCGATCATTGTAGGCGCGACAGAGGGCCAAAGCCATGGAGAAAATGTAATTTTATTGTGTCAAAAAGCGGCCCCGCTGCGCGGAAGCGGATGAATGCGCCCGTCGAATAAGCGGAGGGCTGTGAACGTTTTTTGACGGCGACAGGCACCCTGCCGCTAGAAGCAGACGTAGCCGCAGTAGGTAGTGCCGGATGAGGCGAAGCCCTGAATCCAGCCCGTGGCCGCGTCATAGTGGCAGCCGTTATCTTCGTAGCGCCCGCAGCTGCCGCCGCCGTTATGAAGGTGGCGGGTGAGGAAAGCGACGCAGTTAAGGTTTGCCCCGATGAACTTCATGTTGCTCCAGGTATCAGGGCCGCAATTCGCGCCTAAAAGAGGACTGGGAATCTCGCCGCCCGAGGCGGAGCCGCTTAAGGATTGCCGCGTGGGAGGGCTTCCCTGGCAGGCCATGAAGCCGTGTTTGGATGAATCGTAGTAGAGTGCGCCTTCGTTGGCGGCCGAGCAGGCGCGCGTCGCCGGCGACGTCTAGTTCAGCCTGCGGCTTGGTCGTGCCCACGCCGGGCGAGCCGCGCGAGGGCTTGCGCGCAGATGGATGTCTAGTTCTGCCGGCGTTGGGTGGAATAAGGACCTCATGACCTAACGATAACGGGCGGGCAACTTAAATTCGAGGGATTGATTTCCCGGCGATGGTTTTCTAAAATTTATCTGCTATGCGCTATTCACAAATGTTGAGTCTGGTCCGGGAGACCGGGCTTTCCCCTGAGCGCGCGGCCCCCTATTTCGGGCTTTCCGGGATGACCCTGCGGCGCTGGCAGGAAAAGCCCCTACGCGGCGATCTCCCCGAGCCCTATGCCTCGGCCTGCGCCAAGGCAGTCCACCGGCTCGTGGCCGAGGGCATGGTTTCCCCGGATTCGGTCGCGGTCGGCGAGATATTGAAGGAGAGCGGGGAAGCCCTGCAAAAGTCGGTGGAAAAAACCCTGGGGCTCGCGCCCAATTTTTTAGCCGATGCGGCCAACAATTCGGATGTCCTGGAGTCCGGCTTGTCCCGCATCGGCTCCGATTCACAGCGTCGCGCCGCGGTCGAGCGGCAAAAAAACCGCATTTTCTCCTTCGCCGCCTGGGGCCAAGGTTGGAAGCGCTGCATCTCCAAGCTCATGGAGGTCATCCGCTCGCCCGATCTGAGCTTGGCGGATAAGCTTGTCGCCTACGGCGCGTTTTTCTACCTCATCACGCCCTTTGATCTCATCCCGGACACCATTCCGGGCATCGGTTACTTGGACGACTTCGCGATTTTGAGCCTGGCGCTGCTCTACTATGAGCGCCGGTTCAGGAAAAAGAAAATTAACACGGAGAAGAAATGAAAAAAACCGGCATCGGCGCGGCGGGCGTGACGGCCTGCGCGCTATCCTTAATTTTTACGGCGGGCTGCGCCCATATGCAGAAAACGGCCGCGGTGACGACGGCGCCCGCCAACGCGGCGGCCGCGACCAACGCCTCCGAGCCGGTGGTGCGCGAGAGCGTCATACGCTCGATTCCAGAGTTGAAAACCGTTCATTTTGCCTACAACAGCGCGGACTTGAGCGCCGCGACGCGGGCCATTTTACGCGCCAACGCGGCTTGGCTCAAGGAGCACGTCAACACGACCGTGCAGGTCAGCGGCAATTGCGATCAGCGCGGCACCGAGGAATATAACTTGGCCCTGGGCCAACGCCGGGCCGAGGCCGTGCGCCGCTACTACTCGCTTTTGGGCGTTACGCCGCACCGCGTCGCGACGATTAGCTACGGCAAGGACAAGCCGCTCTGTGGGCAGATGACGCAGGCGTGCTGGCGGCAGAACCGCAGGGCCGAAACCCTGCTGGCCGAGCCCGCGGGCGTCGCTGGAAAGTAGCCGCGCCGCAGCGCAATTGTCTCCAACCATTCAATGTGCTAAAATTGCCGTTGCTTTCCGGCGGTTTTTTAGTCGGCCACGGCCCGCCGGCAGCGAACGATTACGGGCCTGTAGCTCAGCTGGGAGAGCGCCTGCATGGCATGCAGGAGGTCAGCGGTTCGATCCCGCTCAGGTCCACCAGTTTTTCAGCGCCCGGCTGCATTAAGGAAGGGCCGCAGGTCTAACGCTCGGACGACGCTTCCTGGCGGGATTTTTCGTTCTTTTCCTCCATCAATCCCGCCTTCTCCATGAGCGCAGGCTCAGACATCTTGAGCCCCCAGAACACGAAGACGCTGATGAGGCCGGGGACGATGAAGTAGGCGATACGATAGATGAACACCGCGACTAGGGCCGTGGCCCAGTCGATGCCCAGGCTCTGGTAGACCGCGGCCATGGAACCCTCGACCGCGCCCAGGCCTCCGGGCAAAATGGGGATCAAGGTCGCGGCTTGCCCCGCGGTAAATCCCGCCGTGAGGCTGCCCACCGAGAGGTTGACGCCCACCGCGCGGAAGCAGCAGTAGAGCGAAGTCATGGCGCAGAGCCAGTCCGTGCAGGTGTAGGCGATGGTCATGCTCAGGCGCTTGGGGCTTTGTCGCGCGCGCTCCAGGCCGCCGTTTAACTGCTCCTCGAACTGGGCGAACTCCTCGCGCGGGATGCCTGGCCGCGAGAACCAGTAGGCCGCGCGGTTAAGCCAGTGGAACACGCTCTGGAAGATGCGGCTGCGCAGGCGGTAGTTGAAGAAGAAGACCATGAAGGGCACGGCGGCGCAGACCAGCAGCACCAAGCCCAGGGCGCTTTCCATGATGGCGATGCGTGCGCCCCGCATGTGCAGGAAAAGATAGAGAAAGCCCTGGCCCAGGATAACGGCCAGCACGATGTAGATGATGGCCGAGGTCAAAACCGAGGCCGTGACCGTGGCGCCGTAGGGGACGTTCCTTTTGCGCAGCAGGTGAGCCTTCAGGGCAAATCCGCTGGCGCCCGCCGAGGAGACGAAATAGTTGACCGAGGTCGAAACCAGCGCGATGCCCAGCAGCTCGGCGAAGGAAAGGGAGTAGCCCAGGATGAGCAGGACCTCGTCCAAGGCCAAGCCGACCATGGTGTAGCTGCCCAGGGCGCAGGCGGTCGCCAGCCAGGCCCAGCGCCACTCGATGCGCGAGCCGATGACCAGCAGCTTGGAGACGTGGATGAGGATGAGGTAGGCCAGAATGGCGGCGGAGAGCAGGATGCCGCCGGCCATGACGGCGATTTTGGAGAATTTCCCGCGGCTGCGCTCGGCGCTCATGGCTGGGACGCCGAGCCGTTTTCCATCTTCTGCAGGCCCGAGAGCCACCGGCTGGAGAGATAGTCGTTGGAGCCGCCCTGCGTTTCCAGGGACTGCCACTGCGCCTCGAAGTTGGGATACCGGCGGCCGATCATCTTATAGAGGGCGGCCGCGCCCAGGACGGGCATCAAAAGTCCCAAAAGCGCGGCCCAAATCCAAAGGCGCGTGCGGGGGTTGGGCGCGTAGGTCGGGCCCTGGGCCTCGCGGGTCTCGCGCAGTTCTTTGTAGAGCACCGCGATCATGGCCAGCGGCAGCGGGGAGATGAGCGCGCCGATGATCCAGCCCAGCACGGGAATGAGGCCGGGCAAGAAGCCGATGAAGCCGATGGCGATGAGGCGCAGAAACACGTCCCACCAGCGCCCGCGCACATAATAGAAGCTTTTCTCCATGGCCGCCATGCCGGAAATTCCCTCCGCCACGCAGCCAATGGTGGCCACGGATAGGGCCGCGGAAAGATAGATGCCCGGCACGACGAAAAGGCAAAAGCCGGAGAAGACCAGCAGGAAAAAAAGGATGTAGGTCCAGGAGAAGGGCACCACCTTGTTCCAGCTTTTCTTGATGCAGCCCAGCACGTCCGGGGCCGAGGGAGAATCGTCCAGGACCGCCTCGAACATGGCGATGGGCGTCCAGGAGGAGAGCCAGAAAAACGCGAAGATCGCGGCCAGCGCCGCCAAGGCCGCCAGGGGGATGGTGGGCACGTGGCCCCAGAGAGAAACGGCGCACAAAATGGGAATCGCCGCGCCGGCCAAGGCCGCGGCCGCGCCCAGGGCGGTGATGGAGATGGCCACGGTCCAGCGGGCTTTGAACAGGCGCCACGCCGCAGAGAAAAAATCCGGAAGGTCCGGAAGGCTCTGGAGCGCGCCTTGACTCGCCATGGCTCCTTATTATATCAACTAGGCATTGGAGACGCGGTTGAAAGATAATATTCTGCCGGCCGGCGCGGCGTTCGCGGCGCTGCTTTTGTCCGGCTGCTGGATGGGCCGCGGGGTTCCGGCCGGGCCGCCGCCTCCCTGGGCCGCGCAGGGCACCGGCGTTTTCGAGCAGGGCGGGACACGGCGCTTTCAGGGCGTGGGGAAATTTTCAGCCGCGGCCAAGCCTAAGATTCTTAATCAAGGGGCCGACGACCAAGCCCAAGCCGCCCTAGCCGGCGTCATGAACGGCTACCTCGACATCCTGACGGTGGACATGAACGTGGCGGCCTCGACCGCGTCCGCGGCTCCGTCTCCCTTGAGCGACGACGCGGCCGCCTCTCTGCGCCGCGCGTCCCTGGAGGCCATGAGGAGCCGCGCGCAAATTCCGGAGCGCTGGCAGGAGCCCGGCTCGGCGTGGTCTCTGTGCGAACTGGATTTTTCGGATTTCAAGAATGGCGTCGTCTCAAGCCCGGGTTTGGCCGTGAGCGCGACGTCCTATTTCACCTTGAACGCCGACGCGGCGTTTAACAAGCTGCTTGCGCGGGAAAACCCGGCGGCGGCTCCCGCTATTTCCACGACGACTGTTTCGGCCGTTTCCACCGCGGCCGCCTCCGCCCTGCCCGCCGCGCCGCCCAAATCCCGCTGACCGCGCGGGCTTACTGAACCAGCTTCAAGGCGTCGACAAAGCCGTGGCCTTCGCCGTTGGCCTGGACGCCGGGGAGTTCGTGCGCCGCTTTCTGGAGTTGGGAGAGCACGCCGTCAGGGCCGCCCAGTCCCAGGTAGCCCTGCGACAAGGACAGCGCGACCAAGCCCGTGACGTGCGGCGCGGCCATGGAGGTGCCGGAAATGTTGGCGTAGCCGCCGTGAAGCCACGCGGAGAGAATGTCCTGGCCCGGCGCGATGAAGGCGACTTGCGGCCCCACGCTGGAGAAAGGCGCCAGCTTGTTGTTGGAGTCGCTGGCCGCGACCGCGATGGCGTAGGGATAGGCGCCGGGGTAGCTCACCGGTCCGCCGCTCGCGTTGCCGGCCGCGGCCACGATGACCGTGCCCTCGAACGCGGCGTACTCGACGGCCTGCTCCAGGGCCTCGCTGGGCTTGTCCGTGCCCAGGCTCATGTTGGCCACCGGGATATGTTCGTTGGCGGTCCAGATGACGCCTTTGATGACGTCGCTCAAGTCCCCGCTGCCGTCGGCCGAGAGCACCTTGACGGCGTAAAGCTTGGCGTGAGGCGCGACGCCCACTAAGCGTTCGCCGTCGGCCGCGATGATGCCGGCCACGTGGGTGCCGTGGCCGTTGTCGTCCTTGTAGCCGGCGCGAAGGCCCGAACCCGTGATGGCGTTGTAGCCGCCCGCCACGTTCATGGAGAGATCCGGATGAGTGTAGTCGATGCCCGTGTCGATGACCGCGACCTTGACCCCGTCGCCTTGGGTGTAGTTCCAGGCCGCGGGCGCGTCGACGCGCGCGACATTCCAGGTGATGCGGTTGCGGATTTCCTGGGCCAGGAAGTCGCGGTTCGAGTCCGCGGGCAGGACCAAGCGGCGCAGGCCCAGCGCGCTTAAGGACGCCTGGGCGGGGAAGGGCGTCGTCTCAAATGAAATCGGCTCCGACTCGATCCACTTGGTCCGGTAGTCCTTTTCGATGGAGAGGATGCTGGGCGACGCGGCGGCGAGGGATTTGAGCGGGGCCGGGAATGTTCCGTTTTGCTTTTCGGCCACGACCGCGATGAAGGATCGGGCCTGGTCCGAACTCTCGATGTTTCCGACTCCCGTCGCGTCCATCGCGGAAATGGCCTGTTGCCGGGCGAAAATCGAGGTCCCCGGCTTGAATGAGACGATGACCTTCCGAGGAGCGCTTTGGGCCCAGGAAACGCACGTTCCCGCCAAGAGGGCCAATGCCGCGGATAAGATTCGTTTCATCGTCTCGCCTCCTAGATATTAAAACGTCGGGACGGGGACAAATCTCCCCGCGCCCGATTATAACACATCGCCGGGCCAAAAGTCCTAATGTCAATCGGGCCTTTGGACCTAGAGGGTGTTGACGGAACGGGGTTCGGGGGCTATACTCCAAAACATAGGAGGGTTCGCTTCGGCGAGCGAGAGAAACTTCGATGAAAAAAGCAGCCGCAAAAAGGGCGGAGAGCCGGGTGAGACGGGTTCATCACCGCGTCGCGACCGCGAGCGAGCGCCCCATGGAGTTCGGGCGCTCCTGGCAGGATCTCGAGCTGCAGCACGACCGTCTCAAGACCGACTGGATGAGCCTGGCCGCGCAGTTCGGCGTCGGCGGCTAATCCTCGGTCTCGTCTTTCCGGCGTTTCAAGCGCACGGCCCGTTCCTGGGCCAGGGTCGCGTAGCGGGCGACGATGTCGTCCATCGCCGCCCGCTGGGCGTCGCTCCAGTCGCCCTCGCGGCGGCTCTCCAAAAAACGGTGCGCGTCGAAGTGCGACGCCTGCATCCAGAAAGGCCCGGCCCTCAATTCCTTCTCCAGCGCGGCGAAAGCATCGGGCGCGTGGGTCTTGGTGGGAAATTTGTGCTCCTTTTTCTCGGACACGACGGCCTGGAGTTCGGTCCCGAAGACCGCCGACACGCCTTCTTTCTGCGCGAAGCGAAAAATTTTTTCCTTGAGCGCCGCCTCCTCGTCCTCGACGGCCTTGGCCTTTTCGCGCAGTGATTTTTTGCGCTCTTCCAGGGCCGCCAGGGCGTCGACCAAACGCGCGCCGTCGTCCTCGCCGCGCGCGGGCTCGTCCAATTTGGCGATTTTCTCGGCGTGGGCCCAGAGCGGGCAGATGTCGCGGTATTCGCACCAGCCGCATAAGGGGCTTTCGCGCGGCGCGAACTCATGATCGGCGGCGATGGAGTCGATGAGCCGGGTGATGTCGGCCTTCAGGGCCTCCAAGTCCGCGGGCGCGCGCGTGGAGACCAAGGTCTTTCCGTGGCGCAGGTAGTGCCAGACCAGGCGCACGTCCTTGGCGTCGGGCCAGGCGCGGCGCACCGCGATGTCGTAGATGGCCAGCTGCCAGTCGGCGTCCAATTCCTCTTGGGCGGGCAGCGACTTGCCGGTCTTGTAGTCGTGGATTTCAAAGGCGCCGTCCGGGGCCAGCGCCAAGCGATCGATGAAGCCCTCGATGCGGCAGGGTCCGGACTTGGCGTCCAACGGAAATCCCATTCGTTTTTCGAGGCCCACGGTTTTTTCGCGGTCAAATGGCGTCTGGGCGCGGTAGTAGAGGCTCAAGGCCTCGCGGCCGAGCTTCTTCCAGTCCTCGCGGGCGTAGCGCTTGTCCCGGATGACCACGGCCTCGGACCAGTTCTTCTCCCACTGCGCGTCGAAGAAGGCCAGCACGTCTTGCTCGCTCATCACCATGCCGTGCAGCACGCCGTCGTAGAGCTCCTCGAGCGCGCGGTGCACGCAGGTGCCCACGAACGCCTCCACGGACTGCTCCGCGCGCTTGATCTTGTCCACGTAGCGGTAGCGGTAGCGGCGCGGGCAGTCCTGGTAGGTGCCCAGCTTGGAGGGGGAAAAGGTGCGCGAGCGGTCCGTCTCGGTCACGCGGGCAGCGTCTCCAGAAGGGCGAAGTGCAGGTACTCGGTCTCGGGCATGGCCAGGAGAATCGGGTGGTCCGCGGCCTGCGTGCCCAGGTGCAGGAGCTTGGCCGGCCGTCCGGCCTTGGCCTGGGCCGAGCGCAGCATGGCGACGAAGGCCTCGCGGTCGACGTGGTGCGAGCAGGTCGAGGTGGCCAGAAGGCCGCCGGGCGGCAGGGACTGCAGGGCCAGCGCGTTTAACTTCGCGTAGTGGCGCAGGGCCTTGGCCGCGTCCTTGCGGCTGGGCGCGAAGCTGGGCGGGTCGAGCAAAATCAGGTCGGGCTTGAGCGGCTGCTCGCCGCGCGCGAAGCTCTCCAGCGCCTCCTCGGCGTCGCCCTGCTCGAAGCCGACCGAGTCTCCGGCGCCGTTTAGGGCCGCGTTCTCGCTGGCCAGGGCCACGGCCTGGGCCGAGCTGTCGATGCCCAGGACCGCGCGCGCGCCGGACTTGGCCGCGCCCAGGGCGAAGGCGCCCAGGTAGCAGTGGCAGTCGAGCACCGTGCGGTCCTTGTAGAAGGGCCGCAGGAAATCGCGGTTGTCGCGCTGGTCGAAGTAGAAGCCGGTCTTCTGCCCGCCGGCCAGAGGCACGTGGAACTTGAGATCGCGCTCGGAAATGGTCGCGCGCTCGGGCGTTCGGCCAACGAGGTCGCGGCTCTCCAAGGTCAGGCCCTCCAGCTTGCGCATGCGGTGGTCGTTCTTGAGCCGGAGGCTCTTCCAGGGCGAGAGTTCCATGAGCGCCGCGGCGACGTCGTCCAAGCGCCGCTCGATTCCGACGGAGAGCACCTCCAAGACCAGGTGCTCTCCGTAGCGGTCCACGATCAAACCCGGCAGGCCGTCCGATTCGCCGAAACACAGGCGGTAGGCGCTTGCGCCCACGCGCCGCTCGCGCTCGGAAAACGCCCGGCGCAGGCGGCGCCGAAAAAAATCCCCGTCGGCCGGGACGCTCTGGCGGGAAATTAGGCGGCAGGCGATGAGGCTCGTGGGATTATAAAAGGCCGTGCCCAAAAGCCGCCCCGAGGCGGCCGCGACCTCGGCCAAGTCGCCGGCCGCGGCGCCCTCCTCGATGCCGGCTATTTCGTTGGAGAACACCCAAAGATGCCCCGCGGACAGGCGCTTCTCCTCGCCGGGCTTGAGCGAAACCTTGAATCGTTTTTCCTCAGCCAAGTTCGGCATAATCCCCCGGCGCGGCGTTGAAGTCATGGGCGAAGCTGCCTTCGCGCACGGAAAGCTCTAAAAGTCCCGAGGAGCCGATAAGCGCCAGCGCTTCTCCGGCGCGGACTTGGGCGTAGTGCCCGCGCACCGGCCCCAGCGCGCGCCCGCGGAAAAAAATCGTGCGCCCCTTGGCCGCGGCCGCGGGAATCGCGGTCACCGCGTTGCCGAAATGATCCGTCGCGAGAATGTCGCCGCGCCGCCGGCCGCCGGGTAGTTTTTTCAAGGCGGGAAATTTTAGGCGCGCGCGGGGCGCGACGGCCGGGCCCAAAATCGCGGGGCTCGCTCCCGAGGCCAGCGCGGCGGCGGCGGGGGCGAAGACGTCCCGGCCGTGGAAGGTGCGGCTCGCGGGCTTGAGGCGCAGGCTGGGATTTTCCACGCTACGGTAGGCGCGGGGCGCGTCTTCAAGCCAGGACAAGACGCCGTTGTCCGGCGCTAAAAAAGAGTGCCGGCGGTTTTTTGCCCACAAGACGCGGCGCGTGGAGCCCACGCCCGGATCGACGACCGCGACGAAAAGAGTTCCATCCGGAAAAAAGGGGGCGCTTTGGCGCAGGCACAAGGCCGCGGCGCGCACGTCCTGCGGCGGGATGCCGTGGCAGACGTCCACCACGCGCGCCCGGGGGCAGCGGCCCAGGATGACGCCCTTCATGACGCCGGCGTAGGAGTCGCGCAGACCGAAGTCGGTCAGAAGGGCAATCATGGGCGGGTTCATTTTTTAACGCCGCCGCGGCGCAGCAAAAACGCGGAGAATTTCCGGTAGCTCTCCAAATCGAAGCACTCGGCGACGCCCCGGCGCGAGAGGGCCTTGAGCACGCGCGGGTTTTCCGCGAGGCAGTCCTCAAAGTTCTTGCCCGTGCGCCAGCAGGCCATGGCCGCGGCCTGGGTCAAGTCGTAGGCCTCCTGGCGGCCCAGGCCCGCGTCGATGAGGCGCAAGAGGACCCGCTGAGAAAAGACCAGGCCGCGCGACGCGTCCAGGTTTTTCTTCATGCGCTCTGGATAAACCGCGAGGCCGCCCAGCACCTTGGCCAGGCGGTGGAGCATGAAGTCCAAGGCCAGGCAGGCGTCGGCCAGGATGACGCGCTCGACCGAGGAGTGGCTGATGTCGCGCTCGTGCCAAAGCGCCACGTTCTCCGCGGCCGCGGCGCCGTAGGAGCGCACCAGGCGCGCCAGGCCGCAGAGGTTCTCGCAGAGCACCGGATTTTTCTTATGCGGCATGGCCGAGGAGCCTTTCTGTCCCTCGGAAAATGGCTCTTCGGCCTCCAAAGTCTCGGTTTTCTGCAGGTGCCGGATTTCAAGCGCGAAGCGCTCCACGGCGGCGGCGGAGAGGACCAAAGCCTGCACGAACTCGGCGTGGCGGTCGCGCGGCACGACCTGGGTCGAGACCGGCTCGGGCTTCAAGCCCAGCGCGCGGCAGACTTGGGCCTCGTAGCGCGGGCCGATTTGCGTGAAGGTGCCGATGGCCCCGGAGATTTTTCCGTAGCGGATTTCCTCCCGCGCGCGTTTTAATCTCGCCTCGTCGCGCAGGGCCTGGGCGTGCCAGCCCGCGAGCTTGACCCCGAAGGTCATGGGCTCGGCGTGCACGCCGTGCGTGCGCCCCGCCATCCAGGTGTTCTCGTGCCGGCGGGCCAGGGCCGCGATGCGCCCGCGGGCTTGGCGCCAGCCGCCCAAGAGCAAGTCGGCCGAGTCGCGCAGCTGCAGGGCCAAAGCGGTGTCCAGGACGTCCGAGGAGGTCAGCCCGTAGTGCAGGTAGCGGCGCACGCGCGGGGCTTTTGCTCCCAAGAGCCGCGAGAGAGCCCAGAGCAGGCCCACAATTTCGTGGGCGGCGCCGGCTTCCTGGCGCCGGGCCTCGCGCAAAATTTTATCGGGAGAAAGATTCTTCAGGGCGCGGATTTCCGCGGCGGGAATGCGCTTGTCCTTGGCCAGGGCTTCCAGGAAAACGGTCTCCACCTCGAGCATGGCCAGCAGGCGGTGCTCGTCGGACCATAGGCGCGCCATCTCGGGGCGGCTGTAGCGTTCAATCACGGCTATTCGCCTTCCTGCGGCCCGGGGGCTTGGCGCGCCTTGGTCAGCGGCACGCCCGAGGCGCATTGGGGGCAGGACTTCTCCGGGTTGGCCTCCAAGGGATAGGAGACCAGAGCGCGCACCGGGATGTCCAGGCACAGCGCCGCCTCGGAGCGGTCCACCAGCGCGCCCACGCCGAGGGTTTTGGCGCCGCGGGCCCGGGCCAGCGCCGTCATCTCCGCGACCAGCCCGCCGCTGGCCAGCACGTCCTGGATGAGGAGAGCCTTTTCCCCGCGCTCGAGCTTGAAGTCCCGCCGCAGGGCCAAAGCGCCGCCGGTTTTTTCCGCGAAGATGGCGCGGCACTTCTTGACCCGGGCCAGCTCCTGTCCCAGGATGATGGAGGACGTGCCCAGGGCGACGACCACGTCGCACTCCTGCGGAAATTTAACCGCCAGGGCCCGGGCGATTTTGTGCGCGACGTGGGGATACTGCAGGACCATCGCGGTCTGGATGTAGATGGGGCTGTGCAGTCCGGAAGGCATTTGAAAATGTCCCGGGACCACCGCGCCGTGCTCCTGCAAAATTCCCAGGACGTCGCTCTTGTTCATGGCTGCCATGTCGCTATTCTCCTAAATTCCTGTTTCCCGGCGCTCGCGTCATTTTCCGTTTCCTCGAAGGCTCTGCCGGGCGCGGGCCTCGGCCTTGGCCAGAGCCTGCTCGATTTCATGCGCGCCCATTTTCTGCAGCCGCGGCTCGATGGTGGGGTGGTCCAGGCTGCCCTTGACCCAGAAGCCGATGGCAGGGCGGCCCAACTCGTCCACCCACCACTCCGGCAGCGGCGCGTCGTAGTGCGAGAGCCGGGTCAAGACCTCCATGTCCACGGTTTCCTTGGCGAAATCGGCCGTGCCCCGGGCGAAGGCGGCGAGCTGCGGGCTGTCCACGTGAAAAAAACGCGTGCGCACGATGCCGTCGCGCGCGCTGTACTGGCCCCCGATGCGGTTGAAGTCGAAGGTGTCGGGGTAGGCGGTCGCGGTGGAGAGCACGGAGAAGCTGTTCATCTTGTGCATGTAAACGTAGGGCAGAAAGGCCACCTCCATGAACTTGCTCGACTCCACGATGGACTGCAAATTGTCGAAGTGCCCCGGGCCCAGGCCCAGGCGCACCTCCCCGCTGGCCGTGTTGAGCCGGGGCGTCACGCCGCTCAAGTCCCAGATCACCGAGGCGTTCTTGAACCAGAAATCCTTGTCTTGAACTTCCGAGACCGTGATGCGCCCGGAGGTGGCCGGGAAGCGGCGCGGGATATGATACTTGAAAAAGGCCACCCAATGGCGCTCGGGAGACGGCGGGGCCGCCTTGGAGCGCTCGCGCCGGAGCTTGGAGAAATACGCGGCGACGTCGACGGCGAGCTTCTGGGCGTTGCCCCAGCGCAGCGGGCCAAACCACGCCCGCAGGTAGATGCGGTCCGGCCGCGCCATGTTTTGGATGCTGCCGCTGGCAATCGCGCGGGTTCCGTCCCAATCGAAAGCCAGCCGCCGGACCGCGAGGCGGTTGCGGGCCAGGCTCGCCTGCAGGGACGCGCCGGTCAAGGAATGCCCCAGGGCGCGCAGCGAGCCCTGCTCGGCCGAGAGCGAGAATGCCGCGAAATTTTTCGCGGCGGAAATCGAGATCAGGCCGGCCGAGACGGTCAGTGGATTAAAGCGCGCCGAGAAATTTTTCAGCCGCATGTCCGCCTGGTCCGCGCGCAGGTGGTTCCAGGGGCCGCTGATGCGCGCGTCGGCCTGCATCTGGCCGCGGATTTGATCGCGGGAAATGCCCGAAGCCAGGAACGAGAAGTTCTGCAGGGGCGCGGAGGAGACGCGGACCTGGGCCTGCAGGCTAAAAGGCGCGGAGGAGAAGTCGACCGTGCCCGAGGCCTGGGCGGAGAAGGCCTGGGCGGTCATGTCCAGCTCCGGCACGCGCATCAGGCCCGCCGAGGGAAATTCCAGCGCGAAGCTCCAGCGGCTCTGCGGCCACGGGAATGCCGCGGACCGGCCGGTCTGGGCCGAGAGCCAGGATTGGCTTAAGGCCGGGGCGAGGAAATTTCCCCGGACGGAGGGATGCAGGAAATCGCGCAGGGACAGGGTGCCGTTGAAGACCGAGCCGTCGACCTTGACCGAGGCCGCGTCGGCGAACGCCGTGGCCGAGGCGAGATGGAGCCCGGCCAGGGAGACGGTTCCCGAGAGCGCGCAGTCCGCCGTGATTTTGCGGTTCTTGAACTGGAAGGAGTTGGTGAACGACGCCGTGAAGGGGAAGGGCGTTTGGGCGTCCGGCTTTCTAATGGTCATGTCCAGGCCGCTGAAAGTGATGGTGCGCTTGCGGTAGCGGTCGTCGATGATGACGTCCGCGTTATGGATGACGGTTTTCTCCGCGTAGAGCGAGATCGGCATGGAGAAAAAAAGCGGTTTGGGCGCGCGCGCCGGAGCCGTGGAATGGAAAATGTCCGAGAAGCTCCAGCTCCCGTCTTTCTCGCGCACCAGGCGGATGACGGGATGAAGGATGCGCACGGTCTTTATCTCCAGGCGGCGGCGCAGCAGCGGCAGCAGCTTGATGGTCACGACCGCGCTCTCGCCGTCCAGGAGGTCGCCCTCGCCGGGAAGCTCGTTGGCGATTTTTACGGCGGAAATCTTGATGCCCTGGGGCGCGACGACCACCCGGCCGATGGAGGCCGGGCGGTGCAGGGTGTCCTCCAGGCGCTGGGCCAGCAGCGCCCGGACCTGGGAGGAGCCCGCCACGCGGGGAAAGACCACGTAGGCCGCGGCCGCGAGCAGCAGGAGCAGGGCCAGGAAGATGAGGCCCAAGCCGTTGGCCAGCAGGATGGCGACGCGCCAGGCGAAACGAAAATTTCGTCTCTCGCCGGGCTCCCGCATGATGGGGATTTTAGCTATTTTCGCAGCGCTAGTTGGAGCGCGCCGGCGGCGACCAGCGGCATCCAGAGGTTGTCGTTGAACCAGGACGTGACCGGGGCGTACTCAACCGCGGTCGCCGCGGCCGCGGCTAAAAGGGAAGGCGCCCAGCCCAGGCCCAGGAACAGTCCCACGCCCGCGCAGACGGCCAGGCAGGAGAGGCTTCCCTCCAGGGTCTTGCCCGGGCCGATGCGGCGCCGGCCCAAGGCCTTGCCTCCCAGGGCCGCGGCCGCGTCGCCCAAGGCGGCGCAGCCCAGAGCGAAGGCCACGGCCTTGGGGTTTTTGCCGAAGACGACGAAGAGCATGAAGCTCCCCAAAGTCGTGTGGAAGAGCCCGCTGACGCGGTTTTTCTCCTCGGGGCGGGCGATGCCGGAGAAGGGTCCCAGGATGAGGCGGTTCCACGCCGGAAAAAAGAGCCGCGCGACCTCGGCCGCGCCGACCGCCAGCGTCCAGAGCGCCATCCAGAAAATCGTGCGCTTCAAGCCCAGAGCGCGGTAGAGGACGTAATAGAGCAGCGAGAGGACGTGGAAGATTTTGCGCGGCAGCTCGCGCAGGACCGCGGCGCTTCTCATGCGCGCAGCGTCCTCCAGGCCCGGCGCCCCATCGCCGCGGCGCCCGTCCAGAAGCGCGCCTCCCAGGACCAGGACGCGCGCACGGCCGCGAGAAAGAACACCGAGCGCGGGAACAGCGCTGCGGCCAAGCCCAGCACGACCAGGCCGTTGGCCGCGGCGATGGCGGAGAGCGAAAAGACCACGCCGCCCGCGGCCTTCAAGTCCGGCTGGGACAAGTCCCAGACGTACTCCAAAGTCTTGGTGAGGTGGAAAGCGAGGGTGAGGCCCAAGAACGCCAGAAAGGGCGCCGCGGGAAGGCCGGGCTTAAAGGCCAGCGCGGCGCGCCAGGCCAGCAGGCCCGCGGCGGTGTAGACCGGCAGGCAGTAGGGCGCCAGGGCGATGAGCGCGTTGCTCTTGTCTAAATCGACGTGGCCGGAGCGCCGGCCGACGCGGAAGGAGAAAATGCTGGCTCCAGAGAGCCACGCGGCGAGCGCGTGGGACAGCTCGTGGCCGAAAATGTAGACGCGCCGCTGGGCCGCGTCGAATGTCCGCGCGGCCCGGCCTTGGGGTGGAAAAAAGCGCGCCGCGAGCCAGGCCAGGGCAGCGAGCGCGAAGCCGGCGAAGAACGGCATGGCGGCGCCGGAGCGGCCGGCGGCCAGGAAGAGGGACTTGAGCGCCAGGGCCAGAAGCGCCGCGGCGAAAGGGGCTAGGGCGGCTCCGATGATCCAGGGGACCACCGGCTACTCCAGCATGTAGTCTTTGTAGGGGATTTTTTCCGCTTGGAGCTGCTTTTCCCAAAGCGCCTTGGCCTTGGGCATCTCCCGGCGGCACAGCTTGGTCCAGCGGTTTTCCGGCGGAGAGAAAAGCTCGGCGCCGGTTTCGAACCAGACGTAGGCGTACTTGAGCGAACTCTCGGCCACGGCCTGGTCGCGCCGGATTTGCGCGAGCTCCATTTTCTGCTTGAGCTCGTCGGCGCCGAGGCTTCCGGCGCGGTACTGCTTTTGCAGCGCGGCCTCCTGCCGGGCCAGCTCTCCGTCGTAGTAGGATTTCTTGAGCGCGGGGTTTTGGGCCCAGAGCAGATACTTCTCGCCCTCTTGGTAGGCCGCGCGCGCGCGCAGGTCCAAGTCGACGCGGACCAGGGCGTAGACCGCGGCGAGGCAGAGAAGGGCCGCGGCCGCGGCGCGCAGGGGCCGGCTCATGCCCCGGTCTTGGCTCCCAGGACCTTGCGCACGGCCTCGGCCAGAACCGCGGTGCGCAGGGGCTTTTGCAGGAAATCCTTGACCGCGGGCTCGCGGCGCAGGGCGGCTTGGCGCTCGGGGTCCAAGTGCTGGCCGGTCACGGCGATGATGGGGATGCCGCCGTGGCCGGATTCGCGCAGGGCGCGGACCACGGCGTGGCCGTCCATGCTGGGCAGCAAAAAGTCGAGCAGGATCAAGTCCGGTTTCAAGGCCTGGGCCTTGGTCAGCGCCTCCTGGCCGTCGACGGCCCGGTCGGTGCGGAAGCCTTCCTTGCGGACCACGTGCTCCATCAAGTCGATGATGCTCTCGTCGTCATCGACGATGAGCACCAGCTTCTCGGCGGTCTTCGCGGATTCATCGCTCATGAGGTGGCTCCTGCTCCAGTGATTTAGGGATTAAACAATAAGCGCGGCGGCCGTTCAATAGCCGCGACGGCGAGGCCGGGTCATGATCTTTTCACGGCGCAGATTTCCATGGAGTCACGGGTATCGAAGTAGACGAATTTCCGCTCGATGTCCAGGCGCGCGATGATCCGGAGCGTTCCCGCGTAGAGCCAGCGGGGATAGTGGCGCAGGCGGCTGGCCCAATACCCCCAGGTAAAGATCCGGCCGAAGGATTTGTTCAAAACAACCTCGAAGCCGGATTGCGCCAGAAGCCGGCCCAGGGTCTTTGCGCTGAAGTAATAGATGTGGGCTGGGCGCAGGCCCCACCAATATCCGCCCAGGATTTTCGAGGAAAAGCTCTCGATATCGGGCGTGACGACGTAGAGGAGCCCTCCCGGCCGCAGCAGCTCGGCCGCCTTGCGCACGGCCGCCGCCGGGTCGGGAAGATGCTCGATGACGTCGATAAGCGCGACGACGTCGAAGGAAGCCGGGGCGAAGCGCGTCGTGGCTTGGATGCCTTCGGCGTAGCATTCGAGGCGAAAGCGCTCGCGGGCGACGCGGCAGGCCCATTGCGAGGGCTCCAGGCCCACGACCTCGAAGTCGACGCGCGCGGCGTTGAGGAAGCAGCCCGTCGAGGCTCCGATTTCAAGCAGCCGCCCGCCTTTGGCAAAACGCCTAATCGTATTGAGGCTGAAATGGGCGTTGATGGAGCGGCTGGAGGCCTCGGTCAGATAGGTTTGGTCCGTGCAGCCGGAGTAGCCGGATAATAAATCCGCGGCCCCGGGGCGCGGGTTGGTGAAGACCAGGCCGCAGTCTTGGCAGCGCACGATGCGCCCATAGGCCTGGTACTGATCCGTGGTGGCGGCGCAGTCGGAGCTATTCGACGAGGCGTAGGGCCGGTCGCGGAGCGTTTTAAAGCGCCTGGATCCGCACAGGTTGCACGCGACGTTCTCAAGAGCCATGGCGGCCGTCATCGGGAGAAGGGGTTATACCAAAAAGTTGCCGCAATTTTCTCGCTCTTTAGCCGCGGCGGTTTTAGCGCCGGCGCTTTTGCGGCAGGATTTTGGCGAAGAAAAATTCGTCGAGCGGCGCGCGGCTAAATGAATAGGGCAAAAAACCGTAGACGCTCGAGTAAAACCCGGCCTCGCCGCCGGGTCCGCTCATCAGGCGCAGGGGCAGCGGGTTTTTCCAGTCGATCTGCTTGGCGTCGATGAGGAAGCGCCGGTCGGGCAGAAGCTGATTCGTGTTGACCTGGCTCCAGAGCACGACGTCGCCGGGCCGGACTTGGTCCCAACCGCCGCGCGAGGCGTCGAGCTCGCGGCCGCCCGCCTGCTCCGCGTAGTACTGCAGGCCCCAGTGGCCGCTGATCCAAAGCCGTCCGCCTTGGGGCAAGAGTTGGCGGGCGACGCGCACGGCCTGCCTTTGCGCGTCGGCGTAGCAGTCATCCACCCAAGCCAGGGACAGGCTCAGGGCCAAAATGACCGCGAAGCTGGCGGCGTAGAGTCCGGCCAATCTTTTAGGACCCAGGCGCTTTTCCAGGGCCGAGGCCGAAGCGAAAGCCAAGGGCGGAAGGAGCAGCGCGACGCTGCGGGCGATGACCGACCAGTAGACGAAGGATTCCATGATGAAGACAGCGGCAATCCAGGGCGCCCAGAGCTCCCAACCCGCGGGCTTGTCCTCGGCCGTGAAAATGACGCAGAGGCCGTAGATGGCCGCAAAGGCCATGGCCGTTCCCAGGGTTCGGTCAAGAAGCGCCGGAGCCGCGCCGTGGTCCCAAAGGGGAAGAAAAAGAAAAATCGCGGCCGCCGCGGCCGCCGCGGCGGTTTTCTTGCGCGGCCCAAAAGCTAAAAATGGCCAAAGCGCCGCGGTCGCGGCCAAGCCGCCCGTAAAAGCCAGAGCCGCGCGCCAGCGGTGCGCCCAACCCGTGGAGAGGCCTTGCCTCGTCGTGTTCCAGGCCGAATGGAAAGCGGAGCCGCCGCGCAGGAGGTTTAGGGACAAATAGAGTCCTACGGGGATGAGCGCCGCCCCGACGGCCAAGGTTTTTTTCAAGGGGTGCCGGCGCCAAAGCGCGTAGACCGCGGCGGGGACCAGGAATACGACGGCGATGTATTTGGAGAAAATCGCCAGACCCAGCGAGGCCAGGGCCAGGCTTTGCCACGCCGATTTTTTTTCATCAAGGCCCTTGGTCCAGGCGTAAAGGCCGAAAAAGCCCAGGGCGGCGGCGACTTTGTCCGGATAGAGAAGATTGAATGCGATGAGATAGCCGGGCGAGGCCAGGACGACCAACGTGGGCCACAGCGGCTTTTTCAGGAATTTTCCGGCCAGAAGAAAGAGCGAGGCCGCGGCCAGCCAGTCGAAGGGCAGGAAAAAAAGCCGCGTGGCGAATTCCCGGCCGCCCGTGCATTTAAGCGCCAGGGCCAGAAGGTAGGGGAAGAGCGGCGGCTGGTTGTTGATTTTAAATTGCGGGACCTTCCGTCCGTACCAGTTGATGTCGAAGGCCAAGGGGTGCAGGGGATCGCGGAGAATATGGAAGGCCGGCGCCAAGAACGCAGGCTCATCCATGTGGTAGGCCTTGCCCATGAAAGGGATATAGGCGAAGGCGACGAAGGCGAGAACAATGACCAAGCCCAGGGCGGTGGGGCTTACCTCTTGGCGTTCCAGGATTCGCTCCGGTATTTTTCGGCCAGGGTCCGCCCGGCCCATATCCAATCGGAGGGCAGTTCGGGAACGGGTGGCCTCTCCCAAAGCGAGCCCAGGGCCCGGGCGACAAGGGCTTCCAACTCCTGCCGGGGCGCGGAGAAAAATTCCTGGCGCAGCGAGGCCTGGTAGAGCCCGCGGCCGCGCCGCTTGCGCAGGGCTCCGCCCAAAACTTTGCGGCCCGCCTGGTCGACCAAATCGGCGGGGGACGGCGCGGCGAAGCAGGCTTTTTGCAGCGGGAACTCGGGGGCTTGGCCCTCCCAGAGCGCGGCGGGCCCGCCCGCCAGGCGCAGGGCCGAGGCCAGGGCCGCGTGCAGGCTCTGGTAGACGACCAAAGGGGAGGACAATCGATCCCAGCGGAAAACCAGCGAGAAGGTCACGTCTCCATCGTGGAAGACCACGCCTCCGCCGGTCGGGCGGCGCACCGGCGGCCGGGGCAGAAATCCCCGCGCCGCGGAGAGCTGCACCGCGTGCGCGCGCTGTTGGCCGTAGCCGAAGGTAATGGCGGGGCCGTCCCAGCGGTAGAAGCGCAGCACCGCGTCGTGGGGCGCGGACAAGTCGAGCACGGCCTCGTCCAAGCCCATCTGTCCCGGAGCGTCCAGGATGGGCCCGGTCAAGGACGGGCTAGGAGCAGGCGCAGACGAAGTTGCGATCGCCATAGGCGTTGTCGATGCGGGCCACGGCCGGCCAGAATTTGTGCTCTTTGAGCCAGGCCGCCGGATAGGCCGCCTGCTCGCGGGAATAAGGATGCGTCCAGTCCGGCGCCGTGGCCGCCAGCGCCGTGTGCGGCGCGTTCTTCAAGGGGTTGTCCGTCTTGCTCGCGCGGCCGTCCTCGATGGCGCGGATTTCCTCGCGGATGAGACTCATGGCCTCGCAGAAGCGGTCCAACTCCGCCTTGGACTCGCTCTCGGTGGGCTCGACCATCATCGTGCCCGGCACCGGCCATGACACCGTGGGCGCGTGAAAGCCGTAGTCCATCAGGCGCTTGGCCACGTCCTCGACCGACACGTCGGCGGTGTCCTTGAAGCGGCGCAAATCCAGGATGCACTCGTGAGCGATGAGCCCGTGGCGGCCGCGGAACAAGACCGGGTAGCTGCCTTCCAGCTTCTTGGCGATGTAGTTGGCGTTCAAGATGGCGGCCTGCGACGCGCGCAAAAGACCGTCCGCGCCCATCTGGGCGATGTAGGCCCAGGGGATGGGCAAAATCATGGCCGAGCCCCAGGGCGCGGCGGCCACCGGGCCGTTGACGACCGCGGCCGCGCCGTTGGCCGCGGCGCCCGCCGCGGCGGGATTGCCGGGCAGGTGCGGGGCCAGGTGCTTGGCCGCGGCGATGGGGCCCATGCCCGGCCCGCCGCCGCCGTGCGGGATGCAGAAAGTCTTGTGCAGATTCAAATGGCAGACGTCCGCGCCCAATTCCGCCGGGCGGCACAGGCCCACCATCGCGTTCATGTTGGCGCCGTCCAAATAGACTTGCCCGCCCGCGGCGTGGATCACCGCGCAGGCGTCCTTGATGCCCTCCTCGAACACGCCGTGCGTCGAGGGGTAAGTGACCATCAAGGCGCACAAGTTGCGCGTGTGCGCCACGGCCTTGGCCTTCAAGTCGCTCAAGTCGATGTCGCCGGACGGCGTGGTGGCCACGGTGACCACCTTCAAGCCCGCCATCGCGGCCGAGGCTGGGTTGGTGCCGTGGGCCGAGGCGGGAATCAGGCACACGTCGCGCGCGTCCTGGCCGAGGCTTTTCTGGTAGGCGCGGATGGCCAGGAGTCCCGCGTACTCGCCCTGCGAGCCGGCGTTGGGCTGGAAGCTCACCGCGGCAAAACCGGTGATCGCGCAGAGCCAGGTTCCCAAGTCGTTCAAGAGTTCCTGGTAGCCGCGGGTCTGCTCGGGCGGGGCGAAGGGGTGGATGTCGGCGAAACCGGGCAAGGTGATGGGCAGCATCTCCGAGGCGGCGTTCAACTTCATGGTGCAGGAGCCCAGCGGAATCATCGAGGTGGTCAGGGACAAGTCGCGCGATTCCAGGCGCTTGATGTAGCGCAGCATCTCGGTCTCGCTGTGGTAGAGGTTAAAGGGCGCCTGGGGCAAAATCGGGGACGTGCGCGCGAGCGGCGCCGGGATGCGCGGCGCGGCGGAGAGGGTTAGGGTGAGGGGAGCGTCGACGCCCTTGCCCGCGGCGAAAATGGCCAAGAGTTCTTCCACGTCCGCGGGCGTCTTGGCCTCGTCGAAGGCGATGCCCAAGTCGCCGTCCGCGTAGACGCGCAGGTTCATGCGCCGCGCCGCGGCCTCGGCCAAAATCTTGCGCGCCTGGGCGGGCAGGACCTTCACGCGCACCGCGTCGAAAAATTCCGGGTGGCGCAGGGAATACCCGAGCGTCTCCAAGCCCGCGGCGAAGGCGGCGGCCAAGCCGTGCGTGCCGCGCGCGATGCGGCCCAATCCCTTGGGCCCGTGGTAGGCGGCGTAAAATCCCGAGATGACGGCCAGGAGCACCTGCGCCGTGCAGATGTTGCTGGTGGCCTTTTCCCGCCGGATGTGCTGCTCTCTTGTCTGCAGGGCCAGGCGGTAGGCGGTCTTGCCCGCGGCGTCCTTGGACACGCCGACCACGCGGCCGGGCGTCAGGCGCTTGAAGGCGTCGCGGGTCGCGAAATACGCCGCGTGCGGCCCGCCCGCGCCCATGGGCACGCCGAAGCGCTGCAGGCTGCCCACCGCGATGTCGGCGCCCATATCCCCGGGCGACTTTAAAAGAACCAAGCTCAACGGATCGGCGGCCACGGCCACCAAGGTCCCGCGCTCGTGCGCGCGCGCGCAAATCTCGGCCGGGTCCGAGACGCCGCCGTCGGTCCCGGGGTATTGCAGCAAAACGCCGAAGGGCTTTCGGGAAAAATCAAAGCGCGACGCGTCGCCCACGTCCACCGCGACGCCCAGGGCTTGGGCGCGGGTCTTGACCACGGCGATGGTCTGCGGGTGGCAGGCGTCCGAGACGAAGAACAAATCGGTTTTATTCTCGGAGGCGGCGTGGCAGACGTGCATGGCCTCGGCCGCGGCCGTGGCCTCGTCGAGCAAGGAGGCGTTGGCCACCGGGAGGCCGGTCAACTCGATGACGAGAGTCTGAAAATTAAGCAGGGCCTCCAAGCGGCCTTGCGCGATTTCGGCTTGATACGGCGTGTAGGCCGTGTACCAGCCGGGGTTTTCGAGCACGTTCCGGCGGATGACGGCGGGCGTCAAGCACTGGGAATAGCCCAGGCCGATGAAGGAGCGAAACACCTGATTTTGCTCCGCGAGGCGTGAGAGGCGCTTGGCCGCGTCCGCTTCGGACAAGGCCGGCTCCAGGCGCAGGGGCGAATTGGCGCGCAGCGCCGGGGCAATCGCGGCGTCGCAAAGCTCGGCCAAGGATTTAAATCCCGTCTCGGCGAGCAGGGCCGCGGTTTCGCCTGCGTCCGGGCCGATGTGGCGCGCGGAAAAAACGTCCTGCGCGAAAGGCGATTGGGCGCCGTCGTGCTTGGCGGCCGGGGCCGCCGAGGGCTCAGTGATCGCCATGGGCCGCCGCGGTCTTCAAGTGCTCTTGGTAGCTCTTGAAGTCCATGAGCGCGTCCGCCTCGGCCGGGTTGTCGGGCTTCATCTTGAAAAGCCAGCCCTCGCCGTGGGGGTCGCGGTTGATGAGTCCCGGGTCCTGGGCCAGGGCGTCGTTGGCCGCGAGCACCTCGCCCGAGACCGGCGCGTAGACGTCGAAGGCGGCTTTGACCGATTCGACCACCGCGCAGGCCTCGCCGCGTTTCAAGCGCCGGCCGGGCTTGGGCGGGTCCACGAAGACCACGTCGGTGATTTCCTTCTGCGCGTGGTCGGAAAGCCCGACCGCGGCGGCGCCGCCGTCTTGGGCGAGCCACTCGTGGGTCTGGGTATAGCGGCAGGACTCAGGCTTTGGCATGCGCGTCTCCTTGGGAGCGGTAAAACGGCGTGGGAACGACTTGGGCGGGGACCTGCCGGCCGTGCACGTCCACGCTCACGCGGGCCTGCGCCGGCATATCGGAGGGGAGATACGCCGTGCCGATGCCCGCGCGCAGGCTGGGGGAATAGGTGGCGCTGGTAAAAGTTCCCAGCGCGCGGCCGTCTTGAAAAATCGTATGTCCGGGGCGCGGCACGCCGCCTTCCAAGAGCTTGACGCCGCGCAGCGTGGTCTTGACGCCGTCCTTCATCTGCCGCTCCAACACGGCGCGGCCCAGAAAATCTTTTTTGGCGAGCTTGACCACCCAGGAGTATCCCGCCTCGACGCTGGTGCGCGCGTCGTCCAAGTCCTGGCCGTAGAGCAGATAGCCGGCTTCCAGGCGCAGCGTGTCCCGGGCGCCCAGGCCGCAGGGCGCGACACCCAAAGGCGCGCCGCGGCGCAGCAAGTCGTCCCACAGCGGGCCCGCGATTTCGTTTGGCACGATGAACTCAAAGCCGTCCTCGCCGGTGTATCCCGTGCGCGTGATGAGGCTTGCGGCGCCCAAGACGTCGGTTTCCAACGCGCCGAAGCGCGGCAGGGCCGCGGCCTGGGGATGGGTCTCGGCGACGAGCGCGGCCGCGCGCGGGCCCTGCGCCGCGATCATGGAATAGAAATCGCTCTTGTCCTCCAGGCGCGCGTCCAATCCGGCGGCCTGGGACAAGAGCCAGGCGAAATCTTTCTCGCGCGTGGCGGCGTTGACCACCACGAAGTAGCGCGCGGGGGCCAGGCAAGAGACGATGACGTCGTCGACCACGCCGCCCTTTTCGTTGGGCAGATGAGAGTAGAGCGCCTGTCCGGGCTTTAGGCGCGCCACGTCGTTGGTGTTGGTCTTTTGCAGAAAATCGAGCGCCTGCGGGCCGGTGATGACGAACTGGCCCATGTGCGAGACGTCGAAGAGCCCGATATTTTGGCGCACCGCCTCGTGCTCTTTTAAGATGCTGGTGTATTGGACGGGCAATTCCCAGCCGTGGAAATCGACCAGGCGTCCGCCCAGGGCTTGGTGGCGGGAGTATAGCGCCGTGCGCTTGTTGGAAATTGCTTCAGCGCCATGCATGACCCGATCATAGGAAATCAGACGGGGAATGGCAAAAAAAACGCCCCTTCCCGTTTGACGGGGAAGGGGCGTTGCGCCGGAAGCTTAGAATACCGGGCAGGTCACGACTTCCTGGTTGTAATCCAACTGGCAGGTGTTGCTGCAGTCCTGGCTGTACTCGCTGCACTCGTCCTGGCAGTCCGAATCAAAGAATCCGCAGGACGACTCGCAGTCGTTCTGCTCATCCTGGCAGGCGTTTTCGCAGTTGTTCATCTCTACGCCGTAGTAGTTCTGGCAGGCGAGACGGTTGCCGACGCCGCCCCAGAGAAGCCAACCCCACCAGTGCGGGATGCCGTCGTGATCCCAGTGCCAGCGGTTGGGTCCGAAATGATGCCCCCAATGATCGGGGATGCGTCCGGGCCGCGGGCCGGGCCGGGGACCAGGGCGCGGGCCGGGTCGGGGACCAGGACGAGGGCCGGGCCACGGTCCGGGGCGAGGGCCAGGACGCGGGCCAGGACGCGGGCCGGGGCGCGGTCCAGGTCGGGGGCCAGGCCACGGTCCAGGTCGGGGACCAGGACGGGGACCAGGACGCGGGCCGAAGCCGCCGTGCTGCCTACCGCCATGAAATCCGTTGCCTCTATAGCCGGCGTCCTCAGGGGAAAAAGTATTGTGGAACTTCTGGACCGCATCGTTGATGAGCTGCTGGAAGGTCGACAACTGGCTCTGCGCGCTGACGACTTGCTGTTCGCTGGTGGCTTGCGCGCAGACAGTGCCCACGACCAGCATCGTCACGGCGAAAGACGCCGTCATCGCGACGAGGAAACGTTTTGCTTTCGGCATGTCTGTTATTCTCCTGTGCTTCTTACAGCACGACCGCAACAATATAGAAATAATAGCACGAATTTTTCGCTACGGAGCCAGCAGATATTTTTGGATGACGGCGTCGAAGTCCCGCGCGATGCCGTCGTGCGGCGGGGAAAATTATTCATGCGCTTAGTATGCGGCCGCCGGGAGTTCTCTCCCGGGCCCAAGGGGCAGGGAACCCCGGCCTTTGGGCCCGGAACTTTGGGCCTAGGACGCGGCGTCGCCGCGCCTTATGTATAATCGAGAAACGGAGAACCCATGAATTCCAAGGAAAAACGCCGGGCGCCGCGCGCCAAACACGATTCCGTCCTGGAAATCCACGACGGCGCCGGCCAGGTCATTCTCAATGTCGCCAGATTGGTCGATGTCTCCGCGAACGGGGCTTGTTTTTCCAGCACCACTGTTTTCCCCGTGGGCCAGGAGGTCGCGGCGCGCCTGCGTCTGCTTAAGGAAGGGCTTCTGGAAATCCGCGGCCGCATCATCTGGGCCAAGAAGAAATCCAACGCCACTCTTTACGGAATCGCTTTCGAGACGGCCAAGCAAACGCCCATCGAGTAAGGCGGCCGCGCCAAGGCCTGGGCGCTTTTGGCGCGGGACTAGGGCTGGGTCCAGCCGAGCTGGGCTTGGACTTGAGGGTCTTGCAGGGACAACGCCGCATCCACGGCGGCCTCGGCGAAAATCTTGTTCAAGGCCGCGTTCTCCGCCGCGATGCCGCCGGCAGAGCCCATCGGAACCGAGGCGCCATACGTGCTGTCGATGACGCGCCAGTTAAAGTCGCCCGCGCCCGCCTGGCGCGCGAAAACCTGCAGGTCGAGCTTTAAAGAAAGCGTCCCGCCCGCGGCCGCGCCGGCAGCCACCGAGGCCTGGGCGACGTCGCCCGTGACAAAGAGCTTGGCCCCCGCGGCCAGCGCCGCGGTGGCGTCGTCATGCTCGGGGTCGTCCAACACCTCGGCCGATGGGAGCAAGCCGTCGGCGGAGAACTCCGCGGCCAGGGCGCGCGAAAGGGCATCGGGCGAAAGCGCGGGCCAAGCGCCGGCGCCCGCGCGGGCCAGGTCCGGCGCGCCGGCGGCGGGTTGGGTGAAGTCCTTCAAGGGCTGGATGGCGGCGGTGGCCGGAAAGAGCGGCGCTTGGGCGTCGTGCCCGGGCCAGAGCGGCTTGTTGGGCTTATAAAGGAAGGGGCCCTTGCCGCCGCAGCCTGCGGCAAGAACAACCACGGCGACCGCGCCCGCGGCGAAAATCTTCCTCATGCCCCTATTGTACCCCGGCGGCGGAGAAATTTCACGCGCCTGCATCCGCAAACCGGCGGCGGCCGCCCGGCCGGGAGATGAAGGACCGCCACCCCGCGCTGGTGCTTTCGCCCAAGAGCTACAACGCCAAGACCGGGCTGGCCTTGTTTTGCCCGGTCGCCAGCAAAATCAAGGGCTACGAGCGCTAAGCCCGCGCCGGCGCGAAAAGCCAGCGCCCAGCCGGTCATCATGACCAGGAGCCCCAGGTGGCTGGGGTTGCGCACGCGGCCATAGAGGCCGGTGGTGAGGAGCTCGCGCCCGAGCTGGATGGCGACCAAGCCGCTAAAGCGCTTGCCCAGCGCAAGGCGCCGCCGCCCAAGGTCCACGCGCCCCGGCGGTCGGCCCAGGCGGGAAGGTAGGCGTCGGCCAGGCCGAGGACGGCGACAAGCGCGAGGGGAATTTTCATGGGTGCGCGGTGAGGCGACGAGATCTATTGTACTGCGAAGGAGGGAGGGTTGGACCGAACCCAGCGCCAGGCCAAACGCAGATTATCGAGAGAGAACGCTTCCTGCAGATCTGCGCGCATGCGAGAATGCGGGCCTCAGCTCAACCATCTCTCCGCGGCTAGTGGCAGCTCGTTAAGTTCCAATCGCGCCTCGCGCCAGGTCGGATAATGTTTATTGAGCAACGTCTGAAATCGGCCGTTATGTCTGGGCTCGATCAGGTGGAGCATCTCATGCGCGATGACGTACTCGAGCAGGTCCTTGGGCTTGCGCACGAGCTCGGTGTTCAGGCGGATGTGGCCGCGTCTGTGGTTGCAGCCGCCCCATTTCGTCTTCATGCGCTGCAGAAAGTAGCCGGCCACCTCGACGCCCAGCTTTTTCTCCCATCTGCGGATCATCGGGGGCACTGCCTCGTGCAAGAGGGCCCTGTGCCACGCCTGCATCACCTCCTCGCGCTTCGCCCTGCTGCTGCCGGGGCGCATGGTGAGGGTGACCGTGCGGTGGTCGAGGCGAACGGAGGGCTTGGCGCCATCCTCCCGCACGGAGAGCAGGTAGCGCCGGCCCCAGAGGTAATGGCTCTCGCGCTCGACGAATTGACGGGGCGTTTCCCGGGCTTGGCCCCGGAAATGCGCCTGCTGGTTGCGAATCCAGCCAAGCTTGGAGACGGCATAGGCGCGGGCCACCTCGCGCCGCGTGGACTTAGGCGCGACCAGCGTGACGCGTCCGTTCGGCGGGTGCACCGACAGGTGGACATGCTTGATGTCCTTGCGCCTGACGGCAATGGCGATTTCTCCGAGCTGGATCGTCTCCGTCATCAATATCCGGGCTGATTCTTGACGAGTTCGAACAAGGCGCGGGTGGCCTCGCGGTTGCGGCCGAGCAGCGGGAACAGGGCGTTGAGCACCTGTGCCTCGCGCGCCTGGTCGCCCTTCCAGCCGGCCGGCGCCCGCTCGCGCATCACTCGGTCGATGTCCAGCGCCAATCTGATTCGCTCATTTCCCTTTTCCGGGGAATCTCCAACCGCGGAAGCCGCCCCACCGCGGCCCGCCGCGATGATGCGCGGCAGGTTGTTGTAGACCACCGTCGCCTCTCGCTTCCCGTGGAGTTCTGCGGGCACGCCGTCGTCCGACTGCTTGGCGGCCAGGCGCTTGACGAGCGCCTCGGCCTTCCGCAGGAATTCCTCATACGCGGCGGCATCCGCCCGGCTCTGTTTGATGAGGTCGTCGAGCAGCTTCGACATCTGCTCATAGAACTGGGGGTCGGTGAGCTGGTCGCGGATGATGGTCTTGCGGACGTTGTTGATGATCCCTTCGGCGACGGCGTTCCTTGAAAGCGTGCCCTTTTCGTTGAGCTTCCTGGCGATGGCGTCGTGGATGCCGGTCTTGATGATGAGCTCCGTCAGCGGCATCTGGCCCAGCTCGCCCAGGTCGGCGGCGGGGTCGGCCTGGATATAGGTGTTGAGGAGGTGGCGCATGTCCGCTTCATAGGGCTTGATGTCGAGCTCCTCGCCCGAGTGCTTCTTGATGGCGGAGCGCATCTCGCCGTAGAATTCAACGTCTTTTTGCATCGCGGCCGCCTCGGCGGCGGAGTAGTCCGCTTCCTCGAGGTTCTGCGCGACGGAGGCGAAGGCCCGCACGAAGACGGCGACGGTCTTGTAGAACGTCACCCGAAGGGCCTCGGTCTCGTTCAACGCATTCGGGTCGGCGGCATCCCCGCAGAAATAGCGAAGGAACTGCTCCACCTCCCGCGGCAGGGCGACGGGCTCGCATAGATAGCGCAGCGCCTCGCGGGCCTCGTCGAGCTTCTTCTTGCCCTCGGCCAGCCAGTCCTTGAGGTGGACGTTGTTTTCACCGCCATTGCCCGGGTCGGTGTCCAACTCGTCGGAGCTGTAGACGGCGAGCGCTTCCTGCACCTCGCCGAAGAGCTCCTTGTAGTCGACGATATGGCCGTAGTCCTTGTCGTCGCCGTCGAGGCGGTTGGTGCGGCAGATGGCCTGGAACAGGTCGTGATCGCGCCGCGCGTCGTCGAGATAGATGTAGGTGCAGCTCGGCGCGTCGAAGCCGGTCAACAGCTTGCTGACGACGATCAGCAGCTTCATGTTCGCCGGCTCTTCGATGAAGCGGCGCTTGGCTTGGTCCTCGTACTGCTTGGTGGTCTGGCCCCTCCTGAGGACGTGCCGGGTGTAGGTGTCGAACTTGTAGCGCTCGTCGCTGTCGGCGGGCTCGCGCGAGATCAGGTTGTGGTTGGGCTCGTAGGAGGTGACGATGCCGCAGTGCGGGCCGAAGGCCGTGTTCTGCAGGAGCCGGTAGTAATGGCAGGCGTCATAGATCAAATTGGCGACCAGGATGGCGGTGCCCCGGTCGTTGTTGAGCCGCGGCTTGAGGCTGAAGTCCTCGATGATGTCGGCGATGATGCGCTGCTTGCGCTCGCCGGCGCTCATCAGCTCCTCCATCGTGGCCCAACGCTTTCGCACCACCGCCTTCTGGAAGTTGTTGAGGCCCTTGGTCTTCTGCTCGAACCACGCATCGATGGCGGCCTGCGAGGTGAGCTGCTGTGGAACGTCACGGGCCTCATATTTGAGGTCGAGAATCACGCCGTCGGCTACGCCTTCGTGAAATTTGTAGGTGTCGATATAAGTGCCAAACAAATCTCGCGTCATCACCTTGTCTGTGCGTAGCAGCGGTGTACCCGTGAACCCGATGAAGATTGCATCTTCTAGCCACCGCTTCATCTGTCGGTTCATATCGCCACCCTGGGTACGGTGACATTCGTCCACGAATACATAAAAACGTCCCTGTATGGGCGGTGGTGGACCTTTCAGGTCAGCCGGATCGAATTTGTGAACCAGTGCACACAGGAGGCGCGGCACGGCTGACCCCAGTTTCTGCACAAACTCCGCCCGCGATGTGATGCGCGGTGAGGCCGAATCGGCACCGATCACACCGGCGTTGATCATCACGCCTTCGATCTGCTTATCCAGTTCATCGCGATCAGTGACAACGAGGATGCGCGCCTCGGGGTCGTATTCCAGCAGCCATTTGGCAAGCAGCACCATTAGGATGCTTTTGCCACTACCTTGTGTGTGCCAGATGACGCCGCCTTCTCGTTGGGTAATGCGCGCCTGGGCGTCTTTCAGGGCAAAATACTGGTGCGGTCGTGGCACCTTCTTATAACCCGCGTCGAAGATCACGCAATTGCGGATTAAGTCGAGCAGCCTCTTCTTGTTACATACCTGCGCCAGTGGCCGGTCGAGCAGCGCGCCAGGTTTTAGTGGGTTCTCAGCTTCTTCCGGCGCCTCATCCTTCCATTCAACAAAGAACTGCTCCGGAGTACCGGTGGTGCCGTAACTCAGGCCTTGCGAGTCACTGCCCGCCAACACAAGCTGCACCGTGCTGAAAAAACCTTTATTGAAAATCTCTTCCTGATTGGTAATAAGTTGGCGCACACCATCGCCGATTTCTACCGAACTGCGCTTAAGCTCGATCACGCCAATCGCGATGCCGTTGAGATACAGCACCAGGTCCGGCCGCCGCTCATAGCCGCCGCGCAGGGTTACTTCTTCGGCCAGCGCGAAGTCGTTCGCTTCCGGATGTTCCCAGTCCACCAGATGCACCGTCTGGTGCGCCTGCCCGGCCGTGGTCTGCACCGGCACGCCGTAGCGCAGCAGCTGGTAGGTACGCAGGTTGGCCTGGTAGAGCGTGATGCCGGTGGCGTCGGCCGCCGTCTCCAGCTTCTGCAGGGCGGCGGAAATCTGAGCGTCGCTGTAGCCGCGCGCCTGGAGGTTGTCGCGCAGCAGCGCAGTCTCGATGTTGCGGTTGTTGGGCCGGTCGCTCCAGTCGCCCAGGTAGCGGTAGCCAAGACAGTCGGCCCGCGCCGCGTCTGTGAACAACGCGACCACACGATTCTGTGTGCGGCGCTCGGAAC
>DATLUA010000016.1:0-35989 GCA_035533295.1 Elusimicrobiota bacterium | reverse complement strand
GGCGGATCTTAAGACCCAAAGTTTGGCCGAAGGCTGGAAAGCCGCGGTCGAGGCCTGGAAAAACCCCAAGGTCAAGGACTTCATCGCCCGCGCGCAGACCGATCCCGCGCTCTTGCTGCACGCCAACGAGTGCTGGGACGTTTCCTGATCTTCTTTAAGGGTTACGCGGACGCTTAATTTTCTAAAATATTAACATGAGTTGGTTTAAGCCCTTAAGCGGCCTTCTTGGGCGTAAAAATAAGAAACCATCGGACGCGCTTAACCCATCTGCTTCAACGTCCGCCGCCCAATCTTCGGCGGGAGATTCGCCTGCTGATGCGGCTAAAAAAATTGAGGACATCCCGGAGGCCAAGGGCCTCATGCCTCTGTTCTACCGCAAATGGAAGGACCCGGCCTTCGTCAAGCAGATGAAGACGTTGGCGGCGCACATGGCCAGGGACGGCGTCAACGTCAAGAGCATGAGCGAGGTCAAGGCCTGGGTTGAAAAGAACAAGGAAGCCATAGAGGCCGGCCGTTACAACGAGCCGCCCGCCTCAGGCGCCGCCAAGCCCGAGACTTACGTTAAAACCGGGCCGGACGCGGGCCGCAACGATCCCTGCCCTTGCGGTTCTGGAAAGAAATACAAGAAGTGCTGCGCGGGCAAATCCTGAATCCATGAAAATCGGAAAATTTGAAATTCAGCCGGTTTCAGACGGGACATTCCGCCTTGATGGCGGCGCCATGTATGGCGTGGTGCCGAGAACGCTTTGGTGCCGGCACGATGAGCCGGACGAGTCGAACCGCATTGCTTTGGCGCTGGGCTGCCTGCTCATCCGCACGCCGAAAGGCCGCAATGTCTTGGTCGATGCCGGACTGTCCTCGAAATACGACAAGAACCGCAAGTTCTCCAACATCTACGCCGTTAATCGGCCCAAGACGCTGCGCGACGAGCTCAGGGCGCAAGGGCTCTCTTCCGGCGACATCCACTTGGTCATCAACACTCACCTGCACTTCGATCATGCGGGCGGCGACACGGAGTTTGACGCTTCCGGCAAGCCCGTGCCGGCGTTTCCCAAGGCCAAGTATGTCATCCAGAAGGAGGAGTGGGAGGACGCCAACGCGCCGCACGAGCGCAACAAGGCCAGCTACTTAGAGGAGAATTTCGCTCCACTGGACGAGGCCAAGCGGCTTGAGTTGGTTTCCGGCGACGCCGAACTCGAGCCCGGCCTATGGGCGATGCGCTCGGGCGGGCACACCCGCGGGCATCAAATAGTGAAAGTCGAGTCCGAGGGAGAAACCGCGGTTTTCCTGGGCGACCTCATCCCGACGCGCGCGCACCTGCCGCTCCCCTACATCATGGCCTACGATTTGTTTCCGCTGGACACCCTGGAAGTCAAGCGCGGCCTGCTGGCCGAGGCCTGCGCGAAAAATTGGACGCTGGTTTTCCAGCATGACGCGCGGGCCCGCGTGTCCAAGGTCGTGTTTCAAGACGGCCGCTATATGGCCAAGGAGCTATCCCATGCCGGTTGAGCCAGGAGTGCCGTTGTTCGACGTCAAGCCGCGTCCCGAGGCGCTGCGCCGCCAAATCGAGCGGGCTGTTTTGGGGGTTTTGGATCGAGGCGCCTACATCCTGGGCCCCGAGGTCCGCGGCTTCGAGGCGGAATTCGCCCGTGCGCTTAATTTCAAGAACGTCGTCGCGGTTTCCTCCGGCACGTCGGCCCTGGAAATCGCGCTGCAAGCTTTGGGTGTCGGGCCGGGCGACGAAGTCGTGCTGCCTACCTTTACGTTCATCGCCACGGCGACCGCGGTGTCGGCGTCCGGCGCCAAGCCTGTTTTAACGGACGTGGACGATGAAACGTTGGTCATGGGCGTGGACGAGGCGGAAGCCGCCTTGACCAAGCGGACCAAGGCGCTTGTTCCCGTGCATCTCTTCGGGCATCCGGCGCCCATGAGGGAGTTGACGGCGCTGGCCCGAAAAAAACGAGTCCGAGTGGTGGAGGATTGCGCCCAGTCGCATCTGACCGTTTGCCAGGGGCGGATGGCCGGCTCGTGGGGCGATCTGGGGGCGTTTAGTTTCTATCCGAGCAAGGGCTTGGGCGCGGCGGGCGACGCGGGCGCGATTTCAACGGGAACCGCGACCTTGGCCCGGATTTGCCGCGAGCTGCGCAACTGCGGCCGAGGCGAGGGCAAGGGCTATTTCCACGTGCGCGTGGGCGGCAACGCCCGCATGGACGAGATCCAGGCCGCGATTCTGCGGGTCAAGCTCAAGCGCATGGCCGGATGGATTGAGACCCGCCGAGCCGTGGCCGCGCGCTATGATGAAGAGTTTTCGGATATGCCCCTGCGTCTGCCGCCCCGCGGCGACGCGCAAAACAAACCGTCCTACGCGCTCTACGTCATTCGCTGCGAGGACCGGGACAGGCTGGCGGAGCACTTGCGCGGCCAAGGCGTCGCCTGCGGCGTCTATTATCCCGTGCCGCTTCACCTCCAGCCCGCGTATAAGTTTCTGGGCTACCGCTCCGGGGACTTTCCGAACTCGGAACGCGCGTCCAAGACCGCCTTGGCGCTGCCCATGTTCCCGGACATGAGCCCGCGCCAAATCGAGCGGGTGTGCCGGGCCGTGCGGTCTTTCTTTCGGTGATCCGCGTTCTTTACGTCAGCACGTCGACCACGCTCGGCGGCGCTGAAAAGACGCTCCACACTCTCGCCACGCGCTTGGACCGCAAGAAGTTCGAGGTTCCCGCGGTCGTAAGCCTCAAACCCGCCGGCATTTACGCCCGGAAGTTGGCGGAGAGCGGTATCTCAGTAGCAAGCCTCGAAACCGGCCGCGTTCCAGGTCCGCGCGCGCTTAGTGCGCTGCGGGCGCTTATCGCCGAGCGCAAGCCGGACGTGGTGCATGCGTTCATGTATCAAGCCGCGCAGCTCTGCCGCATGGCTAAATTGGGCGCCGGCTTTAAGCTGGTGAGTTCCCCGCGCGTCACCTATCGCACGCGCTCCTGGGCCACCTTGGCGCTGGATCGCGTCCTAAAAGGGCTGGATGATGCGCTCGTTTCGGAATGCGCGGCGAGCCGTGATTATCTTATCGAGCGCCAGGGATATCGCCCGGACAAGGTGAGAACGATATACAACGGGGTCGAGCCCGTTACGCGCGCCTTCCAGGACGACGTCGCTAGGCTGCGTTCCGAAGCGGGCGCGGGGCCGAAGGATTTTCTCATCGGTTCGGCCGGCCGCCTGGATAAGCAGAAAAATCATGCCTCTCTTGTGCGCGCGCTGATCCCCTTGAAAAATTATATGCCGTGGGTTCGCTGCGTCATCCTGGGCGAAGGCCCCGAGCGCGCGAATTTGGAATCCCTCATCGGGCGCTTGGGCCTGCGGGATTGCGTCCGGCTCTTGGGCGAGCGCCAAGACGCCGCCGCCTGGATATCGAGCCTGGATTTATTCGTGCTGCCGTCCTTGTGGGAGGGGCTTCCCAACGTCTTGCTTGAGGCCATGGCCTTGGGCGTTCCCTGCGCGGCCTCCGCGGTGGACGGCGTTTTAGAAATCATTCGAGACGGCGAAAGCGGCTTTCTTTTCGCGCCGGGCAATCCCGAGGCCGCGGCGCGAACGATCACGAAAGTCATGGAAGACGACATGCTGCGCCGCACGGTCGCGGCCAGGGGCCGGGCCGGCGTGGCTGAAAAATTTCCGCTCCCCATGATGGTATCATCGTATGAATCCCTCTATGAATCAGTGCTCTCAAAAAATGAACCTTAGAGCGAAGCTGTGGGCGGACGCGCCCGATGGAATCTTGTTTTTTTTGAGGCGTCCCTGCTGTCCTTGTTTGAAGCAAGACGCGACGCCCTGCGGGAATGCTTCCTAAAAACGAGGGGTATCTTCATTGGCATATCGCGGATTGGTGCAATTATGCCTGCTCGTATTGCTGCGAGAACCGCTTTGACAAGGACAAAAAACCCCGCTTCGTGAAGGAACCCTTGCTTGGAGCCGCGCTTCGTTTCTTAAAGGCGTTGCCGGGTCATTGGACCGTCCGCCTCACCTCCGGAGAACCATCGACTCACCCGGAGCTTCTCTACATAACGCGCCGGCTCGCGGAGATGGGCCATGACATCAGCATCATAACGAACCTTTCCCTGCCCCTGGAGCGTTATCAGCGCTTCGTGCTGGAGGCCGGCCATCGGCTCGATTATCTCCACATCAGTTTCCATCTGGAGGAAGCCGACGAACGGGAGTTCATCGCGAAATGCGCGGCCCTGAAAGGCTTCCTCGCGAAGAGAGCGGCCGCGGACCTGATGGGGGTGTACTGCGTCGCCCTGCCGGAATATTCGGAAAAGATAAGAAGCGCCATGGAACGATTCAAGGGGAAAGGCATCGATTTGAAGCTGCAGCTGTATATGCCCAACGCGCGGGCGCTTGGGATGCGTAGTCCGCGTAGGTCGGCCGTCTTTCTCGGAGCAAGCCGTTCGGCGCCGGAGCAGCCTTCCCGACTGCAAAAGGCCGCTTGGTCGTTGCTTAAGGAGAGCAGATGGGCCGCCGTTCGGCATGAAGGAAGAAAGATGATTGAATCGTTTCCCGGAAGTTTTGAACCATCTGCGGTCCCCAAGCTGGAGAGCCCCAAAGGCAAGCCTTGCCTCGCCGGGATCAAGTGGATCGTGGTTGATGTCGGAGGCGATGTTTGGCGCTGCCACAACGCGTACCAGGGCGATCATCTTCCCGGTGTATATTTGGGCAATGTGCTAAAGGGCGACGTCGCTCTGCTGCCTACGGTTTTACCCTGCAGCTACGACTACTGCGGCTGCCCGGGCCACCCGATTGATTAAGACAAGATCGACGGCGCGCGTAATTACAGCGACCGCTCCCGCCATGGTTTCCGATTATGAAGCTGTCTACAACTCGTTGGTCCGCGCCAGAGGCGAATAAAACTGACCTTCGATGGCGCGCCTTTCTGCTGTTGTTCAATCGGCGCTTGAGATAATGCGCTGGCGGTGTCGCGGCCTCTTGATTCGAGCGAGGTCAATGGCGTTCGGAAGTGTTTTCCAAAAGACGGCGGTAATCAGAGCAGGCAGGATGTTTGGGGTCTCAAAATCACTGGTGTCCGGTAAAACTTTTGAAGCGAACGGATGGCGTGGTTGACCTGAACCATGAAATCGGCTGTTTTACGACGGTATAAGCGTTTTTGGGCCATTAAATCATGCTGTCCGGCATATTTTCCCTGGACACGAATGTCCCAAATAATATAACCTACGAAGGCCTAGTGAGGTGTAAGCCATGAAAGAGGACGATCGCAAGAAGAAAGGAAAAAAACCGTCTAAAAAACCTTATGCTGTTCCTATCCTGGTCTCTGCGGGAAACCTTCTTTCCATGATGAACAGTCCTTGGGCGTCCGCTACGTCTCTGTGCTGCCTTACGGAAAGAATGTCCCTTTCCCGGCGAAACGCCCGTGCGCGGCGGCAACTTCTCGCTGACGTTGCCGCCGGCGTTCCGCGCTGATTCAATCGCGCCGCGATAAAACCCGTGCTACCGGGCACAGGCCGTTCGGCGCGGGTCGCCCTGATCCAGTCTCCCGCCTTTTCCCCTTCCGCGCCGCCAAGCTCACTGGCTCTGTTAAGCGCTCACTTGAAGCGAGCCGAGATCGATCACTTCGTTCGAGACTCCAGCCAGTCCTTGCGCAAGCGCTTAGAGGCCCTGCGGCCGATGCCGGGCGTCTGCCGTCAGGATACCAATGGTCTGATCGCATTTTTTAAAAAGAACCCCCGTCACCTGGACGTCGCTATGAACAGGGAAGTGGAGGCCATTCTGGCCGGTAGCCCGGATATCGTGGGATTTTCCGTCCTGGTGGGGACAGAAGAGTTCAGTCTCGACATGGCGGAGCGGATCAAGCGGAAATCTCCCCGGACCGCGGTTGTTTTCGGCGGGGCTCAATGCCTGCGTGACACCATGGCCGAAGAACTGGTCTCCGCGGGCCCCGTGGATGCGGTGGCTTTGGGGGAGGCTGATTTATCTCTGCCCAACTTTGCGCGGGCTTTTCGTCCCGGCGCCGAAAAACTCCCGGAAGTTCCGGGATTCCTAATCCGCGAGAAGGGGCGTATTACGGACTGCGGCGACGCTCCAGCGCTTGACTGCCTCGACACTCTCCCATTCATGGACTTCAGCGGTTTCCCGCCCCAAAATTACGCCGGTTACTTTTACCTTAACGCCAGCCGGGGGTGCGTCAGGAAATGCGCATTTTGCACTCATATTCTTCAGCAAAAATCCTACCGCTCCATGAGCGCGCGGCGAATCGCCTCGGAAATTAGGCATCAATTTAAAAATCGGCCGGAATGCGATTACGTGATGTTCGGGGATTCTCTCATTAACGGCAATGTCGGAATTCTGTCGGAGCTTTCCGTCCTGCTCGCCCAGTTCCGCGCGGAAATACGGATTCGCAATCCGGCCCGGGACTTCGGCTGGGGGGCGATGGCCATTATCCACAAAACCCTATCTCCGGGACTTTTAAAGGCCATGCGCCAAGGAGGCTGCCAGACGTTGATCTACGGCTTGGAAAGCGGAAGCCAAAAAGTTGTGCGCCTCATGAACAAGAACTTCGCCATTGCCGACGCCGAGATTGTGCTGCGCGCGACCAAGGCCTCCGGAATCTTGCCCGGGCTTTTTCTCATGGTGGGGTTCCCCGGGGAAACGGAAGCGGATTTCCAAGAAACCATTGACTTCGTGCGCCGCAATGCGCCGTTCATCAGCCAAATCTCGACATCCCTATGCGATATTCAGAAGGGATCCAGGCTCGACGCCTATCCAGGGCAATACGGCGTCAAGGCGCCCCTGAAAGACCGCTTGCGATGGGAACTGGCGGACGGATCAAATACCTACGAAATCCGTCGAGAGCGTCACGCGCGGCTCACGGAGTTAATTCGAAGCCTTGGGATTCCTCTTAATACGCCGACCATCCGCATACTGGATCAGGCGCCGCTCATGCCCGCCCACATCAGTGCAGACTGATACTTGCGTCATCATCACCACCTACAACCGGCTTCGCTACATTAAGGAATGCCTGCGAAGCGTTTTGTCCCAAACCGCGCCGCCCGATGAACTCGTGATCATCGATGGCGGCTCGAGCGACGGTTCGTTGGAGTGGCTGCGGTCGGAACACTCTGGATTGAAAATCATCTCCGCGAAAAATAACCCGGGACCGTCCGTTTTGATGAACCTGGGCCTCGGGGAAACCCGCTCCCAGTTTGTTGCATTTTTAGAATCAGACGATAATTGGCGTCCATCCTACCTGGAAAAAATGGCCGCTGCGCTCCACGCCTCATCTGCGCTCTGCCTGCATTGTGATTTCACCGCCATCGACGATGCGGGCAGAATACTAATCTCCGCGCGGAGAGGACGAATGCCGGCCGCTGCCCCGAATATTCTTAGGCGGCTCGGCCCGGAATCTCCGGTCGGCCGGGCCTTGGCGGGCTGCACGCGCCTGTCTTTTACCATGTTCCGGCGCGAGGCATTTTCCATCCTGGGCGGATTCGATCCATCTTATCAACGGGTGTGCCATGACGTCGACTTCCTGTTCCGCCTCGCGCAAAGATGCGGGGCTGAAGCTTTTTCTTGGCTGGACGAGGATTTGGGAATCCAGCGAATACACGCGGGCCAGCTGTCAAGACAAAAAACTTCGGCGACGATGCTCGATCGGGCCTGGCTGAGCCTCAGGCATCCCCCCGCTCTTCGGGACCGGATTAGCGATAAGCTTTGCGAAAAAGCAGAAGAAACTCGGACCCGGCGGACCATTCGGGAGCATTGATTCTGGTAAAGCGCCAGCCAGGCCGCTTGTGGACAAATTTTTCAGCGCTTCATACAATGATTTCGTGATTAACCTCGTGAATTCTCAGCGCGCTCCCGCCCCGGGGCACTCCAGAACTTCTGTGCTGCTGGTGAATCTCTCAGAGCCGCACTACGTGAGTTTGACCGGACGCTGCCTGCGCAACTGGGCATACCGAGACAACGATATCCGAGAACACTTCGAGATAAAAACAGCCGCCTTCAGTTTTCACGAACCGGAGGACTTCATCCTTGAAGCCATCCTTCGGCACAAACCCGGCATCATCGGGATTTCGTGCTATGTTTGGAGCATAGCCAAAATCCGCAGTATCGTCTCCAAGATCAAAAAACGCCGTCCAACCGCGAAAATCATGCTGGGGGGACCCGAAGTCATGCATGAGCCGCGCAAGGCGCTTGATGAAAACCCCGGCGCAGACTGGATCGCTTGCGCTGAAGAAGGCGAGGAGGTGTTTAGCGGTTTTTTACGCAGTTGCATGCCTGGAGGGTGCCCCGTCAGCGATGTTCCGGGATTGGCGTGGCGGGACGAATATGGGAGCGTTCACATCAATCCATCACCGGCATTTATCGATTTCGAGTCATCTCCGCCCGCTTACGCCGGCCAAGAGCCCGTCGATGTCCCCGAGAGAGTCGCGGTTCTTGAGCTTTCCCGAGGGTGCCCTTTCACCTGCAAGTTCTGCGATTGGGGAGATCGAAAGATGCGCCAGATTTCTTTGCCCAAAATCGAAGCCGAATTTTCCGCGCTCGCGCATCAAGTCGAACGAGTCAGTCTGGCCGACGCGGACATACTGATGAATCGAAAAAAAGGACCGGAGATATTGCGCGCGTTTGTAAAAGCCACCAACGACGCCGGATGCCGGCTGGTCTTCAATACGAACCCAACTTTTTTGACGTCCGAAATCATCGATATTATTTCCGAATTCCCATCTAAATTTTATATAGGCATGGGTGTTCAAACAACGAACCGGAAAGTTCTTGAACGGATTGATCGCGCGCTGCATTTAGAACGCGTCGAGTCCAATCTGCGGGAGCTCCGTAGGAGAGCGCCCCAGGCCGTATGCCGTATACAAATGATTTTCGGCCTGCCTGGGGATAATTACCAAGAACTAAGAAGCAGCCTGGATTGGGCCCTGCGCGTTTGGCCGGAAGGCGTGCTTGTTTTCCCGCTCTTGGTCGTTCCTGGTTCGGCCCTTCACAGGGAGGCGAAGGAGCAGGGATTGCGGTATTCGCCTTTGCCTATGTACCAAATAGAAGAGACGGCAGAAATGAGTCGGGATGATATCGCCCGGGCGTTTGAATTGGCCGCTTATATCAGGTTCATGTCTCTCCCATATTATCGCGATGCCGTCATCGGCGCCGCCAATGCGGGCGAACCTCTTTCAGCCATCATGGCGCTGGAGCAATGGATCGATTTTCTTAAGAAAAACGGATATCCTCTTACGGATGAGCACTCCGCACGCAATCCGATGCTGGCGATTGAAAAGTTTCTGCGGAACAAGTCCCTTGCGGCGGCGGTCTCATATTTGACGGCTAGATTCGCCGCAGGGCGTCGCCGACCCGCGGCCTGTTAAGGCGCTGCTTCGGTTCGCCGCGCTCGTGTTATAATGTTCGAGCAATGAGGTCCCGGTCTCGTGGGAATTCTGGCGCTTATTTGGACGCTTCCCGGCGGGCGTCCTGCGGCGTGCTTGAGAGGCTTGGAGTTTTTTTAGCGCCTAATTTTCTAAGCCCGGATTTATGCTCCCGGTTGCGCAGTGAAATAGATTCCGCCCCTTCCAAACCCACTGCGGCTTACTCCCCGTCCCAAGACGGCCCGGGGCCGAATACTAAATTCTCAATGTCCTTGGATCATGAACTTTCGCCGTCAACCCTCGAATATCTTCATGCAAGACTCCTGAATCTGATGCCGCGGCTGGAAAAACATTTCAACGAAAAACTAGCGTTGAGGGAGCCTCTGGGCATCCGCTCCTACGGCCCCGGCGGATTCCTCGCCGCCCATACCGACTGCATAAACAAGCGATTTCACGTTAACAAAACTTCGAGCGGGAGTCCTACCCTCTGGCGGCTGCGGAGGGTCAGCGTGATTGTCTACCTCAGCACCGAAGCCTCGCGTCCGGCAGAAGGCCGCCATTGCGGCGGGCCGCTTGTTTTCTACGGGCTTTTCCCTGACCGGCGAGCGCGGAATTTTGGACTGCCGCTGCATGCCGAAAGCGGACTGCTCGTCGCCTTCCGCGCCATGATCGGCCACGAAGTTCGCCCGGTCCTGGCCGGAACCCGCTATACCGTGACCGCGTTTATCTCCGCTGGGAACCCGGAATAAATTCCCCCATCTATTTTCGAGCATATGATATCGGCGCCTAACCCGGAGGCTCTGCGTCAAAACCCGTATATCGTCATCGGCGCGGGCGCGCAAGGACTGATGGTCGCCCTCGGGCTGGCCCGCAGAGGCTTGCCCGTGATTTTGATCGAGCGCGCGGGCGTTCTTGGCGGGCAGGCCCGTTCTTTTTATTACGGAGACTTTACGTTTGATTTCGGGCTGCACGCCTTCGTGACGAAGAGCTCTCGCGTGGAGGCGTTCGTCCGCGAGATTCTTGGCGAGGACTTCGCCTCGTTTTATCCTCGGGCCGCCTCTCACTGGGGCGAAAAAAACTGGTCGAAGACTCCTCCTGCTGGCATGTTCAAAATCTGCGGAGAAAGCTCTACGCCCTGATCCCCGGGGACGAGGGGCAGGCGTGGAGCTGCATGCGCATTTCCAAACCGCCGAAAATAATTTACCCTCGGCGCGGCGGGTTCGGCGCAATCTTCCAGCGCATGGGGGAGCTGTTGAAAAAGCGCGGCGGAGAGATTCTCTTGGAAACGCCGGTTGAGCCGGGAGACTTCGTATTTAAAAAACATCGCCTAACCCATGTTAAGATTTCGGGAACGAAATTTCCGGTTCGCGGGTGCTATTGGAGCGCGGGCCGCCCTTTCTTCTTCGCAAAGAAGCCGCGCCGGGAAAGTTTTTCGCGCCGACCCAAAGACGTTTTGCTTCTGTCCCACTTCCTCGCGCGCGGCCGCGCGCCGCTCCCCTACCACTGGGTCCGACTTCCCGAAGCGGACAGCCCGCTCATGCCCCCGCTGGCCTATTACCCGGCGCACTTTAGCCGCCGAAACGCCCCGCCCGGGCACTATTCCATCGGCGCCACCCTGCCGGTTCCGGCCGCCATGAAAAGCCGGAGCTTCGGTTCCCTTGCCGATTGGGTTAGAGACGATCCTGAAATGATCCTCGGGCCGACGCGAAACTATCTGATCCAACTGGGCCTGTTGCGGCCCAACGACGTCATCAAGGCGTTTTCCGAAACTGTCGTTTTGCCTTCCGAGGCGCAGGCTCAAGCGCGGCGCGGCGCGGCTTCAAAATTCGAGAATTTCTGGAGCGCGCCGGATTTCGCCGTTCATAGTCCGGAGGAAAGCGGCGTCTCGATGCAGATTGAATCGGCTTTTAAGGCGCTTGACGCTATTCTTGCTCAGCGGGCTATGCCGTAATTCGATCGACCTGGGCAGATGCTGCTGAGAGCGCTTTCCTGAAATTATTGCGCCCTTCCTTCCCGAGGAATATGTCCGTGGCTTTCATTATGGCGGCCAATTTAATGGGGTCGCGTTGGAATTCGCGCGCATTGAGCTCTCCAGACTCAACGGGAAACTCCAGCGCCTGATCAAAACGCGCGCATGTTTCGATCCGGATGCCTATTTTTATTAAGAATCTTTCCCATCCATTCAGCAACGGCAGAATTTGCCCATCCATCTGCGCGGGATATGAGCTTAGGAATCGCTCGCGAAGCGGCGGCAGGTGAAAGACAAATAAGACGAGGGACGATATCCGTCGGGCTTCCTTGACATCATTCGCAGTCATGGCGGGAGTCGATAGCACGCGGTGCGGCGCGCCATTTTCAACTTCCAGGCCGAAATCATGCGCTTTTCCGGCAAGCTCCGAGCCCGGGAGGGCCAAGCATTGATTAAGGCCGAATCGCGTCGGGCGATACTTTAGGGCCCACTCCAAGGTTTCCTTATATCCCCGCAGACTGTCTCCCGGCAAGCCGTAGATCAGGGAGAAGTGGGTTTTTACGCTTGGGCAACGGCTCTTAAAATAGGCAAGGCGCGCCTCAAGCGCGTCCAGATTAAACGGTCGCCCGATGATTTTGTTGACGTGCGGAGAGATCGACTGCAGGCCAAAGGCGAAAAAAAAGTTGCCAGGAGCCTGCGCGACGAAATCCACGATCTCGGGCCGCAAGTGAACCGGGTTGGTTTCTACGGCGAGGACTGCGGGGCGTCCTCGCGCCGCGCGCAGGAATGCCTCCATTATAGCCACTGCCCTCGCGCGGTCCGTCAGGATGTCGGCATCGTTGGTTATGACAAAAGAAGTGTGCTCCAGAACAAATCTGAATTCTTCTTCAATCCGTTGCAAGCCCAGATAGCGCATCTTGCGCGGCCCCCAGTCGCAAAATGAGCACGCGAAGGGGCATCCCCGGGAAGTTTCGAGAACCATGAATACGGAATCGCGCGGGATAAAAACGTGGCCTCCCAGGTATGGCGAGGATGCGCAAGCCAAGTCGATTAAGGAAGGTTCGGGCTCGATAATAACACGTCCGCCATCTCGACGCGCCAAGCCTGGAACGGACGCGATATCCCCATAACCCAGGAATAGGGCGCGCAACAGAAGACGGAAGGTCTCCTCGCCTTCTCCGGTGGCCACGAAATCGATTTCTGGGGTTGATTCCAGGATTTGGCGGGCCAATCCGCCAGCTTCCGGCCCCCCAAGGAGCACGTGCGTATCCGGCAACAAGCGTTTAAGCTCCCGCGCGACCGCAAGGGTGGCATTGATGTTCCAAACATAGCAGCTAAACCCCGCTACATGGGGCCGCTGCTCTGCGATGCGCTCCGCGATGATTCCGGGGGATTCTTCGGTAAAAGCATCGCAAAAATCCAGCGCGACCGCAGCGGCCAAATCCTTGTCTGCCAGCGCCCAGCATCGCAAGGTGCCGGACGCCAACGAGGGAAATCTATGGCCGGTGTAGTAGAGATTCAATAACACGACCCGCGCCTTCATTCTATTCCTCACGGTTTTTATCGCCATTCGCAAACTGGAAACTGTCGCTCCTGGCGATTTTATGACACGCGCAATCGCCCGGGAAGTATTTTAAACTATTTGTATGGTTCTGTGCAGGCCGTAAAGCGCCAATTCCATGCGTGCTCGCGTGGCCGGATTTAAATAGCGGGCTTTAAGCGCTTCTTTTATCCATAAGAACGCCTCCTCCTGACGGTCCATCTTTCGAAGGGCGAGACCGGCAAGCCACTGCGCGTAATATGGCGCCGGATCGATTCCGGCTAATTGTCGGGAGTCGGCGAGCATCGCCGGCCAATTTTTTCTATTGTGGTGGGTCAAAATGCGCTTGTATAGAATGTCGATGGGATGAGAGGCGGGGAGGGATGGAGTTCTTTGGCGCGGAGATAGAATCCTTTTGTTTCGCGCAATCATTGAAAAGGGCGCGTTCCGGAGAAGATGTTCGTGCCGGACCCAGGCCTTGCCACAGTAGATAATCTTTCCGCCGCTTCGCCGGACGCGAAAGCAAAAATCCGTATCTTCCAACTGCTGCCTCATGGTTTCATTGAAGCGTATTTTTCGAAAAACATCCTCGCGTATCAACATGCAGGAGCCGCTGACGCCATCGCAAAAGCGAGTGTAGTTCCTTTGCCCTATGTCGTACTCGCCGTTGCCCCATCCCGTCCCAAGAATTAATTCGGCGCTGTAAATCTTGCCCGCATGGTCTATATTGCGGCAGCCGATAATCGACGCCGAGGAATATCGCGGCAGATGGCGGGCCAAGTTTCTTGTCCAGCTTTCGGTGATTTCGGCGTCGTCATCCAAGCAGACGCGCCAGCCGGGCTCCCGGGCGCAACGGTCCGCCAAGACGTTTAGCAGGGCCGCTTTTCCGATGTTGCGCGAAGGGGAATAAGCATGAATTTTTTTACGTTTGGAGATAGTTCTTAGGTGCTGCCGCGTTCCGTCCCTGGACGCGTCATCCGCGATATAGATGCGATGGGGGATGTCCCGTCCCCACTCTTCAATGGAACGTAAACAGCGCTTGAGAGCGGGCAAGGCGTTGTAGGTGGTGACGAGAAAAATCAGGCCAGGCATTTGCGCCATAATGTCGACTCTGCTATAAGATTTCCGGAGGGACGCGCCCGGGGCGGAGGTAGTCTTTCGGCCCCGCCGGGTGAACGGACTCAATAACGGCGCGCCGCCCACGCACCAAAAAGCGAACCTCCAAATCCCAAATCCTCATCTCGTGGGTCTTATCGGGCTTAAGTTGAGAGCGGTCGCGCGGGTTTCTTGGATCCTGGCGCAATATTTGCCCAAGAGCTGTTTTTAGGCGCGGCCGCGCGGACGATTCAAGGCGCTCGATTTGCCGCAAGGCTTCGGGCGCAAAGCCGACCGTTAAGCTCCGCGGCGGCGTGTTCTCGGCCCATCCGCCCAGGGCGCGCTTGGCCCGGTCATACCAAGGGATATATGGTTTCACATCCAAAATCGGCGTGCCGTCGACCAGGTCCGTTCCGGAGAAATAGATCGTGTCGCCGGCTATTTTCTCGATTTTTACAAGGGAGAGGCCGATGGGGCTGGGGCGGTGCGGCGAGCGCGAGGCGAAAACTCCCACGGCCTTGCCGCCCAGGCGCGGCGGGTGCACGCTGGGACGAAACATTTTCTGGGTGTTCAAGTGCAGGTAGGTCAGCAGCCAGGCGTGCGAAAAGCCTTCCAATCCCTTGAGCGAGTGGTGCGGCGAAAATTTGGAGAATATCTTGAGCTTGGCCCGCGCCGCCGGGGCGATTTGCGGCTGCCGCGGCGTTCCGAATTTTTCTCGGAAGCAGGATTCAAGGAGCCCGATGGCTTGGATAAGGGGACGGTGTCCGGCGCTCTTTGCGGCGGAGCCGGGCGTTTTCACATTTCCTGCGGCGCCGAGACTCCCAGAAGCCCCAAGCCCTGCGCCGCCACGTCCCGCGCTCCGGCGCACAACAGCAGCCGCGCGCGGGAGAGTTCGGGGTTGGCCGCGTCATTGACCCGGCATTTTTCGTAGAAGGAGTGGAAAACGCCGGCAAGTTCCAGCACATAGTTGGCCAGGGGATGAGGCGAAAGCTCTTTCTCGCAGGACTTGAGCGCCGCCGGAAACCAGGCGATTTTGGCCATCAAGGCGCGCTCTTCAGGAGCGCCCAGCAAGCTCGCGTTTGGTTCGGGCAGCGGGGCGCCCGCGGGCAGAATATTTTGCTTGGCCGCCTCGCGGAAGATGGAGCAGATACGCGCGTGCACGTACTGGCAATAGTAAACGGGATTTTCCGAGGACTGCTTCTTGGCCAAGTCCAAGTCGAAGTTCAGGTGCGAGTCGGGCGTGCGCAGGGCGAAGAAAAACCGGCAGGCGTCCGTGCCCGCCTCCTCCATGACCTCGCGCAAGGGCACGAAGGTCCCCGCGCGCTTGGACATCTTGACCGCTTCCTGCCCGCGGTAGAGGTGGATGAGCTGATGCACGATGGCGTGGCAGGAGTCGGGATCGTGCCCCAAAGCCGCAATGGCGGCTTTTAGGCGCGGCACGTAGCCGTGGTGGTCCGCCCCGAAAATGTCGATAAGCTCGGCGAATCCGCGGTCGTATTTGGCCTTGTGATAGGCGATGTCCGGCAAAAAATAGGTCGGACGTCCGTCCGAGCGCACCAGCACGCGGTCCTTGTCGTCGCCGGCCTTTTCGTCCGAGGAGGTGCCCAGCCACAAGGCGGACTCCTTTTCATAGACCATGCCGCGGTCCTTGAGGTATTTAAGAGTCTCCTCCACCGCTCCCGAGGCGTGGAGCTCGCTTTCCTTGAACCAGCGGTCGAACCGGACGCGGAAATCGTCCATGTCCTTCTTGTGCGAGGCCAAAAGGGTCTCCATGGCCCAGCGGCCGAACTCGTCCGCGCTCCAATTCCCGGCCTTTTCCGGCAGCGCGGCCGCCAAATCCTTGAGGTAGTCCCCTTGGTATCCGCCCTCGGGAACCTGAGCCGGCCGGCCGCGCAGCTCGTCGTAACGCGCCTTGAGCGAAAGACCGAGAAGCGTCACGCGCGCGCCGGCGTCGTTGACGTAGTACTCGGCCCATACGTCGTGCCCGATGCGGCGCAGGATGCGGGCCAAGGAATCGCCCAGCGTCGCGCCGCGCCCCGAGGCCAGGTGCAGCGGGCCGGTGGGATTGGCGGAGACGAACTCCATGAGGATGCGGCGCGGGGCCAACTCCGGGTCGCGTCCGTGGTCTTCGGGCGCGAGCGTGACGGCCTTGAGATTGGCGCAGAGGGCGGAAAGCTTGAGGGTGATGTTGACGAAGCCGGGCGGCGCCGCCTGGGCGCTTTCGATTTCCGGGATGCCCGCGAAGCGCGCGGCCAAGTCCTTGGCGGCCTCCAAGGGGTTTCGGCGCAGGGTTTTCGCCAGAGCCATGGGCCAAGCCAGGCTCACCTCGGCCTTGACGTGCGGCGGCGGCGCGGCCAAGGCCAGCTTCTCGGGGACGGCCGCGTCCAGGCTTTTGGCCCAGTCATCGGTCCGGGCCGCGAGGGCCTTGCGCAGGGAGTCCAGGATCATGCCTGGGTCTCCTCGCGCGGCTTGTCCCAGGAAATCCGCGCGGCGTCGTGGTGCAGCTTCTCCAGCGAGTAGAAGCCGCGCGCCTCGGGCGTCATGACGTGCACCAGGATTTTGCCCAAATCGATGACGCGCCAATGGTCGCTTCGCCGCGCCCGGTGCAGGACGGGAAACCCGAGGCCTTCCGCGGTTTCCTCCAGGGCGTTTTCCAATGTTTCCAAGTGCGGCCGGGACAGGGCCGACACGATGACCAGATAATCGGAAACGGGATTTTTACGGCCCAGGCGCAGAACCAGGACGTCCTCGCCCTTTTTGTCCGCCGCGGCTTGCGCGAGCGCCGCGGCCAGCGCCTTAAAATTGCGCACCGCGGGCGGCCGCGGCGGGCTTGGCGCCGATTTGCGCTCCCGCCAGGTTCTTGAGGTTCTCCACGTTGTGGGCGCGCATCAAGGCCTCGTCCCAGGTGATGATGCCGCGCTGCATGAGCTCGGCCAGGGAGCGGTCCATGGAGATCATTCCCTGCTTGGCTCCGGTCTCGATGGCCTGGTAAATCATATGGGTCTTTCCGTCGCGGATGAGGTTCGAGATGGCCGGGGTCGTCAGCATGATTTCCCGGGCCGCGACGCGGCCGTTTCCGTCCTTGCGCGGAATAAGGGTCTGCGCGACGACGCCTTGCAGGACTCCGGCCAGCTGGATGCGTATCTGCGTCTGCTGGTGCGGCGGAAAAACGTCGATGATGCGGTCTATGGTGGAGGGGCAGTCCTGCGTGTGGAGCGTGCCGAAGCACAAGTGCCCCGTTTCCGCCGCGGTCACCGCCAGCGCGATGGTCTCAAGGTCGCGCAGCTCGCCGACCAGGATGACGTCGGGGTCCTCGCGCAGGGCGCTTTTTAGGGCGGCTTGGAAGGACTTGGTGTTCTGCCCGACCTCGCGCTGGCGCACCACGCATTTCTTGGACTCGTAGACGAATTCGATGGGATCCTCGACCGTCAGGATGTGGGCGGCGGCGCGCTGGTTGATGAGTTCGATGAGCGCGGCCAAGGTGCTTGATTTGCCCGAACCGGTGGGGCCGGTGACCAGGACCAGGCCGTGATTGATCTCGGAGAGCGCCACCACGCTGGGCGGCAGGTGCAAGTCCTCGGGCGAGGGAATTTTCGAGGAGATGACGCGGAGCACCGCTTCGACGCCGTTTTTCTGCATGAACGCGTTGACGCGGAAGCGCGAGACGGAGGGAACGGCGAAGGAGCAGTCCAGCTCCCAGTTCGACTCCAATTTGGCGCGCTGCTCCTCGTAGAGCATGGAGTAAACCAGGCTCTTCGACTCGTCGGCCGTGAGCGCGGAGAAGCCGGGGATTTCCTCCATCTTTCCATTCAAGCGCATCATGGGCGCGCGGCCGATGGCCAAGTGGATGTCGCTGGCTTTTTTTTCAACGGCGGTCTTTAAGATTTCGACGAGCTCCATGCGCTTGTCTCCTTGGCGGCATGCGAGCAGTCCCGGGCCAGGATGACGCTCACGTCCACCAGCCGGCTCGGGTCCACCCGCGTCATGACTTCGGCCGAAGGGCAGGAGAGCATGCGCGAGACGGCCCGGGCGTTTTCGATGCGCCCCGTCCGATCGTAAATGACCGTGCGGCCGCCATCTTCGGGCGCGTTGCTCTCGCTGACCACGTCGGCGCCACGCGATCTTAGAATTTTTGTGGCGTCGAAAGCGAGGCCGGAAATCCCGGCCGCGTTCTCGATTTCGACCGTCACCGGGCCCGGGTGAGGCCGCGGCTCCCGGCCGGAGACAAGCCTTCCAAAAAAATCAGAGCGGACGTCCTGCCTGTCCGGAAGCCAGGCGGGAATGATGTTGTCCTTGGGGATTTGGGCTAGGCGCAGGGCAAGGAAGAGGCGGTCCAGGCCGTTGAGGGGCGTGGGTTCCGTCGAAGCATCGATGGCGCCTTCATGATTTCTCGTGATTGAAGTCCGCAGAGCCTTGAGAAAAAAAGGAAGGAGAAAGAGATTTCTTGCCGGCCGTCCAATCCAGTCGGCCGCCTGAACGGGCTGCAGATCGCCCGGAGCGGCGACGCCTCGGATAAAGGAGGGTTTCGCGCCGGCCAGCGCGGGAATTTTCGAGAGCCATTCGCTCGCGGCGCGGGATTCGGCTTGTTCCGCGAGTCGGGGAATGCCTTTGCTGGCGAACGCCTCCTGGTAAACCGCGTCGAGCGTCCGCCATCCGGATATCCGGGTGTCGCCAGGCAGGTAAACGAGATGGACCGCGGGTCGGCGCGAATTGTAAATTCCGAGAAAAAGCTCCGGCGGGCCTTGGACGGGCGATGAGTCGAGGGCCAGGAAGAACAGCCAGGGCCTGTGCGCCCGGGCCGCCTCGGCCATGGGCGAGCGGCTCTCCAAAAATCCGACGAGCGCCGCCGCGGCCAAAAGGGCCAGGCCCAGGGCGCGCTCCGCGAGGGTTAATCGGCGCGGCTGTTCCATAAGGACACCGTCAGCGGGTGAATCCAGGAGCCGCGCGATAACGCGTGCTCAATTTTCATTCTCAGGCATCCCGAGAATGCCGAGTTCAAGTCTTTGAGCGCCAAGCGCCGCAGGCCCGCGGCGCCGGCGTAGCTCCTGTCCGGCGAGCAGGCGTCGGCGACGTAGAGGATGCGGTCGAGCCGCGTCATGCCTCGGCCGCCCAAGGTGTGCCGCCTGACGGCTTGGCGCACGGCGGGTCCGCCCAGGCCGCGGCGCCGGGCCATGTCCTCGCTGATGTAGGCGTGGAGCAGCAGCGGCTGGCGGCGGGCGATATCATTCAGGCGCGGAACCTTCAGGCGCCGCGCGCGGGCGTAATCAGGCATCCGGGGGACGGGCACGGCGCGGCCCCAATCGTGCAGCAGTCCGGCCAAGCGCGCGTCATCGGGATTCGCGCCCCAGCGCGCGGCGAGGGATTGAGCCCAGCCCGCCACCGCCAGCGTGTGGGCGAAGCGCTCGGGTGACAGGGATTTCTTGAGCTCTCCTAAAAGCGCCAGCCCATAAAGTCTTCGGGACTCGATGTGGCGGGCGACGTTCTTGGCGAGCCAGGCGCGGGCATCGAGCCCCAAGGCCAAAGCCTCGCGGGCTCGGGTCGATGAAATATCCGGCATCCACCCTGGAATTTTTTTGAAAAATGGAGGGATGCCCGCGGAAGAGCCGGGACGGCCGGCGCTCCACCAGCGGCAGGACGCCCTGAGTTCGCGCTGGTTTTTCCAGAGGCCGAAACTCGCGGCCGCGTCCGTCCCGACGGCGAAGTGAAATTCGGCGCGCGGATATTTTTTTCGAAGCCGCCTTAGGGTCTCGAAGGTGTAAACTTGGCGCCGGCTGGATATTTCGCCGGAATCGATGCGGATTTTTCGCCTCCATTTCAGCGGCGAAAGCTCCAGCAGTCCCAATCGCGCGAGTTTTAGACGCTCCGCCGCGGGCGCGGCAGGCGCGCCTTTAAGCGGCGCTTGATAAGCCGGCACGATGAAGGCTAGATCGGGCTTGAGATGGTCAAGCGCCGCGGATAAAAGGGCCAGGTGCCCTTTGTGCGGCGGATCGAAGCTGCCGCCGAAAACGAGGATTTTGAATGGCATCAACGGGGCCGGCCTAGAGGGTCTTCATGTCGATGGAGAAGCGGTAGCGGACGTCCCCTTTGAGCAGGCGCTCGTAGGCGGCGTTGACTTCCGTCATTGAGATGGTCTCCACGTCGGCGCGAATTTTATTGGCGGCGCAAAAATCCAGCATTTCCTGGGTTTCCGCGATTCCCCCGATAAGGGAGCCGGCGATGAACCGGCGCGAGGTGATGAGCGGGAGCGTTCCGAACTCGAGCGGCTGCGGCGAGGCGCCCACCAAGGCCAGCGTTCCTTCGCGGCGCAGAAGGTTCAGGCAGGCGTTGAGATCGTGCTTGGCGGATACCGTGTCGACGATGAGATCGAGCCTGCCGGCCAAGGGCTGCATGGCGGCCGCGTCCGAGGTCAAGACGAACTCATGCGCGCCCAGGCGCTTGGCGTCGGCCTGCTTGGATTTGGAGCCGCTTAGGACGAAGACCTCGGCGCCCAAGGCGGCCGCGATTTTGACCGCCATGTGGCCGAGACCTCCCAGCCCCATGATGCCCACGCGCGAGCCTGGGCGTGCGCCGAAGCGCTTCAAGGGTGAGTAGGTGGTGATGCCGGCGCAGAGAAGCGGGGCCGTCGCATCCAAGGGTTCCCCGGTCTTGATTTTGAGCGCGAAGGCCTCGTCCACCACGATTTGGGACGAGTAGCCCCCGTGGGTCGGGGTTTTGCCGTCCTGTTCCGTGCTGTTGTAGGTAAACGATATGCGTCCCTCGCAGTGCTGCTCAAGGTGCGCGCGGCAGCTGGGGCATTTCCGGCAGGAATCGACCAGGCAGCCCACGCCGGCCGCGTCGCCGACCTTGAATTCGGCGACTTTTTTGCCGATACGGGACACCCGGCCGGCGATTTCATGGCCCGGGACCATGGGGAAGGCCGCGCCGCCCCATTCATCCCGGGCTTGGTGCACGTCCGAATGGCAGATGCCGCAGTAGGCGACGTCGATGACGATATCCTTGTCGCCGGGATCTCGGCGGGAAAATGAGAATGGCTCCAAGCGGGAACCGGCGTTTTTGGCGGCGTAGCCGCGGACATCGAACATTTTGATTATTCTAGAACATTTCCCCGAGACGTTGACAAAAGCGCGGTAAATAGGGAAGATGGCCCGTGGCCAAAATTTCTCCTTTCGCCGCCCTGCGCTTTGACCCCCGCAAAGCGCCGCTGTCCCGCGCGCTGTGCCCGCCCTACGACGTCATCTCGCCGGAACAGGCGGCGGACCTGCGGCGCCATCCGGTCAATGCCATTGACGTGGAGCTGCCGCGAGGCGCGGGGCCAAACCGCTATCGCGCGGCCGCCGGCGTTTGGAAGCGGTGGAAAAAAGACGGGATGATCATCGGAGACGCAGCGCCCTCTTTCTACGTTTGCGAGGAAATGTTTTACCGGCGGGGGAAAAGTTTTCGCCGCCGCGGATTTTTCGCCGCGTTGGAGGTGCGCCGGGCGGGAAAGGACATTCTAGCCCATGAAAAAACCCTCTCCAAACCCAAGGCCGAGCGCTTGAAGCTTCTGCGGGCCCTGCGCGTCAACACCAGCCCGATTTTCGGGCTGTTCAAGGATCCTTCGGGCCGCGCGCGCCGCGCCCTGGCCGCCGCGCGCTGGAAAAAGCCGGACGCCTCCGGGCATTTAGACGGCGTTGCCTACCGCTTGTGGAGAATAGACGGCGGAAAGCTGGCGCGGCTTTTACCCAGGCTCGTCGCTTCTCAAAAAATACTCATCGCGGACGGCCACCACCGCTGCGAGGTGGCCCGGCGCTACTGGGGCATGACGCGGCGGCCGCAGGCCCGAAGCGTTCTGGCGTATTTTTGCCCGGAGGAGGATTCCGGCCTCGTGGTGCTGCCCACGCACCGCGTCGTGGCCGGCCGTTCGTGGCGCGAGGCCTCGCAAAGCCGGTGCCGCGTGACGTCCTGCCCGTCGCTGCGGGTTTTGTCGGCGCGGCTCGCGGCCTCTAAAAATCCCTACGCCTACGGGCTTTTCGACGGCGATTTTCTCCTGGCGGAGCCTAAAAGCGCCGCCGGCTGCAAAAGCGGCCTCGGCGTGGAGTGGTTGAACCGCGTTCTGTTCGCGGGCGTGCGTCCCGAGGACATCCGCTACACGCCTGACGCGGACAAGGCCGCGTCCTGGGCGCGTTCCGGGCGTTCGAGCGCCGTTTTGGTCAAGCCTTTTCCCGCGGCGCAAATTCGCCGGGCCGTGGCCGCGGTCGGGCTTTTGCCTCCGAAGTCGACCTATTTTTACCCCAAGGTTCCTGCCGGCCTGGTCTTTAAGGCCGCGTCCTGATGTTGTTGGGAGCTATTCGCCCAAGAGCAGCGGCGCTTGCGGCGGCGGCACGTTCTCCGGCAGGGCGGAGAAATAATCCTCGATGAGCCGGCGAATTTCGGCGCAGTCCATGGCGCCGCAGACCGCGACGCGCAGCGGCTTGTTGCCGGGCAGCCCCGCCGTGTACCAGACCGTGATGCGCCGCATGTTGAGCGCGGCCCGGCGCTCGCCGCAATAGCGGACCTCGTAGTCGAGATGCTTGAGGAGGGTTTCCCGGCGCTCCGCGACGCCGGGCACGTAGGGCGGGGCGTTCTCGCCGCGCATGACGCTCTCCAGCGTCTTGTAAATCCACGGGTTGCCCAGGCCCCCGCGGCCGATCATGACCCCGTCGCAGCCGCTTTCTTTCTTGAGGCGCAGCGCGTCCTCGGCGCCGGCCACGTCCCCGTTGCCGATGACCGGAATCTTGACCGCGGCCTTGACCTTGCCGATGGCGGCGTAGTCCGAGCGCCCGGAGTAGCCCTGCTTTTGCGTGCGGCCGTGGATGGTGACGGCGGAAAGGCCTTCCGCCTCGGCCCGCACGGCGACGGCCACGGCCTCGTCCCCGCTTTCGTTCTCGAAGCCCTTCCTGGTTTTCACGGTGACCGGGATTTTTTTGACCGCCCGCTTGACCGCGCGGAAAATCGCCGCGGCCTTGTCCGGCTCCTTGAGAAGGGCCGCGCCCTCGCCGTTGGCCGTCACCTTGCGCACGGGGCAGCCCAGGTTCAAGTCCAGCCAGTCGAACCCCATGTCCTCGATGATCCGCGCGGCTTCGGCCATGACGGCGGGGTCGCAGCCCAGGAGCTGCGCGCCCAGGGGGCGGTCCTGCGGCGCGCTTTGCAGAAGGCGCTTGGTCTTCTCGTTGTCGCGCACCAGGGCTTGGGCCGAGACCATCTCCAAGAAGGAAAAGGCCAGCCCGCGTTCCCGGGCCACCAGCCGGAAGGGCAAGTCCGTGCAGGCCGCCATGGGCGACTGGATGACGGGAGAGCTCTTGAGCAGCGACTCGACCGAGAGGTCCATGCAAATATGATACTATAGCGGCTCACCCATGCGTTCGAAGGTTTTGGTCACGCGGCGCATTCCCGAAGAAGCCCTGCGGCTCTTGTCCTCCCATTTCGAGGTCGATTACCGGGGCCGGGATACGGCTATCCCGCGGTCGGAATTCCTGCGTAAAATAAAAAATAAATCGGGCCTTTTATGCGTCCTGACCGAGCGCGTGGACGAGGCCCTTTTAGCCGCCGCGCCCGGGCTCAAGATCGTTTCCACCTACTCCGTGGGTTTTGACCATATCGACGTTCCCGCCTGCGCGCGCCGCGGGATTCTGGTCGCGAACACTCCCGGGGTTCTGACCGAGACGACCGCGGATTTCACTTGGGCGCTGCTTTTAGCCGCGGCGCGCCGCGTGGTCGAGGGGGACAAGTTCATGCGCGCCGGGCGCTATAAGGGATGGGATCCACTCATGATGCTGGGCAGCGACGTCCATGGCAAGACGCTGGGCATCGTGGGCTTCGGGCGCATCGGCCAAGCCGTGGCCCGGCGGGCCAAGGGATTTTCCATGAACGTGCTTTATTACGACGTGCAGCGCGTCTTTCCTGAAATAGAAAACGATTTGGGCGCGTGCTACGCCGAGTTGAAGGATGTCCTGCGGCAGGCGGATTACCTCAGCCTGCACGCGGCCTTGGACGCCGCGACGCGGCAGCTCATCGACGGGAAAGCCCTGGCGCTCATGAAGCCTTCCGCCTATCTCATCAACGCGGCGCGCGGTCCGATGGTGGACGAGGCCGCGCTGGTCGCGGCGCTTAAAAAGGGACGGCTTCGCGGCGCGGCGCTCGACGTGTACGAGCGCGAGCCCAAGATGGCGGCGGGGCTGGCCAAGCTGCCCAATGTGGTTTTGGCCCCGCACCTGGCCAGCGCGTCGCTGGAGACCAGGTCCAAGATGGGGATGATGGCGGCGCAGGCCCTGGTCGACGCTTTGGCCCTGGGCCGTCCGCCGAAGCATCCCGTCAACCCGGGAATTTCGCGCCTAGCGCCCGCTTCTTAAACATCGGAGGGTTAACCATGTCTGAGGCTCGCAGCGATACGTCCTGGGGCGTGCCGGAAAGGCTCTCCCGCTTGAAGGACCTCGCCTACAATTTGTGGTGGTCCTGGCATCCGGACGCCCGCGCGCTGTTCAAGGAAATCGACCGCGCCCTTTGGGTGGGCTTGAACTACAACCCCGTCCATCTTCTGCAGCAGTCCCAGAAGCGCCTCGAAGTTTTAGCCCAGGAGCCGAAGTTCTTGGCCCGCTACGATGTGGTGGTCCGGCAGTTCGATCGCTACATGGGCATGGAGGAGACTTGGTTCGCGAAGGCCCATCCGGAATTCGCGGGCAAGGCCGTGGCCTATTTTTCGGCGGAATTCGGCCTGCACAATTCCCTGCGCACGTATTCCGGAGGCCTGGGCATCCTGGCCGGGGATCACTGCAAGACGGCCTCGGACCTGGGCGTTCCCCTGGTGGGCGCAGGCTTCATGTATCCGCAGGGCTACGTGCAGCAGAGAATCAGCGCGGACGGCTGGCAGCAGAACGTTTACGAGCCCATCAACTGGCATTTGTCCCCCACGCGCCCGGTCTTGACGGAGTCCGGCGAGCCTTTCATTTTCGACTTCACCCTGGGCTCCTGGTCGCTTAAGGTGGCCGTCTGGGAAGTGGCCTTGGGCCGCGTCAAGATTTATCTCATGGACACCAACGTGGAGGGCAATTCCCCGTCCGACCGGGAAATTTCCAGCCGCCTCTACGTCGGCGACCGCTCCATGCGGCTGCGCCAGGAGCTCATTTTGGGCTTGGGCGGCGTCAGGCTTTTGCGCGCGCTCAAGATTCCCGCGGCGGTCTATCATGCCAATGAGGGGCACTCGGCTTTTCTCTACCTGGAGCTCGCGCGCGAGGCCGTGGCCGCGGGCAAGGGGCTTCCCGACGCCTTCAAGGCGGTCGCGGAGAGCACGGTGTTCACCACGCACACGCCGGTCGAGGCCGGGCACGACGTCTTTGACGAGCACGCCGTGGCCGAATACTTCAAGGACTATTGGAAGGACCTGGGAATGTCGCGCGACGAGTTCCTGGATTTGGGCCGCGCGCCCGGCCAGTCGGGCTGGAACATGACCGCCCTGGCGCTCAAGCTGGCCGGGAAGAGAAACGCCGTCAGCCGCCGCCACGGCGCGGTCTCCCGGCGCATGTGGGCCAAGCTTTGGCCGGACAAAAGCGAGGAGGAAGCGCCCATCGCCTCCGTCACCAACGGCGTCCACTTGCCCACGTGGCTCGAGCAGGACATGGCGAAACTCTACGCCAAGCACCTGGGGGCTGACTGGTGGGAAAGCCAGGACGAGGAGGGGCTTTGGCAGCTCATCGAGGCGGTGCCCGACGAGGAGCTTTGGGCCGTGCACCAAAAGGCCAAGGACGCCTTGTTTTCATTTTTGCGCATTCGTCTGCGCGCGCGCTGGCGAAAGGGCTTGGTCGAGCCGTCCCAAATCCTGGCCCAAGGCTCCTTGCTGGGGCCCGAGACCTTGACCATCGGCTTCGCCCGCCGCTTCGCCGGCTACAAGCGCGCCGCGCTTTTGCTCAGGGACATCGAGCGCTGCAAAGCCCTGCTGCTCAATCCTCACCGCCCGGTGCAGATTATTTTCGCGGGCAAGGCGCACCCGGACGACGACCCGGGCAAGAGCATCATCCAGCAGATATACCACCTGGCCAAGGATCCGGCCACGGCCGGGCGCATCGCCTTCGTGGAGGACTACGACATGCAGCTGGCGCGCTATTTGGTTCACGGCTGCGATTTGTGGCTCAACAACCCCGTGCCGCCCTTGGAAGCCTGCGGAACCAGCGGCCAGAAGGCGGCCGTCAACGGCGTGCCCAACCTGAGCGTCCTGGACGGCTGGTGGGAGGAGGGCTTCAACGGCGCCAACGGCTGGGGCATCAGCGTTCCCGGCGGGCGCCCCGCGGGAACGGACTGGGACGCGGCCGACGCGGGCGAGATTTACGACGCCCTGGAGAAGAAGGTCGTGCCGCTGTTCTACGAGCGGGGCTTGGACCGCGTTCCGCACGGCTGGGTCAAGGTGATGAAGGAATCCATCCGCTCCACCGCGCCGCGGTTCTGCGGCAACCGCATGGTCAAGGAGTACGTGGATCGTTTCTACGTTCCCGAGACGGCGAAGGTTCCAGCCCACACCGGAACTTAGGAATCGATCTGGTCGAAAGCCGCGCCTTCGTGGTTTAAGACCAGGAAGGAGGACTTGCGGCCCGCGTCCTTGGCGACGCGCATCGCGCGGTAGGCTTTTTCCACCGCCTCTTCGTGCGACGGGCAGTCTTCCAGGATTTGCGTCCGCTCGCCGTCTTTCTCCACGAGGCGGAATTGGCCGCGGGCCAACGGCGTTCTAGCGTAGAGGCTTTGAATGTCCGGCGGAACCTCGTTTTTTGAATAAGCCTTGAGAAACTTGACGACGAACCATGAGATGACGAGGGGCAGCAGGAGATAGGCGAAGACTACTTGGAACACGCCGCGCTCTCCAGGGCCGCGATCATTTCTTTCGCGTTCGAGAATTTTTCCCGGATTTTCCCAAGAGCGCGTCCGCGCTCCTTCTCCAGGGCGTCCAGGGTTTTCCACTCCGCGAAGCTCACCGGCCGCGCTCCGCGCGCGCGCAGGAAATCCCCGATGCTTTGCGGGTCCTGCCCCGGCTTGAGAACGCGCGCCGCCTTCGCGTCGGCGAGCATGAGGGCGGCCGTGGCCGCGGAATCGGCCCGGTTGGTGCCGATGAGGCCGGAAGGCCCCCGTTTGGTCCAGCCCACGGCATAGTGGCCGGCGAGGGGGGCGCCCTGCGCGTCTTGGACGCGGCCTTCGGCGTTGGGCGTCTTGCCGCTTTCGGCGTCGAAGGGAACGCCGGGGATGGGCACGCCGCGATAGCCGATGGCGCGCAGGACGAGCCCCGCCGGCAAGGCTTCAAATTCGCCCGTCTTTTCCAGTTTGGCTCCGCCGCGGCCGTCCGGGACGAGACGGTTCTTCTCGATTTTGACGGCCTTGACGCGGCCGTTCTCACCCACGATTTCAGCGGGCGAGACGCAAAAGCGCAGGCGGATCTTCTTGGGTTTGGCGCCTTCTCCCGCGCGCGACTTCTCAAGGACGTAGTCCGCGTTCTTGCGCGCGGCCGGATCGGTCAAGAGGGGCCGAGAGGCCTCGGACACGGCGGCTTCCTCGGGCTTGGCCACCAAATCCGCAGACGAGAGCTCTCCCAAATCGCGGATTTCCTGGGGGGAGTAGGCGGCCTCGGCCGGGCCGCGGCGGCCCAAAAGGTAAATCGTCTTGACGCGGCTTTTCATGAGCGCGTCGAGCGCGCAGCCCGCGATGTCCGTGCCGCGCAAATCCTGCGGGTCCTGCGCCAGGATGCGCGCCACGTCCATGGCGACGTTCCCGAGCCCTACGATGACGGCGCTCTCGCAGGAGAGGTCGAACCGCCGATCGCGGAAGTCGGGGTGCGCGTTGTACCAGCCGACGAACTCGGTGGCCGAGTGGCTGCCGCGCAAGTCCTCGCCCGGCACGCCCATCTTGCGGTCGGACTCGTTGCCCACCGCGTAGACGATTTGGTGGTAGCGCGCGGCCAGATCCGCGGTCGAGACGTCTTGGCCGAGCTTGACGTTGCCGAAGAACCGGAAGCCGGGGAGCCCGGCTATTTTTTCGTAAACCAAGGCGACGCTCTTGATTTTTTGGTGATCCGGGGCCACGCCGCCGCGCACCAGGCCGTAGGGCGTGGGCAGGCGATCGAACAGGTCGACGCGCACGGCCAAGTCTTTTTGCTTTAAGAGCGCCTCGGCGGCGTAAAACCCGGAGGGTCCGGCTCCGACGACGGCGACGCGCAGGGGATTCGATGGATCGCCAAGGGCAGGCATCATCTTGGACCTATTGTATCAAACAATGCCCGCGTGGAATAAAATCCGCCCCATGAGGCGCGCGTGCCGGGCCAACTCGCGGCCGACGCTCAGCTTGGAGCGGCCGTAGGCCCGGGTTTTGAGCGCCGCCGGCGCTTCCGCGATGTTAAATCCCGCGCGCACGAAGGCGGCGGCGATTTCCGCGTTGATCTCGAAGCCGCGGCTCTTGAGGCGCATGGTTTTGATCGCTCGGGAGCGGTAGAGCCGGAACACGGGGGTGTAGGAGGTCAGCCGCGGATCGAGCAGCGCGCCGTAGAGCGCGTTGAGAATCCGGCTGGGAATGCGCCGCCGCCAGGAGCCGCGCGGCGCCGGGCAAAGAAAGGGCGAGCCCGAGACCATGTCCGCGCCGGTCTCCTTCTGGCGCGCCAAGAGTTTGGCGATGTCTGCGGGCGCGAAGGTCAAGTCCGCGTCCAGGACGGCGATCCAATCGCCTTGGCTGGCCGCGAAGCCGGCGGCCAGCGCCGCGCCGAGGCCGAAATTTTTCGGGCGCCGCACGGCGCGGACTTGCGGCCGCTCGGCAGCGAGGCGCTCCATCTCCCGCCAAGTCCCGTCCGTGGAGCCGTCGTCGATGAGAATAACCTCGAACGGCTCGCCCAAGGCTTCAAGCGCCGGAAAGAGCGCGTCCTGGAACCGGCGGAGGTTTTCTTCCTCGTTAAGGCAGGGGATGAGGACGGAGAGCACGGCTTTTTAAAGCCGCCTTAGGAGCGGAAGTACGCGATGGTGGCCTTCAAGCCCTCTTCCAAGGAGACGCGCGGCTGCCAGCCGAGCTCGCGCTTGGCCAGCGTGATGTCCGGGCGGCGCACCTTGGGGTCGTCCGTCGGGAGAGGCTTGTGCGCGATGGCGGAGCGCGAGCCCGTCAGCTTCTTGATGAGCTTGGCGATGTCCAGGATGGTCAGCTCCCGCGGGTTGCCGATGTTGACCGGCGTGTCGAGGTTCGAGCGCAGCAGGGCGTCGATGCCGGCGACCAAGTCCGAGACGTAGCAGAGGCTGCGGGTCTGCTCGCCGCGGCCGTAGACCGTGATGGGCTTGTTCTTAAGCGCCTGGGTGATGAAGTTGGGCACCGCGCGGCCGTCGTTCTTGCGCATGCGCGGGCCGTAGGTGTTGAAGATGCGCAGGATGCGGACCGGCATTTTGTGATAGCGGTGGTAGGCCATGGTCATCGCCTCGGCGAAGCGCTTGGCCTCGTCGTAGACGCCGCGCGGCCCGATGGGGTTGACGTTGCCCCAGTAGCCCTCTTTTTGCGGGCTTGTCAGCGGATCCCCGTAAATTTCCGAGGTGGAAGCGATCATGAACACGGCTTTCTTGTCCTTGGCCAGGCCCAAGGCCTTGTGCGTCCCCAGGGCGCCCACCTTGAGGGTCGGGATGGGAAATTTCGCGTAGTCATCGGGGCTCGCGGGGCTGGCGAAGTGCAGAACGGCGTCCACCTTGCCCGGAACGTGGATGAAATTGGTCACGTCCTGCTTGACGAAGGCGAAGCCCGGACGTCCGAAAAGCGGCTCGATGTTCTCCAGGCGCCCGGTGATCAGGTTGTCCAGGACCGTCACGGCGTGGCCCTGGCCCAGGAAATGCTCGGCCAGGTGGCTGCCCAGGAATCCGGCGCCGCCGGTGATGACGAGCCTCACGGCCGCCCCACGCCGCAGTAGGTGAATCCCGCGCGGCGGAACTTGGCGGGGTCAAGCGCGTTGCGTCCGTCCAAAATCAGGGGCACGCGCATGATTTTCTCCAGGCGCTTGGGGTCGAGCTCCTTGAACTTGGGCCACTCGGTGACCAGGGCCAGGGCGTCGGCGCCCTTGGCGCACTCGTAGGCGTCCTTGCAGAAGACCACGCCCTTAAGCTCCGGAAGCTCCCGCGCGCGCTCTTCGGCGACCGGATCGCAGGCGCGGACTTTCACGCCGCGCGCCTTCAAGCCCGCGATGATGTCCACGCTGGGCGCGAAGCGCATGTCGTCGGTATTGGGCTTGAACGCGAGGCCCAGGACCGCCACGGTCTTGCCCTCCAGGTTCCACAGCTGCTCGGATATTTTGCGCAGGATCCAGCCCTTCTGGAAATCGTTGACGTCCTTGACGGCCTTCAAGAGCGCGAAGTCGTGGCCTTTTTGCTTGCTGATCCAATAGAAGGCCTCCAGGTCCTTGGGGAAGCAAAAGCCCCCGAAGCCCACGCCCGGGCGCAGGAACATCGGGCCGATGCGCCGGTCCAGGCCCATGCCGCGCGCCACCTCCACGACGTCCGCGCCGACTTTCTCGCACAGCGCCGAGACCGCGTTGATGTAGGAGATTTTGGTCGCCAAAAAGGAGTTGGAGGCGTGCTTGATGATTTCCGCGCTCTTGACGTCGGTGGCCAGGACCGTGGCCTTGAGCGGGGCGTAGAGATCGCGCATGAGCTTCTCGGCCCTGGGCGACGAGCTTCCCAGCACCACGCGGTCGGGCTTGAGGAAATCCTCGACGGCCGAGCCTTCGCTCAAAAATTCCGGGTTCGAGACCACGTCGTAGGGCGCGCCCTTCTTGTTGATGCGCGCGATGGTCTTGGACACCCAGTCGCCGGTCTCGACCGGCACCGTCGATTTGTCCACCACGACCACGTAGTCCTTGATGTTGCGGGCGATTTCCGCGGCCACGGCCTCGACCGCGGAGAGGTCGGCCGAGCCGTCCGGCCGGGGCGGGGTTCCCACCGCGATGAAGGCGATTTGCGCGCGCCGCCCCTTGAAATCCATGCCTTCCTTGATGGAGGCGCAAAAGCTCAGGCGTCCCGCCTTGATGTTTTTCTTGAAAAGTTCGTCCAGGCCGGGCTCGTAAATCGGCACGCGCCCCTTCTTGAGCGCGGCGAGCTTCTTGGAGTCCGAGTCCACGCAGACGACGTCGTGGCCGATTTCCGCCAGGCAGCAGCCGGTCACCAAGCCGACGTATCCCGAGCCGACGACGCAGACGTTGATTTTTTTCATGGGCGGGGACATTCTCCCAAAAAACTCCCATGCTTGCAAGAACGCTTTGGCGGCGCGAAAAAGTTCTCGCCCGGTATGGTAGAATCCGCCTCATGCCCCATGGGTCTCCCGACCTGCCGCCGCCCAAGCCCGAGGCGGTCGAGCGCGCCCTGGCGTTTTGCCGCGCGCGAGGGTCGTTCATCTTCCGCGAGGTGCAAAACGAGTTCAACTTCGGCCGCGACGAGCTCATCGCGGTCATGAACGCGCTCTACCGCGGGGACTTCATCGAGAAGCACGGCCCGGCGCGCGACGGCCAGCCCGAGTGGCGCATGAAACCGGGCGCCCCGGGCACGTACGCGCTTTTCCTGAGCGCGTCCGCTCCTTCTGTTCCCTCCGTTCCCGCCGCAAAACCCTGGGACCCCAAGCGCTACGGCGCGAAGGACTACGACCACCCCGACGTCCAGTATTGGGTGGGCATCAACAGCAAACTCTATTGGCTCGCGGCCGTCCTGGGCGTCGCGTGCATGGCGGACACGCTGCGCCAGGGCCTCAGCTTCGGCCTGTGGCCGCCCTTTGAGCCGCTCTACTATTTCTATTTCCCCGTCTTGACGGCCTACGCGGCCGCGCGCGATAAGGAAAAGCGGGTGCGCCGCGCGCAGGCCTATGAGAAGCGCATGGGCGACCTCTTTTTGTGGGCCTGGGTGGGCATCCTGATTTTCATCTGGATCTACGATTGGGGCAACCACACCGTGTTCGTGCCGCGCACGCTTTATGCGACGCTCGCGGCTGTTTTTGGCGTCTACGCGGGCGTGAAGATCGTGGCGCCCGCGATATGGCCCATCGTGCCCTTCGACCCGGACGACCCCAACGACCCCGACGCGCCGCCGCAGCCCGCGCCGGGGCCGGAGCCTTTGCCGGGGCCCGGTCCCGCGCCGTTGCCGGGGCCCACGCCAAACCCGACGCCGGATCCGGGAGACGATGACGGCCCGGAGGGAAACGGAAGAAGCTCCAGCGGCCCCATATTGCTGGCGGCCTACAAAAACCTCGGAGTTTTCTCCATCGAGGACGTGGCGCGGGCGACCGGCCTGACCCTTCCGGTCATCAAAGGCCATCTCGGCCAAATGGTCCGCTGGGGCCACGTCCAAAAAGAGCCGGGCGGCAAGTTCCGCTGGCTTGGATAAAGCCATTTTTGGCTATCCAATTGGCTATACACCTGGCTATGATTCAGCTATAGCCGGGCTATGGTTGGCTATAGCTGGGGCTATGATTTGGCTATAAAGGGCTATGTTTAGCTATAGCCGGGCTATACGGGGGGTGTATAGCCAAATCCATAGCCAAATCGTCAAACGCGGTATAACGTAGGAAAAGGCCTTCCTTATATATTGAGAAAGAAATTATCGATATTTGATAAGCTGACCCACAAGCTTTGTGGGGGTGACCGGACATGAATAATTTCAGCGAAAAAGCCAACTTCATCTGGTCCGTGGCGGATCTTCTGCGCGGACCTTACCGCCCCAACCAGTACAAAGATGTCATGCTGCCCATGACGGTGCTCCGCCGCTTGGACTGCGTCCTTGAGCCCACAAAGGAAAAGGTTCTGCAGAAAGCGCAGAGCGCCACGGGCGGCAAGCTTAAAAATCTGGAGCCCATCCTCAATAAAGCGGCCGGCCAAAAGTTCCACAACACCAGCCGCTTTACGTTTCAGCGGCTCAAAAACGATCCCGCTCATATAGCTCAGAACCTGACCAATTACATCAAGGGCTTTTCCCCGCGGGCTAAGGAAATTTTTGACCACTTCAGCTTCGAAGATCAGATCGCCAAGCTGGATGAGACAAATACGCTCTACGCGCTTGTCTCAAAGTTCTGCGACATCGACTTGCACCCCGACCGGGTCTCCAACCTTGAAATGGGCTACATCTTCGAGGAGCTCATCCGGCGCTTTAACGAGGCTTCCAACGAGGAAGCGGGGGATCACTTCACTCCCCGGGAAGTCATCCGCCTGATGGTCGATCTTTTGTTTTCTCCGGACGGCGAAAGCTGGGCCAAGCCCGGGACCGTTAAAACTCTCTTTGATCCGGCTTGCGGGACGGGCGGCATGCTCTCCGTCTCCGAAGCCTATATCCACGAATTAAATCCCGACGCGCAACTCTTTGTTTTCGGCCAAGACTACAACGATCAGGCCTACGCCGTCTGCGGCTCGGACATGATGATCAAGGGCCAGGATGTTGAGAACATCCATTTCGGCGACAGCTTTACCGACGATTACTTCAAGGACAAAACTTTTGACTATATGCTGGCCAACCCGCCCTTCGGCGTGGAGTGGAAACGCCAGGAACAGTTCATCCGCCGGGAAAGCGAGGAACAAGGCTTCGGCGGACGTTTCGGCGCGGGGCTGCCGCGCATCAACGACGGCTCTTTTCTCTTCCTTCAGCACATGATGAGCAAGATGAAGGACGCTAAAGAAGGCGGGACAAGGCTCGCCATCGTCTTCAACGGCTCGCCGCTTTTTACCGGCGGGGCCGGATCGGGCGAAAGCGACCTCCGACGCTGGATTATCGAAAACGACCGGCTTGAGGCCGTCGTGGCCCTGCCGGACCAGCTTTTCTATAACACCGGCATTTCCACCTATCTCTGGATTGTGACCAATCGCAAGGAAAAGAGCCGCCGCGGCAAAATCCAGTTGGTGGACGGGACCGGATTTTTTAAGAAAATGCGCAAGAGCCTGGGCAACAAGCGCAACGAAATTTGCGAGGGGCAGCGCCAGGATATTGTGCGCCACTATGGGAATTTTAAAGAAGGCGAGCATGTCCGCATCTTCGACAACGAGGACTTCGGCTACCAGCGCATCACGGTCGAGCGGCCGCTCAAGCTCAATTTTTCCGCGGACAAGGAGCGCATGGCCCGATTAAAAGAGGCGCCTGCCTTCGCGCGGCTTTCCGAGAGCCGCAAGCGCAAGGACGCCAAAAGCGCGGAAGCGGAAATCTCCGGAGGGCAAAAACTGCAGAAGGCGATTTTGTCCGCGGTGGAGTCATTGGCCGGCAAGGGCGTCGTGAAAAGCCGGCCCGCGTTCATCGCCTTGCTTGAAGCCGCTTTTAAGAAAGCCGACTTGAAGATTCCCGCGCCGGTTTTTAAAGCCGTCTTGGAAGCCTTGTCCGAGCGGGACGAGACCGCCGAGGCGTGCAAGGACGCCAAGGGCCGTCCCGAGCCGGACCCCGAGCTTCGCGACTATGAGAACGTCCCGCTCAAGGAAAAAATCGCAGACTACATGCGCCGGGAAGTTTTGCCCCACGTGCCGGACGCCTGGGTGGACGAGTCCAAGACCAAGGTGGGCTATGAAATCAACTTCAATCGCTACTTTTACAAGTACGTTCCGCCGCGACCGCTTGAGGAAATTGAAGGGGACCTTCAGAAAATAGAAAAGGAAATCGCCGGCTTGCTGGCCGGTTCGGCGGCATAAGCAATGATTGTTCCAGCGACACCGCCAATGCCTGGTTCCTTGCCGGAGGCGCAAAGCGCGAACGAGGTGATTTTCTTTTTGGGCGCGGGAGCCTCGGTCGCGGCCGGCATTCCGGCGGTCGGCAAGATGACGGAGGAGTTTATAAAGCATATCGCGGACAACCACCCGGCATGTCGTCCGGCTTTAAAGGAAATTGTCGGCCGTTTAAATCCCAGAAAACCGAACCCCGATATTGAGATTATTTTACGCACGCTGCATCGCCTTATTGACCATGAACGCGACGAGTTGTCAGGCTTGCTGAAGGCGGATCATGGGATCGATTCAAGCTGGCTGGAAAAGCTCCGGGACGAGCTCCAGACTTTTATCCGCGACAAAGTCATCGCTCCAAGAAACATCGAATACCTCGCGCCCCTTCTTGATGAAAAATGGGGCGGAAATGGGCCGATTCATATCTTTTCCGTCAATTACGACACCTGCATCGAGCGCCTGTGCCGAAGATTGGAACGTCGGATCGTCGACGGCTTTATGCCTGAGTGGACACCCAGGGCCTTCGAGACTGCGGATCGCACGGCGGTTTATCTTTATAAGTTACATGGCTCCGTGCTGTGGTATCGGTCGCAAGACGGTTGGCCCGTCAAGATTCCCATCAAGCCGAATAATAGCTCCGATGTGGACGTGGAGCTTTACGACGGCAAAAAGGCGCGGCCCATCATGCTCTATCCCATGTCCAAGCAGCCGATGGAGGCGCCGCTTCTCGATTTCACTTATATATTAAAACGCCGCCTTGAATCGGCCAAGTTCTTGATCGTCATCGGCTACTCGTTCCGAGACGATTATCTGGCCGCTCTTTTTCGGGACTGCTTCAATGCTAATCCGGATTTGCACATGATCAGCATTGGTCCGGATTCCCGGAGGCATTATCATGATTTGATTCGCAGGGATCCGTCTTTTAAAGATACCTTTGAATGGCGCGTCACCTGCCTGCCCTTTCTGGTTGAAAAGGTTCTCAAGGATTTTACTGCCAATCAATTCGGCAGTTTAAGCCAAGGCATTCAAAGTTGGCAAGACTATCGCAGGGCGAAGATGGTGGGAAGAGAACAGGTTTGCCACACATTCGTCGGCCCTCTGAGTTCTTCCGGTGAAGCGGCGATGGCCAACGATTTAATGTCTTGGCCCAGCACTCGGGAACAAATGTCGCTTGAGGCAATTTGGAGCGCAGTCTTTTATAATGGGTCTTCTCCAAACTGAGTGGGTGATTTTCGCTTGATTTCATATCGGATCAAGCATGCAGGTGAGGACCTTGAGGCGCAAGTAGTCCTCGTCTCGCAGCCCGTAACTGCGCCGCTGGATGACGCGAATCTTGTTGTTTA
>DATLUA010000015.1:0-10587 GCA_035533295.1 Elusimicrobiota bacterium | reverse complement strand
TTCGACAAGGGCTTGGTCATGGGCCAAGACCCCAAGGAAGAGGCGAGCGTCGAGAAAAATTCCCTGGTCAACGTCACCTTGTCCGCCGGCATGCCGCCCGTGGGCGTCATTCTCATGCCTGATTTCAACCGCAAGAACGTGGCGCAGGCCCAGATATGGGGCGAAAAAGACGGCGTCAGCGTCTCCGTGAGCTCCGACCCCGCCTCGCTTTTTCCTTACGGCGTGGTGCTGACGCAGACCCCGGACCCGGACACCGTGCTGCAAAGCGGCGCCACGGCGTCCTTCGTCATCAGCGGCCGATTGGGCAACGCGCCGCTCAGCCGCGGGATGCGAATGTTTTCCTACCGGATTCCCAAGGGCGGCGCGGCGGAGAGCCTGCTGCGCGTGGTCGTGCAGGACAAATACGGCGAGCGGGAGGTCTTCAACGGCCTGCGGCGTTCCGGCGAGCGCGTCGCTGTACCCATCGAGGAGCCCGCGGGCGTCAGCGTTCATGTTAAAATATTCCTCAACGGAATCCTGGTCGAGGAGCGGGATCTCTAAATGCTACTGGAATTTCCCAATCCGGGCCGAGCCCGAAGGGTCGGGGCCTAGCGTGCCTCGGCCCGAGACCGCCGTCGTTCCCTCTCTCCTGGCCGCGGATTACGCGCGCTTCGGCGAGTGCATCGACGCGGTCAAGGCCGCGGGATGCTCCTGGGTTTCCGTGGACGTGATGGACGGGCATTTTGTCCCCAATTTGAGCTTCGGGCCGGACCACGTGCGCATGGCCAAGACGCGCGGCGTGACCGTGGACGCGCACCTCATGGTGGATAACCCGGAGCGGGCGGCGCCCTGGTTCGTCAAGGCCGGCGCCGACATCGTGACGGTGCATTGGGAGGCGTGCCGGGGCGGCGTCTTCGAGCTTTTGCGCGAGATACGCCGCCTGGGCGCCAAGGCGGGCGTGGCCATCAAGCCCGCGACGCCGGCCAAGGATGCGGCCGAAATCGTCGGCCGGGCGGATTTCGTGCTGGTGATGACGGTCGAGCCGGGATTCGGCGGAGCCAAGTTCATGCCGGAGATGCTCTCCAAAGTGGAGTTTTTTCGTAAAGCCGTCGACAAGGCGGGCGCCGCCTGCCGGATTGGTGTCGACGGCGGCATTACGCTTGAAACCGCGCCGCGCGCAGCCGCGGCGGGCGCGGATTGCTTGGTCGCGGGCAGCGCCGTCTTCGGCGCGTCCGATCCGGCCGAAGCCTACAAGGCTTTGACGCGGAGCGCCTGCGGAAGTGGAAAACGTTTTTGAAGAACGGTTTCCTTACCGCTGGTGCTGGCCGCAATATAATGCGGGACGGCGCGGCAGCAGTGGAATCAAGAGGAGGATAGGCTTATGGCAGTCGTGTTAAGGTTGCAGAGAACGGGCAAGCCCAAGCAGGCTTATTACCGCGTGGTCGCCATCGAGAAGGCGCGTGGGGCCCACGGGCGGCCCATCGAAATCCTGGGATCCTACGATCCCCGGGCGGAGAACGAGGCGAAGAAGATGACCGTGGACAAGACGCGCCTCGAGTACTGGATGAAGAACGGGGCCAAGCCCTCGGAGACGCTGGGGCATCTCATCGCGGCGCAGGGCAAGGCGGCGAAATGAGGGAGTTGGTCGAATTCATCGCCAAGCATCTGGCCGATCGCCCGGAGCAAATCCAGGTGACCGAGTCCGAGAGCGAAGGCGTGCTGACGATTCACTTGAAGGCCGCGGAAGAGGACAAGGGCCGCATGATCGGCAAGGAAGGAAAGGTCATCAAGGCCATCCGCGCCTTGGCGCACGTGGCCGCGGCGAAATCGGGCCGCAAGGTCCGGGTTGACGTCGATTAGAATAGACATCGTCACCCTTTTCGGGCCGGCGTTGGATACCCTCCTAAGCGTCGGCGCCGTAGGGCGCGCGCGCAAGCGCGGCATCGTGGATGTCGGCTATGTCAATCCTAGGGACTTTACTCGAGACAAGCACCGCAAGGTGGACGACAGGCCCTACGGCGGCGGAGCGGGGATGATTCTCATGGCCGAGCCCATAGCCGCCGCGATTAAAAGCGTCAAGAAAAAGGCCAGCCGCGTGATTTTCTTGTCGCCGCAGGGCCGGCGGTTTTCCCAGGCCGACGCCCGGCGCCTGGCCAAGCTCCGGCATATTGTCCTGGTCTGCGGGCGCTATGAAGGCGTCGACGAGCGGGCCATGTCTCTTTTCGACGAGGAGCTCTCCATCGGGGATTATGTCCTCAGCGGCGGCGAGCCCGCCGCCCTGGCCGTGGCGGACGCGGTGCTGCGCCTGGTTCCCGGCGTTTTAGAGAAAAAGGACGCGGCGGTCCGGGAGTCGTTTACAGACGCGGCCTTGGATTATCCGCAATACACCCGTCCCAGGGTCTGGCGCGGAAAACGGGTCCCTCCCGCCCTTTTGTCCGGGAATCACGAAACGATAGCCCTCTGGCGCGGGCGGGCGGCGCGGGCGGCGACCAGAAAAAAACGCCCCGATTTGCTTAAAGAGCGAGACAACGCGCTCTCCGTGTGATATAATCATAGAGCTTTGCATTTGAGGAGAACGTCATGGCGGCACAAGATAAGAAGTCATCGTTTGATTTTCGTCCGGGAGACACCGTAAAGGTCCACCTCAAGGTCATCGAGGACGAGGGCCAGGAGCGCGTCCAGATTTTCGAGGGCGTGGTCATCCGCCGCAGCGGCCGCGGGGTCTCGGGAAACTTCACCGTGCGCAAGATATCCTTCGGCGTCGGCGTGGAGCGGATGTTCCCGGCCAACTCCCCCTTCATCGAGAAAGTCGATCTAGTTCGCGGCGGCAAGGCGCGCAAGGGCCGACTCTATTACCTGCGCAATCTGACGGGCAAATCGGCCCGGCTTGATGACAATGAGCGGCAGAGCAAGGATGCCTCCGCGTCTTCTCCCTCCGCTTCCGCCTCTGCGCCTGAAACGGCTTCCGGCCCGACGACCCTAGAAGCGGCCGCGGTCGCTTCCGCGCCTAAATAAACGGCTTCCCTTTTCGATTTTGACGCCGCCTTCAGGCGCGAGCGCGGCGCCGCGCGCCTTATCGGCGTGGACGAGGCCGGCCGCGGGCCGCTGGCGGGCCCAGTGGTCGCGGCGGCGGTGTTGCTTCCGGATGGCGAACTTCCCGAGCTCGCGCGGGCCGACGATTCCAAGAAGCTTTCCGCCGCCCAGCGCGAGCGGCTTTTCCCCCTGATCTGCGCCAAGGCCCTGGCCGTATCGGTGTCGTGGGCCCACGCCGGGGACATCGACCGCGAGAACATCCTGCGCTCGACGCTTAACGCCATGCGCCGCGCCGTTTCCCGCATCGGCGAAAGCGCCCTGGTGCTTGTCGACGGCAATCACCCCATCCCGGGCCTCACCCGAGAACAGGCCCCCCTTATCGGCGGCGACGCCAAGTCCCTGTGCGTCGCCTGCGCGTCCATCGTGGCCAAAGTCGTCCGCGATCGCTGGATGGCGGTCATGGACCGGCGTTATCCGCTCTACGGCTTTTCGAGGCATAAGGGCTACGGAACGGCCCTTCATCTGGAGAGGCTGCGCGCCCTGGGACCTTCCCCCATCCACCGGCGCAGCTTCGCGCCGCTGGCTCCGCCGCGCGCATGAACCGCAAGGAACTTGGCGCCCGGGCCGAGGTCGCCGCGGCGCGGTTCCTGGAGAGCCGCGGACTGCGGATTTTAGAGAAAAATTTCCGCTGCAAGATGGGCGAAATCGATTTGATCGCGGAGGACGGCGCGGCGCTGGTTTTCGTGGAGGTCCGTTCGCGCGCGAGATCAAGCTTCGGCACGGCCGCGGAGACCATCGGGCCCGCCAAACGCCGGAAAATCATCAAGACCGCGCAGTTCTACCTGCAGTCGCGCGGCCTGGGCGAGCGCGCCGCGCGCTTCGACGTGGTGACCTTCGACGGGGGCGCCCTAAGCCACATCCCCGGGGCTTTCTCGGTTGACGGCGGCGGGTTCTAGCGGCCGGCCGATTTTTTCAGGCTCCAGACCTGCACCAGAGCCACTCCGTCATTGCCAAAGCTTTTCTCCAGGTGGGCATTCCGACTTAAAAATTCGCGCAGGGGCGAATCCGGGCCGATGGCTGGGGCGTCGGCCAGGGCCAAGGTCCCCCCGGTCTTTTCCATGGCCTGAACGAGCGCGCCAATGACGCCGTCGTTGTACATGAAGGACTGCGCCGGAATTCCGGCTTTCGCGCACGCTAAAGCGCTGCTGCCATGGAGATAGAGCGGCTGCCGCGGCGGCTTAGCGGCAAAGGCCGCGTCCATCCGCGCCGCGGCGCGGTTTAAGTCCGGGCTGAACATCGGGTGGGCGTACTCCATGGAGTAGAACAGCCCGTAGGCCAGGCCCAGCGCGGCCAAGTGCACGCGCGCGGCGGGAGACTTGCGCGAGAGCGCCCAGAAGGCCGACAAGCCCGCGAAGGAGGCGATGAGCGCCGCGGGGCGCAGATAAATTCCCAGCGACGGGCCGTAGAACATCCGGATGGGAAAAAAGTCGATCCAGAATGCGCGCGCGTAACGCATGGGATGCACGGCGAAGACCGCGTGCGGCCCGGCGGCGGTCAAAAGCGCCAGCGCGGCCCAATAGGTTGCGGTCCACAAAAGAAGCGGGCGCCACCGCAGTCCTTCGCCCCAGGACAGCAGTTCCCCCGCCGTCAGCACGCAGAAAAGCGGTAGGACCGGGGACCAATAGTCCATCGTCCGGTCGGGATTGATGAGGACGAGGAGAAAAGCCATGTAGCAGAGGCACGCGCACAGGAGCAGGCCGCGGCGGGCGCGGCCTTCCGTTCGGATGAGCGCGCGGACAAGCCCCCAAAGGAGCAAGGGACCGATGAAAATGACGGCCTTGGCCCAGCTTGACGCGAAGAGCCAGGGCTCGGAAAAGAAATGCGTGATGACGGGCGCTGCATGAAAGAGGCCCAGCTTGTGGGTCGAGCTCCGGTAATGCGCGGGCATCAAAAGCGGGTAGAGCGAGAAGACGGCCGCGCCGCACGGGCCGATGACGGAAAAGTCTCGCGCGGCGCGCTTAAATCCCGCGCTTAACAGGGCGTAGAGCCCGACGCCCGAGGCGAGCGCGAAGGCGGCGTAGCTGGTCATCCAGAGGCAGCCGAAGAGAATCCCGCACAAAGCCAAAGCGGCCGGCCGAAAACCGTCGGTACGGAGGCTGCGCTCGTAAACCAACAGGAACGCCAGGAAGAAAAAGGCCACGAAGGCGCCGTCCATTAGGATTTGCGGCGAGACCGACACGCTCAATGGACTCAAGGCCAGGAGCCAGGTCGCGCAGAAAGCGCCGCGGAAGCCGAAAAAGTCTTGGCCCAGCGTGGCGGTCAGGGCGAAGACGCCTACGCTAAAGAGAAGGGGAACCAAGCGCAGATGGTCCGCGCCCAAGGCCAGGAGCCCGGCCCTTAAAAAGAGAAAGCCGAGGACGGGATAGCCCGCGGGATTGCCGGAGCCGCCCAAATGGGCCGTTTCGCGCAGGAACATCTCCTCGTCGCCGAAGAGCGGCAGGTGCAGCAAGGGCAGGCGCAGGAGGACGAACGCCGTCAAGGGAAGAAGGAAAAGCCGGCGCGACTCTTCGCGCCAAGCCTTTTCAAGGGCCTTCACGAGGGGCTAGAGGTTTCTGAGGCAGGCTTCGACGATATGGGGAGCGGAGAGGCCGTGCTTGTCGTAGAGCTCCTGGGCGGTTCCCGACTCGCCGAAGCTCCGAGCTCCCAGGCGCACGACCGGAACGCCGGTACCCGCGGCCGCCGCGGCTTCGCAGACCGCGGAGCCCAGGCCGCCGTTGACGTTGTGGTCCTCGACGCTCACCAGGCGCTCGCTCACGGCCGCGGCCGCGCGCACGGCTTCCTCGTCGAACGGGGCCAGCGTGGCGGCGTTGACGACTTGCGCGGCGAATTGGCGCGCGGACAAATCCTGCGCGGCCTTGACGGCCTCCCCGACCGTGCCGCCGGACGCGAAAATCGTGGCTTGATAGTGCTTGGGCGCGGGCTCTGGCGCCCAGACCAGGTCGCAGCGGCCCATTTGGAATTGGTAGCCGGGCTTGTGGCAGTCGGCGAGCTTCTGGCGCGTCAGGCGCAGATAGACCGGCCCGTCGTGCGCGGCCGCCCACAAGACGGCTTGCTTGGCTTCCAACTCATCGGCAGGCTGGAGCACCACCATGCCGGGCAAGGCGCGCATGGCCGCGACGTCCTCCAAGCCCATCTGGGACGCGCCGTCGTCGCCGATGCCCAGGCCCGCGTGCGTGCCCACGATCTTGAGGTTGGTCTTGTTGTAGGCCGCGGCGATGCGCAAGGGTTCCAGGCGCCCGACTAAAAAGCAGGCGAAGCTGGTGATGAAAGGGACTTTGCCGCACAGGGCCAGGCCCGCGCCCACGCCCACCATGTTCTGCTCGGCGATGCCCAGCTCGAAGTGCCGCTCGGGATATTTCTTGGCGAAGGCCAGGGTCATGGTGGACTTGGACAAATCGGCGTCCAACGCCACGACCGCGGGTTTTTTCTCTCCCAGCTCTAAAAGCGCTTCCCCAAAGGCTTCGCGCGTGGCTTTCATGAGAGGCCCTTGGTCAACTCGGCCACGGCCTTGTCGGCCTCTTCCTTATTAGGGGCCTTGCCGTGCCAGGCGATCTGGTTTTCCATGAACGAGACGCCCTTGCCCTTGATCGTGTGCGCGATGACGGCCCGGGGCTTGCCCACGGCCGTCCGGTCCGCCGCGAAGGCGCCCCCGATGGCGCCAAAATCGTGGCCGTCGATGGCCTTCACGTTCCAGCCGAAGCTCGCGAGCTTATCGGCCAGCGGGTCCAAGCTCATGATCTCGGCGACATGGCCGTCGATTTGCCCGTTGTTGGAGTCGATGATGACGGTCAGGTTGGCGGTCTTGAACTTGGGCGCGGCCATGAGCGCCTCCCAGACTTGGCCTTCCTGCATCTCGCCGTCGCCCAAAATCGCGTAGACGCGGTAGTCCTTCTTGTCCATGAGCCCGGCCAGGGCCATGCCCAGAGCGATGGAGAGTCCCTGGCCCAGCGAGCCGGTCGAGGCCTCGATGCCGGGCAGGCGCAGGCGATCGGGGTGGCCTTGCAGCCGGCTGCCGAGCTTTCGCAGAGTCATCAACTCGCTCTCGGGGAAATAGCCGCAATGCGCCATGACGGCATAGAGCGCCGGGCAGGCGTGGCCCTTGGAGAGAATCAATCGGTCGCGGTCGGGCCAGGCGGGCTTCTTGGCGTCGTGGCGCAGGACCTGCGTGTAAAGGTAGAGCAGGATGTCGATGATGGAGAGCGAGCCTCCCGGATGCCCGCTGCTCGCGGCCTCGATCATGCGGATGACGGCGATGCGCAGCTGCGCCGCGGTTTTCTTCAAGTCGGTTTTGGGAGCGGTGGCGGTGGTCACGAAGTCATTCTAGGAAAATTTAGTAGAATGAACAACCTCGTGGAAATAAAGACCTACGTCAGCGCGGTGAGAAAGGCCAGCCGTTTCCTGCGCAGCCGCGCCCCGCGCTTTAAGCCCGAGATCGCGATTATCCTGGGCAGCGGCTTGGCCGGTGCGGTGCCCGAGATGAAAAATCCCGTCGTCATCCCCTACGCGCAGATTCCCCATTTCCCCCGCCCCACCGTGGCCGGGCACGCGGGCAAGCTCATCTTGGGCCAGTGCGCCGGAAAAAACCTCGCGGTCATGCAGGGGCGCTTTCACTACTACGAGGGGCACTCCATGGAGACAATCGCCCTTCCCGTGCGCGCGCTGGAATACTGGGGCTTGAAGACCCTCATCGCGACCGCGGCCGTGGGCTCCATGCGGGAGAAAATCAAGCCCGGCGACTTCGTCGCGGTGACGGACCACATCAATTTCATGGGCCGCAACCCTTTGCGCGCCTTCCACGAGGAAGAGTTCGGCGCCATGTTTCCCGATTTGACCAACGCCTACGACGCGCGCCTGCGCCGCCTGGCGATGGCCGCCTGCCGCAAGCGGCGCGCCCCGGTGCATGAGGGCGTCTATGTGGCGGTGGGCGGGCCCTCCTACGAGACCGCCGCGGAAATCCGCGCTTTCCGCACCATGGGCGGCGACGTGGTGGGCATGTCCGTGGTGCCCGAGGTCATCGTGGCCCGGCAGATGGGGCTCTCCGTGATGGCCTTGGCCTGGATTTCCAACATGGCCGGCGGCATGAAGGGCGCGACCCTAAGCCACCCCGACGTTTTGGAGCTGGGCCAGAAAGTCTCCCGCAACCTGCGCGTGGTCCTCGAAGACGTCGTCGCCGCGATTTGACGCGCGGACCAGCCAAATTCTGTGTGATCTGGTCCCCCTGGGATAGGATTGTGAACTTAAATCAAATGCGCTCCAACTCCTCGAATATTGACCGGGGGGTGGCTGTGTCGGCCTTCTGCCTTATTGCCGTTACGATCCTTGCCTATCTTCCGGCTATTCTTCATGGCGGGTTCGTTTTCGATGATTTCCACGATGTGACCCAGAATAATCTACTGCGTTCGGTTCATGGCTTAGTCTTGATTTGGACAAGGGTAAGGACGGCACCGGGTAAGAACCCATTCCAGTACTATCCCCTGACATATAGTGTTTTTTGGATTGAGTATCACCTCTGGGGGCTCCGCCCACTGGGCTACCATCTGGTTAATGTCCTGCTACAGGCAGCAAATGCCATTCTCGTTTGGCGGATTCTTCGGCGCTTGTCGGTGCCCGGGGCACTGCTGGCCGCGGCGATTTTTGCTCTGCACCCGGTCCACGTAGAGTCTGTCGCATGGGTTGCGGAACTCAAGAACATCCTCGCAGTTTTCTTTTATTTGGCATCCATATCGTGCTACCTGCGATTTCTAGGTTTTGAGGAAGCGGGAAGCGAACAGGGGCGGGAGCATCTGCCGTTTTATTTCCTGGCCTTTTTCTTATTTATCTGTGCACTAGCGAGCAAGACTGCAATCGTGACCCTGCCGGCGGCGATTCTTCTTATAACTTGGTGGAAAACTGGAAACATTAGCAGGCGCGATTGGTTCATGGCAGTGCCAATGCTCATCTTAAGTGCGGGCGCGGGTTTTCTGACAGAGAGTATTGAAAGGACCCAGCTTGGAGCGAAGGGGGCTGGATGGACTTTAAAGCCCATAGAGCATATTCTTTTGGCGGGACGAGTTCCATGGTTCTATGCTGGCAAGTTGATTTGGCCCAGCCGCATATCGTTCGTCTATCCTCGTTGGGAAATTAGCCAAGCCGTTTGGTGGCAATACTTATTCCCGCTGGCGCTCATCGCGGTACTCTTGATTTTGTGGGGCCTTCGCCATAGGATCGGGCGAGGCCCATTGGCGGCAGTGCTTTTTTTCTGCGGAACCCTGACGCCGGCGATGGGGTTTGCCAACGTCTATTTCATGAGATATTCCTATGTGTCCGATCACTTTCAATATCCCGCGAGTTTGGGGTTAATTGTGCTGTTCTCGGCCATTGTTACCCGGGCTTGCTTGAACCTGGAGTCGCGATTTGGCGGCCATGTGAAGAAGGCCGCGCTGATCGCGGCCGGTATAATGCTGACTGTTCTTGGTTCCCTGACTTGGAAACGCTGCCGCGTATACAAGAGTCCCGAGGACTTGTGGGCCGACACAATCGCAGAAAATCCTTCCGCTTGGCTGGCGCAGAACAATCTAGGTGTTTATCTTAATAGAGCCGGGGAATACAAGGAAGCTGAAAAACATTTAGTCGCCGCTATAGGATTGAAGCATGATTACGTCGAAGCCCATTTTAACCTAGGCATCTCTTTTGAGAAGCAAGGCAAACTCGATGAAGCGATTGCCCAATACGGTCGGGCAGCCGAGTTTGCTCCCGAATATGCCGATGCCCGCATCAATCTGGCTGAGGTTTTAGCCCAGCGCGGCAGAACGGATGAAGCGATATTCCAAATCCAACAGGCCCTCAAAATTGACCCTAATTCGGTGTCGGCGCACGTGTGGCTGGGCTTGCTCTTAGCGGATAAAGGACTTACGAACGAAGCGATCAATCAATACCGCAGGGCTTTGGGGATTGATCCTAATTCTGTATCGGCGCACAGCGATCTGGCCAATGCTCTTTTCTCCCAAGGTTATGTGGCTGAAGCTGTCGCACAATATCGCGCGGCCTTGAGCCTCAATCCCGCATTTGCGCAAGGTCACAACAACCTGGGTTATGTCTTGGCCACCCAGCATGACATTGCCGCTGCCATCGAACAATTTCGTTTGGCCGTGAAGGCGGATCCAAATTACGCGCAGGCACAGTTGAACTGGGGAATGGCCTTGGCTTCCGAGGGCAAGCTAAACGAATCGATCCGGCACCTTCAAGAGGCGCTTAGGCTTTCGCCGGGAAATGGCACGGTAAAGAAAGATATAGCTGCAGTTATAAAGATGAATAAGACAGAGCGTCGGGTGCCGTGATCCTTCATCCCATCGCTACCACTACTGCGGCCTGATTTGGAGCGCTCTGAAGGTCGCGCCCAGGAAAATCGAAAGTAGATTCTAACCGTCGTTAAAATGCGGGAATCCGTGTTTGCTTTACCGGATTCCCCATTTTCTGCTTGAAATATAACACTATATATTATTATATGGTGTCATATGACGAATTTGCAGCTTGCCA